>NZ_KB911581.1:2427341-3027341 GCF_000383595.1 Streptomyces bottropensis ATCC 25435 | reverse complement strand
AACCCCACCGTCAGGAAACGCCGTCTGGGAGCCGAGCTTCGCCGGCTTCGCCTGGCCAGTGGGCTGAAAGGCGCAGAGGTGGCCAAGCGGCTCATGGTCTCCCAGCCCAAGATCAGCCACCTGGAGAACGGCAACCGCGCCATCAGCCCCCGCGACGTACGCGACCTGTGCGCGATCTATGGAGTGACGGACCAGCAGGTCATCGACTCGCTGATGCAGATGGCCAGGGAATCCGGGCAACAGGGCTGGTGGCACGCCTACGGCCACATCCCCCAGAGCGTCTACATCGCCCTGGAGACGGACGCCACCTCCCTCCATGCCTACGAACCCATGGCGATCCCCGCTCTGCTGCAGACCCCCGCGTACGCCCACGCGGTCATCGGGGAAACGATTCCCCAGCTCACCTCCGAAGAGGCCGGCGCGCGCCTGAAGGTACGGCTGCGCCGTCAGCACCGGATCTACAACCCGGCCCGCCCGCTGCGCTTGTGGGTCGTCCTGGACGAATCGGCTCTGCGCCGTGTCGTCGGCGGCCCGGACGTCATGCGGGAACAGCTGGAGCACCTGAACGCACTCGGTGCCGAGCCGCACATCGCGGTGCAGATCCTCCCCTACACCGCAGGCGCCCATCCGGGCCTGTCAGGACAGTTCTCCATCCTGCGGTTCGCCGACAGCTCCGCGGAACCGGTGGTGCATCTGGAGCGGTTCACCAGCGACCTCTACCTGGAGAAGCCCTTCGACGTGCAGCATTACAGCGTGCTGCATGACCACCTTCAGGCCCAGGCGCTCAGCCTCGACAGCAGCCGCGACTTCATCACCGACGCCACCAAGACATACATCGACGCGGCAAACCACCTCTGAGTGCGGCGAACCCGTTGAGCGTTGGATCCGCTGACAGGCTTCGTCGGCGGTGGGAGAGTGGTGCTCGGGGCCGCGTCTGGGCCAAGGTGATGGCCCCGGCCTTGGAAACGATCAGTCCCGCTGGGCTTCCCGGGATGCTGGCTGGCCGCCTCTGCGGGAGCTTCGGCGGGTGATTCGCCTGCTCATGAGGGTGATCGCTGCCCAGGTGATGAGCGACTCGGAGTGTTGGATGAGCCGTTCGTAGTCGCGTGCGTGCCTCCATGCATGCATGATCCAGGCGGCTGACGGTCTTGATCGTCAGGTTTAGGTAGGTCTTGGCCCAGGTCGCGAGCTGTCCGGCATAGGCAGAGCCGGCCCAGACGATGATGATCCCGGGGTGCATCAGCCGCAGCCGGAAGAGCACTTCCTTGGCCGCGTTGCGGTCGGTCATGTCGGCCGGGGTGACCATGACGAACAGCGGCAGGCCCTTGGTGTCCACGACCAGGTGGCGCTTGCAGACGTTGATCTAATGGGCGAGAGCTGAGCTCGTTGAAACCCCTTCTCGATGCCGATCGCTGGCGTCAGCACGACGTCCTCCGTTGATCCGGGCCTTGAGCCCTCGAAGAAGACTGACGTGTGCTGGCGCTCGCCGTCGGCATCGAGAGCGATCACTTGATCACCGATGATGATCGTGGTCCAAGCCCCCTGCGGGGACTACCTCTTACGTGTTCGGGAGCCACCAGCTCCGATCAAGACCGAGGGCCCCGCAGGTCGCTGGGGTCATGAACGGCTAATCGGATGTCGGGCCACCGAGCCCTTCCATTAGAGAGACGCATGCCCTGCACGGCTGTGACCAGCCACAACACAGGTTCGATGAGAAAGCGTGAGGCGAGTGAGAGCGTTCTGCGGCATCGACTGGGCCAGCGACCACCACGACATAGCCATCGTCGACGAAACGGGGTCGCTACTGGCTCGCGCTCGCATCGATGACTCTGCGGAAGGGCTCGGCCAACTGCTTCAGATGCTCGCCGAGCACGACGACAGTCCGCAGGGCCCCATCCCGGTGGCCATCGAGACCTCCCGCGGGCTTCTAGTCGCCTGCCTTCGGGCAACGGACCGCCCTGTCTACGCCATCAATCCAATGGCCGCCGGCCGCTACCGGGACCGTCACACGGTCTCCCGGAAGAAGTCCGACCACCTGGACGCCATGGTGCTGGCGAACATTCTCCGCACCGACGCCGCAGCTCACCGCATGCTTCCCGCCGACTCGGAGGTAGCCCAGGCCGTCGCGGTCCTTGCCCGTGCCCAGCAGGACGCCGTCTGGGACCGAACCCAGGCCGGCAACAAGCTGACCTCCCACCTGCGCGAGTACTTCCCCAGCTATCTGGCCGCCGTCGGGCACCGCCGCGAGGGCATCTATCACCCCATAGCCCGGGCTCTCCTGGCCGCGGCGCCGACCCCGCTCCAGGCGGCCAAGCTAACCCGCCCGCAGATGCGGGCCGTGCTGAAGAAGGCCGGCCGCAAGAACACCATCGACAGAGAGGTCGAGCGTCTGCACAGCGCACTTCGCGCATCGCAGATGCGCCATCTTCCCCTTGTCGAGGAGGCCATGGGGCGCCAGGCGCTTGCGCTGCTGCGGCAGTTGGAAGCCGCGTGCACGAGCACCGATGATCTTGCCGAGGCTGCGGTGCAGGCGTTCGAGGCACATGCTGATGCCGAGATCATCACCAGTTTCCCAGGGCTGGGGCCGCTCAGCGGAGCTCGGGTTCTGGCCGAGATCGGCGACGACCGGACTCGGTTCGCCGACGCCAGAGGTCTGAAGGCGTACGCGGGTTCCGCCCCGGTCACCCGGGCCTCCGGCAAGAGCGTGTTCGTCGCGGCCCGCAGGGTGAAGAATCAGCGGCTGGCCGGCGTCGGCTATATGTGGGCCTTCTCAGCGATGGCCCATTCAGAGGGAGCGCGGGCTCACTACGACCGCCGACGTGAGGCCGGAGACCGGCACACGGCCGCTCAGAGGAACCTCTTCAACCGGATGATCGGCTGCCTCCACCACTGCCTGACTCACCGTGTCCCGTTCAACGAGGCCGTAGCCTTCCCGACCTCGCGAGAACCCCGTCTTGCCCTCGCCGCTTGACACGTTCTTCGCATCGGATGTCCTCTTGCCGGCATCGTAGCCGCGGGAGTCCTTGCCGACGGTCCCGGCGGCCCTGATCGACTGGGGGTCGATGACGGTGGCGACGGCTCCGGGCGCCTTGCCCCTCTCGCGGCGGATGCGTGTGCGGAGCTGGTCACGGATCTGGCCGACGACGCCGCAGGCGGCCCAGCGGGCCATGAACCCGTACCACGTGCGCCTATCAGTTACGTGGAATCACGCGCCGCAGGAGCCATCTCGTATCCTGCGGCGTCCCCATGGGCTGAGGAGGCGTGTTGGGCAGCGCGGTGGTGCTGGAGGAGAAGTGGCCGGTCCTCGGTCGGCATGAGCGGGCGGCCGAGTGGCTGCGGGTGTGGACGGACCTTGGGAGGGCTCCGCGGACGATCGACGCCTATGCGCGGGGCCTGGCCGAGTACCTGCTGATCTGCGAGCGCGACGACGTCGACCCGGTGACAGCGGGCCGGCTGCACGTGGCCGCGTTCGTGAAGGACCTGTCCACGCGGCCGAGCCGCCGGGGAGCCAACGTGGTCGCCCTGTACTCGGGGGCGGGTCTGGCGAACGCGACGCTGCAGCAGCGGCTGGTGCCGGTCCGCCTGTTCTACGACTACCTGATCGAGGAGGGACTTCGGGAGTCGAACCCAGTCGGCCGCGGCCGCTACACGCCGGGGCGGAAGTTCGGCAGCCACGAGCGCGGTCTGGTGCCGCGCCTGGTGAAGCTGCCCTGGATCCCCAGTGAACAGCAGTGGCTCGACCTGCGGGACGTCGTGAGGCAGGAGCCGGTACGGAACCGGGTGATGCTCGCTCTGGCCTACGACGCCGCTCTGCGGCGCGAGGAGCTGTGCTCGCTGCGGACCGACGACGTCGATCCTGCTCACCGGACGCTGCGGATCAGGGCGGAGACGACGAAGACCCGCCGCGAGCGCGTGGTCCCGTACTCCGCGCCCACTGGCATGCTGCTGTCCGGCTACCTCGCACACCGGGCCTCGATTAGCCGGGCCCGCGGCCCGCTGTTCTTGTCAGAGTCGCGCCGCAACCACGGGCAGCCGCTGAGCCTGTGGACCTGGTCGAAGGTGATCCGCCGCGTCGCCCTGGCCGCGGACCTGCCGCGCTTCTCCACCCACACCACCCGTCACCTCTGCCTTACCGACCTGGCCAGGATGGGCTGGGAACTGCACGCCATCGCGACTTTCGCGGGACACCGCCACACCGAGTCGACCATGACCTACATCCACCTGTCCGGACGTGACCTCGCGGAGAAGCTGAACCGCGGCATGCAGCAGATCCACTCCTGGCGCATCGACATGCTGACCCGTGCCGGCCACCCGGGTGGGGTGGACGGCCAGTGACAGCGACGACCACCCAGGCTCGGGCGGCGGGCTGTCAGCTGGCCGTGGCCGCTCGACCTGCCCCGATACGACCGGCGAGCCCTGGTAACCGGCGCCGAGGCGAAGGCCCTCGGCGCCCTGGAGATCAAACAGCTGCGACGCCTGGGACTGACGCCGCAGGCGGCCCCCAAGCGGCTGGTCGAGCCGCTGGCCCACGCCCGGGACTGCCTCCAGTGGGCGCCGGGCACTGGCAACCAGAGACGGTTCGCCCGCGACGCGGCCGGCCTGGTCCTGATCCGTTGCGGTGAACTCGGCCGCAGCTACTGGGGCTGGTCGGACCAGGACTGGGCCGACCTGATCGACCGGTCCGGGGCCGAGTTCCGGCGCCGATGGGGCGGCCAGATCGGCCCGAACGCGCGCCCGTTCGTGATTGCCTACGCCTACCTCCTCGGCGGCTTCACCGCGTTCGAGCAGGTCGGACGCTTCCAGCGGCCCACGCTCGCCCACCGGATCTTCGGCCAGACCGCGGTCGACGACGCGGTCGGGAAGATCCTCGCGGTCCTCGGTGACTGGGGCTACCAGCGTCGTCCCGAACGCCTTGTCTCCGCCGTCTGCCAGATCCTGCTGCTGAACCGCAGCCCTCGACTGGAGGATCTGTCCAGCGCAGCTCTGGCCGCGATCCGCGCGACGGCGGCCATGCAGGAGAGCGAGTGGGCCAGCGACCTGCACGGGATCCACCGCGCCGTTGCCGCTCTCGGGCACGCCGACCCGCCGCCGCGTCCCCGGCATGGTCCCGGGCCCACGGCGATCGAGGGCACCTCAGGAGCCTGGGCGGACTGGGTCGAGCGCTGGCACGCGACCTCGACGCTGACGCCGAGGGTCCGCAGCAGCTATCGGAGCGTGCTCGCGAAGATCGGACGCTGGCTTGCCACCGAGCACCCCGACATCACCGCGCCGGAGCACTGCACCCGCCAAACCTGCGCGTCCTGGGTGGCGGCCGTCGACCGCATGACGGTCGGCGACTACTCCCAGTGGACGGCGGGCATGCGGTCGCAGGGCCGCATCGGCAAGCCGCTGACGCCGCAGGCCAAGTCCGGCTATCTGAAGGTGCCCCGCGCGTTCTTCCGTGACCTGCACGAATGGGAGTGGATCCCGCAACGGTTCAACCCTGCCCACGCGCTGAGGACGCCCCGCAGCGTTCAGGCCCTCATGGGTCCGGATCCCCGGGTGATCGCGGACGACATCTGGGCCAAGCTGTTGTGGGCCGGGCTGAACGTCGAGTCTGGCGACCTGCCGACCGCGGATGGCCGCACCTATCCGGCCGAGTTGATCCGGGCCATCACTCTGACCTGGCTGTTCGCCGGGCAACGCAGCGACGAAGTCGCCCGGCTCCGCGTCGGCTGCATTCGCTGGCAGCACGACGGCATGCCTATCCCCGGCGACTCCGGCGAGGTTCTGGCCCGCGACGCTGTCTGCCTGCTCGACGTCCCCACCCACAAGACCGGCACCGCGTTCACCAAACCCGTCGACCCGCTCCTAGGGCAGGCGATCGAGGCCTGGCAGGCTGTCCGACCCGACCAGCCCGCCATCCTCGACCCGAAGACCAACGAGCGCGCGGACTTCCTGTTCGCCTTCCGCGCCCGCCGGGTCTCCAAGCACTACATCAACGGCACGATCATCCCGATGCTCTGCCGCAAGGCCGGCGTTCCCACCGCCGACGTCCACGGCAACATCACCAGCCACCGGGCCCGCTCGACCATCGCCAGCCAGCTCTACAACGCCAAGGAGCCCATGACCCTGTTCGAGCTGCAGGAATGGCTCGGCCACCGGACTCCCGAAGCCACCGCCCACTACGCCAAGATCACCCCGAACACGCTCGCCAAGGCCTACAACGACGCGGGCTACTTCGCCCGCAACGTCCGCACCGTCGAAGTCCTCGTCGACCGCGACGCCGTCGCCTCCGGAGCCGCGGCGAACGGCGACCCCTGGCAGTACTACGACCTCGGCCACGGCTGGTGCACCTATACCTTCTTCGAGCAATGCCAGCACCGCATGGCCTGCGCACGCTGCGACTTCTACACCCCGAAGGCCTCCAGCAAGGGCCAGCTCCTGGAGGCGAAGGAGAACCTGCAGAAGATGCTCGCCACCATCCCCCTGACCGACGACGAACGCGCCGCAGTGGACGACGGGCAAGCCGCACTCGACCAGCTGCTGGAACGACTCACCGACGTTCCCACGCCGGCCGGGCCGACTCCCCGGCAGATCGGCATCCCAGCTCAGGCCACCCTGCTGCCGGTCATCGAGATCAACCGGAACCCGACGGAGAGGTAGTACTCAGCGGCCCAGCCTGTGTCGGACGTAATCCGGGTGGGCCGCACCGACCTCGATGCAGTTCTCGTCGAGGCCGTTGACGATCCGCAGGCAGCCGCCAGCGAAGACGAACTCCACTGCCACGGTTCCAGCCGCCAGGTCATGGTCTGCTGGCCGCCATTCGAGGAGCGTGACCTCGCACAATTCCTGGCCGACGAGCGGTTCGAGGCGTTCATCGCTGTGAGACCACTGGGGCGTGAGCTCGAACCACTCCCACCCGGTGATGGTCGCCGCGGTGTCGACCGTGTCCCAGCCGATCGAGAGTTCGTCGAGCTTCCAGTGGCAGACCTCCACCTGGAGACCGTCGAAGTCCATCACCACCGGGCAGTCGGCGAACCAGTCCCGGTCTTCGGCGAACCGCACCAACGCGAACCTCGTCAGCCGCCTACCGGCGAGCCTCGCCAGGCGTGATCCGTGCGCCTGCCGAATCGCATCGACCCCGATCAGGAAGGACGGCTCGAAACCAGAGATCCCCATGTTCACAGCACATGAGTCTCCCGGCCTTCACCCCAACCGGCCAACGCATATCGACCAGGCCGAACTTCGACACCACTTGACAGGCCAGATTCCACAGAAAGGGCGGGAAGTCGGCGGGCATCGCCCGCCACTTGATGCCGTTGTCGACGAGGTAGCGCACCGCGTCGATCATCTGCCGGTGGCAGTAGCCCTCCGGCCTGCCGCCTCCACCAGTTCAGTACCAGGACCCCGACCAGCATGTCATTCAGTTCAGTGGCGGAGTCGGCTCGGCGCTTGCTGCACTCTCTGTCGCCGAGCGGTTCGGGCCTTCACAAATGACGCTTTTGATCGCCAATACACAGGTCGAAGACGACGACCTGTGGAGATTCGCAAACGATCTGACGTCCCTCATCGAGGTGCCCTTGGTGATCGTCGAGGACGGACGTGATCCCTGGCAACTTTTCATGGATGTCGGGTTCCTGGGCAACAACCTCTTCGCGCCTTGCACCAGGTACCTCAAGCAGATTCCCTGCAGGGACTGGATGACGGAGCATGCTCCTCCCGAGACGTCTGTGGCGTACGTCGGCATCGAGCCGACAAAGAAGGACCGGCCCAGAATGCACTCGATCCGTCGGAACTGGGCGCCATGGAGGGTGGAGTTCCCCCTGCTCGATGGTCCGGACCGGTCGAAAGATGATCTCTTGGCCGAGCTGGAGTCGTACGGACTGAAGCCACCGCGACTCTACGAAATGGGGTTCCCGCTCGATGGCGTCATGGCAGCCACGGCCGGGCCGAAAGCCGTACGACTTCGGCTCGAACCGTGCCTCCCACTCGGGTTCCAGCGCGTTGAGGGCCCGCGCCTGGAGAGCGCGGTCAACGATCACCGGGATGCCGAGCGGGCGCTGCTTCTTCCCTCCTGCCTTGGGGATATGCACCCGCCTGACCGGCCGGGCCCTCCACGTGTCGGCGGATCGCTGCATCCAGTCGGCCAGTTCGGCCTTGCCCTGGGGCAGCAGCACCACCTTCCCGTCGATCCCGGCGGTCGTGCGGCCAGCGTTGATCTCCGTGACCCGGCGCACGCTGAGCAGCGTGTTGGCGCGGGAGCGGAGCATCAGCTTCTGCAGATTGCGGACCCTTTTCAGGTCCCCTGCCTGCGATGCCGTGAAGATGCGTTGCCGAAGTCGCCGTACGTCGTCTTCGACCTGCTGCCAGTCGACGGCCAGCCAGTCGGTGATCTCGTCCTCAGGTCCGTTCACCGCAGCCTCAGCCGGGGCGTCCAACTTGTCCCTCGGTTCGGGGTGTTCGAGCATCTGGTCTCCACAGACTCACCTGACCCACGTCGGCACCCTTCCGAGTTCGGGCACGTGCCCGTATCCGGCCGGTTATGCAGGGCGATCGGCGAAGGGCCGAATGTGTTGCCCCGTCTTCCCGCTGCCTTTCAGCTGCCGGCGTTCGCTTCTTGGGCCATCCTGTTCCCGCCCGGGGGCTGGGCCTTCCTCGCAGTCGGCTCACCGCTCAGTCACCTGAGCGGACCCCGTCGGGGTTTCCACGTTCCACACAGTTGAGATACGACCGGGGTGGGCGCCCCCTATACCCCGGGGACGGTGGTGTCCTCCCGGTCGGCGGTTCGCTGTCCGACCGGCACCCGCCGCTTCTCAGCGGCCAGTCCCTGCACTCCGCTGAAGACTCCGTCTGGCGGAGCCCAAACGTGACGAGGCATCATCAGGGGTTCACTTGCGTTCACCCGTCCGGTCTTCCCCTTGCCTGTGGCCCCCGGACGGATCGGGAACCCTTGGGCGTCTTCTTCGAGCTCCGCACCCCACCGTTACCAGTGACGCACGTCGAAGCGGGGACGGGCCTTGGACACTGGCCCGGATCTACACCTTCGACATCAGTCGAACCTCCAATCGGTGCAACCACTCAAACTGTGCGACCTCGTGTCGCACCGAGCCCGCGTTGCCTGGTCTGAGCAGGGCCGCGACCGGTTCACCCGTGCCGCCTGGCCCGTGGTCGACGAACCCCATCAGCGGGTGGTGGCCGTAGGTTCGCTGCCACGTGGGTGCGGCGTCCTCCTTGTCCGAGTGCGCGATCACCAGCACCCCGTCGAGGTCCACGGTCACGGTCCCGCCCGCATCAGGCGCTTCCCGGCCGGCCAACCGCCAGACATGCCGGCGGACTTCAGCCCGCGCGGCACGGATGGCCCGCAGGGCCTTCTCCCCGGAGGCTGCGAGGGTGTCGATGAGGCGGGAGACCGTCGGGTCGGAGGCCACCGGCCCGAACACGGCCGGCTCGGCCCGCAGCATGGCGACATCCGCGAGGCAGTCCCCGCCCAGCGCGACCGCCAGGGCCACGTCCAGAAGGATCTTGCCCGGGTCGTGCACCGCCCGAGTTTTCCGCCATGGCGTCAGCGCCGCTGATATCGCGGTGTCCAAGCCGGCCTTGCGGACGGTCTCGCCCAGCAGCACGCCCCCGGCCTGCGAGACCACCGTCCGGCCGCCGCCCTCGATGCGGACACGTGGGTACACCCGATACGCTTCTTCACCTGGAGAGTGCTTCTTTCCGTGCAGCCAACAGGACCCTAGACAAGTCCCATCGTTGCAGTTCAGGAGCACTCTCCGCTTATTTGATCAAGCATCGGACAACCCACCGCGTGAAAGCGCGAGGTTAGCGATCATTGTGCGATGGTCTTCTGGTGGAGCGAGCTGAGGGCGGGGCTGCGGGTCGGCTGACGGATGGCGTGTCGACGGGCTGCTGGCGACGGTGTTTTCGGAGGAGGCGGTCGGGCCACCGCCGCCGGGGGCGCCGAGGCCACGTTGTCCGGTACGGCCCCGAGGCACGGCAGGGTGCAAAGCTGGACCGCCAGCCCCAGTCTGGCCTTCGGACTCCGGCCCGGCCCGGGTCGATGAACCCCACGTCCGCCGGGGTCAGCGCGAAGAACCGGATCAGCTCTTCCTTGCTGATCTACGGATAGCCGCGCAGTCGCTCCAGCTCATTGTCCGCGAACACACGGGTCGCCACCCCGAACCCCCACCACAACCCAAGGCCCGCCCTCCGCAGGCATCGTGCGCCACACCGTAGAGCCCCAGCCCACACCCAGTCAGGTAAACGGACCAATCGCGGCGGGCTTATCGTCCCAGGGCAGCGATATCCGTTGCTTTTGCGGCCGTTACTACGGCGACGCCTTCCTGGCGCACCCATTCGACGACTTCGTCCACCATGGCCTCCAGCGGAGTGGTGGGGGTGAACCCGAGCAGCCGCTCTGCCTTTCCGACAGAAGGGTGCCGCGCCCGCACATCGTTCGGAAAGCTGGGAACGTGCTCCAGGACCAGTGGCATACTCGGGTTGATTTTGTCCCACACGAGTCGCGCGAGGCTTTCGATGGTGCAGCCATAGGAGCCGGAGAGGTTGAAGTCCTCGTTCGTCGCGGCTTCCTGCTCCATGGCGAGCACGATTCCGGTCGCCATGTCGCGGGCGTGGGTGAAGGTGCGGAACTGCTGCCCGTCTCCGAGGATGCGGAAGGGGGTCTCGCGTCGCAGGGCGCGCTCGGCGAAGTCTGGAATGACATGGCCCTGAACCAGGGGACGTTGCTCTCCCGGGTCGGCGCCGCCGTGCGGCGTCCGGCGTTCGCCGGCGCCGACGCAGTTGAAGGGCCGGACGATCGTCCAGGGCAGGGCGTACTGGTCCCACGCGGCCTTCGCGTAGTACTCGACTGCGAGTTTCTGGAAGCCGTACGCGGTGGCCGGCGGAGGAAACTCCAATTCGTCGCCCTCCGCGATCTTTCCGTCCTCGACCTTCTCAAAGACCATCGACGAGCTGACGTAGGTCACCTTGCGGAGCACTCCTGTACGGTACGCCTCGATACCGGCGTAGGCCGCACCGGCCACCAACCGGTTGTTCTCCGCCAGGATGTCCAGCGGCAGTTCGGCCATGTACCGCACGCCGCCGATCAAGGCAGCGTTCGCGATGAAGTGCTCGCAGTGGTCCAGGAGCTGGGTCAAGAGCGCGCGGTCCCCGGCGTCGCCGATGACGGGGGTGTACCGGGGATGGTCTGGCAAGGAGCGGGCGGGTCTTCCGTACTTGGAGAGGTTGTCCAGGCCGACTACGGTGTAGCCGCGGGCCAGGAGTTCCTCGACGACGTAGCCGCCGATGAACCCCGCCGCACCGGTCACGAGCACTTTCGTCAATTTGTGTGCCACCGATCCTGTACGTCGTGTGCTTCCGATTGGCCAGCTGCGAGGAGCTGACCCTCGCCGAACGCGAGGTAGGTCGTGCCCTGCGGCAGCTGCCCGCTCTTTTGGGCGTGCAGGGCCCATACGTCGTAGACGACGCACCGGGTGTCGGCGTACCGGACCACATCCGGGAGCGACAGGTCAGCGTAATCCTTGTGGTTGGTGCCGATGACGACGATGTGGGCCCCGCTGACCGCCTCCTCGATGGAGGAACAGGGCTCGAAGCCCAGGTCGCTCTGGCGTTCCCCGCCGACCAGCGGATCGTGCGAGCGGACCCTGGCCTGAGGGAAGCGTTCGCGGAGCTGTTCGATCAGGTCGACGGAGGGGGACATGCGCGCGTCGTCCGTCGGCGGGTTGCCCTTGAACGCGACACCCAGCAGCGCGATCTCCGTCCTGCCGGCGGTGGTGAGTTCCCGCCCATGGGCGAAGATGACTTCGCTCACCCGGGAGGTCACGGTGTCATGTACACGTGAAACGCTGTCCAGCAATGGTGACACGGATGAGGTGAAGTCCCCGAACGCTCCAGCGAGCATCTTGGCGTCCTTGGGCAGGCATGATCCTCCAGCGGGCCCGGGCTGGGGTATGGCTCCGCGCTCGTAGCCGCTGGAGGCGGCCCGCAAGGTCTCGCTCATGCTGACGCCCACGCTCTCGCACAGCAGGGCGAGTTCGTTGGCGAAGGCGAACACCGTGTACCGGAAGGCGTTGCAGGCGAGTTTCGCCATTTCTGCCGTCTCCAGTTCCTCGACCTCAACAATTCGGTCAGTCAGGTCATGGAACAGACGCGCGGCCCTGGCACGGGCGCGGGAGCTGTCGCCCCCGACGATCTGAGGAAGGCTGCGCAGTTCGTGGACGGCGAGCCCCTGGACGGTCCGCTCGGGGCAGAAGGCGATGTCGAGGTTCTTGCCCCCGGCCGTCAGGCAGCGGTCGCGTAGTCGCCGACTGGTGCCAACCGGGACGGTGGAGCGCAGGACCACGAGGGCGCCGTCGTTGGCGACCTCGGAGATTTCCCTGGCAACGGATTCCACCTGGGTCAGATCGGGTCCTCCCTCGGCGTCTACATTTGTGCCGACACAGACCACGTATGTGTCGATCGCGGCGTCGCGCGGGATGGAATTGAAAACGCGCAGCCGCCCGCTGTCGACGGCCTCCTCCAACTGGAGTCCCTCTTCGTGCACGTGCGGGGTCTTCTGCCGGAGCATCCGACATATCTCCGGATCGCGCTCGACGCCCACCACGTACCGACCGCGCGCGGCCAACGTGACAGCCAGGGACGTCCCCACGTACCCGAGGCCGATCACGCATACCTTGCCGGGCTGGGTGCCTGATTCATGCACTTTGCTGCTTCCTTCCTTGTGCCAGGGCCTGCCCCTTACGAGGGGACCTGCCAGTTGGCGGTGAGCCCGGGAACGGTGGGCCGGTCGGGCGGGCCGACCGCTCCGGTCGTCCAGGATGAGGAAGTCCAGTTCGGATGGCGTGCGCCGCTCTCAGGATCGGGACCGGAGGCGGGTCGGCACCATCGGTGCTTCTACGTAAACGGCAGGGACGCCGCTCTCCGTACAACCACCGATGGTGCCCGATCCGCCGGTGCCACGACCATGGCAGTGGCACCGGCCGCCGGTGTCCGTAAGTCACCGCCGCGTACCCGCATGCGCGGGTGCGCGGCTGCGCGCCACAAAGGAGACGAACCGATGTCTGCGATCAACGCTCGGGCAGCCGGGTCAGCTTCCGTGCCACGGGGAGCCGATGCTCCGCTGCGCATCGCACTTCTCACCTACAAGGGCAACCCTTACTGTGGCGGCGAAGGCGTCTATGTCCGGTACCTGTCACGTGAGCTGGCTCGCCTCGGCCACAGCATCGAGGTCATAAGCGGCCAGCCCTACCCTGTGCTCGACGAGGTGAAGGGTATTGGTTTCACCCCGCTGCCCAGCCTCGACCCGTATCGTCGGCCCGACCAGTTCTTCCATGCGCCGCGCCTGCGGGAGATCCGCGACTGGATCGACGCGATCGAGGTCGCCGGCATATGCACCGGTGGCAATCCCGCACCGCTTGCCTTCACTTTGCGTGCCCGCCGCCACCTCGCCGCTCGCGCGGCTGCGTCCGACACCTTCGACCTGGTGCACGACAACGGGAGCGTGGGCTACGGCCTGCTCGGCATCGACCGCCGCTTCGCGCCTCTGGTCACCACGATCCACCATCCGACCACCGTGGACCTCCGCCTTGCGCTCGCCGTCGCCGACGGTCCGCTGCAGCGGCTGGCATTGCGCCGCTCCTGCGGATACCACCCGATGCAGAGGAGGGTTGCCCGCCGCCTTTCATCCGTCCTCACCGACTCGGTCGCCTCCCGCCGAGCAATCATCGATGACATGAATGTGCCCACAGACCGTATCCACGTCGTAGCCCTCGGCACGGACACCCGCCTCTTCTCACCGGACGGGTCCGTCCCCGAGGTTCCTGGCCGGATCGTCACGACAGCGAGCGCAGACGCCCCCCTCAAGGGCTTGATCTTCCTGATCGAGGCGCTCGCCAAGGTGCGCCATGAACACGAGCAAGCGCACCTGGTGGTCGTCGGCCCGCAGCCCGTTCGGGGGCCAGTCGTGGACGCCATCGAACGCCACGGCCTCGGCCGGGCCGTCACCTTCGTCAAAGGCATCAGCGACGCCGAACTGGTCGACCTCATCCGCGGGGCCGAGGTCGCCTGTGTGCCCTCGCTCTACGAGGGCTTCTCGCTGCCGACCGCCGAGGCGATGGCGACCTGCACGCCGGTGGTCGCCACCACCGGCGGCGCCATACCCGAGGTTGCGGGACAGGATGGCGAGACCTGCCTGGCCGTCCCGCCCCGCGATCCCGGCGCGCTGGCCGCCGCGCTGATTCGGCTGCTGGAGGACCCCGCGCTTCGGCGCCGACTGGGCGAGGCCGGACGCGACCGCGTGCTGCGCCGCTTCACCTGGGAACATGTGGCGCGCAACACCGTAGAGCACTACCGAGACGTTATCGCCGCGCGTGACGCTGAGCGCCTCTCCGCAAGGTAGATCGTGACCCGGCTGCCACTCCTGTACGGGGTACGTCAACGGGTGAGCGCATCGCCGACCCAACGCGACACGGCGACGATGATGAGCGCCGAATCTGCCGCGTGGGCCAGGTAGACGGCAGGCAGCCCCTCAAGTCGAAGGTCGGCCGTGACCTGCAGCGCGCCGCCGACCGCGTGGGAACAGGCTTCGTGCTCGTTTGCTCCATACGGCCAGTTGAATGTGCGCGATCCGCCCGGCCTCCGCATCGACGACCGGCTCACACAGGCCTGGGTGTCGATGAACTCCGTCGGCACGTCTTTGCCCTGGTCGCCGGGCGCCGTTCGGGAAGGTCAGGCGGCCACCGTCTGACGCGGAGTGACATCGATGACTGAGCACCGGGAGATCTCGTTCGCCAAGCGCGGGATGTCCTTTCAAACTTCACCCCCGCTTCCCCGGTCGGCGGGCGAGACCGTCGTGGTGATACTCGCTGCGGCGATGCCATGGTCCGAAGGACGGCTGAACTGGACGCAAATGCCGTGTCCCCGCCAGCGCGCGTCAGTTCGATGACCGCGCCGGCGGGGACACGGCTGGAGCGGGCCGTGACGGCGTGGGGCGGGCCCGTCGGGCGGGCACCGCGTATCGGAGCTCCTCCAGATCGCCGTTGGTCAGGTTGGACGCGGCGGTGCGGACGTGCTCGCCGCCGATCAGCACGTGAACACTATGCTCGTCGACCCACACGTGAGCGAGGCGCCCGCCGTGTTCAGCAGGCAGCCGCAGGCGCTGGACGCGGGGAAGGATGTTGAGGACGCCGCTGTCAGCGATCACGGTGTCGAACTCCGCTGCAGGGCCCCGGCGAGCGCCTGGATCGTCCGGTTTGATCATGTGCTGCGGTAGGGGACTGTAAACGTTCGGTGTAACTCCCGATCATGGAAGATGCATCGATGACCAGCGACAACGTGACCGAGGTTGAACCCGGCGAGCCGTCTGAGGCGGCGTCGGCGAAGTCTGTGGACGACCGGCTGATTGACGAGCTGGTGGGCCGGGCTCAGGCCGAGGGCCTTCAGCTGACCGGCGAGGGCGGGCTGCTCCAGCAGCTGACGAAGCGGCTCCTGGAGTCCGCTCTCGAGGGTGAGATCACCGACCATCTCGGCTATGACAAGCACGATCCGGCCGGGAAGAACGGCGGCAACTCCCGTAACGGCACCCGCGCCAGGACCGTGCTCACCGACGTCGGCCCGGTCGAGATAGCCATGCCCCGCGACCGGGAAGGCAGCTTCGAGCCGAGGATCGTCAAGAAGCGGCAGAAGCGATTGTCCGGTGTGGACGAGATGGTCATCTCGCTCGCGGCGAAGGGCCTGACGACCGGTGAGGTCCAGGCCCACCTTGCCGAGGTCTATGGAGCCGAGGTGTCCCGGCAGACCATCTCCACGATCACGACAAGGTTCTCGACGGCATGGCCGAATGGCAGAACCGACCGCTCGACGCCGTCTGTCCCGTGATCTTCATTGACGCCATCCACGTGAAGATCCGGGTTCTGTCGACGATCTTGTGATGCGGGAGCTCGAGGCTCACCGTGTGAGGAGGACGCGTTTGCGAAGGAGATCGAGACTGGCCCTGCCGAACATCTGGCGTTTCAGCGTCTTCAGCCGGTTGATGTTGCCCTCGACGGCGCCGGAACTGTGCGGCAAAGAGAGCCCGTTGCAGACCGCGTCGAAGTCGCGGCGGAGGTTGCGGGCGAAGCCCGCGAGCGGAACCAGACTGTCGCGTTCGACGTCGGTGATCCAGTCCTCGAGGCGGTCGCCGTGGCGGCCGGTCATCATCGCGGCGAACTTCCTGATGTGAAGAGTGAGCCGGTCGAGTTCGGGATCGCGCTCACGCAGCCGGTGCAGCTTGTCGGCGTGCTCGTCCCGCAGGTGCTCGGGGTGGGTCATGATCCAGGAGGTGACCTCGCGGACCGACGGGGGCTTCGGTCCCGGGTCGGGTGCGTGTCCGCGCCCGGTCCGGTAGCGCCGCAGATGCCGCTGAACAGCCAGCTCGCCGCCGGGATAGCCGAGTTGCTTGATCTCGCGGTAGAGCTGGGCGGCGTTCCTGACGCCCTCATTCCAGCGCCGGTGCAGGTAGCCGACGTACGGGTCGACGACATGCGCTCGTTGGAGGTTCTTGGCCACGACCTCGTCGGCGGAGCGGGCGTTGACCAGTTTGCGGACGGTGGCCTGGTGCAGCCCGAGCTTCCGGCCGATCGCCGCCTTCGACATCCCCTGCTGCCACAGCTCGTGGGCGGCAGCATGCTGCTCACGCAGCCGGATCACGATCTTCGGCTCATTCGGCGGCCGGACCACCTCGGGCTCCACCTCCACGTGGTCGGGGCCGGAGGCCGATCCGGGAGGCGTTTCGGCCAGGCGGGAGCGATGGGCGTTGACCGTCTTCTCGACCGCATGGCCGAGGTTGGCCCACAGGTGATAGCGATCCGCGACCTGTTCGGCCTGCGGGGCCCCGGCCCGAGCGCCCTCCGAGTAGCCGCTGGAACGGTCCCGGCAAATGACCCTCACCTCGGGGTGATCGCGGAGCCAGGCGGCCAGGTCCTCGCCTTCGCGGCCGTCGTAGAGGTGCAGCGGCCGGTGGGTGGCCATGTCGATCAGGACCGTGCCGTAGTGGCGGCCCTTGCGGAAGGCGAAGTCGTCGACACCGAGGATCTCCACCTTGCCGATCTCCGGCTCGGGCAGGGACCTGACCAACCGCAAAAGCGTGTCCTTACCTATGGTGAGGCCGACCGCAGCCGCCAGTCGGGCTCCTGCCCGGCCGGCCAGGGCCAGCCCGATCTGCGTCAACACCCCGCGCAGCAGCGGGGTATGCCGACTGTGCGGGGTCGTCAGTCCCGACACCTGTTCGGCGAACGTCACCGCCGTGCAGGCAGGGTTCTCGCAGCGGAAGCGGCGCACGCATAATTCGATCACGACACCGAGCCCGCCCGCGGCGACATCACGCAGCCTGCGTACGTACCGGCCGTGCACCCGGGCCGAGCTCTGGCCGCACCGACAGGAGCCAGTCGTCGCCCGCACCCGCGTTCGCAGCACTACCTGGTCCGGTCGCCGCTCGACCTCCTCGATCAGCAACGCGGACAAGTACGGAAACAGCTCCAGGAGCACATCACGAGAGCACGCGATGCATGATCGCGAACAGTTCGGAACGAGCCGCTCAGCCGTCCGGATCACAAGATCGTCGACAGAACCAAGGTCAGGGACGGGGCGGTGGCCAACAGGCCCATTTACGTGCCCCTGGCGGTCACTGTCGAGGGCCGGCGGGACATCCTCGGGCTGTGGGCCGACGACGGCGGCGAGGGCGCCAAGCACTGGATGCACATCCTCACCGAGATCAAGAACCGCGGTGTCAACGACGTCCTCATGCTGGTCTGCGACGGGCTCAAGGGCCTGCCCGACGCGGTCGAGGCCGTCTGGCCCCGCACCACGTTCCAGACCTGTGTGGTCCACCGAAGCCGTCAAGAAACAACGCGTTGCTTCGTGGAGACGAGATCGTTGATGTGGTATGCGCATATCCGACGAGGCCCGCAGCCAGTTGGCGCAACGGTTCGACGTTCTGCTCCCGCATCTGAACGAGCGTCAACGGCGACTGGCGCTGGCGACCGAGGCCCGGCTGATCGGGCACGGAGGCGTCGGACTGATTGCACGGATAGCCCAGGTCAGCGAGACGACTGTCCGCAAGGGCGTGTTCGAGCTCGAGGCCGGGGCCGACCCGCTGCCCGAGGGACGTATCCGGCGCCCTGGTGGCGGGCGCATGCGGGCCGAGGCGGTCGACCCTCAGCTGGTTCCGGCCCTGATGGCGCTGGTTGAACCGGACGAGCGCGGTGATCCGATATCGCCGCTGCGCTGGACAACGAAGTCGCTGCGGCACCTGGCCGCAGAGCTGTCCCGGCAAGGACATCGCGTGACCGCACCCACTGTCGGTCGGCTGTTGAAGGAGCAGGGGTTCAGCCTGCAAGGCACCGCCAAGACACTGGAAGGCGATCAACACCCAGACCGGGACGCGCAGTTCCGCTATATCAACGAGCAGGTCAAGGAACATCAGGCCGCGGGTGATCCGGTGATCAGCGTGGACGCGAAGAATAAGGAACAAGTGGGGCAGCTGCCGATGCCCGGGCAGGAATGGCGGCCGGCCGGACAGCCCGTCGAGGTCGAGGACCACAGCTTCTTCGCCGGTCCGCATGTGGAGTCCGTGATCCCGTACGGGATCTACGACATGAGTACGAACACCGGCTGGGTGAACGTCGGCACCGACCACAACACTGCCACGTTCGCGGCAGCTTCGATCCGCCGCTGGTGGCAGGCGCGCGGCCGCAACGACGACCCCCAGGCATCACGGCTGCTGATCACCGCGGACGCCGGGGGTTCCAACAGCTACCGCTACCGGGTTTGGAAGGCCGAACTGGCCGCGTTCGCCGCCGATGCCAACCTGAACGTCACGGTGTGTCACTTTCCGCCGGGCACAAGTAAATGGAACAAAATCGAGCACCGGCTGTTCTCCCACATCACGATGAACTGGCGCGGACGCCCCCTGACCAGCCACGAAGTCGTCCTCAAAACAATCAACGCGACCACCACCCGGACCGGCCTGCGTGTCGAGGCCGCTCTCGACGAAGGCTCCTACCCCACCGGCATCGCGGTCAGCCGCGAGCAGTTGCAGGCCCTGCCGATCACCGCGCATGCCAACCACGGCCAGTGGAACTACAGCATCGCCCCGAGTGGCGGCACCGCCCTCGCGCCGCGCACCGACGAACGCGCCGAGGCCCGCGCCCAAGCCCTCCAGTTACTCACCGACCCCCGCCTGACCGGCATGAGCACCGACGAACTGGACGCGCTGAAAGCCAAGTTGGCCCCCGCCCAGGCAGTCGCGGCTGAACAACACCGCTACGTGCTCCGCAAAGGGCGACGCGTCGCCACCACCGGCCGCAGCCGATCACTGCTCTCCGATGCGGACGAAGTCCTGCTCACTGTCATCTACCTGCGCCAAGTCTGCCCACAGAAGGTGCTGGGCGACCTGCTCGGGATGAACCCCGTCACCATCGGCCACGGCATCAAGGCCACCCGGAAGCTGCTGGACGAACGGAAAATCAGCATCACGCCCACCGTCGTGCGCTACTTCACCCGCGCCGAGGACCTCCGCGCCTGGGTCACCGGCAGCGGCCCGGCCGAGCACGCCCCCGCGACACTGACCCGCCAGGCGCTGACGGCCCCGACTCTGACCGGTATGAGTCACGAGGCACGCATGCCCTGCTCGAAGAACTGATCGTGCCCTATGCCGCCTGTCGGCGTACACACGATCGTGGCTCTGGCAAGATTTTCGTAGCCGGAGATCATCTCGGGAACACAGTGGGCCGGTCCCCCGTAAGGGGAAGTCTGTGGCTGTGCTCTGTTGAACTAGCAAGCCTGTTAACCCAGTTGGCAAATGTACTGGTGGTTTCGATTGATGTCTCCGATGCTGCCGTGACGGTCCGCGCCCGCACGAGGTCCGGTGTTCCAGCGGAATGTCCGGGATGCGGCGAGCCAAGCGCGTGGATCCACAGCCGCTACATACGGCGCCTCGCCGACATCACTCTCGGAGGCCGGCCTCTGCACATCCACTTGTCCGTACGCCGCCTGTACTGCGAAAACCCCGCTTGCCCGAAAGTGACCTTCACCGAGCAAGTGGCGGGACTGACCGTGCGTTACCAGCGGCGCACACCAGAGCTGCAGCGCCTGGTTGAGGCCGTTGGTGTGGTGCTGGCCGGGCGGGGCGGTTCCCGGATGCTGCGCATCCTGAACGTCACGCTCTCGCGGTGCACGGTTCTGTCTCAGCTGATGCGGATGCCGCTTCCGCCACTGGAGACACCCAGTTGCTGGGGGTGGACGACTTCGCGCTCTACGGCGACACCTACGGCACCCTCCTGGTCGACGCCACCACCCGGCTCCCGCTCACCCTCTGGGAAGGTCGCGACGCGCACAGCTCAGCCAGTGGCTCCGCGATCACCCCGGTGTCGAGGTGGCTTGCCTCGACGGCTCGCTCACCTACCGGCAGGGCATCACCGCTGGTGCCCCTGACGCAGTGCAGGTCAGCGACCGTTTCCATCTCTGGCAGGGGCTCTCCCGCCGCGTCCAGGACATCGCCTCCACGCACCGCGGCTGCCTGCCCGCAGCGCTGCCCCCCGTCAGCGAGATCAATTCAGGACCGGTGGAGGAGACTACCGAGGACGCCGCGGAAGCCACCCGAGCCGGGCGCCATGCCCGAAGGTTGTTCGAGGCCGTGCACGCTCTGACGCGCACCGGCCGGAGCCACAGCTCCGTGGCCCGGGAGCTCGGCCTGGACCGCCGCACCGTGCACAAGTACGCGCGAGCCCGCAGCTGGCAGGAAGTGATGCGCCGCCCGCCCCGCAAGCCCTCCACCCTGGATCCCTACCTCGACTACCTGCAACAACGCTGGGACGAGGGACAGCACAGCGCCAAGATCCTGCACGAGGAACTGCAGGCCAAAGGCTATCTCGGCCACTATCAGCGGGTGAAAATGGCCGTCGCACCCCTACGACGGGGCCTGCCCTTGGACGCGCCTCGCGAGCGACCGCCTTCCCCGCGTGAAACCGCCCGCTGGATCACCACCCATCCGGCCCGCCGCAGCCTGCACATCAACGACCGCCTGCCCCGGCTCCTCGCTCACTGCCCTGAACTCCGAACCGCCCACGACTTGGTCCGCCGGTTCGCCGGCATGCTCGAAAACCGCGACGCCGTACTCCTCCCCGGCTGGCTCGACGACCTCACGAACAGCGGACTGACCCCTCTCGCCGGCCTCGCTGGAGCCCTGCGCGAAGACCGGCATGCCGTCGCCCAGGGCATCGCCACCCTCTACAACTCCGGGGTGAACGAAGGCCGCATCACCGATGTCAAGCTGCAGAAACGCCTCATGGCCGGCCGCGCCGGCGTTCCGCTCCTCCGCCACCGCGTCGTCCTAATCGCCCACCTCCGCCGACACTACGCAGACCGGCCCACCGTGTCACCGAGATGATCTCCGACTACGAAAATCTCGCCAGAGCCACGATCGTCCCCGGTCGCGTACGAGTGAAAAGGGACGCTTGATGGTGCGGTGAATCGTGGTGCCCGGCACTCTTCTACTCGTTCGGTGAAGGGTGACGGAGGGTGGTGACGCGGTGGTTTTGGACCCGCAGCGCTGGCTGGAACTGCGGCGGTTCCGTGCTCTGGTCGAGTCAGGGGCGGTCAGTCTGACCGAGGTGGCCAAGGAGACTGGGCTGGACCGCAAGACGGTCCGCAAGTATCTGTCGAGCTCGGCGGTGTCGGTGCCGCCGAGGCGGACGTTGAACGGCCGGCCCCGGAAGAAAGCGGTCGACGAGGTCGCCCCGTTGATCGACGCGATGCTGCGGGCAGAGATCCTCATCAAGGGCGCTGTGGTGCACGAACGCCTGGTGAAGGAGTACGGCTCGACGATCAACTATCAGCGGGTCAAGCTTTATCTACAGGAGGCCCGGCCGCGGATCGCGGGTGAACTGGGGATCGAGCCACGGGAGTTGGCGGGTATGCACCGCCGCTTCGAGGTGGTTCCCGGGGCCCAGGCTCAGGTCGACTGGGGCGATGAAGGCAAGATCCTCGCCCACCTGGGAATCCCGAAGGTCTACTCGTTCCATATGGTGCTGCCGTACTCGCGCGATCCGTTCTGCTGCTTCACCACGAGCCAGGACCTGCAGACCTTCTTCGACTGCCACCGGCGGGCATTTGCGCACTTCGGCGGTTATGTGGGTGACAACTCTTCCTCGATCTCGTGTTGCCCGTCAGGATGGTCGCTCCCGTCGAGGAGCTCGGATGGCCTGGCAGCCGGAGTTGGTACGACGTGTTGATGCCGCGGGCAACCCTGCTGCATCGCTCGGCCACGTCCTGGTCGACGACTACCTGGAGTTCGTGGCGGCCCGCTGCAGGCCGAACACCCTGCTGGCCACCGCCTACGACTTGAAGGTCTTCTTCTCGGTGGTGCCCAAGGAGCCGGCCGACGTCGTCACCGCAGACATCTTCGCGTTCATCACCGCGCAGAAGAAGCCGCGTCAAGGCCCGAAGGTCGTCCGGCTCGAAGACGGTGAAGCCGGACTCTCAGCCCGGACCATCAAGCGCCGGCTCGCCAGCGTCTCTGGGCTGTTCGGCTACCTGATGACCCGCGACGACCTCGCTGTCGACCGCAACCCGGTGCCGACGGGACTGGCCAACCGCCGCCGCAGTGGCACCCGCGGGGCACCTCTGCTGCGCACGCCTCGCACCCTCCCACGCGTCCTCGGGCCGACCGAGGTCGAGGCGGTCCTCGGCGCCCTGAACACCGCACGGGACCGGGCGATGATCCTGGCGATGCTGCTGGGCGGGCTGCGCCGCTGCGAGGTCCTCGGCCTGCGCCTGGGTGACCTCTCACCGGGCGAGCGTCGGGTCTTCATCAGCGAGGGCAAGGGCGGGCACCAGCGCCTGATACCCGTCTCCGCGCAGTTCTTCAGCGCGGTCGGCGACTACCTGGACCGTGAGCGTCCACCCGTGGACCACGACCAGCTGTTCGTGGTGTTGCGCGGGCCGACCCGCGGCCGGCCGCTCTCCGCCGACGGTCTCGACGAGATCCTCGACGGAGTCCGAAGACGAACCGGACTACCGAAGTTGACATGCCATCAGCTCCGGCACACCTGCCTGACGCGGCTGCGGGAGGCAGGCATGGCTCTGGAAGCGGTACAGGCCCAGGCCGGACACCGCTCCATCGAGTCGACCCGCGTCTACATCCACCTCGCGAACAGCTGGCTCGTCGAGCAGTACCTGGAGGCCAGTGCCGCGATCGACGCCGACCGAGCGGAGTCCTGATGCGCCGGGCCCGCGCCGCGGCCCTGCCGATAGTGCGCCCGGACCTGGTCGAGTTCTACCTCGCCCACCGGGCCGCGCAGGGCATGAACACCGACCACAAGGTCCGCTGGGGTGCCCGGGCACTGCTTGCCGCAGTGCCTGACCTGACCGACTTCTGTCGCCTGCCACTGGAACGTCAGCTCGCCTTCAACCACGAGACCCACCGGTTCATCAGCTGGCTTGCGGTCACGGGACGGATGCAGCCGGGCGCGGACTACCTGGTCGCCCGGCGCCCGCGACTGGGGATCGTACTCGCCCGCACGGAGCCGGAACTGCACCTGCGGTTCATGGAGACCGCCCGCACACTCGGCTTTCGCGACACAGTGGCCATGACCCAGTTCAACCTGCTGGGTCACTTCGTGGCACTGTTCGGCAACCAGCCCCACGAACTGCAGCAACGCGACTGGGACGAGGGACGCCGCCTTCTGCTGGACGCCGCACGCCGCATCCCCAACCGCGGCGTCAAGGCCCTGTCGACCGCCCTGTTCAACCTCGAAGCCACTCTGTTCCACTGCGAGTTGACCGACCAGCTCCCGCGCCGACGCACCCCGGACCGGGCCGACATGCGAGCCCGCGAATGGGCCCGCGTCCCGGCCAGGATGGCGGAGACGATGCAGCACTATCTGCAGCAGATCGCCGGGACGCTGCGGCCGGGCACGGTGAAGAACGCCGAGCTGACGCTGCGAGAGTTCGCCTTGCTGGTCGCCGCCGAAGACGCGGCCGTCAGCTGCGTCGCCGAGCTCAAGCGGCGACACGTCGAACGCTACCGACAGTGGCTGCTGGAGCGGCCGGCCGCCCGCGGAGGCCCGCTGCACCGGCACACCGTCCGCGACCGCCTGAGCAAAGTCCGCGGCTTTCTCCGCCGCCTCGACGAATGGGACACCGCCGACCGGCCACCTCGCCAGCTGGTGTTCGACAGCGACTTCCCGATCGCGGACGAGCCACTGCCGCGCTTCCTCGACGACGCCGCGGCCGCCAAACTTCTGTCCGCCGCTCGCAAGGATCCTGATCCGTATTCGCCCGCCTGGCCATCGAAATTCTCGCCCGCACTGGGATGCGACGCAGCGAGATGCTCGGCCTCACCATCGATGCGGTCGTGCAGATCGGCTCCGCCTACTGGCTCCGTGTCCCGGTCGGCAAGATGCACACCGACCGCTATGTTCCCCTGCATCCGCAGCTGAAGGCGCTGCTGGACGACTGGTTGCTGCACCGCCCCGAGGGCCTGCGCTCGAACCTGCTGTTCACCGACCACGGCCGCCCGGTCAATGCCTCCCGCATTGAGGCCGCCGTCCGCAAGGCCGCCGAGCGGGCCGGACTGGGCAGGGTCACCCCGCACCAACTGCGCCATACTCTGGCCACCCAGGCGATCAACCGAGGCATGTCCCTGGAGGCCATCGCCGCACTCCTGGGACACAAGTCACTGTCCATGACACGCGTTTACGCGCGGATCGCTGACCGGACCGTTGCCGACGAGTACTTCGCCGTCTCGGAGAAGGTCGAGGCACTCTACGACGCCCCGCGCCAGCTGCCGGCCGACGCCGAGGGAACGGAGATGACCAAGCTCAGGCGGGAGATGCACCGCCGGATGCTCGGCAACGGCTACTGCGCTCGCCCCGTCGAGATGGACTGCCACTTCGAGTCGATCTGCGAGTCCTGCACCTTCTTCGTCACCACGATCGAGTTCCGGCCCACCCTCGAACGCCAGCGAGACGACGCGGCGGCCAAGGGACAGGTCGCACGCGAGCAGATCTTCGACGGACTCCTCAGCCGACTCGACGGAGAAGCCTCCTGACTGTGTCGACTCGCCAAGTTCGTACGACAGTTGCCCATCTCACGGGACCTCCCCAGCGGCTGCCTGAGCTCGTGCAATCTCGGCATGGTGTGAGGCTTCGGCAGGGGCGTCCACATGCTCCAGTCGATTCCAGCGGTCGCTGTCGTATCCGTCGCGATAGTTCCACCAGCTTGCGGTGGTCCACAGCCGGTTCCATTCACGGAGCATGGTGGACCGCTCCTCCTGGCCAAGCCCGCCCCGGTCGAGGAGTGCGAGCATCAGTCCTGCCGAGTCGCAGACCAAGATTTCCAGGGAACGCAACGCGCAGAACGTGTCCCCGGTCTCGCCAGCCGCATCCTGGACTGGCCGAATCTGGGAGTAGATGAACGCCTCCAGCGCGAGGACGTCATCGCGGATGATGTCGTCCACATAGCGCAGGCTGCGGAGCGGCTCAGTGCTCACTGGGCGGACTCTCCCTCGATTCGACGATGACTTGACAACGAGACCCGCATATTAGAGGGGTGCCGATGTCGATCGTCTACGACCGGACCAAGACCGTCGTGCGCCGACACGTCGCTCCCGGTGAGGCGGTTCCGCTGCATCCGGAAGCGGTCGACTTCGCCGGCCACTACGACTTCGACATCGACGTGCTGGCCGCCTACCGGCCCACCGGGAAGGGCCGGGTCGAACGCCAGGTGTTGATCGTGCGTGATCACGTGATGGCCGGGCGGGCGTTCTCCTCGCTCGAGGAGCTGGATGCCGCGTTCATGGCGTGGTTGCCGCAGCGACGCGCCCGCACCCACGCCACCCACCACGAGGTCATCGGACACCGAGCCGCCCGGGATCACGCCGCCCTCAAGCCGTTGCCATCCTCGCCTTATCTGGTGGCCGAGCGGCGTCTGCGGCCGGTGGGCAAGGACTGTCTGGTCGCGTTCGGCGGAAACCTATACTCGGTGCCCGCCCGCAAGGTCCGCCCGCGTCAGCTGGTTGAGATCAGAGCGACGAAATCCCAGGTCATGCTGCACACGACCGTCCCCGATGCCAGCGGCGAGACACTGCTGTCCAGCCATCCGCGGGCGGTCGGCCGCGGCGTGGTTGTCAAGCAGGATGAGCACTGGGACGGCCTGCCAACCGGCAAGAACCGCCGCACCACGACGGGCGACGAGCCGCCACCACCGCGGAGCGAGTCCCCCGCGTCCGGTCGAATCGGATCCTTGCAAGCCCTGTTGAACCGGGCCGCTGCAACCCAGATCGAGGTCGGGAGGCGGCCGCTGTCGGTCTATGACGAACTGACCGGCACCCGGCCCTTCACCACCAACTACCCGACGAATGAGTCGTCTTGAGCGAGCTGACCGGCAACCGCATCCGCACCACGGCCGGCAAGCTCGGCCTGCCGCACCTGGCAGAGACCATCAACGAGTACACCCGCCGGGCCGACGAGGCGAAGATGGGCTACCTCGATTTCCTCGACCTGGTCCTGTCCGAGGAACTGGCCGTCCGCGACGACCGCCGTTTCAGCCAGGGCCTGCGACTGTCGAAGCTGCCGCACCACAAGACGCTGGACGAGTACGACTTCTCGTTCCAGCCCGAGCTCGACCCGCGCAAGGTCAAAGACCTCGCCAGCCTCTCCTTCGTCGACGGCAAGGCGAACGCCGCGCTGCTGGGGCCGCCCGGGGTGGGCAAGACGCATATCGCTGTCGCTCTCGCGGTCGCGGCCTGCCGAGCCGGCTACTCGATCTACTTCACCAGCCTCGACGTGCTCAAGGACGGGGCGGTGTGCGGGGCGACCGTCCCGGTGATGAACCGGCGGATCTCGGTGAGCTTCCCGCGGATGACCGCGACCTCGTACGCCTGGAGCTCGGCGGGGTCGGCGCAGAACCTATAGCCTCCTTCCTGGTCCAGATCAGGGGCGGCCAGCCGCGTTCGGTGATGGTGTCCCGCAGGCAGGCCAGGCCGGAGCGGGTCTGGTGGGGCGAGAGTTCGCTGGATCTGACCAGCTGGTTGAAGGTCAGGCCGGGCGGGCCTCGAAGAGGGAACCGGACGGTGTCGGGGTGTCGCTGGGCGGCGGGTGATCTGCGCTCGGAAGCGCGAGGCATCGCCTACTCGCCTTGCAGCAGTTTGGCCAGCTCGCCGTCGACGTCGACCTTGCCGGTGTCGACTGCGGTCTCGATCCAGTCCGGCGTCGCCCGGACCCGGGCGACGTTCTCACGACCACGGCCTTCGAGCTGGTTCCTGTGCCTCTGTGACGGAGCGCAGGATCAGACGAAGGCCGCCTTCACGTCCGCTGAACTGTGAAAACGCCGACCAAGTTCGAGCCGCGTTCGACGCCGGACCTTAAATGACAAGTCAGGAACTGGAACGGACGACCAGCCGGGTGGGCAGGATCAGCGGGGTGGGGTCCTGGCCGTCGACGATCGCGGCGAGCATGCGCGCCATCTCGCGCCCGAGGGCCGCGATGGGCTGGTGGACGGTGGTGAGCGGCGGATCGGCGATCCGGGCCACCGCCAGGTCGTCGAAACCGACCACCGCCACGGCCCCGGGGACCGGCCGGCCCGCCTGACGCAGGGTGCGCAGCGCCCCCGCCCCCATGTTGTCGCTGGCCGCGAACACCCCGTCCACGTCCGGGTGTTCGGCCAGCAGCGCGGCCATGACGGCGGCTCCCCCGGCCTCGGTGAAGTCGCCCTCGCGCGGGGGGAACGGATCGAGCCCGGCCGCCAGCACGGCGTCCCGGTAGCCGCGGTACCGGGCACGCCCCGCCTCGGTGTCCATGCGCCCGCAGATCGCCGCCACCCGCGTCCTGCCGCGTGCGAGCAGGTGCTCGGTCGCCGCGCGGGCTCCGCCGGTGTTGTCGACGTCCACGTACCAGCGGGGGACCGTCCCGACCGGGAGTCCGCCGAACACCACCGGCAGGTCCGACTCCTCGGCCGCCCGGGCCAGCGGATCGCCCTCGCGCAGCGCCATCATCATCACGCCGTCGGCGCCCTTGCAGCGGAGCAGCTCCGCCACCCGTTCGCGTCCCCGGTCGGAGGCGGCCAGGCACAGCATCAGATGCAGGTCGGCCTCCTCCAGAGCGGCCGACGCCCCCACGATCACCTGGGCGAAGAACGGATCCGCGAAGATCGACGGTTCCTCTCCGGAGATGACCAGGGCGGCCGCGCCCGTCTGCCGGGTGGCCAGGGCGCGGGCGCTCGGATCGGGTACGTAACCGAGCTGCCGGACGGCCCGCTCGACCGCCTCGCGTTTCGGACGGCTGACGTGCGGTGCGTTGTTGAGGACGCGGGAGGCCACGGACCGGCTGACCCCGGCGAGTTCGGCCACGGCGTCGAGCGTGGGCCGCCGACGCACCGGATCCGCCACCATGACCACGAGCCCCTTCCCGTCGCCCCGTCGCCCCGTCGCCCCGTCGCCCCGTCGGCCCCATCGGCCCCCGCCGGCCGCCGTCGGCCCGAAAGCTGGGAGCGCTTCCGGTCCCAAGGACCGTAGAGCCTCGAACCCGCCGTGTACAGAAGGCGGTTCACACCTCGGCCCTTGACAGTTCTCGCAGGCGGCCACACGATACCCACCACACCCCGAAGGTTCTCAGCGTCACTGGGAGCGCTTCCAGTGGGAGCGCTCCCAGCATCCGGGGAACGTCGCACCACCGCACTTCCTCAGCGCGTCACCCGCTCGGGACGAGAGCGCGTGACGTGTCCCTCCCAGGAATTCGAGGTGATGTCATGCGCCGCAGACTCCGCGTCCTGACGGCAGCGCTCTTCGCCCTGCCGCTGGCGCTCACCGCCGCGCCGTCCGCCCACGCGGCCGACCCGACCTCCATGACCAGCGGGTTCTACGTGGACCCCGACTCCAGCGCGAAGAGGTGGGTGGCGGCCAACCCCGGCGACGGCCGGGCGTCCGCGATCAACGCCTCCATCGCCAACACCCCGACGGCCCGCTGGTTCGGCTCCTGGAGCGGGTCCGTCGGCACCGCCACGGGCGCGTACGCGGGCGCCGCCGACAGCCGCGACAAGCTGCCCCTCCTGGTCGCGTACAACATCTACAACCGCGACTACTGCGGCGGGCACTCCGCCGGCGGGGCCGCCTCACCGTCCGCATACGCGAGCTGGATCGCCCAGTTCGCGGGCGGGATCGGCAACCGCCCGGCCCTGGTCGTCCTGGAGCCCGACTCCCTCGGGGACTACGGCTGCATGAACCAGGCCCAGATCACCGAACGCCAGAACATGCTCAGCGGCGCCCTGTCCCAGTTCGCCCGCCAGGCCCCCAACACCTGGGTCTACATGGACGCCGGCAACCCCGCCTGGACCGACGCGGGGACCATGGCCCGGCGCCTGCACGAGGCCGGCGTGCGGCAGGCCCACGGCTTCTCGCTCAACGTCTCCAACTACCTCACCACCGCCGAGAACACCGCCTACGGCAACGCCGTCAACAGTCAGCTCAGCGCCCGCTACGGCTACACCAAGCCCTTCGTCGTGGACACCAGCCGCAACGGCAACGGCTCCAACGGCCAGTGGTGCAACCCCTCGGGCCGCCGCATCGGCCCCGCCACCCAGCAGGGCGGAGGCGCCGAGATGCTGCTGTGGATCAAGGTCCCGGGTGAGTCCGACGGCAACTGCGGCGTGGGATCCGGCTCCTCGGCGGGCCAGTTCCTGCCCGAGGTCGCCTACAAGATGATCTACGGCTACTGATCCCGGGCCCGTGGCCGCGTACGTCCGCCCCGCGTCCGGGGGACGGGCATAGTCGACCGCACGGCGGCCCGGAACAGCGGCGCGAGCGAGCCCCCCGGGGCTCTGCCGCCCGGCACGCCAAGCGTGCCGGGCGTGCCGGGCGTGCCGGTCGCCCTTTGCATGTGTCCCAGCCTCGTAGGAAGTCGCACTGCGGTCACCCCACCCTTCCGGTCAGGGCCGGCAGCGCCGTCGCCAGGGCTGCGGCCAAGGTGAGCGTGGCGGTGAAGGCGATGGCGGCACGGGTGAGCGCGGCTGGATAGGAGGCGTGATCCCGGCGGGCCAGATAGCCCGCGGCGGCCGCGGCAAGGAGGGCGATCAAGATCACCTGAGCGCAGGCGAGCAGGATCACGGCGTCGTGGTCCGACATGGTGTCAGTCCCCCAGTCGTTCTCGGCACTGTTGGCGTCGTCGGTGCCGAATGTCGCGTCCTGGGTGTTCGCCGTGGTTCACCTGTCGATGATGAACACAGATGAACAGCAGTACGGCGGCGGCGGACTTCGGGGGCACGGCGTGGGAGCGGGCGAGGTGCGGGATCCGATGGCCCTGACGGATCTGCGCGCCCGGTTGGAGGCCGGGCGCATCGCACGAGGGCTGAACCAGACCGAGCTGGCGCGCGCGGCCGGCCTGGGGCGTACGACGGTCAGTCAGGCCCTGAGTGCCACCGCGTCGGCTCCCCCGTCCGCGGACACGGTGGGCGCCCTGGCGCGGGTGCTGCGGCTGGACTTCTCCGTGCTGTCGGCTCTGCTGGACGCGGCGCTGGGCCGGGGTGCGGCGGCTGTGGCGGATCGCGAGGTGCCGGGGCGCCCGATCACACAATGGGATCCGCACGACCTGGAGGTCCACCCTGCGGCCGAGGTCCCGGCGGCGGTCGTCGATCCCGCGGTCGTGGCACCGGTCATGGGGCGGCAGCACGATGGGAAGGGAGGAGGGGTTCGGGGCAGGGCGACGTCACTGCCCGGATATGTACGCCGCCCCCATGACGAGGAACTGGCGGCGGTGGTCCTGGCGGCTCAAGCCGGGCGCAGCGGTATGGCGGTGCTGGTCGGTCCGTCGTCGGCGGGGAAGACACGGGCCTGCTGGGAGTCGGTGCAGCCGCTGGCCCACCAGGGGTGGCGGCTGTGGCATCCGTTCGACCCGACGCGGGCGGAGGCGGCACTGGCAGACCTGGTGAGGGTGGCACCGTGCACGGTGGTGTGGCTGAACGAGGCACAGCACTACTTCGGCGCCGGCGCGGGTGTGGGTGAGCGCATCGCCGCAGCCGTCCACAATCTGCTCACCGCACCGGCGCGCGCTCCGGTGCTGGTCCTCGCGACGCTGTGGCCCGAGTACGCGGACGTCTACACGGCCCTTCCCGAACCCGAGGCTCCGGATGCGCATCCACGGGTCCGTGAGCTGCTGGCCGGACGCCAGATCGTTCTGCCGGACAGCTTCGACACCGACGCCACCCATCGGGCCGAGGTCCTCGCGGCAGCGGGCGACCGGCAACTCGCCCACGCCCTGCACCACATGAACAGCGGTCGACTGACACAATTCCTGGCCGGAGCGCCGGAACTGCTGCGCCGCCACGCGACCTCATCACCCTCGGCCCGAGCGCTGCTCCACGCGGCCATGGACGCCCGGCGCCTCGGCGCCGGACTCCACCTGCCGGCGGCCTTCCTGGGACAAGCGGCGGAGGACTATCTCGGCGACGACGAGTACGACGACCTCACCGACAACTGGCTCGAACAAGCCATTGCCGACACCACTCGCCCTGTGCACGGGCGTCTCGCTCCCCTACGCCGCGTCCGCCCGCGCCCCACCCGCCCCGGTGCACCGGCGGTGAACCCACCCGGCATGTTCTACCGGCTGGCCGACTACCTCGAACAGCACGGACGCCACCAGCGTGCACATCTGTGTCCACCGGAATCGTTCTGGCAGGCCGCTCACGACCATTTCGGGGCTGACGACCTGAGCAGACTCGCTACTGCGGCCCGAGTCCGTCACCGCCTGCGCTGGTCCGAGCGGCTGTTCCGGCGGGCCGCGGACACGGGCAGCGCCACTGCCCTGCTCTGGCTCGCCCGGATGCGGGAGGACGCCGGTGACCGGCGGTCGGCGGAAGAGATCGCCCGTCGAGCCGCCGAGGTCGGCAACACCGCTTCCCTGCTCTGGCTCGCCCGCATGCGAGAGAGGGAGGGGGACGCGCAGGCGGCCGAACTGCTGTACCGGCGGGCCGCGGGCGACGGCAGCATTCCCGCCCTGATTCACCTCGCCAGGATCCGGGACGAGGAGGGGGACCGGGAAGAGGCCGAGGAGATCGCCCGGCAAGCCGCCGACGCCGGAGACACCACCGCCCTGATCCGGCTCGCTGCGATGCGGGAGGCGGGCGACGAGGAACGGGCCGAGCTGCTGTATCAGCACGCCGCGGACGTCGGCGACCTCGGTGCCCTGTTCTGGCTCGCCAGGCTGCGTGAGCAGCGCGGGGACCCGGAGGGAGCCGAACGGATCGCCCTGCGTGCGGCCGAAGCGGGCCACCCCACTGCCCTGATGCGGTTTACCAGGCTCCGGGAGACAAGCGGGGACCGGGAAGGAGCCGAACGCATCGCGCTGCGCGCGGCCGACGCCGGTGACCCGGATGTCCTGGCCTGGCTCGCCATGGCGCGGGAGAAGAACGAGGAGCGACTGGAAGCCGAACGGCTCCATCAGCTGGCCGCTGACGCGGGCGACCCCCTCGCTCTGCTCTGGCTCACCCTTCTGCGAAACGAGGACGGCGACCTGGAGGGAGCCGAGGAGACCGTCCCGCAGGCGGCGGCCACGACCGACCCGGCTGCCTTGGTCCGGCTCGCGGAACGGCGAGCGAGAGCCGGCGACCGGAAAGCAGCCCAGCGCCTGTGCGGGCTGGCAGCCGACGCCGGTGACATCCGTGCTCTGGTACGTCTCGCCGAGATGCGAGAACACGACGGTGACCCGCAGGAGGTCGAACGCCTGTACCGACGGGCCGTGGACGCGGGCGCCCCGTTCGCCCTGGGCCGACTCGCCGCGCTGCGGGAGAGGGACGGAGCCCTCCAGGAGGCCGCAGCGCTCTACCAGCGGGCCGCGGACGCCGGTGATACCGGTGCCCTGCTCTGGCTCGCCAAAGCGCGGGAACAGGACGGAGATCAGGGGGGAGCCGAGCAGCCCGCCCGGCAGGCCGCGGCCGCCGGTGACACCACTGTCTGGCTCTGGCTCGCCGAAGCCCGTGAGGAGAAGGGGGATCGGGAGGGAGCCGAGCGGATCGCCCGACAGGCCGCGGACGCGGGCAGCATCAGCGTCCTGTTCTGGCTCGCGAAGATCCGGGACACGGCCGCCGCGGACAGAGAGACGAGTCTGTGGCCCTACGGCCTGGACCCCGACGGGGGACCTACACCGCCGTGGTAGGTCCCGAGCGGTGCGCACCCCGGCCGAGAGGTGCGCACCGACCCCGGCCTACGAGGTGCAGCCCGCCTGTCGCGGACCTCCCTCGTGCCCCACGAACCCCACGAACCGCGACCACCCCTCACGTCCGACCGCGAAGTGAGGAAGCGCCAGGTCCTTGGAGTCCCGTACGCACACGGCCTGCCGGGTGACGGCGACTTCGACGCAGTCGTCACCCTGACTGCCGCTGTAGCTTGACTTGAACCACGCCAATTCCGTCGTGCTCATAGGTCCAGATCCCCTCGGAGTCGCTCCAGCAGCGCCCGCGAATCCCTGGCATTGAGGGCCTGCGAGCGCAGTGTGTCATAGCGCTGGTGGAGCAGGCTCACCTCTTTCGAGTCGGAGATCAGACGGCCGTTCTGCTGGCCTTCGGAGTACGCGAGCCGCTGCCCCTGCGGCGTCTCCAGCAGTCGCACCGGCCCGTCGAGACACGCGTGCAACCCGGCCTCCAGCGGCACGATCTGAAGCGTCACGTTGCGCGGCGCGCTCAGCTCCAGCACGTGGTCGAACAACCCCCGCATCCGCGCGTCGTCCCCGAACCGCCGCCGGAACACATGCTCCTCGACGATGAAGCTGAACGGTGTCGTCGGTCGCTCGCACAGCATCCGCTGACGCTCCATCCGGCGGTCCATGAAGCTGTCCAGCTGGTCGTCCGGGGTCACCGGGACGGTCCCCTCGAAGACCGCCCGCGCGTAGTCCCGCGACTGCAACAGGCCCGGGACCAGCCTGCATTCGTACGTGCACAGACTCACCGCGACCCGCTCCAGTCGGGCCCACTGGCGGAACCAGGCCGCGAGGCCCACGTCTCCCCGCCCCCGCGTCACATACTGTGACGACTTGCGCAACGCCCCGGTGTTCCCCAGCAGTTCGTCGGCCCGCTCCACGTAGTTCGCGTCCGGCATCCGGCGCCCCTGCTCCACCGATTCCACCGTGTGCCGGGAGAAGCGGACGAGATCCGCGAACTCGGCCCGGCTGTACCCGGCGTGCTCGCGGAGCGCCTGTGTCACGGCGCCCCACGTCCGCAGACTGTCCGAGGGGTCGGGTTCGCGGTCCACCACCGTCCCCTCGTCGGCCAGTACCTCGTCGTAGTCGTTGCCCATGCCGCCGCCCGTCATCCGCGGCCACCTCCGGTCTTCGTGCGCTGTGGCCCCCATGCCCCGACGGCACCCAGCGTGACGGGAAGGTGTGCGTACTGTCCACAGAATGTGCCCGTACGCTGACGCAGCGTACGGGCCGGGCGACGCCCGTGCCGGTGGCCGCCCCCCGACGGTCACCGGCGCGCGTCCGTCAGGGGACGGGGGGTACGTCCTTGCAGTCGGGTACGCCGTCCAGCCAGGCCGGGCCCTTGATGTAGATGTTGGTGACCCAGGCCCTGTAGTCGGGCAGGTAGGACCAGACGTCGTTCTCGTAGCCCTCCGCCTTCACCAGCTCCGCGTGCTTTTGGCAGTACACGCGGATGGTGGTCGAGTACGGGAAGGCGTAGACACGGCCGGACCCGATGCGGGGCTCCTCCTTGGTCCAGACGCCGGTGCCCCAGGTCTGGTGGATGTGGCCGGTGACCTGGCCGGTGTTGACGCGGACCGCGCCGAAGTAGTCGCCGCCGAGGCGGACGTCACTGACCATCAGCCGGGTGCCGGACTGCTTGGCCTCGACCATCTTGCCCGCGCCGAGGTAGATGGCGATGTGGTGCAGGTCCTTCTTGGTGCCGTAGGCCAGCAGGTCGCCCGGGACGAGCGGGGCGAGGCCCTGGGCGGCGGTGAAGCGGGCGGCGGCTCGGTGCGTGTAGTACTGCTGGCTGGCCACGCCGTTGAGGATGTCCGTGCCGCCCGCGGCCTGGGCGTACGCGTACCGCACGAGGCCGGAGCAGTCGAAGCCGCGCCGCTCGGGGTCGTGTTCACTGGCCGGGTCGGTGGGGTCCACCTGCCCGTAGGTGGCCCCCGGCTGGGCGCCGTGGCCGCCGCCCCACGAGTACCAGGTGCCCGCGGCGACCTCGGCGCAGGCCGCGGCGATCGCCCGCTCGGCGGCGGCCGAGGCGCCGGGCGCGAGAACGCCGCAGCCGGCGGCGGGGGCGGCCGGTGCCGCCGAGGCCGTCGACACCGGCGCCCAGAGGAGCAGGGCCATGAGTGCGATCAGTGTGCGGATGACATTGGTCCGGCTCACCATGCCGGAACCCCCGTTCCCTGAAGGTTTCGATGGACTGGGTGGTGGTGGTCGGACAGCAGCCTGCTCGACCCGCGCCCCGCTCGTCGAGACCCGGGTGTCGCCCCCTGCCGACGGGCAACGGGAAACACCTGGGAAACCCCTCGCGAGCAGGGCGGTTGCCGAGCGGCAACGAATCGCCCCGGCCTGTCGCTCAACGCGGCCCGCACGGTGACGAGTCCGCCGGGGCGGGCACCCCGGGCAGCAGTCTCGCGCGTTCCTCGGGCCCGATGCCGGCACGCAACCGGCAGATGTCCGCCAGCCGGGCGCCGGGGTCGAGGTCCCACAGCCGTACGGTGCCGTCCGTGCTGCTGCTGGCCACGGTCCGCCCGTCGGGGGCGAAGTCGACGCCCCAGACCGCGTTCGTATGACCGGTGAGCGTCGCCCACGGCCGCCGTCCGGCGATGTCCCACAGGCGTACCGTACGGTCGTTGCCGCTGCTGGCGAGGGTGCGGCCGTCGGGGCTGAAGGCCACCCCCCGCACCGCGCCCGAGTGGCCGCTCAGCGCGGTCTCGAAGCGGCGGCTGCGGACATCCCACAGGCGTACGGTCCCGTCGTTGCCGCTGCTGGCGAGGGTGCGGCCGTCCGGGCTGAACGCCACCCCCCGCACCGCGCCCGAGTGACCGGTGAGCGCGGCGAGTTCGCGGTGTCCGGCGACGTCCCACAGCCGTACGGTCAGATCGTCGCCGGCGCCGGCCAGGGTGCGGCCGTCGGGACTGAACGCGACGTCGTTGACGAAGTCCTCGTGGCCGCGGAGCACGGCGAGCTGCCGGCGCCCTGCCACGTCCCACAGGCGCACCGTGTGGTCGGAGCCCGCCGAGGCGAGGGTCCGCCCGTCGGGCGAGAAGGCGACGGAGAAGACCTGCCCGCCGTGCCCGGTCAGCTTCTTCAGCGCCTTGTGCCCCGCGACGTCCCACAGCCGGACCGTGCCGTCGGAGCCCGCCGAGGCGAGGGTCCGCCCGTCGGGCGAGAAGGCCACCGAGAACACGGTCTCGGTGTGCCCTTCCAGGGCTGCCACGAGGGTGTGCGTCCGCGCGTCCCACAGCCGTACGGAGTGGTCGGCGTCGGCCGTGGCCAGCAGTTTCCCGTCGGGGCTGTAGGCGGTCTGCCAGACCTCCGTGAACGGACGCGACGTCAGGACCGCCCCGTTCAGGTCCCACAGGACGACCGACTGGTCGAAACCGGCCGTGGCCAGCAGGGCGCCGTCGGAGGTCACGGCCACCCCGAGGACGTAGTCGGTGTGTCCGGCGAGGACCAGGGTCTGCCGGCCGCCGCGCACGTCCCACAGCCGGGTCGTCCCGTCGCCGACCGCGCCGACGACCGTGGTCCCGTCCGGGGTGAAGGCGACGGCGTTGATGTCGTCGCTGCTCCCCGTGAACGTGTCGGTCAGTCGTCCGTCGCCGACGTCCCACAGCCGGACCGTCCGGTCGACGCCGGCGGAGGCCACCGTCCTGCCGTCCGGCGAGAAGGCGACACCCAGCACGTCGTCGGCGTGCCCCTTGAGCGCGTCGACGAGCCGGGCCCGGCCGGTGTCCCAGAGCCGTACGGCGCGGTCGGTGCCGGCGGAGGCGAGCATCCGGCCGTCGGGGGCGTAGGCCAGCGCGTTGACGCCGCCCTTGTGTCCGGGGAGGGCGGCGGTGAGCCGGGGGCGGGGGCCGGTGTCCCACAGCTGGACGGTCCCGTCGGCGGCGGCGACGGCGAGCGTCCCTCCGCGCGGGTCGAAGGCGACCGAGCGCGCGCCCTGGGTACGGCCGCCGAGCGTGCCCGTCCTGCGCTGGCCGCCGGTGGTGCTCCACAGGGTCACCGGCCCGTCGGTCGACGTCACCGCGACCGTGCGGCCGTCCGCGCCGAAGGCGACCGAGCGCACGCGCCCGGCGACGGTGATCCGGGCGAGGACGCGGTGGCCGCCGGCCGTGCGGCGCAGGACGACCGTGCCGTCGGAGCTGGCTGTCGCGAGGCTGCGGCCGTCGGGCGCGAAGGCGACCGCGTTGACCGGGCCGCGGTGTCCGTCGAGCCGCGCGGTGAAGGGCTGTGACTGGGTGCTGAGCAGGGCGCCGCGGGCCTCGGCGGTGGGCGCGGTCCGGTAGGCCTGCTCCGCGAGGAGCATCGACGCCTCCGGCCGGCCACCGGCGAGCGACGCGGAGCGCGCGGCGAGGGCCTGGGAGCGGGCGACGCGCTCTTGGTCGAGGGCGCCCTCACGCTGCTGGTAGGCGAGTCCTCCGGCGGTGACGGCGAGAGCCAGCAGCACGGCGAGCGTGGCGAGCATGGACTGCCGCAGCCGTACCTGCCGCCGGGCCTGGCCGCGGCGCGCGTCCTCCTCGGCCTGACTGGCCCTCAGGAACGCCTCCTCGTCGGGGCCGAGCCTGCTCCAGCCGTCCGACTCCTCGGCCCACGCCCGCACGGTGTCGAGGCGGGTGCCCCGGTAGAGGGCGGACGGGTCGCGGCCCTCGCGCTCCCACTCGGCGGCCGCGTGGGCGAGTTGCTGGTACAGCAGGAGTCCGGCCCGGTCGGCGTGGATCCAGCCGCGCAGCCGGGGCCAGGCGTGCAGCAGCGCCTCGTGGGTGATCTCGACGGTGTCGCTGTCCATCGTGATGAGCCGGGCCCGGACGAAGGCGTCGAGCGCGGCGGCGGCCCCGTCCGCGTCGCCGAGCCGCGCCATCAGGGCGTCCCTGCTCATCCGGCGGCGGGTCGCCCCGGTTCCGTCCATGACGAGCACCAGCCGGGACAGGATGCGGCGGATCGTCTTCTGCTCGGCGGGATACAGGCGCGCGAACACGTTCTCGGCGGTGCGGGCGACCGCTCCCTGGATGCCGCCCGCCCGTTCGTACCCGTCGACGGTCAGCGCGGAGTCCCGGCGCCGCTGCCAGGTGGCGAGCAGCGCGTGGGAGACCAGCGGGAGCGCGCCGGAGGGCGTCTCGTCGGAGCCGATCGCGGAACCCCCAGGGCGCGGGGCCGGGTCGTCGCGCAGTCCCGCGTCCCGCAGCAGCAGCGGGACCAGGCCTGGTTCGAGGGTGAGCCCGGCGAGTTCCGCCGGGAGGGTGACGGACTCCCGGAGTTCCGCCACGGTCATCGGGGAGAGGACGAACAGCCCGTCGGTGAAGACGGGGGCCAGCTCGGGCAGGCCCAGACAGCTGCCGGTGAAGTCGGCGCGGACCCCGAGCACCACGACGGCGGGCGGGTGCGGACACTCCGCCGGCCGGGCGGTGGCGAGGGCGCACAGCACACGGGCGAAGGAGCGGCGTTCGTCCTCGTCCGTGCAGAGGGTGAACAGTTCCTCGAACTGGTCGACGATCAGGACCGGTCGGGGCGGTGGGGGCCGCCGCTCGCCGGGTGCCTCCGGCGGGGCCTGCGATCTGGCCCGTACGGCGCCGAGGAGGGCCCCCGGGTCGTCCCGCACCTCCTCGGCGGTGAGGCCGAGGTCGCTGCCCAGCGCCTTCGCGGTGCGTTCCAGCAGTTCGTCCAGGGGACGTGCGGTGGGGGTGAGGTGGATGACCGGCCAGCGGTCGGCACCCGGCATGGGGAGGTCGCCGCGGCCGAGCGCGGGGACGAGACCGGCGTTGAGCAGGGACGACTTGCCGGCGCCGGACGGGGCGACGAGCATCAGCGGTCCGCTGCCCACCCGTTCGAAGATCCGCTCCACCAGTGCGGCCGTGGCGCGCTCGCGGCCGAAGAACCACTCCGCGTCCTGCGGGGTGAACGCCGACAGGCCGCGGTACGGACACACTCCGTCGGACCGGGGTGGCGTGGTGTCGGAGCCGGGCTCGCGGGGCGGTGTCCGGCGTACCAGGCGCAGCAGTTCGCCCTCGGCGCCCAGGACCTGGTCGCAGAGGCGGGCGACGTCGACCGTGGCGCGTTTCGTACCGGTCTCGATCTTGCTGAGGTAGCCCTTGCTGTAGTGGGTGCGGCGGGCCAGGTCGGTGAGCGACAGTCCGCGTTCGCGCCGCAGTCGGCGCAGTTGGGCGGGGAAGGACAGCGTGGTCGGCGCGGTCCCGTCCGCGTCGTCGCGAGGATCTGGCTCGACTCCGAGCTGCGGGTCCCCCAAGGTGTCCCCCAAGGCAGTGCGGCCGTGAGACGGCGGATGCCCAGGTTACTGTCGGGGTGGTGAGAGCGACCAAATCATTCACCCGGAGTGGCGAAAACACGACGCCCGGAACCGCGGGCAGATGCGGTTCCGGACGTCGTCTCCCCCGTGCCTCGGCGCCTCGTCCCCCGTGGCGCCCGAGGGTTACGGGTTGAGGCGGATCGAGTTGATCGGCGTCATGTACTTGTCGATCGACCAGCCGCCGCCGGGGAGGTAGCCCTCGCAGCCCGTGCCGTTGTACCCGGTGCAGGTCTGCATGGTGGCGCCGCCGGTCTGGTTGTTGATGATGCGGTGGGTCCCGACCATGTTGCTGAGGTTGTGGTAGCCGTAGGTGTAGTACTTGTGCGACGGCTGGTCGTTGTTCCAGCCCGCGTTCTCCGGGTAGATACAGACGTACCCGTCCGGGCAGCCGTGGCTGGTGGCGGCCTGCGCCTGGGTCGCGGTGGCGGTCATCACCGCGCCGGCTGCCAGTACCAGTGCCGCCGCGGTCCGCATCGCCTTGAGCTTGCGCATCGTTCCCCCTTGGTCGTGGGTCCTGCCGTGTGCTGTCGACATCAGAGTTGCCCCGGCCACCGGCCGAGGTCGACGGGTTTCCTGTTGCCCTCCTGTGCGCCGTCCGGGAAACCGGTCATGAGCTGCGCCGATACCGGCCGGAGGCAACGCCGGTGATCTTCGGGGCGGACAAGCGGAACCCCGTCTCGCACAATCCGCGCCCAACCCATTGACGCAAACATGCCCCCCTCTTATCTTCTGATCGAACTTCCGCACAAGAGCCGACATTTCGAACAACCTCCCACGCCTCAGGGCAGTTCGCGCAAAGACGGGACGAGCGTTGAACAGAACCCGCAGGGCGGTCCTCGCCCTCCTGACCTCGGTGGCCGCCCTGCTGGGCCTCACCACCGCCCTCGCCTCCCCGGCCGGAGCCGCCCACCCGGCTGCCGGGCAGGCGACGCGGTACACGATGACCGCGTTCACGAACAGCAGCGAGTCGAACATGTACGTCTACGACTCGCCGGACGCGACCGGCTTCACCCTCCGCAAGGGCCCGGCCTACACCCCGCCCTCCGGCATGATCCGCGACCCCAGCATCTTCAAGCACACGGACGGCTACTACTACCTGACCTACACCACGCGCACCTGGTCGGCGCTCTCCACCACCATCGGCTTCGCCCGCTCCACCGACCGCCTCAACTGGACCTTCCTGTACGACTACACGGTCCCGATCAGCGGCCTGCAGCGCGCCTGGGCGCCCGAGTGGTTCGTCGACACCAACGGCAGCGTCAACATCATCCTGTCCGCGTCCGTCGCGGCCGACGGAGAGTACATCTTCAAGCCGTACAAGCTGACGGCCACCAACTCCGCCCTCACCGCCTGGTCCGCGCCCACCGTGCTCTCCGGCATCGGCCCGAACTACATCGACACCTTCGTCGTCAAGGTCGGCTCGACCTACCACGCGTTCACCAAGAACGAGACGACCAAGTACATCGAGTACGCCACCGCCTCCAGCCTCACCGGCCCGTACACCATCCGCAGGACGGGCAACTGGGCGGGCTTCGGCTCCGGGATGGAGGGCCCGGCACTCGTCCAGCTCGACAACGGGGGCTGGCGGATCTACTACGACGCCTACGGCGCGGGGCAGTACTGGTACAGCGACAGCTACGACGGCTTCGCCACCTGGTCGACCCCGACACAGCTCCCGGGCCTCACCGGGTTCGTCCGCCACCTGACGGTCCTCAAGGAGACCGTGTCCGGCGGTGTCACCCTGCCCACCGACACCACCCGCTCCCTGCAGTCCGTCAACTACACCGGCCGCTACGCCGTGACCCGCTCCGACAACCTCGGCTACGTCGACCCGGTGACGTCCTCCAGCACGACCGCCGTCAAGCAGAGCGCCACCCTCACGGTCGTGCCCGGCCTCGCGGACGCCAACTGCTACTCCTTCCGCACCTCCACCGGCCGCTACCTGCGCCACTGGGACTACCGGATCCGCTCCGACGCGGACGACGGCACGACCGTGTTCGACAAGGACGCCACGTACTGCGCCCGCCCGGGCACGGCCTCCGGCTCGGTCCGCCTTGAGTCGTACAACTACCCCGGCCGGTACATCCGCCACTACAACTACGAACTGCGCCTGGACACCTACCAGGCCACGGACACCTTCCGCGCCGACAGCTCCTTCACGGCGGTGAGCCCCTGGGCCTGACTCCATCGAGCTCCTCCGGCGTTCGAGGAGCGGGGTCCGGAGCGGAGCCCCGGGGACGGGAAGGGGTGGCGGGGACGAGGAAACTCCACGCCCCCGCCACCTCCTAACTCACCGGCACCGTCCCCGGCGCCCGCACATACCCCGCCGGCCGCGCCGTGAACGTCCCCCGCCCCTGCGTCCGGCTGCGCAACCGCGTCGCGTACCCGAACAGCTCGGCCATCGGCACCGTCGCGGTGACGACCACCGACCCGCCCCGGGCCTCGGAGTCCGACACCCGCCCCCGCCGCGCGGCGAGATCCCCGAGCACCCCGCCCACGGCATCCGCGGGCACGGTCACCGTGACATCGGCGACAGGCTCCAGCAGCCCCATCACCCCCACCCGCATGGCCTCCCGCAGCGCGAACCGCCCGGCCGTGCGGAACGCCATCTCCGAGGAGTCCTTGGAGTGGGTCGCCCCGTCCGTCAGCGTCACGCTCAGCCCGGTCACCGGGTGCCCGCCGAGGGGCCCCTCGGTGAGGGCGTCCCGGCAGCCGGCCTCGACCGCGCGGACGTACTCCTGCGGCACCCGCCCGCCGACGACGGTCGAGCGGAACACGAAGCCCGTGGCAGCACGGTCGCCCTCCGCCTCCAGGGGTGCCACGTCGAGGACGACATGGGCGAACTGCCCCGCCCCGCCGTCCTGTTTGACGTGCCGGTGGACCAGCCCGGACACCCCGCGCACGACCGTCTCGCGATGGGCGACGCGAGGCCGGCCGACGACGACGTCGAGCCCATGGCTCTGCCGGACCTTCTCCACCGCCACCTCCAGATGCAGTTCGCCCATGCCGGACAGCAGGGTCTGACCGGTCTCGGGGTCGGTCCGGACGACCAGCGAGGGGTCCTCCTCGGCCAGCCGCGCGAGGGCCGTCGCGAGCCGGTCGGTGTCGGTGCTCCTGCGTGCCTCGACGGCCACCGAGACCACCGGGTCGGCGACGGACGGGGGTTCGAGGAGCAGCGGCGCCGCCGGCGCGCACAGGGTGGTGCCCGCGCGGGCCGACTTCAGCCCGACCACCGCGACGATGTCCCCGGCCACCGCGTGGTCCAGTTCGGCGTGCCGGTCGGCCCGCACCCGCAGGATCCGGCCGATCCGCTCGGTGCGCCGCGTGCCCGCGTCCAGCACGGTGTCCCCCTTCCGGATCGTTCCCGAGTACAGCCGCAGGTAGGTCAGCCGTCCCGTGGCCGTGGCGCTCACCTTGAACGCCAGCGCCGCGAGCGGCACGGTCGCGTCGGCCGGGCGCTCCCGCTCCGTCCCGTCGTGCGTACCGCGCACGGGCGGTACGTCCAGCGGCGAGGGCAGATACGCCACGACCGCGTCGAGCAGCGGTTCGATGCCACGGTTGCGGTAGGCCGAGCCGCACAGCACGACCACGCCCTCACCCGTGCGGGTCAGGTCGCGCAGCGCCGAGGCCAGCGTCCGCGCGCTCAGCGCGGACTCGGCGCAGAACTCCTCCAGCGCCAGGGGATGCAGTTCCGCCACCGCCTCCTCCAGCAGCCGTCGGCGTCGTCGCGCCTCCTCCCGCAGGTCGTCCGGCACCGGAACCTCCGCGGCCGTGTCGTCGCCGTCCGCCCAGACCAGCGCCCGCATCCGGAGCAGGTCCACCACTCCGAGGAAGGCGTCCTCCCGGCCGATCGGCAACTGCACCACCAGCGGCACCGGATGGAGCCGCCGCCGGATCGAGTCGACGGCCGTGTCGAGGTCGGCGCCCGCGCGGTCCAGCTTGTTGACGAAGGCGATACGCGGGACGCCGTGCCGGTCGGCCTGCCGCCACACCGACTCGCTCTGCGGCTCGACCCCGGCGACCGCGTCGAACACGGCGATCGCGCCGTCGAGCACCCTGAGCGAACGCTCCACCTCGTCGGCGAAGTCGACATGGCCCGGGGTGTCGATCAGGTTGATCCGGTGCCCGTCCCAGGCGCAGCTCACGGCCGCCGCGAAGATGGTGATGCCGCGGTCGCGCTCCTGCGGGTCGAAGTCGGTGACGGTGGTGCCGTCGTGGACCTCTCCGCGCTTGTGCGTGGTCCCCGTGGCGTACAGGAACCGCTCGGTGACGGTGGTCTTGCCGGCGTCGACGTGGGCGAGGATGCCCAGGTTGCGGACGGCGGTCAGAGGGTCGGCGTGGGTGGTGACGGTGCTGCGCATGGCCCGTGGCCTTTCAGCTGAGCTGTTTCGGGGCAGCGCGATTCCCGTGCGGGGACGGCGGACGCCGAGAACGTGTGCGTGTGACGGAGCTGTCGCTCCGTCACACGCACAGGGGTTCGACGTCAGACGTGCGTCACGGGCATCCGGTACCGGCCGCGCAGCGGGCACCGGACCGACGAGGACACGAGGATCACCTCGTACAGGGAACGGGGAACGACGACGGCGGTGCGGTCGCACATGGCCGGGCTCCCCTCTCTCGTCACTTGGTGCGGTGAGTCTAGGGACAGCGACGGGGCCGGGTCACCGCATTTTCCGCCGGGTGCTTCACTCGGCCCTGATGTCGTCCACGTGGACGACGCCCTTGGTCACCGTCCCGCCGCCCCGGCCGAGGTACAGATTGAACGCCGTCACCTTGGCCAGACGGGCCGCGTCGAGCACGGCGGTGGGATGCTCGGTGTCCCAGGGAGCGGGCTGGAACTCGCCGAAGGGGGCCTTGATCTCCTGCCCGCTCGTGTCGTCCAGCGGAAACCTGTACTGGAACGGGACTCCGTCGGCGACGATCTCGAGCGCCCCGGCGTTCTCCGAGCCGTCGCCCCGCAGCCACAGCGCCAGGCAGGTGAAGCCGGACCAGTCCGCGACGACCGGCCGGCCGATGCCGGTGAACGCGGCGCCGGTGAAGTCGTAGGCGTAGGCCAGTCCGTAGGAGCCCGAGGACTTGTGGTCGGGCGACAGGGTGAGGGTGTGGGCGTTGAGGTGGGTGTACGCCTCGCCGAGGGCGACATCGTCCCCGGCATACCCCTCGAAGTCGTCGATCCAGCCGGCGGGCAGGGGGGCGGCCTCGCCGAGGAGGACGACGGCGGAGTCGGTGAGGGTCTCACCGCCCACCCGCGCGCGCACGGTGAGGGTCGCCGAGCCCTTCTTGCGCGGGGCCGCGCCGATCGACCAGGTGGCCGAGTGGTAGCCGTCCGCGTCCAGGCGCAGGGGCCGGGCGCGCCCGCCGTCCACGGAGTAGGTGACCCGGCTCGCCCGCGCGGGCGTGACCCGCACGCGGACGGTGGTCCTGGCGGCCGTCACGCGCTGCCGGTCCGTGGGTGTCACCAGATGCACGGACGGGCCGTTCCTGACGGCGGTGGTGCGGGCGGCGAACACTCCCCGCAGATCGGAGGCGAACAGGGTGTAGGGATCCTGATGGAACCGGACGAAGTCCGGCAGCAGGGCGTGCCCCGGGTACGGCACGTAGGCGCGCCTGGTGCCTCCGAAGTTGGCCCACGTGGGCATGTAGGTCACCCGGCGGGCCAGCGGGTCCGCCTCGACGGCCCGCAGCAGACGCGTGAACCACTGCGGGTCGCGGACCTCGGTGCCGCTCTCCCCGAACTCCGTGAGGGCCGGCACCTTGTCCCGCTCGTCGGCCAGCCGGACCACCATGGCCAGGTCCCGCACCAGACCGTCGAGCCAGGGGGTCGGACCGGCGCCCTCGTCGTAGGAGTCGTAGCCGAGGACGTCGACGAAGCGGTCACCGGGGTAGGTCCTGAGGTAGCCGGCCGGGTCCCCACCGAGACTGGAGTTGGGCGAGTAGGCGTAGAGGAGATTGTGTACGCCCTTGGTGTCGCGCAGGTATTCGACGGTGTAGCGGAACAGCTCGATGAACTCGCCCGAGGTGGTGTGACCGGCGCCCCACCAGAACCAGCCCCCGTTGTTCTCGTGGAAGGGCCGGAAGATGACGGGGATGGCGGTGCCGTCCGGGCGCCGCGCGCCCTTGACGGCCTTCGCGAGGCGGTCGAGGAACCGGTTGAAGCGCGCGTGCCGCGCGCCGCCGGGGAGGATCTGGCCGACGACCCGGCCCGAGGTGTCCCGGAAGTCCTTGCCGGTGACGAAGTTCGGCATGTGGGCGCTGAGGGTGTTGATCCCACCGCGCGCGTCCCCCTGCCGGATGCACCGGCTGAGCGCGGCGATGTTCTCGGCGTCGGTGCCGTTCTCGGCGCCGGGGCGTTCGTCGCCGTCGAGGACGAGGGTGTCCCAGCCGAAGACCGCGGGGTAGTCGCCCACCGCCGCTCTGGTGTCGGACGCCCTGCCGTCGGGTGTGGTGAAGGTGAAGCCGTAGGTCAGGTCGTGCTGGTGCCCGAACAGGATGCCTCTGCCCTGCTGCCGCTTCAGGTACGCGAACAGCGCGCGGGTGGCGGGGGTCGCCCGGTCGTCGACGATCCGGACCGGCGTCGGCGTGCCGGGCGGCCCCGAGGGGGAGGCCGCCGTGGCGGCCACGGATGTCCGGGTGCCGGCCGCCGCGGCGACCGCGGCCCCCAGGAGGATGAACGCGCGACGCTTCAGGGGGGAAATGGGCATGTGTCTCTCCGGCACGTGTGGGGGTCCTTCCCGTGACGCGGTCGGCCGGCCGAGAAAGGCGTCCTGGTCGGGGACGGCGCCGGCGCGTGACACGCGTGTGGTTCAAGTGCCGCTATTTGACTAGAGGTTGGGGGGAAAGGAAAGAGCCTGAGCGCGAGCGGGTCGCCTGAAAGGATCACGGGACTCCGCATCCGTGACATCGCCTGGGGCATCGCCCGGGGCCACGAGAACGCGAAGGACCCCGACCGGTCGGTCGGGGCCCTTCGCATGCTCATCGCCGTAGCGAGTGTCCGAGGGGGGACTTGAACCCCCACGCCCGATAAAGGGCACTAGCACCTCAAGCTAGCGCGTCTGCCATTCCGCCACCCGGACCAGGTGTCCGCCGCCTTGCCAGGAGTGCTCCCGGCGGCGACATGGACAACAATACCAAGACTTCGGAGTGCCCTTCACCTGCATATCCGGGCTCCGGACGGGGTCGTGCGGGCCTCGTCACGCAGGCCCGCACGACCTCACCCGCGGTGATCGGACGATCACGCCGCGGCGGTCTCAGGCCGCGGGCGGCATGAGGTGGTACCCGGGGAAGTTCCCCGGCAGCCGCTCCCCCGCCGGACCGCGCGTGACGGCCTTCACCAGCAGGTCGCCGCCGACGAAGGCGCCCCGCCAGGAGGCGCCGAAGCCCCCGAACAGTTCGTCGCGGTCGCCGCGGGAGCGGGGTGTGCCGTGGCCGACCTTGAACGCCCGGATCTGGGGGGCGAGCCGCTCGTACGTCGCCCGGTCGTCGGTGGAGAGGGTGGCGACGAGCGCTCCGTTGGAGGCGTTCATGGCGGCGAGCAGTTCGGCCTCGGTGTCGACCAGGACGATCGTGTCGACGGGGCCGAAGGGTTCCGCGTGGTGGAGCGGGGAGGACGGGGGCGGGTTGAGGAGCGTGACGGGCTGGACGTACGCGCCGGTGTCCTGGCCGGGCAGGAAGCGCGCGTCGGCGAGCCCGCCCCGGTGCAGCGGGACGGCGCCCCGGTCGACGGCCTCGGCGACCTGGTCGGTCAGCTCCTTGGCCTTGGCCGCGTTGATGACGGGCCCGAAGTCCAGCTTCGGGTACGGGTCCTCGGGGTGCTCCACGGCGAGCGGGTGGCCGACCCTGAGGGTGCGGACCGCCGGGAGGTAGGCAGCGAGGAACTCGTCGAACAGTTCCCGCTGGACGACGAAGCGCGGATACGCCGTGCAGCGCTGCTTGCCGTAGTCGAAGAGCTTGGGGACGACGGCGGCGAGGGTGTCCCAGTCGGTGTGGTTCCAGATGCCCCAGGTGTTCAGCCCCTCCTGCTCCAGGACATGCCGTTTGCCCAGGTCGGCGACGGCGGTGGCCACGGCGGCGCCGGTGTCGCGGCCGCCGACGAAGGAGACGCAGCCGATCTCCGGGGCCCGCACGAGCGCCTCCGACAGCTCGCCCCCGCTGCCGCTGACGAGGGTGAGGGGCAGGCCCTCGCGGGCGGCGAGGGCGGTGGCCAGGGTGAGGCAGGCGACGCCGCCGTCGGTCGGGGTCTTGGCGATGACCGCGTTCCCCGCCAGCGCCTGGACCAGCATCGCGTGGACGAGGACGCTCATCGGGTAGTTCCAGCTCGCGATGTTGGAGACCGGCCCGTCGAGGGGGATCCGGCCTTCGAGCATGGGTTCGATTCCGTCGACGTACCAGCGGACGCCGTCGATGGCCCGGTCGACGTCGGCCTGCGCGAGCCGCCAGGGTTTGCCGATCTCCCAGACGAGGAGCAGGGCGAGCAGTTCGCGGTGGTGGGTGAGGGCGTCGAGGGTGGCGGCGACCCGGGCGCGGCGTTCGTCGAGGGGGACGTGGCGCCAGGCCCGGTGCTGGTCGAGGGAGGCCCTGACCGCCTGGTGGGCGGTGATCCCGTCCAGGCGGGGCGGGGCGGCGACGGGACGTCCGTCGACGGGGCTGGTGGCGGGCAGGGCCCGGCCGTCGGGGCGCCAGGCGGCGCTCCAGTGGTTGAGGACGCGGTCGTCCCGGAAGGCCTCGGGGGCGATGGTCAGACAGCGCTGCCAGGCGTCGGTCCAGGCCGTGCCGGACTTCAGGACGAGGGGGGCGGGGGCGAGGGTGGGTGGTGCCATGGGGTTCTCCGCTCTCGGTGCACAGCCGGGGGCGGGGGCCGCGTCGAGGGCCGCATGCCGGGCGGGGCGGACGGGTGTGGTGCGGCAGGAGGTCAGACCTCGCTCTCCAGGGCCGCGAGCACCAGCCCGGCCGTCTCGGTGGGCGTGCCGCCGACCCGCACCCCGACCGCTTCCAGCGCCTCCTTCTTCGCCTGCGCCGTGCCCGAGGAGCCGGAGACGATCGCGCCGGCGTGGCCCATCGTCCTGCCCTCGGGGGCGGTGAAGCCGGCGATGTAGCCGACGACGGGCTTGGTGACGTGGTCGCGGACGTACGCGGCGGCCCGCTCCTCGGCGTCGCCGCCGATCTCGCCGATGAGGACGATCAGTTCGGTGTCGGGGTCGTCCTGGAAGGCGGCCAGGCAGTCGATGTGGGTGGTGCCGACGACGGGGTCGCCGCCGATGCCGACGCAGGTGGAGAAGCCGGTGTCGCGGAGTTCGTACATGAGCTGGTAGGTGAGGGTGCCGGACTTGGAGACCAGGCCGATGCGTCCCGGCTTGGTGATGTCGGCGGGGATGATGCCGGCGTTGGACCGGCCGAGGGTGATCAGGCCGGGGCAGTTGGGGCCGATGATCCGGGTGCCCCGGGAGCGCGCGTACGCCGTGAAGGCGACGGAGTCGTGGACGGGGATGCCCTCGGTGATGACGACGGCGAGGCCGATGCCGGCGTCGGCCGCCTCGACGACGGCGGCCCTGGCGAAGGCGGGCGGGACGAAGACCACGGTGACGTCCGCGCCGGTGACCTCGATGCCCTCGGCGACCGAGCCGAAGACGGGGACGGCGCGGTCGCCGAAGTCGACGGTGCGCCCGGCCTTGCGGGGATTGACGCCGCCGACGACGTTCGTGCCGGCCGCGAGCATGCGGCGGGTGTGCTTCATGCCCTCGCCGCCGGTCATGCCCTGGACGAGGACCTTGCTCTCCTGCGTGAGGTAGATGGCCATGTCCGGGCTCCTCAGTTCGCGTGGGCGAGGTCGGCGGCGCGGCGCGCGGCACCGTCCATGGTGGTGGCCTGGTGGACGAGCGGGTGGTCGCGGTCGTCGAGGATCGCCCGGCCGCGTACGGCGTTGTTGCCGTCGAGGCGGACGACGAGCGGCTTGGTCAACCGCACGCTGTCCAGGGCCCGCACGATGCCGTCGGCGACCGCGTCGCAGGCGGTGATCCCACCGAAGACGTTGACGAGGACGGATTTCACGTCCGGGTCGGAGAGGATGACGGAGAGACCGTCGGCCATGATCTGGGCGGAGGCGCCGCCGCCGATGTCGAGGAAGTTGGCGGGGCGGGCGCCGCAGCCGGCGACCACGTCGAGGGTGGACATGACGAGTCCGGCGCCGTTGCCGATGACCCCGACCTCGCCGTCCAGCTTCACGTAGTTGAGGCCCTTGGCGGCCGCGGCGGCCTCCAGCGGATCGTCGTGCGCGAAGCCCTCGTCGCCCCGGCGGGACTGCCGGAAGCCCGCGTTGTCGTCGAGGGTGACCTTGCCGTCCAGGGCGAGGATCCGGCCCTGTCCGGTGCGGACGAGCGGGTTGACCTCGACGAGGAGCGCGTCCTCGCGGGTCAGCACCTGCCAGAGCCGCATGAGGACGTCGACGCTCTGCGGGGGCAGGCCGGCGGCCTCGGCGATCTCGGACGCCTTCGCCGAGGTGACACCCTCGGCGGGGTCGACGGGGATGCGGGCCACGGCCTCGGGCCGGCTCGCGGCGACGTCCTCGATGTCCATACCGCCCTCGGCCGAGGCGATCGCGAGGAAACGGCCGGCCGCGCGGTCGAGGACGTAGGAGACGTAGAACTCGCTCTCGACGGCGACGGGTTCGGCGACCATCACCGTGCGGACGGTGTGGCCCTTGATGTCCATGCCGAGGATCTGCCGTGCCGTCAGTTCGGTGGCGGCGGGGTCGGCGGCGAGCTTCACCCCGCCCGCCTTGCCGCGCCCGCCGGTCTTCACCTGTGCCTTGACGACGACGCGTCCGCCCAGCCTGCGGGCGATCTCACGGGCCTCCTTGGGCGAGTCGGTGACCTCGGCCCGCGGGACCGCGATGCCGTGTTCCTCGAAGAGTTCCCTGGCCTGGTGCTCGAAAAGGTCCATTCCGGCTCCTGACTCAAAAGTGCCGCACGCCCCCTGGACACCATCCATGGGATGCGGGATAACAAGGTTCATACAGTATTCGTCGACTGTATGCAATCAACCGCGAGTGCGCTCCGACGCTCAACGAAGACCCACGAAAACCCCTACGAAGGGACAGGACTTCGCCATGCCCGACGGCAACAGCCAGGACCTCATCTCCGGTGGTCACCTCGTCGCCAAGGCGCTCAAGGCCGAGGGTGTGGAGGTCATCTACACCCTGTGCGGCGGCCACATCATCGACATCTACGACGGCTGCGTCGACGAGGGCATCGAGGTCGTCGACGTCCGCCACGAGCAGGTCGCCGCCCACGCCGCCGACGGCTACGCCCGGATCACCGGCAAGCCCGGCTGCGCGGTCGTCACCGCCGGCCCCGGTACGACCGACGCCGTGACCGGGGTCGCCAACGCCTTCCGCGCGGAGTCCCCGATGCTGCTGATCGGCGGCCAGGGAGCGCACACCCAGCACAAGATGGGGTCGCTGCAGGACCTGCCGCACGTCGACATGATGACGCCGATCACCAAGTTCGCGGCGACGGTGCCGGACACGGCCCGCGCCGCCGACATGGTGTCCATGGCGTTCCGCGAGTGCTACCACGGCGCCCCCGGCCCCTCCTTCCTGGAGATCCCGCGCGACGTCCTGGACGCCAAGGTGCCCGTGGAGAAGGCACGCGTGCCGAAGGCCGGTGCCTACCGGGCCTCGACCCGCTCGGCCGGTGACCCCGAGGCCGTCGAGAAGCTCGCCGACCTGCTGGTGCACGCCGAGAGGCCCGCGATCCTGCTGGGCAGCCAGGTGTGGACGACCCGGGGCACCGAGGCCGCCATCGACCTCGTACGCACCCTCAACATCCCCGCCTACATGAACGGCGCCGGCCGCGGCACCCTGCCTCCCGGCGACCCGCACCACTTCCAGCTCTCCCGCCGGTACGCCTTCTCAGGCGCCGACGTCATCGTGATCGTCGGGACGCCCTTCGACTTCCGCATGGGCTACGGCAAGCGGCTGTCGCCGGACGCGACGGTCGTACAGATCGACCTCGACTACCGGACCGTCGGCAAGAACCGCGACATCGACCTCGGGATCGTCGGCGACGCGGGCCTGGTGCTGAAGTCGGTGACGGAGGCGGCTTCCGGGCGCATCGACGGGGGCGCGTCGAGGCGCAAGGAGTGGCTCGACGAGCTGCGCGCCGCCGAGCAGAGCGCCATCGAGAAGCGGCTGCCCAGCCTGAGGTCCGACGCCTCGCCGATCCACCCGTACCGGCTGGTCAGCGAGATCAACGAATTCCTGACCGAGGACTCCATCTACATCGGCGACGGCGGCGACATCGTCACCTTCTCCGGTCAGGTCGTGCAGCCCAAGTCACCCGGGCACTGGATGGACCCGGGCCCCCTCGGCACCCTCGGCGTCGGCGTCCCCTTCGTGCTCGCCGCCAAGAAGGCACGACCCGACAAGGAGGTGGTGGCCCTCTTCGGTGACGGCGCCTTCTCCCTCACCGGCTGGGACTTCGAGACCCTCGTCCGCTACGACCTCCCCTTCGTCGGGATCATCGGCAACAACTCCTCCATGAACCAGATCCGTTACGGCCAGAAGGCCAAGTACGGCGAGGAGCGCGAGCGGATCGGCAACACCCTCGGCGACGTCCACTACGACAAGTTCGCCCAGATGCTGGGCGGTCACGGCGAGGAGGTCCGCGACCCCGCCGACATCGCCCCCGCGCTGCGGCGCGCCCGGGAGTCGGGCAAGCCGTCGCTCGTCAACGTCTGGGTCGACCCGGACGCGTACGCCCCCGGAACCATGAACCAGACGATGTACAAGTGAGGTGACCCCGGTGACCACCGAGACCGTCAGGCCCACCCCGCCCGGCAAGGCCCTCGAAGGCGTCCGCGTCCTGGACATGACACACGTCCAGTCCGGCCCGTCCGCCACCCAGCTGCTCGCCTGGCTCGGCGCGGACGTGGTGAAACTGGAGGCGCCGAGCGGGGACATCACGCGCAGGCAGCTGCGCGACCTCCCGGACGTCGACTCCCTCTACTTCACGATGCTCAACTGCAACAAGCGGAGCATCACCCTCAACACCAAGACCGAGCGCGGCAAGGAGATCCTCACCGAGCTGATCCGGCGCTCCGACGTCATGGTCGAGAACTTCGGCCCCGGCGCTGTCGACCGCATGGGCTTCACCTGGGACCGCGTCCAGGAGATCAATCCGCGGATCGTCTATGCCTCCATCAAGGGGTTCGGGGACGGTCCGTACACCGGCTTCAAGGCGTACGAGGTGGTCGCGCAGGCCATGGGCGGTTCCATGGCGACCACCGGCTTCGAGGACGGGCCGCCGCTGGCGACGGGTGCCCAGATCGGGGACTCGGGCACGGGCGTCCACGCCGTGGCGGGGATTCTCGCCGCGCTGTACCAGCGGGAGTCGACCGGGCGCGGCCAGCGGGTCAACGTGGCCATGCAGCACGCCGTCCTCAACCTCTGCCGGGTGAAGCTGAGGGACCAGCAGCGGCTGGCCCATGGCCCGCTCCGTGAATATCCCAACGAGGACTTCGGCGACGAGGTTCCCCGGTCCGGGAACGCCTCCGGCGGCGGCCAGCCCGGCTGGGCCGTGAAGTGCGCGCCGGGCGGCCCGAACGACTACGTGTACGTCATCGTGCAGCCCGTCGGCTGGCGGCCGATGAGCGAGCTGATCGGCCGGCCCGAACTGGCGGAGGACCCCGAGTGGGCGACGCCGGAGGCCCGGCTGCCCAAGCTCGGCAAGATGTTCCAGCTCATCGAGGAGTGGTCGGCCACCCTGCCCAAGTGGGAGGTGCTGGAGCGGCTCAACGACCACAACATCCCCTGCGGGCCGATCCTCTCCACCAAGGAGATCATCGAGGACGAGTCTTTGGTCTCCAACGAGATGGTCGTCACCGTGCCGCACCCCGAGCGCGGCGACTTCGTGACCGTCGGCAGCCCGCTGAAGCTGTCCGACTCCCCCGTGGACGTGACCAGTTCACCCCTGCTGGGCGAGCACAACGAAGAGGTCTACGTCGGCGAGCTGGGGCTCGGCGACGAGGAGCTGCGCCTGCTCAAGTCGGACGGAGTGATCTGATTGATGGCCGAAGACCGGGTGCTGAGGGTACGTGGACTCCTCGACGCCGTACGGGCCGAGGGGCGCAGCGCGCTGACCGCTCCCGAGGGCAAGGTGGTCGCCGACGCGTACGGGATCGCCGTACCCGGCGAGGAGCTGGCGCGGGACGTCGAGGAGGCCGTGTCGTTCGCGGCGCGCTTCGGCGGGCCGGTGGTGATGAAGATCGTCTCGCCGGACATCCTGCACAAGACCGACGCGGGCGGTGTGATCGTCGGGGTGGAGGGCGCGGCGGACGTGAGGGCCGCGTTCCACCGGATCGTCGACAACGCGCGCGCGTACGCGCCGGACGCCCGGATCGAGGGCGTCCAGGTGCAGGAGCTGCTGCCGCAGGGGCAGGAGGTCATCGTCGGCGCGGTCACCGACCAGACGTTCGGGAAGGTCGTCGCGTTCGGGCTCGGCGGGGTGCTGGTGGAGGTCCTCAAGGACGTGACGTTCCGGCTCGCGCCGGTCGACGCGGACGAGGCGCTGTCCATGCTGGACTCGATCCGCGCGGCGGAGATCCTGCGCGGGGTGCGCGGGGCGCCCGCCGTGGACCGGTGGGCGATCGCGGAGCAGATCCGCCGGGTCTGCGAACTCGTCGCGGACTTCCCGGAGATCGCCGAGGTCGACCTCAACCCGGTGATCGCGACCCCGCAGGGCGCGGTCGCGGCGGACATCCGGGTGATCCTCGCGGAGTCGGTGCCGAAGCCGCGGCGCCGGTACACGCGCGAGGAGATCCTCACGTCGATGCGCCGGCTGATGCAGCCCTCGGCGGTGGCCGTGATCGGCGCCTCCAACGAGCAGGGCAAGATCGGCAACTCGGTGATGCGCAACCTCGTCGACGGCGGCTTCTCGGGCGAGATCCATCCGGTGAACCCCAGGGCCGATGACATCCTGGGCCGCAAGGCGTACAAGAGTGTCACGGACGTTCCCGGTGAGGTGGATGTGGCGGTCTTCGCGATCCCCGCCAAGTTCGTGGCCGCGGCGCTGGAGGAGGTGGGCCGCAAGGGCATCCCCAACGCCGTACTGATCCCGTCGGGTTTCGCGGAGACCGGCGAGCACGAACTCCAGGACGAGATCGTGGCGATCGCCGAGCGGCACGGCATCCGGCTGCTCGGGCCGAACATCTACGGCTACTACTCGACGTGGCAGGACCTCTGCGCCACGTTCTGCACGCCCTACGACGTCAAGGGCGGGGTGGCGCTGACCTCGCAGTCCGGTGGCATCGGGATGGCCATCCTGGGGTTCGCGCGGACCACGAAGACGGGTGTGTCGGCGATCGTCGGGCTCGGCAACAAGTCGGACCTCGACGAGGACGACCTGCTGACCTGGTTCGGCGAGGACCCCCGCACCGAGTGCATCGCGATGCACCTGGAGGACCTGAAGGACGGACGGGCCTTCGTGGAGGCCGCGCGGGCGACCGTCCCGAAGAAGCCGGTCGTGGTCCTCAAGGCGGGCCGTACGGCGGCCGGGGCGAAGGCGGCGGGCTCGCACACGGGCGCGCTGGCGGGCGACGACGCCGTGTACGAGGACATCCTGAAACAGGCCGGTGTCATCAGGGCGCCGGGCCTGAACGAGATGCTGGAGTACGCGCGCGCGTTGCCGGTGCTCCCCGCTCCGCAGGGCGACAACGTCGTGATCATCACGGGTGCGGGCGGCAGCGGCGTACTGCTGTCGGACGCGGTCACCGACAACGGGCTGACCCTGATGGAGATCCCGCCGGACCTGGACGCGTCGTTCCGCGCCTTCATCCCGCCCTTCGGGGCCGCCGGCAACCCGGTCGACATCACCGGCGGCGAGCCCCCGTCGACGTACGAGGCGACGATCAGGCTGGGCCTGGAGGACCCGCGCATCCACGCGCTCGTCCTCGGCTACTGGCACACGATCGTCACCCCGCCCATGGTGTTCGCCGAGCTGACCGCGCGCGTGGTGGCAGAGTTCCGCGAGCGGGGCGTCGAGAAGCCGGTCGTCGCGTCGCTCGCGGGCGACGTCGAGGTCGAGGAGGCGTGCCAGTACCTCTTCGAGCACGGGGTCGTGGCGTACCCGTACACGACCGAGAAGCCGGTCGCCGTCCTCGGCGCGAAGTATCGGTGGGCGCGGGCCGCGGGGCTGCTGTGACCGGCCCGGGTGGCTCGGTCGCCGGGGGGCGGTGGCGATGAGCTGAGCGACGGCCCGAACCACGGGGCCCGCGGCGACCGCTCACCGCGGGCCCCGGCGCAGAGAAGCACGGACAGGGGGCGCTGGCCAGACTTCTTCCACGCGGAGGGTTCGAACGACATGGCAACAACTGACATCTCCACACCCGTCCCCTACCGGGAGGTGACGGACGCAGGCGGCAGGATGTACCGGATCGGCGAGTCCGACCTGGACATCATGGGGCGCAAACGCAAGTGGATGGTCATCCTGCCGTGGGTGGGCATGATGGGCATCAGCTCGGCGGAGTACGCGTTCGCGTCCGCCGAGGAGACCCTGCACACCGCGCACAGCTGGAGCAACCAGCACATCTTCTGGATGCTGGGCGTGTGGGTGTTCTTCCAGGCCGCGGTGGCCTTCCCGGCGGGCAAGCTCCGGGAGAGCGGCAGACTGCCGGCCCGTTGGGCGATGATGCTGGGCGCCGTCGGCACCCTGCTCGGCTATCTGTCCCTGGCGTTCGCGCCGCACGTCGTCGTCGCATACATCGGCTTCGGCATGTTCAGCGGTATGGGCGCCGGCATGGTCTACGCGACCTGCGTGAACATGGTCGGCAAGTGGTACCCGGAGCGCAAGGGAGGCAAGACCGGCTTCGTGAACGGCGGGTTCGCCTACGGTTCGGTGCCGTTCGTGTTCATCTTCACCGGGTTCATGGACCTGACGAACTTCCGGTGGGTGCTCGTCGGCGTCGGTCTGTTCCTCGCGGCGGTCGTCGCCGTGGCGGGTCACTTCTTCCAGGACCCGCCGAAGAACTGGTGGCCCGCCGAGGTCGACCCGCTGCGCAAGCCGGACGACCCGCGCGCGCGACGCGCGCTGGAGAAGAACCCGCCGGCCGTGAAGCAGTACACGCCGAGCGAGGCATGGCGGACGGGCCGCGTCGCGCTGATGTGGTTCTGCCTCCTGTGCACCTCGGGCGTGAACATCTTCGGCATCGCCTTCCAGGTGCCCTTCGGCAACGAGGTCGGTTTCGCGGGCGGGATCGTGGCCACCGCCATGTCGCTGAAGGCGATCGTCAACGGTACCGGCCGCGGTGTCATCGGCTGGCTCTCCGACCGCTACGGCCGCAAGCAGTGTCTGATCTTCGTCTGCATCGTGCTGGGCCTGTCCCAGTACGGCATCCTCTGGTCCGGCAACATCGGCAACCTGCCGCTCTTCCTGGTGTTCTCCAGCATCTCCGGGTTCGGCGGCGGGGCCATCTTCCCGATGTTCGCGGCGATGACCGCGGACTACTTCGGCGAGAACAACAACGCCTCCAACTACGGTCTCGTCTACAGCTCCAAGCTGGTGTCGGGTCTGCTCGGCTCCGGTATGGGCGCCGTGGTCGTGGGCGCCTGGGACTACGCGGGCGCCTTCGTGCTCGCCGGCTCCATCTCGCTGTTCGCCGGGTTCGTGGCGATCTTCCTGCACCCGCCGGGGCGGCCGCGCGACCGGCACATCGCTCCCAACCCCCGTCCCCTCGGTGACGAAGCGGCCTGACGCCCTCGCGTACGGCAGCAGGCGGCCGCCCCGTGGTCCCGCACCACGGGGCGGCCGCCTGCTGCCGTTGATTCCCCGGCCTCGGTCAGTTCTCCTCCCGCAGCGCGTGCAGGTGCTCGCTGGAGCGGCGGGCGAAGGTGAAGGACTCGGTGGGGTTGTCGTGTTCGGCCTGCCAGTGGTGGGCGCGGCGGGACCCCTTCAGACCGTTGACGGCCGAGATGAACTTCTGGTAGTCGATGTCGCCGTCGCCGACGTCCGTCATGCGGTAGCCGTACGGGTTCGACGGGTCGCTCTCGCCGTCCTTGACGTGGAACAGCGGGTATCGGTCCGGGCGGCGCTGGACGTAGTCGAGCGGCTCGAAGGGAGCGGCGGTGCCGTCGGGCCGCTTGGAGAAACGGAACTGGGCGACGTACGCCCAGAAGATGTCCATCTCCAGGAAGACGAGGTCGGGGTCGGTCTCGCGGAGCAGGACGTCGTAGAGGCGGACCTGGGGGTTGTCGGTGGCGAAGGAGAACTCCTCGGAGTGGTTGTGCTGGTAGAACTTGATGCCCCGCGCCCTGGCGGCCGCGCCGTAGGTGTTGAACTCGTGGGCGGCCCGCTTCACCGCGTCGACGGTCGTCCCGTATCGGAAGGGGCCGGCGGCGGTGCCGATGTGCTTCAGGCCGAGGGCCTGGGCGTCGTCGAGGACCTTGGTGAGGTTCTGGGCGAAGGTGTACGCGTTCGGGTCGCTCGCGTAGTAGCCGACGTGGCTGCCGATCGGGTTCAGGCCGTGGTTGCGGGCCAGCCGCTTGAGCTGGGTGAGGGTGATCGGGCCCGCCGAGCCCTGGGTGTAGCCGGCGAACTCGACCTCGTCGTACCCGTACTTCTTCAGCTCGGCGAAGACGGGGGCGAAGCCGAGGGTGGAGACCTTGTCGCGGAGGCTGTAGAGCTGGATGCCGAGGCGGCCGGGCGGGAGCACGGGGCGGCCCCGGCCCTTGCCCGCGGCGGCCGCCTCGGTGCCGGCGGCCGCCTGGGCGGGGGCGGCCGCGCCCAGCAGGGCGGCGACGGTGGCGCCCGCGGCGACGCCGAGCATGCCTCGTCTGCTGAGGCGGTGGGTGAGTTCGGGATCCGTCTTGTCGGTGCGGCTCATGCCTGGAACTCCTCTGAGTGGGCGGGCGTTGTCAGTGGTGAGTGCTTCACTTGTGACCAGTCGGGACATGGGGGTGCTCGTCACCGGTCGGGGAGACCGGCCAGACGCAGCAGGAGTGCTTTCACATCGGTGGCCGCCACGCGGTCGCCGACGGCTCGGGGGGTGGAGCAGATGATGAGCGGACCGTCGTCGTCGCTCGTGGGCAGGCGGCCGTGGCTGCCGCGAATAGGCGAGGGATCCAGCGGCACGACCGCCATGCGGTAGCGCAGGCCCAGTTTCTTGCGGGCCAGTGCCGTGGCCGCCTTGAGCTTCACATACGGGTCGAGCGGGTCCATGAACAGCTCGACCGGGTCGTAGCCGGGTTTGCGATGGATCTCGACGGTGCGCGCGAAGTCGGGCGCACGGTCGTCGTCGAGCCAGTAGTAGTACGTGAACCAGGCGTCCGGCTCCGCGACGGCGACGAGTTCGCCGGAGCGCGGATGGTCGAGGTGGTGGGCCTTCTTGCCCTCGTCGTCGAGGAGTTGATCGATACCGGGCAGGTCCGCGAGGGCTTCCCTGGTGGCGTCCATATCCTCGGGGCGGCGTACGTAGACGTGGGCGATCTGGTGGTCGGCGACCGCGAAGGCACGTGAGGCCATCGGGTCGAGGTACTCCATGCCGTCCTGGGTGTGCACCTCCAGGAGGCCGGCGCGGCGCAGGGCGCGGTTGATGTCGACGGGGCGGTCGGCGCGGGTGATGCCGTACTCGGAGAGCGCGACGACGGTTCGGCCCTGCGCGCGGGCGTCGTCGAGCAAGGGTGCCACGGCCCGGTCGAGGTCGGCGGCCGCCTTCAGGGAGCGCGGGTCGTCGGGGCCGTGGCGCTGCAGGTCGTAGTCGAGGTGGGGGAGGTAGCACAGGGCCAGGTCGGGGCGGCGGGTGCGGAGGATGTGGCGGGTCGCGTCGATGATCCAGCGGCTGGAGACGAGGTCGGCGCCCGGTCCCCAGAAGTGGAACAGGGGGAACGTGCCGAGCCTGTCGGTGAGCTCGTCGTGCAGGGCCGGGGGCCGGGTGTAGCAGTCGGGCTCCTTGCGGCCGTCGGAGTAGTAGACGGGACGGGGGGTGACGGTGAAGTCGGTGTCGGCGCCCATGGCGTACCACCAGCAGATGTTGGCGACCGTGTAGCCGGGGTGGACGCGCCGGGCGGCGTCCCAGAGTTTGTCGCCGACGACGAGGCCGTTGTGCTGGCGCCACAGCAGGACGTCGCCGAGTTCGCGGAAGTACCAGCCGTTGCCGACGATGCCGTGCTCGGCGGGGAGCGTGCCGGTCAGGAAGGTGGACTGGGCGGCACAGGTGACGGCGGGCAGCACGGTGCCGAGCGGGGCGCGGGAGCCTGACTGCCCGAGGGCCTTGAGGTGGGGCATGTGGTCGAGGAGACGGGGGGTGAGGCCGACGACGTCCAGGACGAGGAGAGGGGTGGGGCCGGACGCGGGCGCGGAAGCCGTTGCGGGGTGCGGGGCGGTGTCGTCCCGGCTCATGGCAGCTCCTTGAGGCCGAGGTCCGTCAACAGGTCCCGGGCGAGGGCGAGTTCGGCGGCGATGCCGTCGGCGAGCTGGGCGCGGGTGCCGGGGCGCAGCTCCGGTGGCAGGGCCTGCCAGGTGTAGGTCTCGACCTCCAGATGGCGGGTGAGGGGGTGGGGGCCGCCGACGAGGTGGGCGAGGGCGGCCTTGAGGACCGGGAGCGTGGAGGTGAGGGGTGCGGCGGGGGCCGCGTGGAGCGGGACGTGGAAGTGGGAGCGCCAGGGGGAGGCGTCGGGCAGGGTGTCGCCCTCCAGCGCCTCGCCGAGGTCGTCGGTGCCGCGCAGGCCGGCGGCGGAGCGGGTGCGGGTCTGGTGCAGGAAGCGGGGCTCGGCGAAGGCGGCGAGGGCCTCGCGGACCTCGGGGAGGTGCGGGTGTTCGGCGTGCAGGGCGGCGGACAGCTGGGATTTGACGACGGGGACGCGGGCTCGGGTGAGCGCGTCCAGGGCGGTGTGCGGGTCTTCGAAGGAGGTGGCGAGGTGGCAGGTGTCGACGCAGACACCGATGCGGTCGTGGCCGAGGGCGGTCAGCGGGACGATGGCGTCGGCGGTCGTCTCCACGGTGCAGCCGGGTTCGGGTTCCAGGCCGACGCGGATGGAGCGGCCGGTCAGCTCGGCCACGGCGTCGAGGCGTTCGGCGAGAGTGCGCAGGGCGGCGTGGGCGCGGGCGGCGCGGCTGTCGTCGTAGGCGGTGCGCCAGGCCAGGGGGAGAGTGGAGATGGTGCCCTCGGTCACGTCGTCGGGGAGCAGCCGGGCGAGGACACGGGCGAGGGAGGTGGTGTGGTCGAGGCGCTCGGGGTCGGCCCAGTCGGGCCGGTACACGCGGTACTTGACCTCTTCGGCGCCGAAGCCCTCGTAGGGGAAGCCGTTGAGGGTGACGACCTCCAGGCCGCGCCGGTCGAGTTCGGCGCGCAGGCCGCGCAGGGCGGACGGGTCGGTCACCAGGGCCGTGGCGGCGTCCCTGGCCAGCCAGAGGCCGATGCCGAGGCGGTCGCGGCCGAGGCGGCGGCGTACGGGCTCGCAGTGGTCGCGCAGCTGGGCGAGGACGCCGTCGAGGGTCTCGGCGGGGTGCACGTTGGTGCAGTAGGCGAGGTGGACGGTGGAGCCGTCGGGGTGGCGGAAGCGCACGGGTCACTCACCGCCGCGCAGGATGCTGTTGCCCTCGTGCGTGGGGTCCGTGGCGGTGACGTCCAGGGCGAGGCGCCCGCTGAGTCCGTAGAAGGCGACGGGGTTGCGCCACAGCACGAGGTCGGTGTCGTCCTCGTCGAACCCGGCGGCGAGCAGCGCGTCCGCGACCTTGCGGGTCTTGAGGGGGTCGCTTCTGCCCCAGTCGGCGGCGGAGTTGACGAGGACTTTCTCCGGGCCGGACTCCTTGAGGACGGCGACCATGCGTTCCTCGTCCATCTTGGTGTCCGGGTAGACGGAGAAACCGAGCCAGGCGCCGCTGTCCCTGGCCTCCTTGACGGTGGTCTCGTTGAGGTGGTCGAGCAGCACCCGCTCGACGGGCAGGGCGGAGGCCCGTACGGCGTCCAGGGTGCGGCGCAGACCGGCGAGCTTGTCCCGGTGCGGGGTGTGGACGAGGGCGGGCAGGCCGTGGTCGGCGGCCAGTTGCAGCTGGTGTTCGAGTGCGTGGTCCTCGGCCGGGGTCATGGAGTCGTAGCCGATCTCTCCGACGGCGACGACCCGGTCCTTGAGCAGATAGCGGGGCAGCAGGTCTAGCACCGGTGTGCACCGCGGGTCGTTCGCCTCCTTGGGGTTGAGGGCGAGGGCGCAGTGGTGGGCGATGCCGTACTGGGCGGCGCGGAAGGGCTCCCAGCCCAGCAGGGAGTCGAAGTAGTCGACGAAGGAGGCGGCCGACGTGCGGGGCTGGCCCAGCCAGAAGGCCGGCTCGACGACCGCGCGCACGCCCGCCTCGTGCATCGCCTCGTAGTCGTCGGTGGTGCGTGACGTCATGTGGATGTGGGGGTCGAAGATGCGCATCAGGACTCCTTGCCGTGAGTGCCGTGGATGCCGTGGGCGCTGTCGAGGTCGTGCTCGTCGGCCGGTGGGGGCTCGGTCAGGGCCAGGACGCGGTGCAGGTCCTCGGGTACGGGACGGCCCGCGGCGGTGCGTTCCTCGGCGAAGGCGCCGAGCATGCGGGCGAGTTCGCCATCTCCGCGGGAGCGGCGGGCCAGGTCGGTGATCTCGTCGACGCGCACACCGGTGAACAGGCACTTGAGCACGGCGTGCCGCCAGTGGTGCGGGGCCAGACGGCGGGCGGCGTACGGGCCGAGTGCGGCGGCGACGAGACGGGTGTCGTTGGTCCGCAGGGCGTCCTCGACGAGGTGCAGCGCCTCGGGGCCGGGCACGAGGTGCGGCAGCGCGTGGAGCACCGCTCTGCGTTCGTCGGCGGTGCCCTGGTCGTAGACCCGGGTGAGGGCGTCGGCGTCGGCGCGGGCCGCGTGCAGGATCAGGACGCGGACGGCGTCGGCGTGTTCGGTGCCGCAGCGCCGGCCGGCCTCGGCGAGGCGCAGCTCCCAGACGGCGAGGGGGCCATGGGTGCCCGGATGGTCGGCGGCCTCGTCGAGCGCCCGTGCCAGCCAGGTGCGGGCGCCCTCGGTGAGGTGGGCGTCGAGGTGGCGGTGCAGGTCGGCGGGAGCGGTGTGCGCCGGGTGGGCCGTCGGTCCGGCCGGGGTGTGGTGGTGGATCACGGGGTGCTCCCGGGAAGGATGGTGCGGCCGGTCGCGCTGTGGCGGAGGCCGAGGGACCGTTCGAGGAACGCGAGGGACTGCTCGGCGAAGTGCGGGCCGGCGTGGGAGTGGCGGGGCAGTTCGACGACGGTCAGGGCTCGGTGGTCGACGGCGGCCAGCGCCGCGAGGACGGACGGGAAGTCGATCTCGCCCTCGCCGAGGGGGAGGTGCTCGTGGACGCCGCGTCGCATGTCCTCGATCTGGACGTGGCGGACCCAGGGCGCGGCGGCGCGGACGCAGTCGGCGGGAGGGAGGGGTTCGAGGCACTGGCAGTGACCGATGTCCAGGGTGAGGCCGAGGGCGGCGGGGTCCCCGAGGGTCTCGCGCAGGCGATGGAAGTCGGCGAGCGTGGCGAGGAGGTGACCGGGTTCGGGTTCGATCGCGAGGGGGACGCCGGCGGCGGTGGCGGCGTCGAGGACGGGGGTGAGCGCGTCGGGCAGACGTTTCCAGGCGGTGTCCTCGTCCGTGCCGGGCGGGGCGACGCCGCTGAAGCAGTGCACGGCGTGGGCGCCGAGTTCGGTGGCGACCCGTATGGCGCGGAGCAGCAGGTCGGCCCGGCGGGCACGGTCGTCGGGGTCGGCGTCCAGCAGCGTGGGGCCGTGTTTGCGGCGCGGGTCGAGCACATAGCGGGCGCCGGTCTCCACGGTGACGGTCAGGCCGAGGGCGTCCAGTCGGCGGGCGAGGCGCCGGGTGCGGGCGGCGAGGTCGGGGGCGAGCGGGTCGAGGTGCATGTGGTCGAGCGTCAGACCGACGCCGTCGTAGCCGAGGTCGGCGAGGAGGGCGAGGGCGTCGTCCAGTCGGAGGTCGGCGAGGCCGTTGGTGCCGTAGCCGAAGGAGAGGGGGGTGTCGTGGCGGCTCATCGTGTCTCCTCGCGCGGTTGCGCCGCACGCCCCGGTTCCGGCTCGGCCTCCGGGTCGGCTTCCGGCCCGGGGGCTTGCGGCCCGGCTTCCGGGTCGCGCAGGGGCCGCGTCCGGGGTTTCGCCCCCGGCCGCAGCCGCTCTGCGAACCCGGCCAGCGCCGCGTACTGCTCCCCCAGGGCCGTCGGGCCGTCCCCCACCGGGTCCTTGAAGTAGAAGCCCAGCTCGGCGAGGGGCCCGGTGAGGCCCGCCGCGTGGGCCCCGGCCAGGAGGCGGGCGAGGTCCAGGACCAGAGGGGCGGCGAGGGCGGAGTCGCAGCCCTGCCAGGTGGTCTGGAGGACCATCCGGGTGCCGAGGAAACCGTCGAAGGCGATGTGGTCCCAGGCGGTCTTCCAGTCGCCGAGGGCGGGAACGTCGTCGATATGGGTCTCGCCCTCGGGGGTGGCGCCCAGGCTGTCGGTCAGGACGCGTTCCTTGCCGGCGTTCTTGGCAGCCGCGGCGGCCGGGTCGGCGAGGGCGGCGCCGTCACCCCCGCCGAGGAGGTTGGTGCCGGACCAGGCCCGGACGGCCAGGGCCCGCTGGGCGAACATCGGGCCGAGGACGGACCGGAGCAGGGTCTGGCCGGTCTTGCCGTCGCGGCCCGCGTACGGGAGTCCGGCGGAGACGGCGAGCGGGGCCAGTAGCGGGTGGTGGAGACCGGTCGAGGGGGTGAAGTTGACGTAGGGGCAGCCCGCGCGGAGGGCGGCCGCCGCGTAGAGGGAGCTGGGAGGAAGGGCGGCGCCGGTGGGCGCGGGTTCCGTGGAGGCGACGTTGACCACCACGGCCCGGGTCAGGTTCCGGCGGCGTACGAAGTCCTGGATGTCGGCGGCGTGGGAGGAGATCAGCTCGTCGGGGGTCCTGGTGTCGCCCGGGAGGGGGCCGCCGGGCCTGATCTCCCGGTCGGCGACGGCCAGTTCGGCTGCGACGGCCGCCGGAAGGCCGTGCGGCAGGACGCCCCCGGCCGCGAGGGCCTCGGCCCGTTTGGGCAGGGGGCAGTCGACCGTGTCGTGGCCGCCGAAGGCGAGGGCGGACAGGGGCACAAGGCGCGTCCCGGCGAAGAGGGGGGTCTCGGTGACCATGCCCGTCGGGGCGTGCAGGCCCGCCGTGACGGCCGCGCAGCCCGCGACGACGGTGGTGGCGACGGAACCCCGTGCTCCGATCAGCCAGACGCCGACGCTCGGTGGGGTGACGGACACGGACGCGGACATGGGCAGCCTCCTCGTCGGGCCAGGGGTGGGAAGGGCCGGGAACCCTCCGTGGGGGAAGAGGGAACAGAAAAGGGAGAAGGGACAGGACGGCGGGCGGAGGTCCGGCGTCCCCCGCCCGCCGTCGCTCAGTCGCCCGGCGGCGGGTCCGCCCGGTCGGCGGCCCGTGCGGGCAGTTCCTTGATCCGGACGTCACGGAAGGACACCTGGTCCCCGGCCCCGTGGTTCTGGAGGCCGACGTGCCCCTCGCGCAGACTCCGTACCGGATCGGTGTTGGTGAAATCGTTGATCTTCTTGCCGTTGAGCCAGACGCGCAGACGCTCGCCCTCCACGCGGATCTCGTACGTGTTCCACTCACCCGGCGGGTTCAGGGCGCGGTCGCGCTTCCTGATGTGGGCGGACCGGAAGCCGTAGACGGACCCGGTGGTCCTCTCGGATACGTCCGTGGCGTCGATCTGGACCTCGTAGCCGTTGTTCACGGCCGACCAGGGGTCGTCCGAGGGCGGGAAGCCCACGAACACCCCGGAGTTGTCGTCGCCCGAGGCGCCGGACATCCTCCAGTCGAGCTTCAGGGAGTACGACCCGAAGCTCCGGCCGGCGTACCAGAGCATGCCCATCCCGCCGGACGACGTGATCGTGCCGTCGTCGGACAGGGTGAACGAGCCGGGTCCCGCCTGCCGCCAGCCGTCCAGGGAGGTTCCGTCGAACAGCGGCCGGTACCCGTTCTCCGGGCGGCAGTCGGCGCGGGACTCGCCGATCGCCCACCGGATACCGCCGAGCAGATGCTGCCGGAAGGCGGGTTCGGCGAAGGACGCCTTGGTGTGGCCGCCACCGGTGTAGAAGGCGCGGCCGCCCTGGTAGTTCTGGCACCAGGCGATGGGATGGTCGCCTTTCATGGTGCCGCCGCTGTACGACGACTCGTCGAGCGAGGCGAGGACATGGGCCCGTTCACGGGGGTTGGAGCGGTAGTTGTACCACTCGTCCGTGCGGTTCCAGGTCGCGCCCAGTCCGGCGGTGGCCGGGTGGGCGTGGTCCTCGACGTCGACCGTGGCGGGCTGGATCGCGGGGTGCGACTGGAAGTACGCGCCCGCGAGTCCGCCGTAGAAGGCCCAGTCGTACTCGGTGTCGGCGGCGGCGTGGACGCCTACGTAGGCGCCCCCGCCTTTGATGTACCGCTCGAACGCGCCCTGTTGGGCCGGGTCGAGGACGTCACCCGTCGTCGAGAGGAACACCACGGCGTCGTAGCGCCCGAGGTTGCGGGCGGTGAAGGCGCCGGCGTCCTCCGTGGCGTCGACCGCGAAGCCGTGGGCCGCGCCCAGTTCCCGTACGGCCGTGACGCCCTCGGGGATCGAGTCGTGGCGGAAGCCTGCCGTCTTGGAGAAGACCAGCACCCGGCGTTCGTCCTCGTGACCCCCGGAGCGGCCCGCCTCATCGGACACGGCCGGTCCCGACACGCCTCCGATCAGCAGGGCGGCGCCGGCCAGTGCGGTCAGCAGTCGTCGGTTCGTCGGCATGGTGCCCCCTCACCGCTTCGTGAAGGTGAAGTCGTCCACGTCGAACAGGCCACCTGAGTCGCTCCCCTTGAAGACCAGGTAGAGCGTGGTGCTGCCGCGCGGGCCCCTGGCCAGGTCGGCCGTGACGTCCTGGAAGGTGTCCCAGCCGCCGGTCACCGGCACGGTGGCGCTGCCGAGGAGACGGCCGGCCGGCGAGCCGGCGCGGACCTCCAGCGTGCCGCCGGCGCCGCCTGAGGAGACACGTGCGGTGATCTTCTCGGCGTCGGACAGGACGTACGGCTCGAAGGAGATCCAGTCCCCGTCGTCGATGTTGCCGACGGTCTTGCCGCCGTGTGCGGTGTCCTTCGACTGGACCGCGATGCCCGAGGAGTCGCCGTAGTGCTCGGCCTGGCGGTGGGTGGGCTGGACGACGTTCTGGTCGTGGGTGGTCAGCGGGGCCTGGCCGCCGCCTCCGCCGTCGGTGTACTCGGCGTCGAACACCCCGAAGATGTTGGCGTTCTCGTCGTGGCCGCCGTCGGCGCTGGTCTGGATGGTGCCGGTGCAGCCGTTGGCGGAGGTCACCGGGTGGCCGTGGCTGTCGTGGCCGAGGACGAAGGTGACCTTGACCTTGGCGCAGTCGATGGGGGTGCCGTCCTCCTTGTCGCTCACCTTCACCCTGAACGGCACGGCGTCACCGAACGCGAACAGCTGCCCGTCCTCGGGCAGTCGCAGCTCGACCTCGGGCGCGGTGTTGCCGACCACGATCCGCACACTCGCGCTGCCGGTGCGGCCGGTGCTGTCCTTGGCGGTCACGGTCGCGGTGTAGGTGCCGTTCGTCCGGTAGGTGTACCGGGGGTTGGCGGCCGTGGAGGTGCCGCCGTCGCCGAAGTCCCAGCTGTAGGTCAGGGCGTCGCCGTCCTGGTCGCTGGTGCCCTCTGAGGAGAAGCGGACCCGCAGTCGCGCCTGGCCCGAGGTGCGGTCGGCCGACGCGGCGGCGACCGGGGAGTGGCCGTCGGTGGCGTTCTCGATGCGGTAGAGGGCGGAGTGCTCGTCACCGCCGAACCAGGAGATGCCGTAGTCGAGGACGTACAGCGCGCCGTCCGGGCCGAAGGCCATGTCCATGATCTGGGTGCCGGTCCAGGGCACGTCGCTGATGGACCGCACGGTGCCGTCGCCGTCGCTGGTGATGCGCTTGATCCAGCGGCGGCCGAACTCACCGGCGAAGAAGTCGCCGTCGTAGGCCTCGGGGAACTTCACCGGGGAGTCGAGCGAGGCGTCGTAGTGGTAGACCGGGCCGCCCATGGGTGACTCGGAGCCGTCGCCGAAGTCGGGGACGCTGGCGCCGTTGTAGGGGATCCAGGCGGGCTCGGCGGGGGGCAGGTCGGTCAGGCCGGTGTTGTTCGGCGAGGTGTTCTTCGGGGCCGCGCAGTCGAAGGCCGCGCCCGAGGTGCCGGTGGCGAAGTCGTAGTCGACGTAGGCGTCGTTCTTGCCGGTGCAGTACGGCCAGCCGAAGTTGCCCGGCTTGGTCACGCGGGCGAACTCGACCTGCCCGGCCGGGCCGCGCGAGGGGCTGGCGGCGCCCGCGTCGGGGCCGTACTCACCGACGTAGAGGACGCCGGTCTTCTTGTCGACGCTGAAGCGGAAGGGGTTGCGAAAGCCCATCGCGTAGATCTCGGGGCGGGTCCTGTCCGTGCCCGGGGCGAAGAGGTTGCCGTCGGGGATGGTGTAGGAGCCGTCGGCGCCGACCTTGATGCGCAGGATCTTGCCGCGCAGGTCGTTGGTGTTGCCGGAGGTGCGCTGGGCGTCGAAGGCGGGGTTGCGGTTGGCGCGTTCGTCGATGGGGGTGAAGCCGTCCGACTGGAACGGGTTGCTGTCGTCGCCCGTCGACAGGTACAGGTTGCCCGCCGCGTCGAAGTCGATGTCGCCGCCGACATGGCAGCAGATGCCCCGGGAGGCGGGGACGTCGAGGACCTTCTTCTCGCTGGCCTTGTCGAGCGTGCCGTCGGTCTTCAGGACGAAGCGGGAGAGCCGGTTGACGCCGTCGAAGGGCGCGAAGTCGGCGGCCGTACCGGTCTCGGGGGCGTCACCGGCCGGGGTGTTCAACGGGGGCGCGTAGTAGAGGTAGATGAAGCGGTTGTCGGCGAAGTCCGGGTCGACTCCGATGCCCTGCAGGCCCTCCTCGTCGTGCGCGTACACGTCGAGCTTGCCGGCGAGGCTGGTGTTGCCCGCGGCGTCGGTCAGCCGCAGTTCACCGTCGCGCGAGGTGTGCAGGACCGAGCGGTCCGGGAGGACGGCCAGCGACATGGGCTCGCCGACCTCCGGTTCGCCCTTGGCGAGGGTGACCTGCTGGAAGTCCTCGGCCGCGGCGGCGCCCGTCTTCGGGGCGCCTGCCTTCTGGGCGTCGGCCGCGCCCGCGGCGGGCGCGGTCAGCGAGAGCGAGGCACCGGCGAGCAGCAGACCGCTGAGCAGGGCGATGGGCCCGCGCACTCGGCGGCGCCCGAAGGGGCTGGTGGGGTGTCTGTTGTCGTCGTACGGGTGCACGAAATGCCTCCAGAGAGGGGCTGGTCGTACGGAGGTGTACGGGTGTGTGCGGTACGCCGGGGTGCGCCGTCACCCCGGAGACACGACCGGGCCGTGAGGGCCCGGTCAACAGGTGGCCCTGTGGTGCGCCGGGCCTAGTCGTTGCCGCCGAACGCCGCGTCGAAGGCGGCCGACGGCGGTTCGAAGTCGAACGCCTTGAGGCGGGTCAGGGCCTCGGGGGCGCCCTGGAGCCGGTCCATGCCGGCGTCCTCCCACTCGACGGAGATCGGTCCCCGGTAGTCGATCGAGCGGAGCATCCGGAAGACGTCCTCCCAGGGGACGTCGCCGTGGCCCGCCGAGACGAAGTCCCAGCCGCGCCGGGGGTCGCCCCAGGGCAGGTGCGAGCCGAGGCGGCCGTTGCGGCCGTCGAGGCGCTTGCGGGCCTCCTTGCAGTCCACGTGGTAGATCCGGTCGCGGAAGTCCCACAGGAAGCCGACCGGGTCGAGGTCCTGCCACACGAAGTGCGAGGGGTCGAAGTTCAGGCCGAACGCCGGGCGGCGGTCGACGGCTTCGAGGGCTCGCTGGGTCGTCCAGTAGTCGTAGGCGATCTCGCTGGGGTGGACCTCGTGGGCGAAGCGCACGCCCTCGGCGTCGAAGACGTCGAGGATCGGGTTCCAGCGCGCCGCGAAGTCGTCGTAGCCGCGCTCGATCATCGACTCGGGGGCGGGCGGGAACATGGCGACCAGGTGCCAGATGGCGGAGCCGGTGAAACCGATGACGGTGTCGACGCCGAGGGCGGCCGCCGCCCGCGCGGTGTCGGCCATCTCGGTGGCGGCCCGCCGGCGTACGCCCTCGGGCTCGCCGTCGCCCCAGATGCGAGCGGGCAGGATGGCGCGGTGGCGCTCGTCGATGATGGCGTCGCACACGGCCTGCCCCACGAGGTGGTTGGAGACGGCCCAGCACTTCAGGCCGTACTTCTCCAGGAGCTGGTGCCGGGAGTCCAGGTAGGACGGGTCGGCGAGCGCCTTGTCGACCTCGAAGTGGTCGCCCCAGCAGGCGAGTTCGAGACCGTCGTAGCCGAAGTCGCGGGCGAGGCGGCAGACCTCTTCGAGGGGCAGGTCGGCCCACTGGCCGGTGAACAGCGTGAAGTCGCGCGGCATGTCCGGGTCTCCTCAGACCGTGGTGGGGGTGTGGGTCGGGGTGTAGACGGAGTTCTTCTCGGCGCTCTCCTCGACCGCCGCGAGCACGCGCTGCACCTGGAGCCCGTCGGCGAAGGACGGCTCGGGCCGGTGGCCCGCCGCGACGGCGTGGACCAGGTCACGGGCCTGGTGGACGAAGGTGTGCTCGTAGCCGAGGCCGTGGCCCGGCGGCCACCAGGCGTCCAGGTAGGGGTGGTCGGGCTCGGTGACGAGGATGCGGCGGAACCCGGCGTGGGCGGCGGGTTCGGTGTGGTCGTGGTAGGCGAGTTCGTTGAGGCGCTCCAGGTCGAAGGCCAACGAGCCGCGCTCGCCGTTGAGTTCGATGCGCAGGGCGTTCTTGCGGCCGGTGGCGAAGCGGGTGGCCTCGAAGAAAGCGACGGCGCCGGAGGCGAGGCGGCCGGTGAACAGGGCCGTGTCGTCGACGGTGACCGCGCCCCTGCCCGCCGTGCCGCCGGTGGACGCGAGGCCCGCGGAGGCGCCCGCGGGCAGGGGACGTTCGCGGACGAAGGTCTCCATCAGCGCGGACACGCCGACCACCGGCTCGCCGGCCACGTACTGCGCGAGGTCGACGATGTGGGCGCCGAGGTCGCCGAGCGCCCCGGAGCCGGCCGACTCCTTGCGCAGGCGCCAGGTCAGAGGGAACTCCGGGTCGACGAGCCAGTCCTGGAGGTACGTCACCCGCACGTGCCGCAGGGCTCCCAGCCGGCCCTCGGCGACCATACGGCGGGCGAGCGCGGTGGCGGGTACGCGACGGTAGTTGAAGCCGACCATGGCCAACTGGCCACGCGAGTATGCCTCTTCGGCCGCCGCCGCCATCGCCTCGGCCTCCGCGACCGTGTTGGCGAGGGGTTTCTCGCAGAGCACGTGCTTGCCCGCGGCGAGAGCGGCGAGGGCGATCTCGGCATGACTGTCGCCGGGGGTGCAGATGTCGACCAGGTCGATGTCGTCCCGGGCGATCAGCTCCCGCCAGTCGGTCTCCGTCGACGCCCACCCGTGCCGGTCCGCCATGGTCCGCACCGCGTCGGCGTCCCGCCCGCACACGGCGGCCAGCACGGGACTGAGCGGCAGTTCGAAGACCCGGCCCGCCGTGCGCCAGCCCTGGGAGTGGGCGGCCCCCATGAAGGCGTAGCCGACCATGCCGACGCGCAGCGGCGGCGCGCCGAGCCCCCCGGCGTGCCCGGCGGGCCAGACCCCTCCCCCGGGCCGGGGCCTTCCTGACTCCTCCGCCTCGGCCTGGTCGGGCTGCTGCGGCTGTCCCATGCGTGTGTCCTCCTCGTGGTGGCGGCGCGGTGGGGCGCTGGGGCCTGACCGCGAGTGCGGGGGTCGGGGGTTCGGGTCCCCATCGGCGGTCAGACCCCGTCGGCGGGTCTCGTCACTTGAAGCCCGTGGACATGTACTGGTCGACGTTGGCCTTGTCCACGACGGCCGAGTAGAGGGTCAGCGAGGACGGGATCTCGAACTCGGCGAGGCCGCCGACGCCCTTGCCCTGGCCGAGGGCGCGGGCGAGGTCGATCGCGGAGGCGGCCATGGTCGGCGGGTAGAGGACGGTGGCCTTCAGCACCCCGTCGTCCTTCTTGATCGCCTGGAACGCGGAGAGCGCGCCCGCGCCGCCGACCATCAGGAAGTCGTCGCGCCCGGCCTGCTCGATGGCGCGCAGGGCACCCACGCCCTGGTCGTCGTCGTGGTTCCACAGGGCGTCGAAGTTCGACTGGGCCTGGAGGAGCTGGGCCATCTTGGCCTGGCCCGACTCGACCGTGAACTCGGCGGCCTGGCGTGCCACCTTCTTGATGTTCGGGTAGTTCTTCAGCGCGTCGTCGAAGCCCTTGGTGCGCTGCTTGGTCAGCTCCAGGTTGTCGAGTCCGGCCAGCTCGATGACCCGGGCGTCGCCCTTGTCCTTGAGCTGCTCGCCGATGTAGTGCCCGGCGTTGAGCCCCATGCCGTAGTTGTCGCCGCCGATCCAGCAGCGGTACGCCTGCGGGGAGTTGAAGATCCGGTCGAGGTTGACGACGGGGATGCCGGCCCGCATCGCCTTGAGACCGACCTGGGTGAGCGCCTTGCCGTCGGCGGGCAGCACCACCAGGACGTCGACCTTCTTGTTGATGAGGGTCTCGATCTGCCCGATCTGCTGGGCGGTGTCGTTGGAGCCCTCGGTGATCTCCAGCGTGACGTCCTCGTACCGCTCGGCGCGGCTCTTGGCGTTCTGGTTGATCGCGTTGAGCCAGCCGTGGTCGGCCTGCGGTCCGGCGAAGCCGATGGTGACCGCCTTGCCGGGCTTGTCGTCGGCGGCCGGCTGCTTGTCGGCGGCCGGGTCGTCCTTGGCTTCGTTGCTGGTGCAACCGGCGAGGAGGGCGCCGGCCGAGACGGCGGCGGTTCCGAAGAGCAGTCTTCTGCGGCTGGTGTTCTCTGGCATGGCGGTGGACCTTTCCCGTGTCGGCTCTTCGGTGTCTCAGGTCGTGCTTGCCGTACGTCGTTGGACCAGGACCGCGGCGACGATGATCGCGCCCTTGGCGATCTGCTGGACGTCGCTCTGCAGGTTGTTGAGCGCGAAGATGTTGGTGATCGTGGTGAAGATCAGGACGCCGATGACGGAGCCGGTGATGGTGCCCCGTCCCCCGCTGAGAAGGGTTCCGCCGATGATCACGGCGGCGATGGCGTCGAGTTCGTAGAGGTTGCCGTTGGTGTTCTGGCCCGAGCCGGACAGCACGATCAGCAGGAACGCGGCGATGCCGCAGCACAGCCCGGAGAGCAGGTACAGATAGAGCCGCTGGCGGCGGACGTCGATGCCCGCGAGCCGGGCCGCCTCCGCGTTGCCGCCGACGGCGACCGTGCGCCGGCCGAAGGTGGTGCGGTTCAGCACGAGCCAGCCGATGATCGTCACGACCGCGAAGACCAGGACGAGCGGCGGGATCCCGAGGACGTACGCCTCGCGCTCGCCGAGCTCCAGGACGGAGTCGACGGTGACGACCTGGGTGCTGCCGTCGGTGATCTGCAGGGCGAGTCCGCGGGCCGAGGCGAGCATGGCGAGGGTGGCGATGAAGGGGACCACCCCGCCGTAGGCGACGAGCAGCCCGTTCACCAGCCCGCAGCCGACGCCGACGATCACCGCCGTGAAGAGGATGCCGGCGAATCCGTACTCCTGGGTGGCCACGGTCGTCGCCCACACGGACGCCAGGGCGACGATCGCGCCGACGGACAGGTCGATGCCGCCGGAGGTGATGACGAAGGTCATGCCGACGGTGACGACACCGATCACCGACGCCTGGGTGAGGACGAGTTGGAGATTGCGGGTGTCGAGGAACTCGTCGGGTCTGGTGAAACCGCCGATGAGGATCAGCGCGGCGAGGACACCGAGGAGCGAGAGGGTGCGGACGTCGGCGCGGAACACGCGGGCCCGCCAGGCGGGCGGTGCGTCGACAGGTGTCACCTTGTCCGTCCCTCGGGGCGGGGACACGGGCTGGGTCATGACGCCGGGCTCCCTTCACCGGTCACGGGGCTCCCCGCACCGGCCACCGGACTTCCCGCACTGGCCGCCGGACTTGCCACACTGTCCACCGGGCTTCCTTCCATCACGAGGTCGAGGACACGGTGTTCGTCCAGCTCACGGGCGGGCGCCGTATGCACGACCCGGCCCTCGCGCAGGACGAGCACCCGGTCGGCGAGGCCGAGGACTTCGGGCACCTCGCTGGAGACCAGCAGCACGGCGAGCCCTTCGTCGGCGAGCCGGCGCACCACCGCGTACAGCTCGGCGCGGGCGCCCACGTCGACGCCCCGGGTGGGCTCGTCGAGCAGCAGGACCCGGCAGCCGCGCAGCAGCCAGCGGGCGAGCACCGCCTTCTGTTGGTTGCCTCCGGAGAGCGTGCGGACCGGTACGTCGGGATTGTCGGGGCGCAGGGACAGCTCGCGGGTCGCGGCCCGTGCGGCGCGGTGTTCGGCGCTCCGGTCGATCCAGCCGACGCGCGCGAAGCGGCCCATCGACGACACGGAGACGTTTCTGGTGACGGACTCCAGCATCAGCAGCCCCTGCGCCTTGCGCTCCTCGGGGGCGAGCCCGAGCCCGGCCCGTACGGCGGCGCGTACGCTGCCGGGCCTCAACGGCCGCCCGTCGACGCTCACCCAGCCCGCCGTGGGCTTCCGGGCGCCGTAGATCGTCTCCAGGATCTCCGACCGCCCCGAGCCGACGAGTCCGGCGAGGCCCACGATCTCGCCGGGCCGCACCTCCAGGTCGAGGGGCTCGAACTCACCGGCGCGCGCCAGCCCCCGCACCTCCAGCACGGGTGCGCTCCCGGTGGGCGGCGCGACGGGCCGGTCGGGGAAGACGTACTCGACGTTCCGTCCCGTCATCAGCGCCACGACCTCGCGCGTCGGCGTGGACTTCGCGGGCAGCCCGCCGGCCACGGCCCGCCCGTCCTTCAGGACGGTCACGCGGTCGCCGATCCGCCGGATCTCCTCCAGGCGGTGCGAGATGTAGACGACAGCCACCCCGGCGGCCGTCAGGTCCCCCACGATCCTGAACAGGTTGTCGACCTCGTCCGGATCGAGCGCGGCCGACGGCTCGTCCATCACGATCAGCCGTACGTCGTGGGAGAGCGCCCGCGCCATGGAGACGATCTGCCGCTGCGCCGCCGACAACTCACCCACGAGCCGCGCCGGATCGACCTCCGGGTGCCCAAGCCGCTTGAGCAGGGCGGCTGTCGACGCACGCGCCGCTTTCCCTCGTACGACGAAACCGGCGGCCGTGGGTTCATGGCCGAGGTGGACGTTCTCGGCCACCGACAGGCCCTCGACCAGGTCGAGTTCCTGGTAGATGGTGGCGATCCCGAGGCTCATGGCGGCGATCGGGGACTTCAGGGTGGCGGGCTCGCCCCGCCAGGTGATGGTGCCGTCGTCGGGCTGGTGGGCGCCGGCCAGGACCTTGATCAGGGTGGACTTCCCGGCGCCGTTCTGGCCGAGCAGACAGTGGACCTCTCCGGCCTGGACGTCGAGGTCGACGCCGTCCAGGGCCCGGACTCCGGGGAACGACTTGGTGATGCCGGACATGGTGAGCAGCGGTAATTCTGGTGCCATGAGTTCCCCTTGGCGGGCGTGCGGGCCGGTTGCAGGGCGTTGCGCGTGCGTGGGCAGGCGTGTTCAGGGCAGGGCGGGGCGACGCGGGGCGGAGCGGGGCGCCGACCGGTGAGGCCTTGTGGTGGGAAACGGCCTACGCGGGTGAGAACAGGTGGTCGCTGATGAGGCGGGCCGCGCCGATGACTCCGGCGGTGGGTCCGAGTTCCCCCAGCACGATGGGCAGGTTGTTGGTGGCGAGGGGAAGTGACTGGCGGTAGACCTGGGTGCGGATCGCGGCGAGCAGGGTGTGGCCGAGGCCGGTCACCCCGCCGCCGATCACGACCAGGCCGGGGTTGAAGAAGCTGACGAGTCCGGCGATGACCTGGCCGGTGCGGTTGCCGCCCTCGCGTATGAGGTTTAGGGCGGTGGCGTCGCCGGCGGCGGCCGCGGCGGCCACGTCGACGGCGGTCAGGGTGCCGTTGATCTCCAGCCGGGAGGCGAGTTCCACCGAAAGTCCCTGCTGGGCGGCGTCGTTGGCGTCGCGGGCGAGGGCGGCGCCGCTGAAGTGGGCCTCCAGGCAGCCCCGGTTGCCACAGGCGCAGGGGCGGCCGTCCGGTACGGCGAGGATGTGCCCGATGTCGCCGGCACTGCCCGTCGTCCCGCGGTGGACCTCGCCGCCGACGACGATGCCGCAGCCTATGCCGGTGCCGATCTTGACGCACAGGAAGTCGCCCACGGAACGGGCGACGCCCGCGTGCTGCTCACCCATCGCCATGAGGTTCACGTCGTTGTCGACCATGACGGGGCAGCCGAGTTCCTGGCTGAGCGCCTCGCGCACCGGGAACCCGTCCCAGCCCGGCATGATCGGCGGGGCGACGGGGACGCCCTCGGGGAAGCGGACCGGTCCGGGGACGCCGATACCGGCGCCGTCGAACCCCTCCGCGAGCCCGGAGGCGCGCAGCTTGGCGGCCATGGACAGCACCTGTTCGAAGACGGCGACCGGGCCGTCCCGTACGTCCATGGGCTGGTTGATGTGGCCCAGGATCTCCAACTCGGCGTTGGTGACGGCGACATCGATCGAGGTGGCACCGATGTCGACGCCGAGGAAACGGAGTTGGGGGGCGAGCCGGATGTTGTGCGAGCGGCGCCCACCGCGCGAGGCGGCGAGTCCGTCCGCCACGACGAGCCCCGTCTCCAGCAGCCGGTCCACCTCCACGGCCAGCTTCGACCGCGAGAGGTCGACCCGGTCGCCGAGCTGGGCCCGGGAGTTGGGCCCACCGTCCCGCAACAGCCGCAGCAGCCTGGCCTGGTGCGCGTTGGCAGGTCGAGCTGTCATACGTCTCACAAGCCCCTCCCCGCCTCATCGGCACCGCCGTGCTTGGCTTTCGAGGGGAACGTAGCAGCGGCTGCCGGGCCTGGGAAGAAGTCGCGCAGCAATTAGCGCAGACTTTCTCCACTGAGAGGACAAAGGAGACCGTGTGGGGACGCCGAGGGGATGCGAGGGGTCCGGTCAGCGAGTGAAGCGGTCACCCTGGATCGAGAACCAGGCGGACGGACCGAACACACCGATCTCCTCGAAGCTCGTCGGCTCGCCCATCTGATCGCGCTTCACCGGACGCACGGCCCGGTACACGGCCACGACGCCATGCGGCAGCAACTCGTAGCTGTAGGTGTGAGCCACCTTGTCCCTGTCGAACGACTCGTCGGTGAAATGCTTCGCCGGACGACTCTGGTCATTGAACTCGATGTACACGGCCATCGGACGAACCTAGCCGCCGGCCGGCCTCCCCGCCCGCTACCGGGATTCATTCGCAGTGCATCGGCCTTCAGGCCGGTGGTGAAGCGAATCTGATAGTCGCGACGCGGAGCGTCGCAGCTGTTCGTCCGGCGGAGCCGGGCACCGTGCGGCCGCCGTGACGGCTCGCTCCCGGCAGAGCCGGGGCACAGCTCACACCGGCGGGTTCTGCTGTTCGATGTACTGCCTCACCACGGACAGCGGGGCGCCGCCCACGGTCCCGACGAAGTACGAGCCCGACCACAGCTTGTTGGCCCGCCAGTAGTGACGCACCAGGTCGGGGAACTCCTGGCGCAGCCGGCGGGAGGAGACGTTCAAGTGGACATGCATCACAAAAGCACAGTGCGACCAGTTCTGATCGTCTGCATCTCACCCATAACCCAAGTATGTAGGTTGGCCGTCATGCAGCTCAGGTACTCCTTCCGTCTCACCCCGACTCCGGGCCAGCGCACCGCGCTGGCCCGCGCGTTCGGGTGCGCACGGGTGGTGTACAACGACGCCATCGCCGCCCGCGAGAAGGCACGCGCCGAAGGACGCAAGCCCCCGACGATGGCCGAGCTGTCGGCCATGCTGATCACGCAGGCCAAGCAGACACCCGAGCGGGCCTGGCTGGCCGAGGTCAGTGCGGTGGTGCTCCAGCAGTCCCTGCGGGACCTCGGCGCTGCCTATGCGGCCTTCTTCGCGGGCCTGAAGGGCGAGCGTAGGGGCCCCAGGGTGAAACCTCCGGCGTTCAAGTCCCGCAAGGGCAACCGGCAGTCCATCCGCTTCACCAAGAACGCCCGCTTCAAGATCGACGACAAGGGGCGCCTGGTCCTGCCCGGGGTGGGTACGGTCCCGGTCCGCTTCTCCCGCACCCTGCCCTCCACCCCCTCCAGCGTCACCGTCATCAAGGACGCGGCCGGACGGTACTTCGCCGGCTTCGTCATCGAAACCGACCCCGCCACCGACCTGGCGGCCGCACCCGATGCCGACGACCTCCCGACCGTCGGCATCGACCTTGGACTCAAGCACTTCGCCGTCCTGTCCGACGGCACGAAGATCGCCTCGCCCAGGTTCCTGCGCAGGGCGGAGAAGAAGCTGAAGAAGGCCCAGCGCGAGCTGTCCCGTAAGGAGAAAGGGTCGAAGAACCGGGCCAAGGCCCGGCAGAAGGCCGCCTGCGCCCACGCCGAAGTCGCCGACGCACGCCGCGAATTCCACCACCACCTGTCCACCCGCATCGTCCGCGAACACCAAGCGGTCGCCGTGGAGGACCTGGCGGTCTCCGGAATGGCACGCACACGGCTGGCCAAGAGCGTGCACGACGCGGGCTGGTCAGCATTCGTGAACATGCTCCAGTACAAATGCGAACGGTACGGACGGACCTTCGTCCAGATCGGCCGGTTCGAACCGACCACCCGCCGCTGCTCACAGTGCGGCCACATCGACGGCCCCAAACCCCTGCACATCAGGGAATGGGACTGCCCCGCATGCGGTGCGCACCTGGACCGCGACATCAACGCCGCGATCAACGTCGAACACGCCGCTGGACAAGCGGTACATGCCCGTGGAGCGCCCGGAAGACCCTGGCCCAAGGCCATGGCGGGGCGTGAAGAAGCAGGAAGCCAAGGAATCCGCACCTGGGACCGCGCCGCGTAGCGACGCAGCACCAGGCCGGAAGGCCAGAAGCCCCTCCCTTCAGGGAGGGGTTGCATGTCAATTCTCCCGCTCGTGGTACGTCTTGCGCGTGTGTTCCGTGTGCGCTCGCATGACCTGCGTCGCGCGGGCCTCGTCGCGGGCGGCGATGGCGGCGATCAGTTCGCGGTGTTCGATCCAGGACTCGTTGCCGCGCTGCCGGGCGACGGGCGTGTAGTACCAGCGGACCCGGCGGTCGACCTGGGCGGCGAGTTCGGCGAGGACCGTGTTGCCGGCCAGCTCCATGACCTTGGCGTGGAAGCGGGCGTTCAGGGTGACGGCCGCGTCCACGTCGTCGGCGCCGACGGCCCCCTCGCCCTGCGCGCAGAGTTCCTCCAGGGCCGTGATGCCCGCCGTGCCGGCGTTCGCCGCGGCGAGGCGGGCGGCCTCGGCCTCCAGCAGGGTACGGACCGTCAGCAGTTGGTCCGCCTCCGCCTCCGTCGGCTCGTGGACGAAGGCGCCCTGGGCGGGCCGGAGGTCGACCCAGCCTTCGGTGTTGAGGCGCTGCAGGGCCTCGCGCACGGGCTGCCGGGACACCCCGAGGTGCCCGGCGAGTTCGCTCTCGACGAGGTGCTGGCCGGGGCGCAGCGCGCGCGTGGTGATGAGTTCGAGCAGGGCCTCGTAGACGCGGTCGCGCAGCGGGCCGGGGCGTTCGAGCTTGGGCACCGCCCCTTGCGGAAGTCCTGTCGACAACATCGGGTCCCCCTCCAGAGCACCACTGGGTGTACTGCACACGGAAAGCCGACGGCCCGTACCGGAAAGAACTGGAAAGTCCGAGTCAACGGCCAGTATGGATTGTCTTTCGTCTACAGTCTACGACCCGCGATGACCAGAGGACCGACGAGTACGCCTCGTCACACCGCCGCGAGCGGCACCCTGGCGGCACCGCGAACGACCTGCTCAGCCACTCACGGGCAGCGGACCACCTGTCCGGCGTACGACAGGTTCCCGCCGAAACCGAACAGCAGCACGGGGTCGCCGCTGGAGATCTCGCCGCGTTCGACGAGCTTGGAGAAGGCGAGGGGGATGCTCGCGGCCGAGGTGTTCCCCGAGTCGACGACGTCCTTCGCGACCACGGCGTTGACCGCGCCGATCTTCGTCGAGAGGGGCTCGATGATCCGCAGATTGGCCTGGTGCAGGACGACCGCGGCGAGGTCGGCGGGCGTGAGTCCGGCCTTCTCGCACGCCGCGCGGGCGATGGGAGGCAGCTTGGTGGTGGCCCAGCGGTAGACGCTCTGGCCCTCCTGCGCGAAGCGCGGCGGGGTGCCCTCGATCCGCACGGCGTTGCCCATCTCGGGCACCGATCCCCACAGCACCGGCCCAATGCCGGGTTCCTCGGCGGCCTCGACGACGGCCGCGCCCGCCCCGTCCCCGACGAGGACGCAGGTCGTGCGGTCGGCCCAGTCCGTGACCTCGGACATCTTGTCGGCGCCGATGACCAGTGCCCTGGTGGCGGCCCCCGCGCGTACCGCGTGGTCGGCGGTGGCCAGGGCGTGGGTGAACCCGGCGCAGACGACGTTGACGTCCATGGCGGCCGGGTTCGGGATGGAGAGCCGGTTCGCGACCCGGGCCGCCATGTTCGGGGAGCGGTCGATGGCGGTGGAGGTGGCGACCACGACCAGGTCGATGGCCTCCGGGCCGAGACCGGCCGAGGCCAGTGCCTTGGCGGCGGCGTGGCCGGCCAGCTCGTCGACCGGTTCGTCGGGTCCTGCGATGTGCCGTGTGCGAATGCCCACCCGGCTCGTGATCCACTCGTCACTTGTCTCGACCAGATCCGCCAGGTCCTTGTTGGTGAGCACCTTGGCGGGCTGGTAGTGGCCGACGGCGACGATGCGCGAGCCGTTCATGAGTGGTTCCCCTCGTAGCCTGTGGTCAGCGGGATCCACCAGTCTGATCAGTGACTCACGGGTATGAGGGCGGCCGAGGCGACAGTAAAGCGCGGCCCAAGTTGTGGGCTTCCGTCAGAGCCCCGATGAGTACTGGCCGCGTGGCGATTGCGTTGCGGTGACCGTCGTCGTACGCCCGACCACGCGACCGCCCGCCGGTGGTGCGCACAGCCCGGGGAGCTGGGCGGCCGTGTCGTCCGGGGTGGTGGTCAGGGTTCCTCGGGTCCCAGGTGACGTGCGGGAACCAGCGGCCGTTTCCCCGGTGGCCCGACCGGCGGCGGCCATACCGGGTGTTCGGCCCGGGCTCGGGCGGGCCGCCGACGTCGCCGTACCGTCCGACCGGGACGACGACGGCAGCACGTGGCCGGGACGGCGGTGCAGGTCGGGGTAAGACGTCGTTTCCTTTGGCGGGCTGGCTCGTTGTGCTGAGCATGACGAGTCTCACTGAACGGCTGGTGCCGGATGAGTTGTGGGAGTTGTTCCGCAGGGTGGTGCCGGAGACGGTGGTGATACGCCCGCAGGGAGGTGGCCGTCGGCGGGCGGGGGATCGTGAATGTCTGGCCGCGATCGTGTTCGTGGCGACGTCGGGGTGCACGTGGCGGCAGGTGCCGCCGTTGTTCGGGCCGGCCTGGCCGACGGTTTACCGGCGTTTCGCCCGCTGGAGCAAGGACAGGGTCTGGGCCCGTCCGCACCGGGTCATCCTGGATGGACTCGGCACCCGGGGAGAGCTGGACTGGTCGCGTTTCGCTGTCGACTCGGTGAGCGTCCGGGCCCTCAAAGGGGGCTTTTGACCGGACCGAATCCGACCGATCGCGGTAAGAAGGGATCGAAGATCCATCTCGTCACCGACCGGCCCGGTCTGCCGGTCGCGGTCGCCATCTCCGCTGCGAACGCCCACGACAGTCTCGCTCTGCAGCCGCTCGTCGCGTCGATACCCCCGGCCCGAAGCCGTCGGGCCCCCGTCGTCGACGACCCGACAAGCTCCACGGGGACAAAGGCTACGACTACCCCCACCTGCGGCGGTGGCTCCGTGAGCGGGGCATCGCACCTCGGATCGCCCGTCGAGGGATCGAGACATCACAGCGACTGAGACGTCACCGATGGGTCGTCGAGCGGACCATGTCCTGGCTCGCAGGCTGCCGCCGGCTGCACCGACGCTACGAGTCCAAGCCCGAGCACTTCCTCGCCTTCACTGCCATATCCACCAGCCTGATCAACTATCGCCGACTCGCCAAGTGAAGCGAGGTCCAAGTCGAGGTTGCGCTGCCCAAGCGGTTCACGTGGTGCAGCCTCTCGTATGCCCCGGGTCTTGGCGGGTCGGCCCATGCGGCTCAGGAGATCGTCAAGCGACTTCATCCGGGCTCGCTCGCGATGTCACCGTCCGGTGGGGCGAGAACCACCGTCATTGCCTTGCGTGAGCCGGCCGGCGAGGCCGTCGAGGATCCGGTCGAGTCCATATGCGAAGCGGTCCTCGCGCACCTGCCGCGGGTCTACCTCCTCACCGAAGTCCGGGCTGTGGCCCGACAGCCATTCGCGCTCGGAGACACCACTGCGGGCGATCAGCGAGAGGTACGCGGCCTCGCTGGTGGCGATCCCGACGACGTAGGACATGAGCGCCCCAGCGGCTTGGTCCTCCTCACCTGCAGGGAAACCGGCCGCCTGGAACTGCGCGAGGAGACCCGATGTCATGCGGACGGCGTTCGGGCCGACGTGGAGTAGCCCGACCTGGCCGAGTTCGGGGCCGACCCAGGGGTGGCGCAGGACCATTGCCCGCAGGTCGGTGGCGGCGCGGGCGACCGCCGTGCGCCATGTCCCGTGGGTGGCGGCGGCCGGCGGGTCCAGCTCACCGAACACATCGTCCACGGCTAGCTGGATCAGCTCGTCCCGATTGGCCACATGCCGGTAGAGGGAAGTGGCCCCGGCCTTCAGACGAGTTCCGAGCTTGCGCATGCTGAGCGCCTCCACCCCCTCCACGTCCAGCAGCTCGATCGTCGCGGTCACGATCTGCTCCCGCGTCAGCTGCTCTCGCTGCGGGCGATGCGGACGTGTCCACACCGAGGTGATCGGCTTGGCGTCGCGAGGCATGCGCGCTCACTCCCGTCGGTCGATCCGCTTGCTTGTCATCCCTCACCGTAGCGACACCGTACGCGTGTTGCGAACGAGGATCCTCGGTGCGTACAGTGTTCGCATCGAGGATCACCGTGCGCAATGGAGGGGAGTCGGCTGTGCTGAACGGTACGAACTTTGACGAAAAGGGCGACTGGAGTGCCGAAGGGGCGTGGGGCACCCGTAACTCGACCGGGCGGAAGCTGGATCTCGCCCGGTGGCAGGCCCGCCTCGACCAGCTCTGCGCCGAACACCACGTGCCGGGAGCGTCTTTGGCCGTCCTCGTCGACGGGACCGTCCACGAGTGCGCGAGCGGCGTCCTGCATCGCGGTACGGGCGTGGAGACGACGACCGAGTCGGTTTTCCAGATGGGATCCATAGCCAAGATCTACACGGCCACCCTGGTCATGCGGCTCGTCGAGGACGGCCTGCTGGACCTGGACGCACCGGTCACGGACGTGCTGCCGGAGTTTTCCGTCGGTGGCCCCGCGGCGACCGCGATGATCACCGTCCGCCGGCTGCTCAGCCACACGAGCGGTCTCACCTGCGACTTCAATCACGACAGCGGGCGCGGCGACGACTGCCTCGCCAAGTACGTCGAGGCCGCGAAGGACGTGGCGCTCGACTGCCCGCCCGGCAGCGCGATCTCGTACAGCAGCGTCGGCTACAACGTGCTCGGCCGGATCATCGAGGTGGTGACCGGCAAGGTCTGGGACCAGGCCCTCAAGGACCTGCTCCTGACCCCGCTCGGCCTCACTCGCACCATGACGCTGCCCGAAGAGGCGCTGCGCTTCCGCGCGGCCATGGGACACCTGGGCGAGCCCGGCCAGGCGCCGGACCCGGCGCCGGAGTGGGACATGATGCCGCGATCGGCGGGCCCGTACGGGAGGGTCATCGCCACTGCGGGCGACCTCGCCCGGCTCGCACGGATGCACCTTGCCGGCGGCGTGGCCGAGGACGGCACCCGCGTGCTCTCCGAGGAGACGGTCGCCCTGATGCAACGCCGGGTGGTGGACTGTCCCGACAAGTGGACGGTCAGCTCGGACGGTTGGGGTCTGGGCTGGACCCTGTACGACTGGAACGGCGTCGAGGGCTACGGCCACGACGGCGCCTCCATCGGGCAGTACGCCTACCTGCGCGTGGTGCCCTCGGCCGACGTCGCCGTCGCGCTGCTCACCAACGGCGGCGGTGCGCGTGAGGTGTACGCAGCGCTCTACCGCGAGCTTCTCGCCGACCTGGCCGGGGTGACCATGCCGGATCCCTTCGCCCCGTCCGCCACGCCACCCGTGGTGGACTGGACACCGCTCATCGGCACGTACCGGCGCGAGGGTGTGATCATCACGGTGACCGAGAAGGACGGCTCCGGGCACGCACTCTACGAGTTCGTCGACGGCATGAAGGACCTCTCAAAGCCCCTGCAGATCAACCTGCTGCCGGTCACGGAGACGGCCTTCGCCGGCACGGGCGTGGGTTCAGCCTTCAGCACGGACTACACACCGGTGATCTTCTCCGCCCTGCCCGACGGCACACGCTGCGTCTACATCGGCATGCGTTGCGCCCCCAAGACCGGCTGATCGGCCGCGCCGACCGGCCGGTGCGGCCACGGACCAGCCAGCCACCGCATCGAAGTCGCAGCGACTGGGCGGACACCTCTGGTTCGTCAAGCGCACCAAGTCCTTGATCTCCGGTTGCCGCCGACTGCACCGACGCAACGAGTGCAAGCCCGAGCACTTCCTCGCCTTCACCGTCATAGACACCAGCCCGATCAACTATCGCTGACTCGCCAAGTGAAACGACGTCTAAGGACGCTCCGAGATGTTCCTGGCGGGGACGGGACCGGTGCCGGGCCGGTGGCCGGTGTAGCGCGGTGGCCGGCCCGGCGCCGCGTAGGCGAGGTGCACGAGGCGGGAGTGTTCCTGACGCATGCGCATCAGGGACTCCAGGATGTACCCGACGAGCAGGACGAGCACCGCGATCGTCATGATCGCGGCGGCGAGGATCGCCGTGGGGATGCGCGGCACGGTGCCCGTGCGGACGAAGTCGGCGATGACGGGGATGCCGAGGACGACCGAGACGAAGGCCAGGACTCCCGCGACCACGGTGTGGACGAGTGAGGGCCGCTCGCGCCGGGCGAGATCGAGGATGACCCGCAGGATGCGCCAGCCGTCCCGGAAGGTGCGCAGTTTGCTCTCGCTCCCGGCGGGCCTGACCCGGTAGTCCACCTCCAACTCGGCTGTGGGGAGCCGGAGGTGGAGGGCGTGGATGGTCATCTCGGTCTCGGTCTCGAACTGGCGGGCCAGCGCCGGGAAGGACTTGACGAAGCGGCGCGAGAAAACGCGGTAGCCGCTCAGCATGTCGGTCACGTCGTTGCCGAACAGGGACCGCACCGCGCCGGTGAGCAGCCTGTTGCCGGTCGCGTGCCCCACCCGGTAGGCGGCGCTGCCCGTCTCGCGGCGGGCGCCGACCACCTGGTCGTACGGCCCTTCGAAGAGCAGGTTGACCAGGTCGCGCGCCCGGGACGCGTCGTAGGTGTCGTCACCGTCGATCAGGAGCAGGGCGTCGGCGTCGACGTCGGCGAACGCCCGCCGGATGACGTTGCCCTTCCCCTTGCGCGGTTCCTCGCGGACGATCGCACCCGCCTCACGGGCGACCTGCACCGTGCGGTCCGTCGAGGCGTTGTCGTACACGTAGATGAGCGCCTCGGGGAGCGCCGTCCGCAGGTCGCGCACCACCTTGCCGACAGCGGCCTCCTCGTTGTGACACGGCACGACACACGCGATCGTCGGTTGCACGGCCACTCCCTACCTGACCCGGCGTCGGATGACGACAGAATTACGAGTGATGAGAGGAAATAATGCGTTATGGGCGCGTCCGGACGGCCGGGACGCGCCGGGTCGTTACTCTCGCCGTGTGCTGGTCCTCGTATCCACGGCGCTGCGTGTGCGTGACGCCATCCGGGGCGTCTGGCGCGAGGCCGCCAAGTTCGGGATGGTCGGGGCGCTGGCCTTCGCGGTGGACAACGGCGGCTACAACCTGCTGGTGTTCGGCCTTCCCGGCGGCACGGAGGGCGGGGTGATGGGGGCCGCCCCCGTACGGGCCTCCGTCGTGGCGACGACCGCCGCGGCGCTCTTCAGCTGGGCGGGGAACCGCTACTGGACCTACCGCCACCGGCATCGCGCGAACATGACGCAGGAACTGGCCCTGTTCCTGTTCGTGAACGTGGTCGGCGTCGCCATCACCGCGGGCACGGTCTTCGCCTCGCGGCAGGTGCTCGGGCTGGAATCGATGGGCAGCGACAACGCGGCCCGCGTCTTCGGCTGGGTCCTCGCCACCCTGTTCCGCTTCTTCACCTACCGGCGCTACGTCTTCGTCGCACCCTGATCCGTGTCGCGCTCCGATCCGCGCCGCACTCTGCTCCGCGCCGCGCCCTGACCCGTACGGTCCCGTCGACGCTGTTAGCATCCGCCACATGGGACGAAAGGTGCATATTCAGGGCGAAAAGCACTGGATCTGGTGGCTGACCGCTGTCGCCGTGGCGTGCTGCGTGGCCACGAGCATCGTCTTCACCCCCGGGTTCATGAGTCCCGACAGCATCGACCAGCTCCGGCAGGCCATGGGCAGGACGCCGCTGACCGACTGGCATCCACCCGTGCTGAGCCTGCTGTGGCGCGCACTGATCGCCGTCACCGGCACGCCCGCGTCCATGGCCGTCCTCCAGTCCGTCGTCCTGTGGGGCGCGCTGTGGGTGCTCGCCCGGTGCGTCTGGGAGATGACCGCGAGCCGTGCCGGTTCGCTCGCCGTCCTCGGCCTCGGACTGACTCCCCCCGTGCTCACGTTCGTCGGCGTGGTGTGGAAGGACGTGCACGCGGCCTGCGCGCTGCTGGCGGCCTGCGCGGTGGCGTTCGTCGGGCTGCGGCTGCGGGACAGCGGCCTGTCCGCCCGGACGCGCTGGGCTCTGCTCTGGCTCGGCGTGTTCTTCCTCGCCTACGCCGTGCTCGTGCGCAAGAACGCCTTCCTCGCCGCCATTCCGATGTTCGTCCTGCTCGTCCTCGCGCTGTGGCACTCCCCCGGGCGTCGCACGTGGGCCGCGTGCACGGCGGCGCTGGTGGCCGCCGTCGTGCTGCCCGCCGCGGCGATCTCCATGTTCGCGCGGCCCGTGCAGACGGATCAGGGCGCGCAGATCCTGCTCGACGATCTCGTCCACGTCCTGACCGTGGAGGAACTGCGGTCGGCCGACGTCCGGCCGGAGCTGCGGGACCGCCTGGTGGCCGCCGCCGAGGAGTGCGACCGCGTCGACGCCGTGTCGGACGCCTACTGGGCCTGCTACCAACGCTCGCCGGACGGACTGTCCCGGGACGCGGACCAGCTCACCTCCCTGTGGCTGCGCGAGATGCCCGGACACGCCTCCGGCTACCTCCAGTACCGGCTGCGGCTCTTCACCGCCCTGCTCTTCGAGACGGGCTACGTGTACCAGCAAGGTGTCTTCGCCAACGACCTCGGCATCGAAGTGGCCCGCCCCCGGCTCGAAGCCACCCTCGCCTCGTACGTCGTGGGCGCGGCCACCGATCTGCGGCCGCTCTTTCGGGGGTGGTTCTGGCTCGCCGTCGCGCTCGTGCTCACCATCCGGCCGGGCCGGGGGAGGTTCTCCCTGCCGATCCGGGCGCTGGGCATCAGCTCCTTGGCCTACGTGCTCGGCTACCTGCCCATCGTGCCGGCGACGAACTACCGCTACGTCTACTGGCCGGCGCTCGCCTGCGCGCTCGGTCTCCTGCTGCTCTGGCTGGACCGCGCCGCCCCCGACCGGCCCACAGCCGGCTCCGGCGTCCGGCGCGACAGCGCCGCCGTCACCCTCCCCACCGCCGTGACGGCGCATCGGCCGACGACCCCCGAGGACCGGTCCGCGACGTGAGTGTGCCGATGCCGATGCCCGGGTCTCGGCACAGGCATCGGCATCGGCATCGGCATCGGCACAGCACGGTCGCGGCGCTCACCCGGTGAACAGTTGCGTGGCCTTCCGTACGAGTTCGTACAGTCCGTAGGCGAGCGGTACGCCCACCCAGATCCACGCGAAGACGATCAGGGGGCGCCGGTCAGGCGGATTCGGACTGCTGTCGCTGGACGACATCGGTGGCCTCCCTCGGGGCGGGGATGTGGAAGCGGGGGTCGACGGGCCGGACCAGCTCGTTGGCGACGAAGCCGATCACGAGCAGGCCGATCATGATGAAGAAGGACGTGCCGTACAGGTCGGGGCCTGACTTGCCCGCCTCCTCCTGCCGGTCCGCGATCCAGTTGACGATCAGCGGTCCGAGGACGCCGGCGGTGGACCAGGCGGTGAGCAGCCGGCCGTGGATGGCACCGACCTGGTACGTGCCGAAGAGGTCCTTCAGGTAGGCGGGGATCGTGGCGAAGCCGCCGCCGTAGAAGGACAGGACGACCAGGGCGCAGATGATGAACAGCGGCTTGGAGGAGTCGCCGAACTGGGCGATCAGCAGATACATCAGCGCGCCGACGCCCAGGTAGACGCGGTAGATGTTCTTGCGTCCGATCAGGTCGGACGTCGAGGACCAGACGATCCGGCCGGTCATGTTGGCCGCGGAGAGCAGCGCGACGAAGCCGGCGGCCGCGGTGACGGTGACCGGGGTGGAGGAGTCGGCGAAGAAGTCCGTGATCATCGGGGCGGCCTTCTCCAGGATGCCGATGCCCGCGGAGACGTTCATGCAGAGGATGACCCACAGGCACCAGAACTGCGGGGTACGGATGGCGTTGCGGGCCGAGACCTGCGGACCGTCCAGGACGCCCGGTCCCGTGTCGACCGGCCTCTCGGTGCGCGGCACCCGTACCAGCAGCACCCCGAGCAGCATGAACACGGCGTACGACAGTCCGTGGACCAGGAAGGCGACGGCGATGCCGGAGGAGTCGGAGCCGAAGGACTCCAGCATCTGGGCGGACCACGGCGAGGCGATGAGCGCGCCGCCGCCGAAGCCCATGATCGCGATGCCGGTGGCCATGCCGGGCCGGTCCGGGAACCACTTGATCAGGGTGGAGACGGGCGAGATGTAGCCGATGCCGAGGCCTATCCCGCCGACGAAGCCGTAGCCGAAGACGATCAGCCAGTACTGCTCGGTGGCCGCGCCGAGCGAGGCGATCAGGAAGCCGGAGGAGAAGCAGAGCAGCGCCACCGTCATCGCCCAGCGCGGCCCGTTGCGCTCGACGAGGGTGCCGCCGAACGCGGCGGACAGACCCAGCATGACGATGCCGAGCTGGAAGGGCAGTGCGCTCTGGGTGCCGCTGAGGCCGAGCGCGGATTCGAGCGGCGGCTTGAAGACGCTCCAGGCGTAGGCCTGCCCGATGGAGAGATGAACGGAGAGCGCGGCCGGGGGGACGAGCCAGCGGCTCCAGCCCGGGGGTGCGACGGGGGGACTCATGATCCCGGACGGTAGGGAGTGCCGAAGGGGGTTGGAAAGGCGGCGCGTCGGCCGTATGCGGTGAGCGGTATGCAGCGCGCGCCGAACGGTCGTTCCTCGGCCACCCACACGGCCGGGCACCTGGCACCGCCGTGCCGGAGGCCGGCCACCGTCATACCCGGGTAACGGCCACCCTCATGCCCGGGTACCGGCCACCGTCATGTCCGGGCAATGCCTTGCCCGGCCGTTGCGTGAACCCTTGCCGCTCCAACTTCCATACTGTAGACAATATTTCGTCGACAGATTTAGGTAGCGAAGCGTGCCCTCTCCGCGGTATCCCTCGACCGAACGGAGCTCCCTCACCATGAAAGTCGCAGTTCTCGGCGCCGGTGCGATCGGCGCCTACGTCGGCGCCGCGCTCCACCGCGCCGGCGCCGACACGCACCTCGTCGCCCGTGGACCACATCTCGCGGCCATGAGGCGGGACGGGGTGCGGGTGCTCAGCTCGCGCGGGGACTTCACCGCCCGCGCCCACGCCACCGACGACCCGGCCGAGATCGGCCCGGTCGACTTCGTCTTCCTGGGCCTGAAGGCCCACTCGTACGCGGCGTGCGGGCCGCTGATCGAGCCCCTGCTCCACAGCACCACGGCGGTGATCGCCGCCCAGAACGGCATCCCCTGGTGGTACTTCCACCGGCACGGCGGCCCGCACGACGGCCACCGTGTCGAGAGCGTCGACCCGGGCGGCGCGGTCAGTGCGGTGCTCGCGCCCGAACGGGCCATCGGCTGTGTCGTCTACGCGGCGACCGAGCTCGAAGGGCCCGGTGTCGTACGGCACCTGGAAGGCACCCGCTTCTCCGTCGGCGAGCCGGACCGTACGGTCTCGCCGCGCTGCCGGGCGTTCAGCGAGGCCATGGTCGCCGGTGGGCTGAAGTGCCCGGTGGAGCCCGATCTGCGGGGCGACATCTGGATCAAGCTGCTCGGCAACATCTCGTTCAACCCGATCAGTGCCCTGGCCAGGGCGACCATGCGGCTGGGGGCGCCCCCTCCGGGGGAGTGTCTGCACGGCGGCACCCGCCAGGTCATCGAGACGATGATGGCCGAAACCCTGGCCGTCGCCCGGGCGCTGGGCTGCGAGGTCGGTGTCTCCATCGAGCGGCGGATGGCGGGCGCCGAACGCGTCGGCGACCACCGCACCTCCACGCTCCAGGACCTGGAGCGCGGCAGACCGCTGGAACTCGACGTCCTGCTGGCCGCCGTCGTCGAGCTCGCGGACATCACGGGTGTCGAGGTGCCCACCCTGCGCACCGTCCACGCCATCTCGGACCTGCTCGCGCTGAGGAGCGCGGCATGAGGAGCGTCGTATGAGGAAACGCGACCGGACCCCGAAGACCTACACCCGGCTCACCCATCCCCTCGTCCGCGACTGCCGCGACGAGCCCTTCAGGCGGGCGAGTTGGGAGGAGGCGCTGGACCGCGCCGCACGGGGCCTCGCCCGCAACCGCGACGCGTTCGGCCTCTTCTCCTGCGCCCGCGCCACGAACGAGATGAACTACGTGGCCCAGAAGTTCGCCCGCGTGGTCATGGGCACCAACAACGTCGACTCCTGCAACCGCACCTGTCACGCGCCGAGCGTGGCCGGCCTCTCGGCCGCCTTCGGCTCGGGCGGCGGCACCTCCTCGTACGAGGAGATCGAGCACACCGACGTCATCGTGATGTGGGGCTCCAACGCCCGCTTCGCGCACCCGATCTTCTTCCAGCACGTACTCAAGGGCATCCACAACGGCGCCCGGATGTACGCCGTCGACCCGAGGCGGACCTCCACCGCCGAGTGGGCGGAGAGCTGGATGGGGCTGAACGTCGGCACCGACATCCCGATGGCCCACGCGATCGGCCGGGAGATCATCCACGCGGGCCTCGCCAACGAGGCGTTCATCGAGCGGGCGACCAGCGGCTTCGAGGAGTACCGGGCGCTCGTCGAACCGTGGACGCTGTCGCTGGCCGAGAAGGTGACGGGCGTACCGGCCGCCGCCGTCAGGGAGTTGGCGCACGCGTACGCCCGGGCCGAACGGGCCCAGCTGTGCTGGACGCTCGGCATCACCGAGCACCACAACGGCACGGACAACGTCCGCGCGCTGATCAATCTCTCGCTGCTCACCGGCCACGTGGGCCGCTACGCCTCGGGCCTGCAGCCCCTGCGCGGCCAGAACAACGTGCAGGGCGGCGGCGACATGGGCGCCATCCCCAACCGGTTGCCCGGCTTCCAGGACATCCTCGACCCGGAGTCCCGGCTGAAGTTCGAGTCGGCGTGGGACACCGTCATCCAGCCGCACCACGGGCTGAACCTGACGGAGATGTTCGAGGCCATGGAGGAGGGCTCGCTGAAGGCCGTGTACTGCATCGGGGAGAACCCGGCGCAGTCCGAGGCCGACAGCGAGCAGGCCGTACGGCGGCTCGGGCAACTGGACTTCCTCGTGGTCCAGGACATCTTCCTGACAAGAACGGCCCAGCTGGCGGATGTCGTGCTGCCCGCGACCGCCGGATGGGCGGAGACCGACGGCACGACCACCAACAGCGAACGGCGGGTCCAGCGGGTCCGCCGTGCCGTCACTCCCCCGGGCGAGGCCCGCGAGGACATCGACATCATCTGCGACCTGGCCTCGCGGCTCGGGCACGAGTGGAAGTACGCCGACGCCGAGGCCGTCTGGAACGAGCTGCGGTCGGTGTCGCCGGACCACTACGGGATGACGTACGAACGGCTCGCGCGGGAGCAGGGCATCCAGTGGCCCTGCCCGGACCCGGACCGGCTCGAACCGTCCTATCTGCACGGGCGGTTGTGGGACCCCGACCCCGCGCGCCGGGGCCCGCTCGCGCCCTTCGGGATCGTGCGGCACGATCCGCCGGTGGACCTGACCGACGAGCGGTTCCCGATCCGGCTCACCACCGGGCGGCGGCTCGACTCGTACAACACCGGTGTGCAGAGCGGCGGTTACGCCTCGCCGCTGCGGCGCGGGGAGTACATCGAGCTGTGTCCGGAGGACGCGGAGCGCTACGGGGTCGCGGTGGGCGAGGAGGTCCAGGTGTCCTCGCGGCGCGGATCGGTGGTGGCGCCCGTGTGGATCGACCTCGCCCTGCGGCCCGGCCTCGCCTTCATGACCATGCACTTTCCCGACGAGGTGGACACCAACCAGCTGACGATCGAGGCCAATTGCCCGATCGCGGGCACGGCGGAGTTCAAGGCGTCGGCGATCCGGATCGAGAAGCTGCCCGTCGCGACCATCGTGAGGTGATGTCAAGTGGACCTGCACTTCGGTGGCAGCAAGCCCACCGACGAGGAGAGGGCGGCCGTCGACGCGTTGCTCGGCCCGCCGGAATCCTCCTGGCAGGGCGCGGCCCGCGACGCGACGAGGGCCGAGGATCTGCGGTGGGCGCGGGGCGGCCGGGAGGCCCGGGACCGCCGTGACCTGCTGTTGCCGGGGCTGCACGCCCTCAACGACCGGATCGGCTGGATCAGTGAGGGTGCGCTGGACTATCTCTGCCGTCGGCTGACCGTGCCGCCGGCGGAGGCCTACGGCGTGGCCACCTTCTACGCGATGTTCTCGGTCGAGCCGCGCCCGGCCACCGTGCTGCACGTCTGCACGGACCTGGCGTGCGCGGCGGCCGGGGCGGCCGAGCTGTGCGCCGGGGTCGAGGCCCGTCTCGGCCCCGGCAGCGGGGTGAGCGTGCAGCGCGGCCCGTGTCTGGGGCTGTGCGAGCGGGCGCCGGCGGCGCTCGCGATCAAGGCGGGGGATCCGGTGCGCACGGCGGTCGCGGCGCCCGCGACCGCCGAGGCGGCCGTCCTCGCGGCGAGCGCGCCCGACTCGGCGGAAGAGGAGCCGCCGGCCGTCATGGCGGTGCCCCAGGCCCAGGACCCTTCCCTGACCCTGTTGAGCCGCGTCGGCGTCGTCGATCCGACCTCCCTCGACGACTATCGCGCCCACGGCGGCTACACGGCCCTGCGGCGGGCCTTCGAGCTGGGCCCCGCCGGGGTCATCCGCGAGGTGACCGACTCGGGCCTGGTCGGGCGCGGCGGCGCCGCCTTCCCCACCGGCCGCAAATGGCAGGCCACGGCGTCGCAGCCCGACCGTCCGCACTACCTCGTCTGCAACGCGGACGAGTCCGAGCCGGGCACCTTCAAGGACCGCGTGCTCATGGAGGGCGACCCGTTCTCCCTGGTCGAGGCGATGACCATCGCCGGGTACGCGACCGGCGCGCACCGGGGCCACCTGTATCTGCGGGGTGAGTACCCGCGGGCCCTGCGCCGCTTGGAGAACGCCCTCGCCCAGGCGCGCGCCCGGGGTCTGCTCGGCGACGACGTCCTCGGCCAGGGCTACACCTTCGACATCGAGATCCGCCGGGGCGCGGGCGCCTACATCTGCGGCGAGGAGACGGCCCTGTTCAACTCCATCGAGGGCTACCGGGGCGAGCCCCGCTCGAAGCCGCCGTTCCCGGTGGAGAAGGGCCTGTTCGGCAAGCCGACCGTGGAGAACAACGTCGAGACCCTGGTGAACGTCCTGCCGATCCTGACCATGGGCGCCCCGGCGTACGCGGCGATCGGCACCGGCGGCTCCACCGGACCGAAGCTGTTCTGCGTATCGGGCAGCGTGGACCGGCCCGGCGTCTACGAGCTGCCCTTCGGTGCGACCCTCGGCGACCTGCTCGCCCTCGCCGGGGTGCGGGAGCGGCTGCGGGCCGTGCTCCTCGGCGGCGCGGCCGGTGGTTTCGTACGGCCCGACGAGCTGGACATCCCGCTCACCTTCGAGGGGACGCGGGAGGCGGGCACCACGCTCGGCTCGGGGGTCGTGATGGCCTTCGACGACACCGTGCCGCTGCCCCGGCTGCTGCTGCGGATCGCGGAGTTCTTCCGCGACGAGTCCTGCGGGCAGTGCGTGCCGTGCCGGGTCGGGACCGTACGGCAGGAGGAGGCGCTGCACCGGATCGCCGGGCGGACCGGCGCGGCGGCGGCCGGTGACATCGCGCTGCTCAGGGAGGTCGGCCGCGCGATGCGGGACGCCTCTATCTGCGGTCTCGGGCAGACCGCGTGGAACGCCGTGGAATCCGCCATCGACCGCTTGGGGGCGTACGAATGACCGTGATCCCGCTGGGAGTGCCGCGTCGTCTGCTGGAGTTCACCCTCGACGGTGAGCCGGTGCGGGCGCCCGAGGGCTCGACGATCCTGGACGCCTGCCGGGCCGCCGGCAAGGACGTGCCCACCCTCTGCGAGGGCGACACGCTCAGGCCGAAGAACGCCTGCCGGGTCTGTGTCGTCGAGGTCGAGGGGGCCAGGACCCTCGTCCCGGCCTGCTCCCGCAGGGCCGAGCCCGGTATGCGGGTGCGGACGGACACCGAGCGGGCGCGGCACAGCCGCAAGGTCGTCCTGGAACTCCTCGCGTCGTCGGTCGACCTCTCGACGACGCCGAAGGCCGCGGGGTGGATCAAGGAGTACGAGGCGAAACCGGACCGCTTCGGCCCGGACGCGGCCCGGCTGGACGAGGAACCGAGGGTCGACAACGAGCTGTACGTCCGGGACTACGACAAGTGCATCCTGTGTTACAAGTGCGTGGACGCCTGCGGGGAGCAGTGGCAGAACTCGTTCGCGATCTCGGTCGTCGGGCGCGGCTTCGACGCGCGGATCGCCGTGGAGCACGACGCCCCGCTGACCGATTCGGCCTGCGTGTACTGCGGGAACTGCGTCGAGGTGTGCCCGACGGGCGCGCTCTCCTTCAAATCGGAGTTCGACATGCGGGCGGCGGGCACCTGGGACGAGTCGGCGCAGACGGAGACGACCACGGTCTGCGCGTACTGCGGAGTGGGCTGCAACCTCACCCTCCACGTGCAGGACAATGAGATCGTGAAGGTCACCTCGCCGCACGACAACCCGGTGACCCACGGCAACCTCTGCATCAAGGGCCGCTTCGGCTATCAGCACGTACAGAACCGGGACTGAGACACGACATGGGACGAGTCACGGAACGACGCAAGGTGATCCGCATCCGGGACGGCGCGGTCTCCACCCGCCCGGACACGCTCGTCGCGGAGGAGCCGATGGAGATCCGGCTGAACGGCAAGCCGCTCGCGATCACCATGCGCACCCCGGGGGACGACTTCGCGCTGGCGGCGGGGTTCCTGGTCAGCGAGGGGGTGCTCGCCGAGCGGTCGGACCTGCAGAACATCGTGTACTGCGCGGGCGCGACGGCGGACGGGGCGAACACGTACAACGTGGTGGACGTGAGGACCGCGCCGGGTGTGGTGATCCCGGACATCACCCTCGAACGCAATGTCTATACGACCTCGTCCTGCGGGCTCTGCGGCAAGGCGTCGCTGGACGCCGTCCGTACGACCGCCCGCTGGGCCGTCGACGACACCCACGGCGGTGAGGCTCCCCCGGTCCGGCTCGACCCCGAACTCCTCGCGAGCCTCCCCGACCGGCTCCGCGCGGCGCAGCGGGTCTTCGACCGGACCGGGGGTCTGCACGCGGCGGCCCTGTTCGGCGAGGACGGTGAACTGCTCGACGTACGGGAGGACGTGGGCCGGCACAACGCCGTCGACAAGCTGGTCGGCCGCGCCCTGCAGAACGGCGGCCTGCCCCTGTCCCGGGCGGTGCTGCTGGTGTCGGGGCGGGCCTCGTTCGAACTGGCGCAGAAGGCGGTGATGGCGGGGATACCGGTGCTGGCCGCGGTGTCGGCGCCGTCGTCCCTCGCGGTGGATCTGGCGGCGGAGGCCGGGCTGACGCTGGTGGGGTTCCTGCGGGGGTCCTCCATGAACGTGTACGCGGGCGAGCACCGGATCGCTCTGCGGGCCGCGGCCGACCGGGGCTGACGGGGCCCGCCTCCACGACGGCGGGGCCCCTGGTGGCGGGGAGCGCCCCCTGCGCCCCGGGGGCCCCGCCTTTCGCTCCGCATTGGGCCCTGAGAAACAGGGGGCCACGCCCATCGCTTTCAGCCACGCCGACGTATCCGAACCCCCGCCCCTCCCGCGAAAACACGCCCGACCACCCGCACGGTTCTTGTGAGCCCCAGAACCCCCAAGTACCGTCGTGGGCCGCACGTCGGACGTAGGACGTCCGATGTCCCATCCTCCAGACGGATGAAGGGCTGGCCGCATCGTGCCGTCGAGTCTTCACGCACGTCTCAGATCCCTCACCTCTCCCCTCACCGCGGTGCTCACCACCACCGCCCTCCTCGCCCTCCCCCACCCCGCCGGGGCCGCGCCCCGACAGGCCCCCACCACCGCCGAGTTCGAGCAGCAGGTCCTCTTCAAGGCCTCGCAGGACCCCGGCTACGCCTGCTTCCGGATCCCGGCGATCGTCAGGACCACCGCGGGCACCCTCCTCGCCTTCGCCGAGGGACGCGTACTGAACTGCGGGGACGCCGCCGACATAGACCTCGTGGTCAAGCGGTCCACGGACGGCGGCCGCACCTGGGGTCCGCTGCGGGTGGTCAACGCGGGCGGGGGCGACACCCACGGCAACCCCGCGCCGGTCGTGGACCGCGAGACCGGCCGCGTCGTGCTGGCGGAGACGTACAACACGGGCCGCCTGGACAGCGCGAGCTGCGAGGTCCCCTGCGACCGGGCCCCGCACCTGCAGTACAGCGACGACGACGGACTCACCTGGTCCGAGCCGCGCGGCCTCGGCGACCAGATCCGCCCGGCCGGCTGGAACTCCTGGTACGCCACCGGCCCCGTGCACGGGGTCCAGCTCACCCGGGGCCGGCACGCGGGGCGGCTGGTCCTCGGGGTCAACGCCGAGAGCTGGGCGGACGGCCGGGTCAGCGCCAACCACGCGGCGCTGGTGACCAGCGACGACGGCGGGGAGAACTGGAAGGTCGGCGCCACCGACTCGTGGCCGATCGCGGACGACGGCACGTTCCGCCAGAAGCCGTCGGAGCTGACGCTCGCCGAACGCGCGGACGGCTCGCTGCTCGTCAGCGGGCGCGAGCAGGACGGCACCGACCTGGGCCATCGCGCCCAGACGGTCAGCCGGGACGGCGGCACCACGTTCGCCGCGCCCTTCCGGGCCCTCCCTGACCTGTACACACCCCAGGTACAGGGGTCCGTGCTGCGCCTGGGCGGCCGGATGCTGCTGGCCGCCCCCGCCGACCCCGACCGCCGCCGGACGATGGCCGTCCGGTCCTCCTACGACGGCGGCCGCACCTGGGAGAGCGTGGACCGGGGCACGGTCGTCACCACGGACTGGTCCGGCTACTCGGACCTGGTCCGGATCGGTGGCGGGACCCGTGGCAACGATGTCGTGGGGCTGCTGTACGAGGGCGGCGCCCTCGACGCCCGGGACGAGATCCGCTTCGCCCGGTTCACCGAGGACTGGCTGAAGCCGCGCCGGGGCCCCGACCCGAGGACGCCCGACCGGGCCCCGGGCGGCCGTCCGGCGGCCGTCCTCGGTGGTGCCCGGCCGACGGTGGGGACGGCCGGCGGCGCGATCGAGTTCGACGGGGTCGACGACGCCGTCCGCCTGCCCTACCGGCCCCGGCTCCCGCTCGGCACCAAGGACTTCACCGCCTCGCTCCGGTTCCGGTACACCGCGACCGCCGGGGAGCAGCCGATGCTGTGGATGGGCGGGGTCGGGACGACCCAGCCGCAGGTGTGGGTGCGCGGGGAGCCCGCGGCCGGGCGGCTGACCGGCCTGATCACCGTGCGGGACGGCGCCTCGCCGCCCCGGACGGCGTCGGTGCGGTCCACGGGCGCGTACAACGACGGGCAGTGGCATCAGCTGGTGCTGCGGCGCGACGGGGGCGGGCAGCTCACCCTCTTCGTCGACGGCACCCCGTTCGCCACCGCCGACGTCCCCGGCTCGGTCAGCCGCAACGCGCCGTTCGGCGTGCACATCGGGCAACGGGTCGACAGCCGGGCCCACTTCACCGGCGCGATCGACGAAGTACGGCTGTACGACCGGGCGTTGAGCGACGTGGAGGTGGCCGGGCTCGCCACGCGGGACGCGACGACCCGGGGCGAGATCCTGCGTCTGCCCATGGACCGGGTGGACGCGGGCAACTAACGTCCCTCCCGTGCCCGATGACGCAGGAGCACGACAGCGGACGGGGGCCGGACCGGTCCTGATCCTGGCCCTGGTCCTGGCCCTCGCGGCCGTGCTGCTCACCGCCCTCCCGGACGACGACCGGGAGGGCGGCGGCGCCTGCACGGCGCGTACGGTCCGGGACTGGGACCCGGACCCGGCCCTGACCGGCGAGTTCACCCGGTACGGCGACGACGCGACCCGTACCGACGACTGGACCGGCGGCGACGGGACCCACTCGGTGCGGCTCCCGGACGGACGGCTGCTGTGGCTGTTCTCGGACACGTATCTGGGCCAGGTGCACCCCCCGCCCAACCCGGCGGGCGAGTCCGTGGCATGGCGGGACATCGCGACGCCGCTGGTGCGCAACTCGGCCGTGGTGATGTCCCCTTCGGGGCGCCTCGAAGCCACGCTCCCGGCCCCCGTCTTCCCGGACCCGGCCCCGCAGCACTGGCGCTGGCCGGTGGCCGCCCGGGTCGAGCCGCGCTCCCCCGGCTCGGACGAGAAGGTCGTACGGGTGCTGCTGTGGACGCGTACGGCCGGCAGAGCGCCGTGGATCTACGGGGTGCCCACCTCGACGGAGGTGGCCACGCTGTCGCTGCCCGGTCTGCGGCTGGAGGGGATCACGACGGTGCTGGACCAGGCGTCGGTCGCCGATCCGGCCCGGCGGGTGCTGTTCGGGACGACGGCCGTCGACGCGGGTGACTGGACCTACGTCTACGGCGGCACCGACGCGCAGGCCGCCTCCCGGCCGACCTCGCACGCGTACGTCGCCCGGGTGCCGCGCGGCAGGCTCGGGGAGCCGGGGGCGTGGGAGTACTGGGACGGCGCGCGCTGGGAGGTGCGGGGGCGGCGGGCGCCCGTGCTCGGGAACGGGGCGGACAAGGGGGTGGGCAGCGCCTTCACCGTCGTACGGGACGGGCGTACCTATGTGCTGCTCACCATGGCGGCCGGGACGGCGGGGCTGACGACCGTGACCGCGTACTGGGCCTGCTCCCCCACCGGGCCGTGGCACGGGCCCACCAAGGGGTTCCGTCCCCCGTTGCCGAACAGCGGGGTCGCGGCGTACAACCCCCAGGCGCACCGGACGGCGGACGACGGGCGCCTGGTGCTCAGCTACGACGTCAACTGGCTGGACGCCGACGCGGCGGCGGCGCAGCTGAACATCACGCGGAACGTGTCCCTGTACCGACCGCGGTTCGTATCGCTTCGTCTCGCTCCTCCGTGACGGCCGGCTCCACCGGGTCGTGCGCGCGGCGCTTGGCGATGACCGCGCAGACCATGAGCTGCATCTGGTGGAACAGCATCAGTGGCAGGACGGCGAGGGAGGCCTCGGGGCCGAACAGGACGCTCGCCATGGGCAGTCCGGAGGCGAGGGACTTCTTGGAGCCGGCGAACTGGATGGCGATCCGGTCCGCCCGGTCGAAGCGCAGCGCCTTGCCGCCGTACCAGGTGAGCAGGAGCATCACCGCGAGCAGGACGGCCTCCACGAGGAGGAGTCCGGCCAGCCGCAGCGGGCTGACCTGGCTCCAGATCCCGCGCACCATGCCCTCGCTGAACGCGACGTAGACGACGAGGAGGATGGAGCCCCGGTCGACGAGGCCGAGGATCCGCTTGTGGCGGGTGACGAAGGCGCCGATCCAGCGGCGGGCGAGCTGCCCGGCGACGAACGGGACCAGCAGCTGGAGCACGATCTTCAGCAGCGAGTCGGCGGAGAACCCACCGGCGCTGCCGCCGAGCAGGGCCGCCGCGAGCAGCGGGGTGAGGACGATGCCGGCGAGGGAGGAGAAGGAGCCCGCGCAGATCGCGGCGGGCACGTTGCCCCGGGCCATCGAGGTGAAGGCGATCGAGGACTGGATGGTCGACGGGACGAGGGTGAGGAAGAGGAGCCCGGTGTAGAGGGAGTGACTCAGGAGCACCGGTTCCAGGCCCCGGGCCGCCAGGCCCAGCAGCGGAAAGACGACGAACGTGCAGGCCAGGACGGTGCCGTGCAGCCGCCAGTGCTTGAGGCCGTCGAGCGCCTCACGGGTGGAGAGCCGGGCGCCGTAGAGGAAGAAGAGGAAGGCGATCGCGACGGTGGACGCGCCCGACGCCACCTCGGCGGTCGTTCCCCGGGCCGGGAGGAGCGCCGCGACGCCCACGGTCGCGAGCAGCAGCAGGATGTAGGGGTCGATCGGCAGCCGGCTCGGCCACTTCAGGCGTTTCACGGTGCTCCACGTGCTGTCGGCGAGGGTGGTGTCCGGGACCGGAAGGCCCCTCTCCATCGTCCTCCTCGACCCCTTGATCGGGAATCCGTCATACCGTTCTGACTGTCATCACGTTTTGCGATGACCGAGTAGGGTGGCGCTCGTGTACGAGCCCTCCCATCTGCGCACCTTCCTCGCCGTGGCCCAGACGCTGAGCTTCACGCAGGCCGCCCGGCGGCTGGGGCTGCGTCAGTCCACGGTCAGCCAGCATGTCCGCCGTCTGGAGGACGCGGCCGGGCGGCAGCTGTTCTCCAGGGACACCCACTCCGTGGAGCTGACGGAGGACGGCGAGGCGATGCTCGGGTTCGCCCGGCGGCTGCTGGAGGTGCACGAGCAGGCGACGGCGTTCTTCACCGGGACCCGGTTGCGCGGGCGGCTGCGGTTCGGCGCGTCCGAGGACTTCGTGCTCACCCGGCTCCCGGAGATCCTGGAGGCCTTCCGGCACGACCATCCCGAGGTGGATCTGGAGCTGACGGTCGAGCTGTCGGGCACGCTGCACGAGCGGCTCGCGGCCGGCCGGCTCGACCTGGTGCTGGCGAAGCGGCGCCCGCAGGACCCGCGCGGCGAACCCGTGTGGACGGACCGGCTCGTCTGGATCGGCGCGGAGCGGCTCCGAGTCGACCCCGACCGTCCGGTCCCACTGATCGCCTACCCGCCGCCGGGCATCACGCGCGCCCTGGCGCTGGAGGCGCTGGAGCGCGAGGGCCGTTCCTGGCGCATCGCCTGCACCAGCGGAAGCCTCAACGGGCTCATCGCCGCCGCCCGCGCGGGCCTCGGCGTGATGGCGCACTCCCGCCGCCTGGTGCCTCCCGGCCTGGTCCGGGTCCCGGAGCGGGCCGGACTGCCGGAGCTGGGCGAGGTCGACTTCGTCCTCGTCCACGGCCGCCGCCCCGGCACGGCGGCCGGCGCGGCGGACGCCCTCGCGGCAGCCATCCTCTCCGGCGGAAACCGTCTGCACGGACGAGCACGGGAGATCTGACCGGGGGCGGGACGGAACGCCGACCTGGACCCGACGGCCCCTCGGTCCGAGGCAAGCAGCCCCCTCGCGACAAAGGCCGGACGCGGCACAGGCCCGACGCACCCCCTTCCGACAGCCCTCCTCCCCGCCGAGACCGGCTGTACGGCCGAGCGCGAGGCAGGCGACCGTCGACCGGGCGGAAACCCGGCCGACGGCCCGGCGGCAAGCGGTCCCCGCACGGAGGAGGCCGGCGAGACCGCAGGCACGACGGACACCCCTCCCGGCACCCTCGACCGCGACGACGACCGGCCACACGGCCGAGCACGAGGGGCTTGGCGGCGGGCCCGGCGGCAGTCGGCACGCCGCGCTCCCGCCCCCGCCCTCGCGCCGGGCTCGGTGCGGCCCGCCCGTCCCGCAGAGGTGAGGGATGTTCACGTCCGACCAGGGCGGACGGTGTTCGTCAGGACGCTCACCGTGACCGGGGCGTGCGGGTTCAGTGGAGATTGACCTCACGGGACTTACCGCGAGGTCCGGCACTATGCCGGATACCTCCGCTTCTGCGGTCGTTTTTCGGCACCGACTCGCGTCATGCATCCCTATGCGCCCCCTCCACAACCCTCCCGTCCGTTCTCGCGGTGAGGTAGCTTTCACGCGCTGTTCGGAGCGCCACGAGGAGCGGGTTTGCGCGAGTTCACCAACCCCCCGTTGGCGTCGGCGCCGCCGGTGGGCGGTCTGGCCGACGTCGTCTTCGAGCACGCCCAGGAGGACCCGTCGTACATCGCGCTCGGCCGCAAGGACGAGCGGGGCGAGTGGCGCGACATGACCTCCGCCGAGTTCCGCGACGAGGTCCTCGCGCTGGCGAAGGGGCTGCTGGCGCAGGGCGTCCGGTTCGGCGACCGGGTCGCCATCATGTGCCGTACCCGCTACGAGTGGACCTTGTTCGACTACGCGCTGTGGACGGTCGGCGCCCAGGTCGTCCCCGTCTACCCGACCTCCTCCGCCGAGCAGGTCTTCTGGATGCTGTACGACTCCCAGTGCACGGCGGCCATGGTCGAACACGAGGACCACGCGATGACCATCGCCACGGTCATCGACCGGCTGCCGCAGCTGCGCCGGCTCTGGCAGCTGGACGTCGGCGCGGTCCAGGAGCTGTACGAGTCGGGGGCGCATCTCGACGACGAGGTGGTGCACCGGCACCGCCTCGCCGTGACCCCGGAGTCGATCGCGACGATCATCTACACCTCCGGCACGACGGGCCGCCCCAAGGGCTGTGTCATCTCGCACGCCAACTTCATGGTGGAGGCGGACACGGTCATCGAGCGCTGGGCTCCGCTGTTCAAGTCCCGCAAGGGCGACGCGGCGGCGACCCTGCTGTTCCTGCCGCTCGCCCATGTCTTCGGGCGGATGGTGCAGGTCGCGGGCATCCGCGGAAAGGTCAAGTTCGGCCATCAGCCGCAGCTCAACGCCGCCGTCCTGCTGCCCGACCTCGCCGCCTTCCAGCCGACCTTCTTCCTCGCGGTGCCGTACATCTTCGAGAAGGTCTTCAACGCGAGCCGGCGCAAGGCGGAGCGCGAGGGAAGGGCCGGGCCGTTCGAGAAGGCCGTCGAGGTGGCCGTGAAGTACGCGGACGCGATGGAGGCGAGGGCCTGGGGCACCGGGCCCGGCCCGTCGGCGGGCCTGCGGATGCAGCACCAGTTCTTCGACAAGGTCGTCTACGCCAGGATCCGGGAGGCGATGGGCGGCCGCATCAAGTACGCGATGTCCGGCGGCTCGGCGATGGACCGACGGCTCGGGCTGTTCTTCGCGGGCGCCGGCGTCCACATCTTCGAGGGGTACGGCCTGACGGAGTGTACGGCGGCCGCGACCGCCAACCCGCCGGAGCGCACCCGGTACGGCACGGTCGGCCAGCCCATCCCGGGCACGAGCGTGCACATCGCGGACGACAACGAGATCTGGCTGCGCGGACCCCATGTCTTCCAGGGCTATCTGAACAACCCGAAAGCCACCGACGAGACCCTGCACGACGGCTGGCTCGCCACCGGCGACCTGGGCTCCCTCGACGAGGACGGCTATCTCACCATCACCGGGCGCAAGAAGGAGATCCTGGTGACGTCGGGGGGCAAGAGCGTCTCGCCGGCGATCCTGGAGGAGCGGGTGCGCGACCATCCGCTGGTCGCCCAGTGCATCGTCGTCGGCAACGACCGCCCGTACATCGCCGCCCTGGTCACCCTGGACGGCGAGGCGGTCGAGCACTGGCTGCAGATGCGCGGCAAGCCGAAGCTGATCCCGGCCGAGCTGGTGCGCGACCCGGAACTGGAGACCGAGGTGCGGCGGGCGGTGGTCGCCGCCAACACCCTGGTCTCGCAGGCCGAGTCGATCCGCACGTTCCGTATCCTCGCCCACCAGTTCACCGAGGAGCACGGGCTGCTGACGCCGTCGCTGAAGCTGAAGCGCAAGGCGATCGAGAAGACGTACGCGAAGGAGGTGGAGGCGCTGTACCGGGCATGAGGCCCGCCGGCCCCTCTCCCCTTCCTGGTCAGACCAGTTGGTAGCCCTTCATGTTCCGCAGCAGCAGGTGACAGTTCTGCAGGGAGCCCGAGGTGTCGCCGAGGGAGCGGTAGATGCCCCACTTGGGGCGCAGGCGGTCGGCGAGGAAGGTGTCGACGCCCGAGCGGGAGACGTCGATGAGGGTGGTCGAGCCCTTCTTGAGGATCCAGCGCACCGAACCGGCCGCACCGTTGCCGACCTTGACCTGGAAGTCGACGTCGACCCAGGCGTCGTGCAGGGGCGCCAGATCGGTGCGGCCGACGAGGACGTCGTCGATCGGCAGCTTCAGCTCGATGGTCTGGGCGCCGTTGACCCGGCGCAGGGACTGCACCACGAGGGGCGAGGTGCCGGCGCCGGGCTGCTTCATCTGCATGATGTGCGTGAAGCTGGTGGTCGCCTTCAGCGAACTGGGGATGTACATCCCGTAGGTGACGCGCCAGGTCTGCCCCTCGGTCCAGCGCAGGAAGCCGCTGCCGGTGCGCAGGCCGGTGACCTCGTGGCGCTGGCGGTCGGTGGAGGTGTCCCGGTCGACGGTGTGCATGTCGAACCGCCAAGTGTCGCCGACGGCACGGATGTGCGGCGAGGCGGAGGTGTGCGAGTCGGCGCGGTCGTCCTCCAGGGTTTCGAAGGCGCGCAGCCCGTCGGCGCTCGCCGAGGGGGACCACTTCACCTGCCAGGAGGCGGCGTGCGCGGCGGGGGCGGGCAGCCCGACGGCGGTCGCGGCGGCGCCGCCGAGCGCGGCGCCGAGGACGTTCCTTCGCGTGGGGGTCATGAGCCATCCATTCACGTATGTGGCCGTCATTCACCAACGTGCGTTACGGCAGGGACAGAGTCCACTCATGACCGTGGTCGGTCAATGGTCCAGACCGATACTCTTGAACCGCCGGATCCATTTCCGGCCAATCTGCGATCGGGAGCGCGAGCGGCCCGCCCAGGAATGCATCGCGCTCCGTGATCGTTGACGATGGGAAGTACCACCCGACGACTTAAGGATCGAGAGCTCGTGAGCAGCAAGGTCCCCCCGATCATCCTGAACAACGGCGTCGAGATGCCCCAGCTGGGCTTCGGCGTGTGGCAGGTGCCGGACGACGAGGCCGAGCAGGCGGTCACCACCGCACTGGAGGCCGGCTACCGCAGCATCGACACCGCCGCCATCTACGGCAACGAAGAGGGCACCGGCAAGGCCATCGCCGCGGCCGGCGTGCCCCGCGAGGATCTCTTCGTCACCACCAAGCTCTGGAACAGCGACCAGGGCTACGACTCAACCCTCCGCGCCTTCGACGACTCCCTGGCCAAGCTCGGCCTGGAGTACGTGGACCTGTATCTGATCCACTGGCCGATGCCGGCCCGGGACACGTTCGTCGACACCTTCAAGGCGTTCGAGAAGCTCTACGCGGACGGCCGCGCGAAGGCCATCGGTGTCTCCAACTTCCTTCCGGAGCACCTGGAGACGCTGATCGAGGCCACGAGCGTCATTCCGGCGGTCAACCAGATCGAGCTGCACCCACACCTCCAGCAGATCGCCTCCCGCGAGTACCACGCGGAGCAGGGCATCGCCACCGAGGCCTGGTCGCCCCTCGGCCAGGGCAAGGGGCTCCTTGAGGTCCCGGCGGTCATCGCCATCGCCCAGAAGCACGGCCGCACCCCCGCCCAGGTGGTCCTGCGCTGGCACCTCCAGCTGGGCAACGTGGTCATCCCCAAGTCCGTGACCCCCTCCCGTATCAAGGAGAACATCGAGGTCTTCGACTTCTCCCTGGACACCGAGGACATCGCGGCGATCAGTGCGCTGAACGAGGACCGGCGCATCGGCCCCGACCCGGCGACGTTCAACCAGGCCTGAGCCGAGGCCCCGGCTCGGCGCCCGCTCGCCGGGCGCGCGAGACGACGGACCGCCCGCCGGATCTCGTCCGGCGGGCGGTCCCACGTGTCGGCGCCGCGTCCGGACGCACCCTCGCCCGGACGTGGCGCGGTTCTCAGACCGGCTGGCCGATCGGGCGTACGACCACCGTGTTGACGTCGACGCCGGGCGGCTGCCGGATCGCCCAGACCACGGAGTCGGCGATCTGGTCAGCGGTGAGGAGATGGCCGGGCGGCAGGCTGCCGTAGGCGTCCCAGAACGGGGTCTCCACTCGGCCGGGCGCGATCAGCGTCACACCGACGCCCCACTCGGTGACCTGCCGCCTGGTGTTCTCGGCGAGCCCGGTCACCGCCCACTTGGTCGCCCCGTAGATGTTGCCGGGACCGTGGATGAACCCGGCGACGCTGCCGACCAGCATGATCCGCCCCCGCGTCTCCCTGAGGGCGTCGATGGAGGCCCGAATGAGCAGGGCGGGGCCCAGCACGTTGGTGAGCACCATGTCCGTCCACCCGGCGGGGTCACCCTCGGCGACCGTGTCGTGCGTGCCGAACCCGGCGTTGGCGAGGACGGTGTCGATCCGCCCGAACTCCTTCAGCGTGGCATCCACCGCCGCCTGGACGTCCGCGTACTCGGCGGCGTTCCCCGGTATGGTCAACAGCCCCTCGGGGGCGCCGAGTTCGGCGGCGAACGCCCGCAGCCGCTCGGCCTTGCGCCCGGTGACGGCCACCCGGTGGCCGTGGTCGAGCAGTTGGCGGGCGACCGCGGCGCCGATACCGCTGCCGCCGCCGGTGATGAGCGCGACCGGTGCTTCGGACATGACTGTTCCCCCTTAGTGTCGCGTCGGCGGACTGGACCCCGGCCGACGGATGGAGTCCACCACTTGAAGCGCTCTCGAAGTCAAGTGCCGCCCTGCCGGGGCACGCCGGGGACGACGTCAGCGCCGGGCCACGTGCACCGTCTGGGCCGCGAGGACGAACAGGTCCGCGCGGTGGTGCAGGCTCGCCCTGTCGTCGGGGTCGAGGAGCCGGTCGACGGTCGCGAGGTCGGTGGCGTCGAGGAGGTCCGCGAGCATTCCCCGGCCGCGTTGGAACGAGGCCACGGCGTAGGCGCGGGCGGCCTGCGGGACGGGCGCCGGGAGGTCCAGCAGGAAGGTGCGGGACGTCACCTCGCGCAGGCCGACGGCGGTGAGCAGCCCCGGCCAGTCCTCGGTCTCCGGGACGCTGCCGGGCAGCGTGGCCCGCATCTCGCCGAACCACCGGTCCTCCGCCGCGTCGAGCCGGGACTGCAGTCCGGGGCGGCCGATGCCGAGGTCACGCGGCAGGAACCGACTGGGCAGCCCACCCTCGACGAGGGCCAACGTGCCGCCGGGCGCCAGGCGTTCGGCGAAGGCGGCGAGGCCCGCGCGCTGGTCGCCGAGGTGGTGCAGACTGCGGCTGGCCCACAGCAGGTCGGCCGGGTAGTCCAAGTCGTCGAGGCCGTCGGGCAGTTGTGCTTCCAGGGTGTCGAACCGGTCGGCGAGGCCCAGGCGCCCGGCGCGGGCGCGGGCCCGCTGCAGCAGCGGTCCGGAGCCGTCCAGGGCGACGACCCGGGCGCCGGGGAACACATCGGCCAGCAGACAGCTCACGACCCCCGGTCCGCTGCCGACGTCGACGACCAGTTGCGGCTCCGGCTGCCACGTGGCGACCCACGCGGCGGCCTGCCGGTTCAGCGGCTCGAACAGCTCGGCCTGTTCCTCCAGATGCCCGGCCTGCTCGCCCCAGTCGATGTCGCTGTGGTCGTGATTGCCGTGGGCGCCGTGGGGGGTGCGGTGCCCCTGGTGGCCGTGGTGGCGCTGTCCCATGACGGTGAGCCTCTCTGCCGGGTGCCGCCAGCTTGCTCCGAGGCACCGGAGAACAGCCACTTCCCTTGCCGTATCGGCAAATCCGCTGTGCCGATACGGGTCGACAGGTCCGGCAGACCGACGACGCCGTGCCGGTGCGGTGCGGTGCGGTGCCGCCAGGGTGCCGGTTCAGCCCTGATCCGCCACCCGGTAGACGCACACGTGCGCACCCGTGCCGCTGGTGGTCGTGGAAACCAGCTCCAGGGTGTGCTCGGCACCGTCGCCGGGGAAGATCGTCTTCCCGCCGCCGAGGACGACCGGCATGACGATCAGGACCAGTTCGTCGGCGAGACCCTCGCTCAGGAGGGTGCGGGCGAGGGTCGGGCTGCCCATGACGAGCAGGTCGCCGCCCTCGGCCTCACGGAGCTCACGGATGTGGGCGACGGCCTGGCCGCCCGGGATCCGCGTGCTGTTCTCCCAGGTCAGCTCGGAGTCGGTGAGCGTCGCGGACACCACGTACTTGCGCAGGGAGTTCATCCGGTCGGCGAAGGGGTCGCCCGCCCGGTCCGGCCACGCCCCGGCCATCGCCTGCCAGGTGCGGCGGCCGTACAGCAACGCGTCCGCCCGGCCCAGCGCGGCGTCCCAGGCACCGCCCACGACCTCCGGGTCGAAGAACGGGTGCGTCCAGCCGCCGTGGGCGAACCCGCCCTCGGTGTCCTCGTCGGGACCGCCGGGCGCCTGCACCACACCGTCCAGGCTCATGAACTCGCAGATCACGATGCGCATGGGGTTCTCTTTCCTCGGTACCGTCACGGGCTTACGGCGATGAAGACCGCCGCGTCGCCCGGAACTCATCGCACCCGCCCACCTCCCTCATCGTGACCCGGCTCACACGGACATGCCACCGGTCCGCCAGGGGGTGGGGGAAGTGTGACTGACCCCTGGCGGACCGGCTCATCGGAGCGGACTCAGAGCGCGGGGTACGCGTTCTGCATCAGCTGCTGGAACTGGGCGGAGAACCATTTCCCGGAGAGCGGGGCGTTCCCCAGTGCACCGGACATGTTGTTGTTGTTGCGCGGGTTGCCCGTGTACGTCGGGTCGCACATGCGGTCGAAGCCCTTGCCCTCGTCGTTCGGGATGAGGGAGCTGGCCCCGTCGGACTCGCCCGGGGGCTTCATCCAGACGTAGGCGTCGATCCCGGTCGCCGGGGCGGCCTTCGGGCGTTCACCGAGACCGGCTCCGGCCTGGTTGCACCAGTTGCCGGTGTTCAGGCGGCGGTCGTAGCGCCCGCCGTCCACGTAGGTGTCGACGGTGGTCGTCGCACCCGGTCCGGTGGGCCGGGCGGCACCGCCCCAGCCGTTGCGGGAGGTGTCGATCAGCATGCCGACGTTCGAGTTGAAGCCCGCCGAGACCGCCTGGGCACGGAATGCCTGGGCGAAGGACAGCTCGTCGACGTAGCGGTTCCAGTCCACCCACTTCGACTCACGGACCGACTTGCCGCCCGCGGTGTCGTTGATGGTGAAGTTGTTCTCCTTCAGGGCGCTGTAGTTGGCCGTGTTGGTGATGAAGCCGTGGACGTCGTTGACCGTGGCGCCCTCGGCGGTCGCGGCCTCCTTCATGATGGCGGCGGAGGGGGCGAAGTTGTCGTCCCAGCCGAGCCAGCCGTGGTGGCCGGCGTCGACGTAGTTGTAGACGTTGGGGACGTCACCCAGCTTGTTGAGCGCGTAGCCGACACCCTTGATGTAGTTGCCGTTGGCCTTCATCACGTCGCACTGGGGCACGGCCGTCGGGCGGCTGCCGACGTTGGTGACGAGGTTGGGCAGCGAGTCGATCTCGACCGTGGTGACGATCCGCAGGCCGGCGTACTTGGAGTCGGCGAGGATCGTCTTGATCGGGTCGATGTACTGCGTCTTGTACTTGTCGATCTCCGTCGGGCCCAGCTCGCCGTTGGAGGCGAGGGCCGAGCAGTCACGGCCCGGCAGGTTGTAGATCACCAGCTGGACGACGAGTTCGCCCGAGCCCTTCTGCTTCAGCGCCTCGTCGAGGTGGGCGCGCAGGCCCATCTTGCCGCCGGCGCCCGCGATGGCGGCGGTGCGGTCCAGCCAGACGCCCGTCGGCTGGTTGGAGATCCGGCTGCCGCCCGGTTCGGCGGCGGCGTTCGCGGACCACTCCGGGTTCACGTACACCTTGGCGCCCGCGTAGGGGTTGTCCACCCTGCTGCCCGGTGTGCCGGGGTCCGGGTCGCCCGGGTCACCGCCGCCGCCGTCGACGTTGCAGGTCACGCCGTCGAGCGTGAAGGTCGTCGGCAGGGCGTTGGTGCCGCTGTAGGAGGCCTGGAAGCCGAAGCTGACCGAACCGCCGGTGGCCAGCGTGCCGTTGTACGTCTCGTTGGCGGCGGTCACCGACGAACCGCTCTGGGTGATCCGGGAGTTCCAGCCGCTGGTGACCTGCTGGTTCCCGGCGTACGACCACTTCGCGGCCCAGGAGGACTTGGCCGCACCGTTGTTGGTGATGGTGACGGCGGCGGTGAAGCCGGTCGACCACTGGTTCTGGACCTTGTAGTCGACCGTGCAGGGAACCGCCTGGACGCCGGCGTCGTCCGGCACGGCGGCCATGGCGGTCCCGGCCGCGCCGGCGACCAGCGCCAACGCAGCCAGGAGTGCTGTTCTGGTACGGCTCATGAGTGCGGGTTTCCTCTTCCGTAGTGGGGTGTACGAGGAGGAGTCGTCGCGCTGTCGCCCGAGGCGAGTAAAAGACCTGAACGCTGGGGGTTCTTCGAGCGTCCCTCGCAGCTCGGACGCGTCTGGGACGAACGCGTCGACTGGTGGAACCGCTCCCACTGGTGCTCGTGAAGGTAGCGCCAAGTCACGGTAAAAGACAGAGGTCTTGCGTTATTGCGATCGATGAAATGTTTCGACCCGATCGAATCATTTCGACTCTTCAAACGCCTTGACCCCTTGCGCCCTCCTCCTCAATATGGGAGCGCTCCCACTGGTTCAAGGCTTGTTGTTGCCGCTCCGCCCCCACCTTCGCCAGAGCCGCACGGAAGGAACCAGAGCATGCACCCCAGACGGAGACGCCGTGCCTCGCGGCGTCTGTGGACGGCCGTGGTCGCGGCCTTCGCCCTCCCCTTGACGATGCTCGGCACCGGGTCGACCTCCGCCAGCGCGGCCGCGGTCGCCTGCAACGTCGACTACAAGACCAATGACTGGGGCTCGGGCTTCACGGCCGAGCTGACGATCACCAACCGGGGTACGGAAGCCATCGACGGCTGGACCCTGACCTACGCCTACGCGGGCAACCAGACGCTCAGCAGCGGATGGAGCGGCACCTGGTCGCAGTCCGGCAAGGCGGTGACGGCGAAGAACGCCTCCTGGAACGGCAGGATCGCCGTCGGGGCCGCCGTGACCACCGGCGCCCAGTTCACGTACAGCGGCGCGAACGCGGCGCCGACCGGCTTCGCGATCAACGGCACCACGTGTGTGGGCGCGCACCAGCCGCCGATCACGGTGCTGACCAGCCCGGCGCCGGGCGCGGTGTACTCGCAGGGCACCGCGGTGCCGATGGCGGCCACCGCCGCCGCCGCGGACAGCGCGACGATCACGAAGGTCGAGTTCTACGACGACACCACGCTGCTGGGCACGGACACGACCTCGCCGTACACCCACTCGGCCGCCGGGCTGGCCGTGGGCAGTCACTCGCTGGTGGCCAAGGCGTACGACAGCCTGGGCGCTTCGGCGAGTTCCACGCCGGTCGGCATCACGGTCGCCTCGGGTCCCGCCGTGGTGGTCTCGCCGACCCAACTGGGCGTCCGCCAGGGCCAGTCGGGCACCTATGACGTGAAACTCTCGACCCAGCCGTCCGGGAACGTGACGGTCACGACCGCGCGGGCGTCCGGCAACACCGGGCTCTCCGTGACGGGCGGCGGGTCACTGACCTTCACGCCGTCCAACTGGAACACCGCGCAGAAGGTGACCATCGGCGCGAACGCCTCGGGCACCGGCTCGGCGGTCTTCGACTCGACGGCCACCGGCCACGCCAAGGCCTCGGTGACCGTGACCCAGCTGGCCGCGTCGAGCACGTACGACGAGCGCTTCCTGGAGATGTACGGCAAGATCACCAACCCGGCGAACGGCTACTTCTCCCCCGAGGGCATCCCGTACCACTCGGTGGAGACGCTGATCGTCGAGGCACCGGACCACGGCCATGAGACCACGTCGGAGGCGTACAGCTACCTCCTGTGGCTGCAGGCCATGTACGGCAAGGTGACGGGCGACTGGTCCAAGTTCAACGGGGCCTGGGACATCATGGAGAAGTTCATGATCCCGACCAAGGCCGACCAGCCCACCACTTCCTTCTACAACGCCTCCAAGCCGGCGACCTACGCCCCCGAGCACGACACCCCCAACGAGTACCCGGCACAGCTCAACACCGGTGTCTCGGTCGGCCCGGACCCCATCGCCGCGGAGCTGAAGACCGCCTACGGCACGGACGACGTGTACGGCATGCACTGGTTGCAGGACGTCGACAACGTCTACGGCTACGGCAACTCGCCCGGCAAGTGCGAGGCGGGGCCCGCCGACACGGGTCCGTCGTACATCAACACCTTCCAGCGCGGGCCGCAGGAGTCCGTGTGGGAGACCGTCCCGCAGCCCACCTGCGACCAGTTCAAGTACGGCGGCAGGAACGGCTACCTGGACCTGTTCACCGGTGACGCCTCCTACGCCAAGCAGTGGAAGTTCACCAACGCCCCGGACGCCGACGCACGGGCCGTGCAGGCCGCGTACTGGGCGGACAAGTGGGCCAAGGCGCAGGGCAAGGGCGGCGACGTCTCCGCGACCATCGGCAAGGCCGCGAAGATGGGTGACTATCTGCGCTACGCGATGTACGACAAGTACTTCAAGAAGATCGGCAACTGTGTGGGCGCCACGTCCTGCCCGGCCGGCACCGGCAAGGACTCCTCCCACTACCTGCTGTCCTGGTACTACGCGTGGGGCGGCGCCACCGACACGGCGGCCGGCTGGTCCTGGCGCATCGGCTCCAGCCACACGCACGGCGGCTACCAGAACCCGCTGGCCGCGTACGCGCTCGCCAACTACGCCCCGCTGAAGCCGAAGTCGGCGACCGGACAGGCGGACTGGGCCAAGTCCCTCGACCGGCAGATCGAGTTCTACCGCTGGCTGCAGTCCGACGAGGGCGGCATCGCGGGCGGCGCCACCAACAGCTGGGCGGGGCGGTACGCCACTCCCCCGGCCGGGACGCCGACCTTCTACGGCATGTTCTACGACGAGAAGCCGGTGTACCACGACCCGCCGTCCAACCAGTGGTTCGGCTTCCAGGCGTGGTCCATGGAGCGGGTCGCCGAGTACTACCAGCAGACGGGCAACGCGGCCGCCAAGACCGTGCTGGACAAGTGGGTCGACTGGGCGTTGTCGAAGACGACGGTCAACCCGGACGGCACCTACCGGATTCCCTCCACCCTCCAGTGGTCCGGCGCGCCCGACACCTGGAGCGCGTCGAGTCCCGGCGCGAACGCCGGACTTCACGTCACCGTCGCCGACTACACCGACGACGTGGGTGTGGCGGCGGCGTACGCCAAGACGCTGACGTACTACGCCGACCGCTCCGGTGACGCCGACGCGGCCCGGGTCGCGAAGGCGCTGCTGGACGGGATGTGGGACCACCACCAGGACGGGCTCGGGATCGCCGTGCCCGAGACGCGGGCCGACTACAACCGGTTCGACGACCGGGTGTACGTGCCGAGCGGATGGACCGGGACGATGCCGAACGGGGACACGATCAACTCGTCGTCGACGTTCGAGTCGATCCGGTCGTTCTACGAGGACGACCCCGCGTGGTCGAAGATCGAGGCGTACCTGGCCGGTGGCGCCGCGCCCTCCTTCACCTACCACCGGTTCTGGGCCCAGGCCGACATCGCCCTGGCCATGGGCGCGTACGCGGAACTCCTGGAGTAGGCACCGCACATCAAGCACCGAGCACCGAGCACAGCCCCGCGCCCCCCACGGGCGCGGGGTCTGTGTGCCCTTTTCTGAGAACTTCCCCCCACTCGTCAGGAGAGGACCCCCACGTTGCGAAGAACCCGCATCCTCACCACCGTCCTGGCCCTCGCGGCCGGCCTGCTCGCGGGCTCCCCACCCGTGATGGCCGCCGAGAAGGCCGGCAGCGCCGACCGGTCGGTGTCCGTCGCCGCCGACACCTACACCTGGAAGAACGCCCGCATCGACGGCGGCGGCTTCGTCCCCGGGATCGTCTTCAACCGCAAGGAACGCAACCTCGCCTACGCCCGGACCGACATCGGCGGGGCCTACCGCTGGGTGCAGTCGTCGAAGACCTGGACCCCGCTCCTCGATTCCGTCGGCTGGGACGACTGGGGGCACACCGGGGTGGTGAGTCTCGCCTCCGACCCGGTCGATCCCGACAACGTGTACGTGGCGGCCGGTACGTACACGAACAGCTGGGACCCGGGGAACGGGGCGATCCTGCGGTCGTCCGACCGGGGTGCGAGCTGGCGGAAGGCCGGCCTGCCGTTCAAGCTGGGCGGGAACATGCCCGGCCGGGGCATGGGTGAGCGGCTGGCCGTCGATCCGAACAAGAACAGCGTGCTGTACCTGGGCGCGCCCAGCGGCAAGGGTCTGTGGCGCTCGACCGACTCGGGGGCCAGCTGGTCGCAGGTGACGAACTTCCCCAACGTCGGCAACTACGTGGCCGACCCGTCCGACACGAGCGGGTACTCCAGCGACAACCAGGGCATCGTCTGGGTCACCTTCGACGAGACCACGGGGACGTCCGGGAACGCGACGAAGACCGTCTACGTCGGGGTCGCCGACAAGGACAACGCCGTCTACCGCTCGACGGACGCGGGCGCGACCTGGTCGAGGGTGGCCGGGCAGCCGACCGGCCACCTGGCCCACAAGGGCGTGCTCGACGCGACGAACGGCCATCTGTACCTGTCGTACAGCGACAAGGGCGGCCCCTACGACGGCGGCAAGGGCCAGCTGTGGCGGTACACGACCGCGACGGGCGCGTGGACGAACATCAGTCCGGTGGCGGAGGCCGACACCTACTACGGCTTCAGCGGGCTGACCGTCGACCGGCAGGATCCGGGCACGGTGATGGCGACGGCGTACAGCTCCTGGTGGCCGGACACGCAGATCTTCCGCTCGACGGACAGCGGCGCGACCTGGACGAAGGCGTGGGACTACTCCTCCTATCCGAACCGCTCGAACCGCTTCGCCATGGACGTCTCGTCCTCTCCCTGGCTCACCTGGGGCGCCAACCCCTCGCCGCCGGAGCAGAGCCCCAAACTCGGCTGGATGACCGAGGCGCTGGAGATCGACCCGTTCGACTCGAACCGGATGATGTACGGGACGGGCGCCACGATCTACGGCACGGAGAACCTGGGGAACTGGGACAGCGGCGGCCAGTTCGCCATCAAGCCGATGGTGCGGGGTCTGGAGGAGACGGCCGTCAACGACCTGGCCTCGCCTCCGTCCGGCGCCCCGCTGCTCAGCGCGCTCGGTGACATCGGCGGCTTCCGGCACACGGATCTGACGAAGGTCCCGTCGATGATGTTCACCCAGCCGAACTTCACGACGACGACCAGCCTGGACTTCGCCGAGTCCAACCCCAACACGGTGGTGCGTGTGGGCAATCTGGACTCCGGTCCGCACATCGCGTTCTCCACGGACAACGGCGCCAACTGGTTCGCGGGCACCGACCCGTCGGGGGTGAGCGGCGGCGGCACGGTCGCGGCGGCCTCGGACGGCAGCCGGTTCGTGTGGAGTCCGGTGGGCACGGGCGTGCGGTACGCGACCGGTTTCGGCACCTCGTGGTCGGCGTCGACCGGCATCCCGGCCGGCGCGATCGTGGAGTCCGACCGGGTGGACCCGAAGACCTTCTACGGCTTCAAGTCGGGGAAGTTCTACGTGAGTTCGGACGGCGGTGCGACCTTCACCGCGTCGAACGCGACCGGCCTGCCGAGCGGCGACAGCGTGCGCTTCAAGGCGCTGCCCGGGGTGAAGGGTGACGTGTGGCTGGCGGGTGGGGCGACGGACGGGGCGTACGGCCTGTGGCACTCCACGAACGCGGGCGCCACCTTCACCAAGGTCTCCGGCGTCGAGCAGGCCGACACGATCGGCTTCGGCAAGGCGGCCTCGGGGGCCTCGTACCAGACGCTCTACACCAGCGCCAAGATCGGCGGGGTGCGCGGCATCTTCCGCTCGACGGACAAGGGCGCGAGCTGGACCCGTATCAACGACGACGCCCACCAGTGGGGCTGGACGGGCGGGGCGATCACGGGTGACCCGAGGGTGTACGGGCGGGTCTACGTCTCGACGAACGGGCGCGGGGTCGTCTACGGCGACTCCTCCGACACGGGTGGCGGGGGCACCGATCCGGACCCCGGGCCCCAGCCGACGGGGGCCTGCGCGGTGACGTACAAGGTCACCAACGAGTGGGCAGGCGGCTTCCAGGCGGACGTGCGCCTCGCCAACACGGGCACGAGCGCGTGGACCGGCTGGTCCCTCGGCTGGACCTTCCCCGACGGCCAGAGTGTCTCCCAGATCTGGAACGCCGCCCATACGCAGTCCGGGTCGGCGGTCACGGCCAGGAACATCACCTGGAACGGCAATGTGGCTGCCGGTTCGTCGGTGAGCTTCGGCTTCACCGGCAGCTGGTCGGGGACGAACGGCAGGCCGGCCGCGTTCAAGCTCGGTGACCAGTCCTGCGCGGTGACCTGACACCCCGGGCAGGACGAGGAGAGGGCGCGCGCCCGGGTCGGGCGCGCGCCCTCTTCGTGCGTTTCGGGTGCCTTGATCTTTTCGGGTCGCGTACATCTCGATACATCGACATGTTCATGCCTACCATGGAAAGCAGTTCCACACTGTTGTGCGCACGACTCGCCCGGAAGCCGCCGCAGAAGGAGCTCCAGTGCCGAATCACACCCGGGTCACGCGTCGCCTCAGCCTCCGGACCGCACTCGCCGCGGCCGTCCTGCTGCCCCTGTCGAACGCCGGACTGTCCGCCCGACCCGCCGCCGCCGCGGCGGAAGAGGAGCCCGCCGTCAGCCCCCGTCTCGACACCATGTCGTTCAACCTGCGCTACGCGAACACCACCCGGCCCCACAGCTGGGCCGAGCGCCGGCCCGTGATGCGGGCACTGCTACGGCAGGAGGCACCGCATGTCATCGGCACCCAGGAAGGCCTCCACCGGCAACTGCTCGACATCGAGACCGACCTCGGACCGGACTACCGCTGGATCGGCACCGGCCGGGCGGGCGGCGACCGCGACGAGTTCATGGCGGTCTTCTACGACACCCGCCGGCTCGCGCCCGTCGAGTACCAGCACTTCTGGCTCTCCGACACCCCCGACGTGCCCGGCTCCAACACCTGGGGCGGCGGCTCCATCCGGATGGTCACCTGGGTCAGGTTCCGGGACCTGCGGGACGGTGGCAGAGAGTTCCACGTCCTCAACACCCACCTCGACAACGCCAGCCAGTACGCCCGCGAGCGGGCCGCGACCCTGATCGCCCGGCGGGTCGCCGGATTCGACCCCGCGCTCCCCCTCGTCGTCACCGGCGACTTCAATGTGGCCGCCCACCGCAATTCCGTCTACGACACGATGCTGGGCGCCGGACTCGTCGACACCTGGGACACGGCGGCCGAGCGGGGCGACCTGTACGCCACCTTCCACGGCTACCGTCCCCTCACCCCGGGCGGCGACCGCATCGACTGGATCCTGACCACACCGGGCGTCACCGCGCACCGGGCGGCCATCAACACCTTCGCGTCCGGCGGCCAGTTCCCGAGCGACCATCTGCCGGTCCAGGTGTCGCTGACGCTGGGCTGAGCGACGCGGCGGAGTCCGGGGGCGGGCCGGCCCCCGGACCGGTCCGCTACGGGGTGTAGACCGTCGGCCGGGGCGCCGTCGGCATGCCGTCGCCGATGAAGAAGCTGGTGTGCGGGGGCTGGTTGTAGGCGGTATTTTGCCAGGCCAGGCCGGTGCGGTACATCGGGTCGTGCAGCAGGGTCGTGATCCTCGTGCTCGTCTCGACGGGCGTCGAGTAGATCCGCAGGGCCGTGTTGGCGCTGGTGCGCCAGACGACCTCCTCGCGCCAGTCGCCGAGGATGTCACCGGAGAGCGCGGGCGTGGCCTTGGTGCCGTTGCCGGAGGAGACACCGGAGCCGGTCAGCAGGCGGGTGTCGGCGGAGCTGCCGTACTTGTCGATCCGGGTGCCGTCGAGGAGTTCACGGACCGGGTCCCCGTCCCACCAGGACAGGAAGTTGACGGAGGAGGGCTCGCGGCCCCTGGTCGCCCCGGTCCTGTCGCGGACGGAGGAGTCGGAGGCGGACCACATCTCGGGGCCGTCGTTGCCCGCGTGGAGGTCACCGGCCACGCCCCTGCCGTTGTCGCAGCAGGCGGCGAGCCGCCAGCGGACGGCGCCGTTCGCGGGGTCGATGTACAGCGCGGCGGGCTGCGACGTGGACTCGGAGACCTTGTAGTACTCCAGGCCGGGGGTGGACGCGTCGAGGTCGCCCAGGTGCTGGGCGTCGCCGTGGCCCGTCCTCGTGGTCCACAGGGCGCCCCCGTTGTCGTCCACGGCCATCGCGCCGTACACGATCTCGTCCCTGCCGTCGTTGTCGACGTCCCCGACGGAGAGGCTGTGCGAACCCTGCCCGTCGTAGCCCCGGCCGCTGTTGCTGGACGAGTTGGTGTCGAAGGTCCAGCGGCGGGGGGAGGGCCCGCCCCGCCAGTCCCAGGCCGCGATCACCGTACGGGTGTAGTAGCCGCGCGCCATGATCAGCGAGGGCCGGGCACCGTCCAGGTACGCCGTCCCGGCGAGGAAACGGTCCACGCGGTTGCCGTAGGAGTCGCCCCACGACGAGACCGTGCCCCGGGCCGGGACGTAGTCGACGCTCTGCATGGCCCTGCCGGTCCGGCCGTCGAACATGGTCAGGTACTCGGGGCCGGACAGGACGTAGCCGCTGGAGTTGCGGTGATCGGCGGTGGAGCCGCCGATCACCGTGCCGGCGCCGTCGACCGTGCCGTCCGCCGTCTTCATGGCGATCTCGGCCCGGCCGTCGCCGTCGTAGTCGTACACCTGGAACTGCGTGTAGTGCGCGCCCGAGCGGATGTTGCGGCCCAGGTCGATCCGCCACAGCCGGGTGCCGTCGAGCTTGATGCCGTCGACGATCGTGTTGCCGGTGTACCCGGACTGCGAGTTGTCCTTGGCGTTCGTCGGCTGCCACTTCAGGACGAACTCCAGGGCGCCGTCGCCGTCGAGGTCGCCCACGGACGCGTCGTTGGCCTCGTAGGTGTACGCGACGCCGTCCGGGGTGGTCCCGCCCGCCGGTGCGCTGATCGGCACGTCCTTGTATCCGGTGCGCAGTTGGACCGCGTGCACCGAGTCTCCCTGCTCCACGCCGTTCACGATCGCGCGGACGGTGTAGTCGGCCTGCGCGGGGGCGCCGGAGTGGAAGTAGTTCGTGGAGCCGGTGACCGGGGCCGTGTTGACCTTCGTGCCGGCGCGGTAGACGTTGAACGACACGGTGTCCGGGTCGGTGCCCAGCCAGCGCCAGCTGACCAGATTGCCGCTGTCCACGTGGACGCTGACCACGCCCCGGTCGAGGGCCTCGACCTGGCGGGCGGTGGCGGCCTCGGCGGGCGGGCCGGTGAACGTGGTGAGTCCGGCGGCGACGAGGGCCACGGTGACCAGCGAGCGTGCGGCTCGGCGTCTGTGGTGCCTGTGCGGGTGCTGCACGTGACGAACCTCCAGAGGGGACGGACGGGGATGCGTTCCGCACTGTCCGTCGCCGCCGGACCCGGCTACGTTGCCGCACCTTTCGGCCGGTTCGGCCACGCCAGGGGCAGGCCTGAGGAACGGGCGGCGCGCCCGAGGCTCCCGGTCAGTCCTTGCGGAACGCCCGCAGGCTGAACTCCGGTTCCGGACGTGGCCGGTCCTGGTCGGGGAGGGCGGCGAGCCGTACCGCGTAGTCGTCGGCCAGCGGATCGCCGGGCGGGAGGGTCACGAACCAGCCGCGGCGCAGGTCGGCGACGGTGCGGCGGGGGCTGCGGCCCTGGCCGCGGCCCGGGAAGCGGGCGTGTCCGGCGGTGCGCAGACCGTGTTCGCCGGCGTACTTCTCGACGACCGGCGCGGGGTCCATGGCGGGGGCCCGGGGGCGCGGGGCGAGCACGGCGTCGATGTCACTGCCCACGTTGTGGGCGGCGGCCTTGTCGACGGTGGTGACGTAGACGCCGCCGGGGCGCAGCACCCGGGCGCACTCGCCGACCACGGCCCGTACGTCCTCGGGGCCGCCCAGCAGATGCAGCAGCCACACGCTGGTCACGGCGTCGAACTCCCCGTCGCGGAACGGGAGCCGCCGCCCGTCGCCGATCACGACGGAGCCGGGCAGCCGCGCGGCGGCCCGGCTCGCCATCGCGTGGGTGAGGTCGAGGCCCGTGACCAGCATCCCGTCCCGCGCGGTCGCGAGGTGCCGGGTCACGATCCCGGTGCCGCAGGCGACGTCGAGCAGCCGCCGGGTGCCCTCGGGGAGGAGTCCCAGGACGGCGCGGGCGGCGGCCTCGGCCCGGGGCTCGCCGCCGCGCAGGGCGTCGTAGTCGCCGGCCTCCTTGTCGTAGTCCAGCATCCGCCTCAGCCCGCCCCGTGACCCGGCGCGAGCGCCTCCACCCTGCGGGCCAGCTCGAAGTCCTTCTCGGTGACGGCGCCGCCGGCGCTGTGCGTGCTGATGGTCAGCGAGACGGTGTCGTAGCCGAGGGTGAGGTCGGAGTGGTGGTTCAGCTCCTCCTGCGTCCGGGCGATGTGCACGACCAGCGCGGTCGCCGCGAAGTGCGAGCCCAGCCGGTAGGTACGGGCCAGCCGGTCCCCGGCCAGCGACCAGCCGGGCAGCTCGGCCAGCCGGTCCTCGATCTCCTTCTGCGACAGGGCTGCGACGGACATGACCCACTCCTTCCGGGACACCCCTCCATGACGTGCGATCCCTCTCAGCGTGCCACAGCGGCGCGGCCGATTCCCAGGTCAGAGGGTCGGCCGGCGGGCCGAGGCGTACACATTCGGCCGCGCGAACGACGTTCGGGGCCGCGGCGGCGGGTGGAACGCGAGCCGCCCCTCGACCGCCTCGGTTACGTTCTTCGCATGACCACTGTCCCGACCGGCGCCCCGCGGCGGCCTGCCGCCCCCTCCGACCCGGGCGTGGGCCCGCTGCTGCGGGCCTGGCGGGAGCAATGCCGGGTCAGCCAGCTGGAGTTGGCGCTGCGGTCCGGGTCCTCGGCACGGCACATCAGCTTCGTCGAGACGGGCCGGTCCCGGCCGAGCGAGGAGATGGTGCTGCGGCTGGCCGAGCACCTGGACGTACCGGTGCGCGAGCGCAACGCCCTGCTCCTCGCGGCCGGCTACGCCCCGCACTACCCGCAGACCCCGCTGGACGACCCGTCGATGGCCGCCCTGCGCGAGGGCGTGGAACGGCTGATCCAGGGCTACGAGCCGTATCCCGCGCTGGTGATGAACGCGACGTACGAGGTGCTGGCCGCCAACCGGGGCATCCTCATGCTGCTCGACGGCGTCCCCGAGTCGCTGCTCGTGCCGCCGCTCAACGCCATGCGGCTGACCCTCCACCCGCAGGGCCTGGCGCCGCGCATCCGGAACCTGCGCGCCTGGCGGGGGCATCTGCTGGAGCAGATGGGACGGCAGCTGGCACTGCTCCGCTCGGAGCCGCTGCGCGCGCTCCACGAGGAGGTGGCGGCGTATCCGCTGCCGCCGGGCACGCCCGACGGCGATCCCGGCGAGGACCCCGCTGCGGGCGCGGGTGCCCGCCTCGCGCTGCCGCTGCGGATCGAGCACGAGGGCCGGGTGCTGTCGTTCATCTCCTCGGTCTCCACGTTCAACACCCCCATGGACGTGACCGTGGCCGAACTGGCCATCGAGACGTTCCTCCCGGCCGACCCGGCGACGGTCGCGTACCTGCACTCACGGCCGTCCTGACGTGGGCGAGCCCCTGTCCTGCGGCGTCGTCGCGACGGAGGTCCGCCGCAGTCGGCGCCCCGGCCCCGTCGCCATCCGGAACCAGGGGCGACCGTTCCGGCCGCCCCTGTGAGATGTACACCGGAACATGACAGACTGGTGAGGTACCTCGGCGCGTGGGGAGGCGTGACGTGAGTGAGCGGCGGCCCGCCCCGACCGTCGGTCAGGTGGTGCTCGGCAGACGTCTTCAGGAACTGCGTGAGGCCGCCGGGCTCAAGCGCGAGGAGGCCGCGCGCGTCCTGCACGTCGCCCCCGCCACCGTACGGCGCATGGAGACGGCCGACGTCGCGCTCAAGATCCCGTACGTCCAGGTCCTGCTGTCGACGTACGGCCTCGGCGAGGCCGACGCCGCCGCGTTCCTGGAGCTGGCCGAGGAGGCGAACAAGCCGGGCTGGTGGCAGCGGTTCCACGACGTGCTGCCCGACTGGTTCAGCGTGTACGTCAGCCTGGAGGGCGCGGCGCATCTGATCCGGCAGTACGAGCCGCACTTCGTGCCGGGGATGCTCCAGACCGAGGAGTACGCGCGCGCGGTGATGGAGGCCGGGACCGTCGGCCGGACCGGTCCCGAGACCATCGAACGCCATGTGTCGCTGCGGATGGAGAGACAGAAGCTCCTCACCCGGGAGACGCCGCCGCACCTCTGGGTGATCATGGACGAGACGGCCCTCAGACGTCCGGTGAGCAACCGCTCCGAGGTGATGCGCGACCAGATCGACCGGCTGCTGGAGAGCACCGAGAAGGACCACGTCATCCTGCAGGTCTGCGAGTTCGCCGACGGGCCCCACCCGGGCACCTACGCCCCCTTCTCGCTCTTCCGCTTCGCCGAACCGGAACTCCCCGACATGGTGTACACCGAGTACCTCACCGGCGCCCTCTACCTCGACTCGCGCACCGAGGTCGCGCTCCACCTCGAAGTCCTCGACCACATGGCCGCGCACGCGGCGTCGGCCGAGCGGACGAGGACGCTGCTGAGGCACTACCGCGAGCGGTACTGAGCTTCGGCCGCTCGCCGAACCGACGGTCCGCTCCCGTTCTACGCCCCTCCGCCCGTGGGCCCCTTGTCGTCGTCCACGATCTCCGCGTCGACCACGCCCTCCTCGTCGGCGGGTCCGGGCGGCGGTCCGCCGGCCGGGGCGGCGGAGGCCGCGGCCGCCGCGTACATGGCCTGGCCCATGCGCTGGCTGACGGTCGCCAGGCGCTCGGTGGCGGCACGGAGGGCGGCGGTGTCCTCAGGGGTCTTCAGAAGGCGTTTCAGGTCGGCGACGGCGGACTCGACCTCGGGACGGCTGTCGGCGGGTACGCGGTCGGTGTTCTCGCGGAGGAACTTCTCCGTCTGGTACACGAGTTGCTCGGCGTGGTTGCGGGTCTCGGCGGCCTCGCGGCGCCGGCGGTCGTCGTCGGCGTACTGCTCGGCCTCCCGCATCATGCGGTCGATGTCGTCCCTGGGGAGGGCCGAGCCGCCCGTCACCGTCATCTTCTGTTCGCGGCCGGTCGCCAGGTCCTTCGCCGACACGTGCATGATGCCGTTCGCGTCGATGTCGAAGGCCACCTCGATCTGGGGGACGCCACGCGGCGCGGGCGGCAGACCGGTGAGGTCGAAGACGCCCAGCTTCTTGTTGTACGCGGCGATCTCCCGCTCGCCCTGGTAGACCTGGATGCCGACCGAGGGCTGGTTGTCGGCGGCCGTCGTGAAGATCTCCGAACGGCGGGTCGGGATCGTCGTGTTGCGTTCGATGAGCTTCGTCATGATGCCGCCCTTGGTCTCGATGCCCAGGGACAGCGGGGTGACGTCGAGCAGCAGCACGTCCTTCACGTCGCCCCGGATGACACCCGCCTGGAGCGCGGCGCCCACGGCCACCACCTCGTCGGGGTTCACGCCCTTGTGCGGGTCCTTGCCGGTGAGTTCCTTCACCAGGTCGCTCACGGCGGGCATCCGGGTCGAGCCGCCGACGAGGACGACACGGTCGACGGCGGCGAGCTTCACACCCGCGTCCTTGACGGCCTGGTGGAAGGGGGTCCGGCAGCGGTCGAGCAGGTCGGCGGTCAGCTCCTGGAACTGGGCGCGGGTCAGCTTCTCCTCCAGATGGAGGGGACCCTGGTCGGAGGCGGTGATGTACGGCAGGTTGACGGACGTCTCGGAGGAGCCGGACAGCTCGATCTTGGCCTTCTCGGCGCCCTCGCGCAGCCGTTGGAGTGCCATCTTGTCGTTGCCGAGGTCGACGCCGTACTGCCCCTGGAAGCGTGTGACGAGGTACTCGACGATCCGCTGGTCCCAGTCGTCGCCCCCGAGGCGCGTGTCGCCGTTGGTGGCCTTCACCTCGATGACCCCGTCGCCGATCTCCAGGAGGGAGACGTCGAAGGTGCCGCCGCCGAGGTCGAAGACGAGGACGGTCTGCTCCTCGCCCCGGTCCAGGCCGTAGGCGAGGGCCGCGGCCGTGGGCTCGTTGATGATCCGCAGGACCTTCAGGCCCGCGATCTCCCCCGCCTCCTTGGTCGCCTGCCGCTGGGCGTCGTCGAAGTACGCGGGCACGGTGATGACGGCGTCGGTGACGTCCTCCCCGAGGTACGACTCGGCGTCCCTCTTCAGCTTCTGCAGGACGCGCGCGGACAGCTCCTGGGCCCGGAACCGGGTGCCGTCCACGGCCCCCTGCTCGGGAAAGCGCCAACTCGTGTCGCCCATGTGGCGTTTGACGGAGCGTGCCGTGCGCTCCACGTTCGTCACGGCCTGCCGCTTGGCGACCTCGCCGACCAGGACCTCGCCGTTCTTGGCGAACGCCACCACCGAAGGTGTGGTCCGCTGCCCCTCCGCGTTGGCGACGACCGTCGCCTCGCCGCCCTCCAGCACGGCCACCACCGAGTTCGTCGTACCGAGATCGACCCCGACCGCACGCCCCATCGCCGTCCCCTTCCCCAAGGTTCCGCCCGGTGTTCCCCACACCAGCACAGAACCCGAGAGGGTTTTCGTCAATGGGGCGTACGGCGTCGTACGTCAGGCCAGTTCGGCCGTCAGCGTGATCGTCGTGCCGGTCAGGGCCTGGCTGACCGGGCAGTTCTTCTTGGCGCCCTCGGCCGCCTCCTGGAAGCCGGCCGCGTCGAGGCCGGGGACCTCACCGCGGACGGTGAGGTGGATGCCGGTGATGCCCTCGCCGGGCTGGAAGGTCACGTCGGCCTTCGTCTCCAGACGGGTGGGCGGGGTGCCCGCGCCGGTGAGGCCGTGCGAGAGCGCCATGGAGAAGCAGCTGGAGTGGGCGGCCGCGATCAGTTCCTCGGGGCTGGTCTTGCCGTTCGCCTGCTCCGCGCGCGACGGCCACGACACCGGCTGCGAACCGATGCCGGAGGAGTCGAAGGTGACGGTGCCGGTGCCCTTGAGGAGCTCGCCTTCCCAGACCGTGTGTGCGGTGCGCGTGGTTGCCACGATGAGTCCTTTCGATGGGGTCCCGTTGCCGGGTTCCGTGGCCCCCATCCGATCACACTCCGGGCGGTCCGAGCCTCATCTCACCCTGAACACCGGCCCCCGCGCGGTGAACGGCAGACGAGCACCTTGTGGAATCAGATAGGCGTGCTCCCGCCGCACCCGCAGCACGTCGCACCAGCCGTCCGTGATCACCAGGACGGGAGCGCCGGGCGGGAAGTCGTCGGCCCGCTGCAACAGGTCGATGCCCGGCTGCAACACCGTGCCGCCGCGCCCGTGCACCCGGACGCGCCCGGCGATCTCGGTGACCGGGAGGAAGCCCGCGTCGTGCGGGGCCGCGTCGCAGAACACGACCCGGGCGGCCGGCACGTCCCGGGCGGCGGCGTACGAGGCGATCGCGCCCAGCGCCTTGCCGAGCAGGGCGCGGTCCATGGAGCCGGAGGTGTCGAGGACGACACCGAAGGTGCAGCGGGCGGTCTCCTCGGGCGGGAAGTACCGTCCGGCACGCGGGATGTCGGGGGTGGCCGACTGGCGGCGCGAGGGGCGCGCGTAGCTCCGTACGGCCTGCGGGCTGGGCACGAACTCGTCGAACCAGCGCGCGAGTCGCGCGTCCCAGGGCAGCGGCGGATGGCTCAGGGCGCGGATCTCCTCGACCAGTCCGGCGGGCAGGAGGCCGCGCTCCTGCCGCTCGTGCAGGTCGAACCCCCGGGCGAGGCCACGGCGGTAGAACTCGTCGAGGTCCACGTAGTCGCCCGGGGAGCCGAGCGGGCCGCCGAGGATGTCGCCCGCGCCCTTGCCGCGCAGGGTGGACAGCCGGCGCATCCGGCGCAGGTCCCCGACGATCCGGTCGTACACCTCCTCCGCCGACAGACCGGCCAGCTCGGGGTCGTGCAGGAGGCCGTCTGGCATGGTGCCGACGTCCATCTCGCGCAGCCAGCCGTTGATGACGTAGTCGGCGGCGATGTTGAACAGGTACGGGTCGCGGGTGCCGCAGCGGTCGCCGTGGCGCAGAGCGGCGTGCAGCATCTCGTGGGCGAGGATGAACCGCCATTCCTCGTCCTCGAACCGCCGGAGCGGGTTGATGTAGATCTCCCCCGCGTCCGCGTCGACGGCCGCGACGGCGATGCCGTGGGCGTGGGCGAGTTCGACGTCGGCGACGATCCGGATGCCGGCCGCGATGCCGCCGAGCAGGGGGTAGGAGGAGATGAACCAGCTCAGTGCCTTCTCCCAGGGCCGCCGCAGGACCGGCTCGTCGTACAGGGACTCGCGGCGGCCGCCGGCCATGTCCATCGCGGCGGACATGGTGCTGGTCAGGGCGTGGGCGAAGGCGAGCTGCCGGTCCGGGGGCAGCGGCCGCCACTTGGGCCAGGCCAGGAGGACCTGGTCGGGTTCGGCGCCGGCCGTGCCGCAGCGCTCGTACGCCGTGGGGAGCCCGTCGCGGCGCCAGTGGGCGGCGAGTCGCTCCTCGTCGCCGTCCGGGTAACGGCTGGGCAGGTTCACCGGAGGCAGGCCGACGGGGAACGTGAGCAGGAAGCGGTTGACGGCCACACAGCGGGCGGCGACGTCGAAGCGGTCGGGCTGTTCGCGCACGCCCTGGGCCGCCGGGACGTGCCCGAAGCCGAGATGGAGGGCGGCGTGGGCGAGGGCCCAGGCCCAGGCCTCGGGTTCGGCGAGCCGGTCGGGGTGCGCGTGCAGCACGCCCTCGGAGTCGACGCGGACGAGCCCGTCGCGGGGCGCGTGATCGCACTTCTCCTTGCGGCAGGTGTCGAACCCGACCGCCCGGAGCGCGGAGTTGCCCCGCACCGTCGCGAGCCCGGCCTCGAAGGCCTCTGCGGCAAGGTCCCGTTGGGTCTTCCGTACGCCCTTGCCCTTGCCCTTGCCCTTGCCGCCGGCCGCGCTCACCGGCGGGCCTCCACCAGCCGGGGCATGTCCCGGGCAGCCTCGACGAGGAACCAGGCGGGCAGGACGGGGTTGCCGTCGGCGTCGGAGGCGATGACGGTCTGGGCGACCTCGACGGAGATCTCGGCGAGCTGCACCAGCAGCGACTTGGCGCGGTACGCGGTCTGCCGCCCGTTCGCCGACATGTGCTGCTTGCTCGCGGGCAGCTCCTTGATCAGCCTGCCGCGGAAGGAGTCGGCGAGGTAGTAGAGAAGGTCGCGGTCCTCCACGCGGTGGGGCCAGCCGGCCTCGCCCTTGAGGATCGCCTCGATGCCGAACCGGCTGCGCACGATCTTGACGTAGCCGCAGAAGGCGACCGCGTGCGTGGGGGTGAGCGTGCCGTGCGCGAGGACCTTCAGGGTCTCCTCGTCGAGGTCGCGGCCGAAGGAGTGCAGCGCGTCGGAGAGCATGTGCCAGGAGCGGGGCGTGGAGAACGGCTCCTCGGTCTTCGGCGGCTTGGACCACAGGTGGTCCGGGCGGTCGGTGAGGTGGTCCAGGACCCAGGGGTGGATGCCGCTCTCCCGCGCCCAGCCGAGCCAGTCCGTCGCGGACGCCCGGAGGTGGACGTGGGTGAGACGGTTGACGAGGGCGGAGGCGATGGGACGGGCGAGCGCGTTGTCGGTGGCACGGTTGCCGGCGCCGATGACGATCGACCCCTTGGGCAGCTCGTAGGCGCCGATCCGGCGGTCCAGGATCAGTGAGTAGAAGGCTTTCTGCACGTCCGGGGTGGCCGCGTTCAGCTCGTCCAGGAACAGGCAGTACGGCTCGTCGCGGGCGATGGCCTCCGGCGGGCAGAACACCGAGCGCCCGTCCCGGATCTGCGGTACGCCCATCAGGTCCTCCGGCGCCAGTTGCGTGCCCAGAAGGCTCACACACTCCAGGCCCAGCGACTCGGCGAAGGCCCTGACCAGGGAGGACTTGCCGATGCCGGGGGCGCCCCAGACGAAGACGGGGCGGACGGTGGCGAGGCCGAGCAGCAGCTCGGGTATGCGGGAGGGTGTGACGGTCACGGCTGCCTGCAAGGCGGGGACTCCAAGGGGGTGTTCTGCGAACGGTGCGAACAGTGTGGGCGACCTGCTCACGGGACGCAGCCCAATTTCCGGGGGTCGGGGCGCCTACACGCCTACGCGCCTGCCGGGTTCTGTTCCTTGGCCGGTGCGGGCTCGTCCGTGGCCGGTGCGGGCTCGTCCGTGGCCGGTGCGGGCTCGTCCGTGGCCGGTCGCGCGGTTCCCTCCCCTTCGGGGCGCTCCGCCTCGGCCAGGGGGACCTGGGGACCGTTCGATTCCCGTAGCCACCTCCTCAGCACCTGGTGGATGTGTTCCGCGCCCACCAAGGTCTCGCCCTCCTCCGCCGGCTCCGAGAGGGCCAGCGGGGACATGAGGAAGGGGCGGGACTGGCAGCCGCCGAGGCCGCCGTGGGAGCCGATCTGCTCCTCGAAGGCGAGGACCTCGCCCTCGTCGGGGTCGTACCAGGAGTTGACCATGATGTCGGCGGTGCGCGGGAAGCCGTGGGTGCGGCGTACGGCGTCGGCGGCGCCGGGGCCGAAGTCGGCCAGGGGGCCGGGGTGTTCGTCGCTCAGCTCGCCGATGGGGACCTCCGCGCCGTGGGCGCCGAGTACGACGCCGCCGTGCTCCTCGCTGCGGACGAGGACGAATCCGATGCCGGGGTGGTTGGCGAGGGTGGAGAGCAGGGCGGGGTGACGGGCGTCGATCTCCTCGCGGCTCATCCGGTGGGGGACGTCCGGGAAGGAGACGAGGCCGAGGTTGCCGGAGGCGAGGACGACCGGCTCGAAGCGGCGCGTGGTCCGGTGCTCCTCGACGCGCTCCTCGACGGGGATGCGCAGCGCGGCCCGTACCGCCGTGCGTGCCTCGGAGCCGCTGTGGGTGCGCCGGGCCCGGCGCGGCACGGGCAGGCCGCAGCCGGCGCGGACCAGGTTGCCGAGGGTGAGGCCGTAGCGGCCGAGGAAGGTCTCGCCGGGGCTCTGGCCGTGGTCGGAGAGGAGGACGATCCGGTAGGCGCGCGGGGCGTGTTCGGCGACCTGGGCGATCAGCGCGATGGAGCGGTCGAGACGTTCGAGGACCTTCGCGGCGTCGCGGCTGTGCGGGCCGGAGTGGTGGGCGACCTCGTCGTACGCCACGAGGTCCGCGTAGATCGCCGCGCGGCCGGCGAACATGTCCCCGATCACCGCGGAGACCACGACATCGCGCTCGACGACGGTGGCGAAGGCACGGATGAAGGGGTAGAGGCCGCCGCGCTTGACCCGAGGCCGCTGCTGCGCGAACCGGGCGCGTATGGACTGGCCGGTCTCCCGCAGGACGTCGGCGACGAAGGACATGGCGGTGCGGACGGCGTTGGCCGGGTCGGAGAAGTAGGCGAAGTACCCGGCGCGGGAACGGTTGCGCCGGCCCCGGCGGGCGGCCATCGACAGGACGAGCGCGAGCTGCTCCGCGCCGCCGCTGAAGAGGTTGCCGCGGCTGGCGCCGTCGACGGTGAGCAGACCGCCGTCGCCGGTGCGGTCGATGGCCCGACGCTGCAGTTCGGCGGCACCGGAGGGCCGGTTGCAGACCATCACCTCCCGGGTGTCCTTCTCGTACCAGCGGAAGGCCGGCACGTCGTGATTGGTGCCGTGCAGGATGCCCAGCTGGCTGGCGCCGGTCTGGCTGGACCAGTCCGTGCGCCAGGGGGTGAGCCGGTGGGTGGGCCGGGGGCGGACAATGCCGTCGGCCGGGCGGCCGAGCCAGCCGGCGACGGTCGGCATCAGGCCCTTGTCCACCGCCGCCTCCAGCACGTCGTGGCCGACGCCGTCGAGCTGGAGGAAGACGGTGCCGGATCCCGCCGGCCCCGGGCCGCCGTCGGCGCGCCCGCGGCGGCGGTCGGCCAGCCGGTACAGGCGGCGCCGGTAGGCGTCGTCGTCCCGTACGGTGAGGGCGCCGCCGGTGGCGGAGGCGACGGCCGACATCACCGCGGCGACCACCACGGCGGTCTCGGGGGCGGCCTCCCCCTGGCCGGCGGGACTGATCCGCAGGGCGAGCAGAAGCAGCGAGCCGTTGAGGAAGAAGACGAGCAGGCCGAGCACGAGCGCCGGCACCAGCAGCAGCGCCCGCACGAGCAGCGGCCACACGAGGGCGGAGAGCAGACCGAACGCGCCGGCGCCGAAGGCCGCGGTGACGGCGATCTGGGTGGCGCTCTCACCGCTCTCGGACTGGAGCCGGAAGTCGGGGAGCGCGCCCGCGAGCACGAGCATCGTCAGGGTGGACACCGCCCACACGGCGAGCATCCGCCAGACGCCGCTCAGCACTCTTCGCCATCGACCACCGCCCACGTTCTGGCCACCTTTACCCGTCCCGGTCCTGGGCCCAGCCTGTCACAGAGGGCCGGGGCGCCGGGGTGGCGTTCCGGGGTGGCACGGGGGCAGGGGCGGGGTGCGGTCCGGCGCCCCCGGGGGACGGGGCTCACGGGGTGCGGGCACTCCCGGGGTACGGGCACTCCCGCTCAGCGGCCGTCGTACCCCGCCGTCGGCATGGACAGCCGGCGGTGGACCCGGGCCTTCATCTGGGCGTCGTAGGCGGGTTCGGCGCGGCCCACCGTCTCGACGCGGATGCCGCGGCGGGCGCACTCGGCGGTGAAGTCGTCGACGGAGGCGAGGGCGCGTTCGAGGACGCGGCGGCTGGGGGCGACGAAGAGGTCGACGAGGCCGGCGTCGACATCGGCCCACAGGGCGCAGTGGTCGGGGCGCAGTGCGCGGACGAGCAGTTCGCGGGTCACCACATAGCCGCGCTCGGCGGCCCAGCGGGCGCACATGGCGTGCTGGCTGCGGGAGTCGACCAGGAAGGGATCGGCCTCCAGCTCCTCCAGGGGCGTGAGGCTCGCTATGGCCGCGACCCGCACCACGGTCCCGCATCCCGCCGGCCCGCCGCCGCGCACCGCGTCCTGGCGGGCCACGCCGGAGGCGCCGCTCGCGGCTGCCTCGTCTCCCATGGTGTCCCCCTCACCCTCCGGGTCCCGGAGCCCGCCGGCGGAACGAGCGGCGGACACGGGGTCCGGCACGCCTGTTCCCTGCATGATCCGCCGGACAGGCCCAGGCCGCAGACCCTACTCCAGCCCGTAGGCTCGGGGGAGTAGCGCGAAGGAGGCGAACGGAGTGCCGGTGGAGATCACCTGGTGGGGCCATGCGACCTGCACCGTGGAGGACTCGGGCACGAGAGTGCTGACCGACCCCCTGTTCGCGCGCTGGCTCGCGCATCTGCGAAGGCGCCGGGGTGCGCCTCCCCCGGCGGAGGCGGCGGTCGCGGACGTCGCGCTGGTGTCACATCTGCACGCCGACCATCTGCACGTTCCCTCACTGGCCCGACTCGCCCCGGGGACACGGCTGGTGCTCCCGAAGGGCGCGTCGCGCCAGGTTCCGGGGCTGCGCAGGCTGGCGCATCTGCGCCTCAGCGAGGTGACGGCCGGGGACGAGCTGAGCATTCGTGACCTGGTCGTCCGTGCCGTGCCCGCCCGACACGACGGACGGCGGCTGCCGGTCGGTCCGCACCGCTCGCCGGCGCTCGGCTTCGTCATCGAGGGCGACGCGCGGACGTACTTCGCCGGGGACACCGGGCTGTTCCGGGAGATGGCCGAGGAGGTCGGGCCGGTCGACGTGGCGCTGCTGCCGGTCGGCGGCTGGGGACCCCATCTCGGCGAGGGCCATCTGGACGCGGGGCGCGCGGCGGAGGCGCTTGCGCTGCTCGCGCCCCGGAGCGCGGTTCCCGTGCACTACGGCACGTACTGGCCGATCGGGCTGGACGCCGTGCGCCCCCATGAATTCCATGCCCCCGGTGAGGAGTTCGTCCGCCTTGCCGCGGCACGCGCTCCCGGTGTGGAGGTGCACCGGCTGGAACACGGGGAAAGCGTTCGACCGGGGGTGGCGCGATGAGACTCCGGCCGACGCAGGCCGCACGGCGCGTGGAGGAGACACGGTGATCTTGCTGGCCGCCGTGAGCACCCCCGTGCCGTACGCCTCCACCCAGCAGGCGATCGGCTACCCGATGCTGTTCCTGCTGGTGCTGGTCGGGGCGCTGGTGCCGGTGGTGCCGACGGGGGCGCTGGTCAGTTCGGCGGCGGTGGTGGCGTTCCATCAGTCGGCTCCCTTCTCCATGCTGCTGGTGTTCGTGGTCGCGTCGGTCGCCGCGTTCCTCGGGGACATCGCGCTGTACTGGCTGGGGCGGCGCGGGATGGGCTCCAAGAACGGCTCGCGCTGGCTGGAGGCGATCCGCCGCCGGGCGCCCGAGGACCGGCTGACGCAGGCGCAGGCGCAGCTCGACGACCACGGGGTGGCCGTGCTGGTGCTGTCCCGGCTGATGCCGGCCGGGCGCATCCCGGTGATGCTGGCCTGTCTGCTGGCGAAGATGCCGCTGCGGCGGTTCGCGCGGGGGAACCTGCCGGCGTGCCTGGCGTGGGCCGTGACCTACCAGTTGATCGGCGTTCTGGGTGGGTCGCTGTTCAAGGAGCCGTGGGAAGGGGTGCTGGCGGCGGTCGTGCTGACCCTGCTGCTCAGCGTGGTGCCGGGAGTGTGGCGGCGGCTGGTCCGCTGAGGACCTCGCTTTCCCGCGCTCCCGGAGGGGGTCTCGCCCCTCCGGGAGCGCGGGGGTGCCCCGGCCGGGTCAGCCGAGCACCCGGGAGGCTCCGATCGGCAGGTCCCACAGGTCCTCCCGGGGCAGGCCCGCCGCCCGCCATGCCGCCCGCACCCGCGTGAGGGGTTCCAGGACCGGTTCCGCCGACAGGACGAAGGTCGCCCAGTGCATGGGGGCCATGCGACGGGCGCCGAGGTCCTGGAAGGCGCGGACCGCCTCCTCCGGGTCGCAGTGGACGTCGCTGAGCCACCAGCGGGGGTCGTAGGCGCCGATCGGCAGCAGGGCGAGGTCGATGCCGGGATGGCGACGGCCGATGAGGGAGAACCAGTGGCCGTAACCGGTGTCGCCGGCGAAGTAGAGGCGCCTGCCGTCCGGCGCGGTGAGGACCCAGCCGCCCCACAGCGAGCGGCAGGTGTCGGTGAGGGTGCGCTTGGACCAGTGGTGGGCCGGTACGAAGTCGAAGCGGACGCCGTCGAGTTCGGCCGCCTCCCACCAGTCCAGCTCGGTGACCCGGCCGAACCCGCGCCGCCGGAACCAGCGGCCGAGCCCGGCGGGCACGAAGACCGGTGTGTCGCGCGGAAGTCGCGCCAGGGTGGGGGCGTCGAGGTGGTCGTAGTGGTTGTGGCTGATGACGACCGCGTCCACCCGGGGCAGCGCGTCCCAGCCGAGGCCGACGGGGGTGATCCGGGCCGGGGTGCCAAGAATGCGACGGGACCAGACGGGGTCGGTGAGGACGGTGAGCCCGCCGATCCGCACCACCCAACTCGCGTGCCCCGCCCAGGAGACGGCGACGGTACGCGCGTCCACTCGGGGCAACGGGCCGGGCCGGTACGGCAGTCGCGGGATGTCCGCGAGCCCCTCGGGCCCCGGCCGGACCGAGCCCTCGCGGGCGAACCGGGCGAGGGCCTTCAGGCCGGGCAGGGGCGTGGTCAGCCGGTCGGCGAAGGAACGGGGCCAGCGTCGCCGCTCACCGAGCGGGCGGGGCTCGGCGAGCGGCGGGGGTGCCAAAGGGTGCGGCGCGAGGGGGTTCGGCGTGAGGGGGTGGGTGAAGGTCCGCTCGAAAAGGGCCCTGGACCCCGGACCACCGGTGTCCTCGGCGGTGGTCGTGAAGGTCGTGGAGGAGGCGGAGGCGGAGGAGGAGGTCGTGGCGGAGGTGGTCGACTCGGACCGCTGCGTCATCGAGGATGCTCCCGTCGCTGAGCGTCGTCACGAAGAATCGTCGTCGCTGAAGGTCGCTAGGCGTGGGTGGAGGTCGTCGAAGGGCGATGCGGGGCCGGGGTGCCGGCATCGCGGTGGCCGCCGGCGACGCCGGGGGCACGGGCCGCCGTGGTCGCCCACGTCGCCGAGGCGGTCGGCATCGCCGGGACCGTCGTCGTCAGGGGTCGTGGGGCAAGGTCCTCGATGGCCGGCCTCCGGAGCGCGGACGCCCCCGGGTCCTCGTCATCGCAGACCCTCGAAAGCCGCTCCGAAGAGCGTCAACGCGCGTTCCACGTGCGGTAGTTCCAGCGGGTCGTCCGTGTCGAGGACCTGCGCGCGCTCCGCGTCCGTGGCGCCGAGGAACGCGGCGGTGGACAGCCGGACGCGCAGTTCCCCGAGGTCGTCCCCGAACCGGTGGCCGCCGGGCGCGGGCATCCCGAGCCGGGCGCCGAGGAAGTCCTCCGCCTCCTGGGCGTCACCGACCCCGTGCGCGGCGAGCGACGAGCGCAGGGGGGCGAGGTCGGCGTACAGATGCCGTCCGGCGCGCGGTGGCAGGGCGAGCGCGCCGGCGGCCACCACGGCCCGGTGCGCTGCGGTGGCGAGGCGCGCGTGCAGGCGTACGGCGGCGGCGAGCCGTTCGGTGACGGGGTCCGGCTCGTCGAGGGCGTACGCGGCGGCCGCGGCGACCGGGGTGGCGACCCGGGCGCCCATCGCGGTGAGCACGTCCAGGACCCGGTCGCGCAGCCCCCCGCCGTCCCCGTCCGCGGGGAACCGGGCGATCGCGGCCGGCCAGCCCGGCGGGAGGAAGGGTCCGGCGAGGTCGGTGACGACGGTGACCCGGTCGGGCAGCATCTCGGCGGGGCTGAGCAGCACCGTGTCGTGCGGATCGTGCACGGTGTCGCGCCAGGTCTCGTCGCTGACCAGGTGCAGCCCCTCCCCCACCGCCGCCTCCATGGCCTCGTGCACCATCTCGGGCGGAGCCACGGTGGCGGTCGGGTCGTCGGCGACGCACAGCACGAGCAGCCGGGGGTCGCCGCCCTCGGCCCGGATCCTGCGCACGGTCTCCAGCAGCGCGTACGGGTCCGGCACGCCTCCGCACTCGGCCGGCGTGGCCACCGGGAAGACGGACCTGCCCAGCGCCCGCGCCTGCGGCTCCCACCAGGCGGCGCACGGGCGGGGGAGCAGGACGTCCCCGCCGATCGCGGCGGTCAGCGCGAGGAGCAGGGCGGGGGCCCCGGGGGCGGCGGCGGCCCTGTCCGGTGTGGTGCGCAGTCCACGGCGGTCCCAGTAGCCGCAGGCGGCGTCCAGGAGGGCCGGATCGCCACCGGGCGGTACGGCGTGGGGGCGGCTCGCGGCGGCGCAGAGCACGGCGGCCAGTTCGGGCAGCACGGGCAGGCCCTGGGCGGGAAGGGGCGGGCCGTAGCGGACCGGGCCGTGCCCTTCCGGATCCGTCCCCCGCATGGGTGCCTCCGCGCAGTCGTGGTGCGTCGTGCCGCACGTGCTCGTCGTCGTGTCGAGGGCGGCGCCGTACGCGCCCTCGGCGTGTCAGTACCCAGGCACGCGCGCCCCAAGGGCGCCCGCATTTGTTGCGCCGGTCACAGCGGCGGCGCCCCCCGCTCCCGGCGGCGCAGTCGGTGCGCGGCCGCCCCCAGCGCCCCCACGACGAGGATGCCTCCCGCGACCATGGCCGGGACTGAGTCGGTGAAGGCACCGCCGCCGCCCGCGTGGACACCCCGCTGGACGGGGGCGGTCGGGTGGCCGGTGGGGTGGGTGGGCCGGTGGGACGGCAGATGTGTCGGGTCCTTCGTCGGCTGGTGCGTCGGCGGATGGCTGGGGTACCGCTCGATGTCGTACAGCGGGGCGTCGCCGGCCGGGGCGACGTCGAAGGTGGCGCTCCACTGCCTGCCCTCGCCGCCCGGGGCCGCCGGGCAGAGGCCGTCCACACCCCACTCGGTGGCGGAGTTCGCCGCGTCGGCACCGGTCTCGAAGTCCGCGGCCGGCGCGATCTTGGCGGTGCCCTGGTAGGAGGGGCCGCCCGCGGAGTCGTCGTTGCCGGGGAGGCGCTGCAGCGTGACGGTGCCCTGTTCGAAGGCCTGGGAGCTGGCGTCGATGGTCTCGGGGGCGGGGCCGCCGGTCGGGTCGCAGGAGACGGAGAACGTGAGCGTGCCGCCCGGTTCGACGGAGTGCGGGTTCACCTCGGCCGCCGGATCCGCGAAGGAGGGCGGGGCGGCGAGGCCCAGGACGGCACTGATCAGGGCGGTGGCGGACAGGACGCGGGCTCTGCGGCGCATGGGCGGGGCTCCTTCGGCCGGCTCCGGCGGACGGGGCACGAGCGCCGTGCCCCGCTCCATCAGAGCGCCGGGCCCGGCGCGGCGCGCGCGGCCGGGCACCATTCGCGGGACACGGGCCGCCGAGTGGGTGACGGTGCGCTCCACCGGGGTCCGGCCGGGTGGGCCACCGTGCGCCGACTCCGTGTGTCGCAGCCCCGCCCCGGCGGGGAGCCGGCCGCGCCCGCGCGGCCGGGAACGTCACCCGGGCAGGGCCGCTCCACCACGGCCGCCCCTGGCCGCTCCACCGCCCTGCCGATCCCCCGCCGCGCCGCACGCTCCGCGTGGGCGCACCGCGTGGGCGGCCGGCCGCGAATCGGCCGACCGCCCAGGCACGCCACCACGTCCCGCCGCGTCAGGCGATGTCATGCATCACCTGGTCGCGCAGCCGGTCGCAGCACCGGCTGATCAACCGGGACACATGCATCTGCGAGATCCCCAGCTGTTCGGCGATCCGGCTCTGCGTCATGTCCCCGAAGAACCGCATGTACAGGATGGCCCGCTCCCGCTCCGGCAGCGCGGCCAGGCGCGGCTTCACGGCCTCCCTGTCCACCACGGTGTCCAGCGCCGGGTCGGCGGCCCCCAGCGCGTCACTGAGGGAGTAGCCGTCCTCGCTCCCCGGCAGCTCCGCGTCCAGCGACAGCGCCGTGAAGCTCTCCAGGGCTTCGAGTCCGACCTGGACGTCCTCCTCGCTCATGTTCGCGTGCTGGGCGATCTCGGCGACGGTGGGCCGTCGTCCGGAGATCGTCTGGGACAGGTCCTGGGTCGCGAACCGCACGCGGTTGCGCAGGTCCTGGACCCGGCGCGGCACGTGCAGGGTCCACATGTGGTCCCGGAAGTGCCGCTTGATCTCACCGGTGATGGTGGGTACGGCATAGCTCTCGAAGGCGTTCCCGAGTTCGGGGTCGTAGCGGTCGACGGCCTTGACCAGGCCGAGCGACGCGACCTGCCGGAGGTCCTCGTAGCTCTCGCCGCGGCTGCGGAAACGTCCCGCGAGCCGTTCGGCCATGGGGAGCCACGCCTCGATGATCTGGTCGCGCAGCGTGTCCCGCTGCTGACCGGGAGGAAGCGCGGCAAGGGTCCGGAAGGCTTCCGCCGTGTCGGGGGCGTCGTCGTGGGGGTGGTGCTTCGCCTGGGTACGCATGGTGCGTCGCAACTCCCTGGATGATGCTTCTGGGGTGGACGGTCACCGTGGGAGGCGCGGACGTGACAGGAATGACACACCCGTGAGGGGAATCGCCTCTTCCACGGACGTGCCTCCTGTCCGAAGCACTGTTATGCGCCTGCCCCGGATCATGCCGAGCAAACACATTCGAAGTTTTTCATTCCGCCGGAGGGTGACTCGCTCGGGAGATCACACTCCGGGAGGTTCCAGTATGAGCACCACGGTCGCCGATCACATCTTGCGCAGGCTGAGCGATTGGGGAGTCGAACAGGTATTCGGCTACCCGGGCGACGGCATCAACGGGCTGCTCGCGGCCTGGGGGCGGGCCGAGGACCGGCCCCGGTTCATCCAGTCGCGGCACGAGGAGATGTCCGCCTTCCAGGCGGTCGGCTACGCGAAGTTCTCCGGCCGGCTCGGCGTGTGCGCGGCGACCTCGGGCCCCGGCGCGATCCACCTGCTCAACGGCCTGTACGACGCCAAACTGGACCATGTGCCGGTGGTCGCGATCGTCGGCCAGACGCACCGCAGCGCGATGGGCGGCTCGTACCAGCAGGAGGTCGACCTGCACACCCTGTTCAAGGACGTGGCCTCGGACTTCGTCGAGACGGTGACCGTGCCCGAGCAGCTGCCGAACGTCCTCGACCGGGCGATCCGCACCGCGTACGCCCGCCGCGCGCCGACGGCCGTCATCATCCCCGGTGACGTGCAGGAACTGGAGTACTCACCGCCCACCCACGAGTTCAAGATGGTCCCCTCCAGCCTGGATCGCGGTTCCTGGACGACGGTGCCCTCCGGGGAGTCGGTCGGGCGGGCCGCCGAGATCCTGAACGCCGGGGACAAGGTCGCGATCCTCATCGGGCAGGGCGCCGCCGGGGCCCGCGCCGAGGTCGCGCGGATCGCCGAGCTGCTCGGCGCGGGCGTCGCCAAGGCACTCCTCGGCAAGGACGCGCTGAGCGACGAACTGCCGTACGTCACCGGCTCGATCGGCCTGCTGGGCACCCGCCCCTCGTACGAGCTGATGCGCGACTGCGACACGCTGCTGACCATCGGCTCGTCGTTCCCGTACTCCCAGTTCCTGCCGGACTTCGGCAAGGCGCGGGCCGTCCAGATCGACATCGACCCCCACATGGTCGGGATGCGCTACCCGTACGAGGTGAACCTGATCGGGGACGCGAAGGCGACGCTGGAGCAGCTGATCCCGCTGATCGATCCGGAGCGCGGTCGCGAGTGGTACGACGAGGTGTGTGCCGGCGTGGCGCGCTGGCGCGAGGTGACGGCGCGCCGGGCGCGGCTGTCCGCCGACCCCATCAACCCGGAGCTGGTGGCCCATGCCCTCGACGCGCTGCTGCCGGCCGACGCGATCATCTCGTCGGACTCCGGTTCGACCGCGAACTGGTACGCCCGGCACATCACGATGCGGGACGGCATGCGCGGTTCGCTGTCGGGCACGCTGGCGACGATGGGCTGCGGAGTGCCGTACGCGATCGGCGCGAAGTTCGCCCACCCGGACCGTCCGGCGATCGCCCTGGTCGGAGACGGCGCGATGCAGATGAACGGCATGGCGGAGCTGATCACGGCGGCCAAGTACCAGGACCGCTGGGAGGATCCGCGGCTGGTGGTCGGCGTCTGGAACAACCACGACCTGAACCAGGTGACGTGGGAGCTGCGGGCGATGGGCGGGGAGCCGTCCTTCCTGCCCTCGCAGGAGCTGCCGGACGTCCAGTACGCCGCCTTCGCGCGTTCCCTGGGGCTGACCGGCATCCGGGTGGAGAAGCCCGAGGACGTCGAGGCGGGCTGGCGCGCGGCCCTGGCGGCGGACGGCCCGGCGGTCGTCGAGTTCGTCACCGATCCCGCGGTGCCGCCGATCCCGCCGCACGCCACCTGGGAGCAGATGGAGGCCACGGCCGCCTCGATCCTCAAGGGCGACGCCGACCGGGCGTCCATGGTCAAGCAGGGCTTCAAGGCGAAGCTGCAGGAGTTCCTGCCCGGCAACCAGGCGAAGGACAGGGGCGGCTGTTGAACCGCAGTGAGTAGTTCAGTTGCGCACGACACGGTGCTTTTGATGACGGAGGGCAGCAGCACGTAGGCGATCGCGATCGCGGCCGCGACCACCACCGTGCCCGCAAACAGGAAGAACAGACCTGGCAGGGAGCGCATGAGCAGCCCGGCCGCCAGCACGGCCAGCGAGACGACCAGGGCGCGGGGTGGACCGTGGCGATGTGCGGTCCGGCCGACCAACATGACGGCGAAGTGAGCAGCGGCGGGGTGCCGAGCAGTCCGGTCCACGTGCCGGACAGGCCGGTCGATGTCCCGCTGCCGGGGGGCAGCGGACCCGCCCCGGTCACTGCGGCCCGCAGCTCGCCGAGCCGAGCACGACACCCGCCAGCAGCCACACCCCGGACCGGGCGCCCGACGCAGCGCTCCTCGGCCGACCCGACACGTCGCGCGGGTCATTCCCCCGCATGACGACCGCTTCTTGGCACGCGCCGCGGCGCCAGGGGCAGCCGCGGCATCCGCAGTCGGACAGCGGGAGATCACGACGGCAAGGCGTCGCGACAGGCAGGCATCCGTTCTGCTCGTTCCTTGGCCATGAAGCCGCGTTGGCCGGCCAGGCGGGTTACGCGGCGCTGGTACCGCTCTAACAGTCCGGGGACCTGCTCGCGGAAGGCCTGCCGAGGGCAGCCCAGCAAACCAGGCGTGCGCAGCAGTACGTTGAACAGACCCAGCACGTTGGGCTTGCCCTTGAAAGGGGTGAACTTCACCGGGCTGCAGTAGAAGCGGATGTCCTGGGTGAACAGATCTTCCAGTGCGTTGTGTTCGCCCGTCTCGACGGCGGCGCGGAAGCGTGCGGACGCCTCCATGACCTCCTCTAGATACTCAAGCATGTGTCTAATAACTTTTTTGACATGCTGCACGGGCGGGCGAAGAAGGAAATGGAGGGTGTCTCAATGAGGTCGACGGCGTGCTATCGCCGGGGGCGCCAGCACCATGGTCATGTGCCGACGTTGGCCCCGCATCGTTCGCGGAGGATTTGAGCGGTCTGTCGGCACCAGTCGGCCGTCTCCTGCTCATAGCGGAGGCCGCGCAGACAGGTCAGGTATGGCCCGATCCGGTCGCCGGAGTTCAGGAATGCCTGCTCATCGGCGTCGCCGCGCTGGCGTTCCATGTACCTCTCGAAGAGGTCGATCTTGGCTGCGGCGATGAGTGCCCGCTCTTCGAGCTGTTCGATCACGGCCTTCGCGGACGCACTGTCCACGGCCCGCACCTTGACCAGAAGATCGTCGCGGATGAAGGCCGGCTTGGCGCTGGATTCGGCGAACCGTTCCAGCTCGGCGAGGCCGGCATTGGTGACCGAGAAGAGCCGCTTGGTCGGGCGCGTCTCCTGGATCACGGCGCGCCCCTGGATCAGGCCGTCCTTCTCCAGTTTGGCCAGCTCCAGATACAGCTGCTGGGGCAGTGCGTGCCAGAAGTTGGCCATGCCCGCGTCGAACGTCTTGGCCAGTTCGTAGCCGCTGGACTCGCCGTCCAGTAGCGCGGCCAGTACCGCGTGCCGCAGAGCCATGATCGTCGGCCTCCTGTCCGTGTTGCGCCGTTGGGCCCCTGTGGGGCGTCGGCGGGGTGTCGACGCTCACACTCTACTCTGCTTCGCTATTACTCATATTCTTGAGTATTGTGATTGTTGTCTGGAGCCCGGCTCGCCAGCGCCGGACGACACGCCATCGTGAGAGGACCGCAATGAACCCCAAGAACGGCTTCCAGGGCGCCTATACGCCTGTCGCCGAGGAAGTCACCTCCTTCGACCTCCCGGTCACCGGCACCATCCCCGCCGAGCTCAACGGCCGCTACCTGCGCAACGGCCCCAACCCCCTGAACCTCGACGAGCCCCGGCTCCACCTGTTCACCGGAACCGGCATGGTGCACGGCGTACGACTGCGCGAGGGCAAGGCCGAGTGGTACCGCAACCGCTGGGTGCGCTCGGCGCGCGTCGCCGAGGCACTCGGCGAACAGCCCCGCCCCGGCGCCTCAATGCGCCGCGTGGACGCCGGACCCAACACCCACGTCATCGGCCACGCCAACCGCACCTTCGCCTTGGTCGAAGGCGGCTCCCGACCCTACGAACTCGCCTACGACCTGGACACCGTGGGAGCCTGCGACTTCGACGGGACCCTGCGCGACGGCTTCGTCGCCCACCCCAAGCTGGACCCCGCCACCGGAGAACTGCACGCCGTTACCTACGTCATCGGCGGCGACACGCTGACCTACCTGGTCGTCTCCCCCCTCGGCAAGGTCGTGCGCAGCGTGGCCGTCCCCGCTCCGCACGCGCCCTTGATGCACGACTTCGCGCTGACCCAGAGGTACGCCGTGCTGTACGACCTCCCGGTCACCTTCAGCCAGGCTGCCGCAGATTCCGGCAACGCGTTCCCGATGAACTGGAACGAGGCCCGCGGCGGCCGCATCGGCTTGCTGCCCCGCAGCGGCACCGAGGTGCGCTGGTTCGATGTCAATCCGTGCTGGGTCTTCCATACCCTCAACGCCTACGACCAGGGCGAGACGGTCGTGGTCGACGTCGTGCGCTACCCGCGGATGTTCGTGGGGGCCGAGCTGATGGGCAACAGTTTTCCCACGCTCGACCGCTGGGTCATCGATACGGTCACCGGGAAGGTCACCGAGACGCGCCTCGACGACCACCCGCAGGAGTTCCCCGTGGTCAGTCCGGCCGTCGTCACCGGCGCCTACCGCTATGGATACTCCGCGGTCACCCTGGACCTGATCCGCTACATGGGTCCGGCCGGCACCCTGGACGGCCTGCCCGTCGACGCGTTCAGCGACTCGCTGATCAAGCACGACCTCGACCGGCAGACCGCGACGGTCCGCGGCTTCGGCACCGGTCACTACACCAGCGAGGCGTACTTCGTGCCCGCGCAGAGCGCGCGGACGGAGGACGACGGCTACGTCCTCGCCTACGTCTTCGACCCCGAGCGGGGTGCCACCGACCTGGTGATCCTCTCCGGGCAGGACTTCACCGGCGCCCCGATCGCCACCGTGCACCTGCCGACGCGCGTGCCGCTCGGCTTCCACGGCAGCTGGATACCCGATCCCGCCTGACGGTGAGGATGTTCATGAGCGTCTCCCGGCGGGGTCCGACCCACCGCCTGACTGACCCTGGGTCCTCAACGGGATCTGTCGGCCCCGCCCGGCCGGCTATCGCAAGCTCCTGGCGTGGCTCCGCTCGTTCGGCACCCTGGTGCTGGTCGGAGTGGAGGGCACCGGCGCCTACGAGGCCGGGCTCGCCCGCCACCTGCGCGAGCAGGACGTCGCGGTGGTCGAGATCGGCCGCCCGGACCGCAAGGCCCGCCGCTGCCAGGGCAAGTCCGCCCCCGTCGACGCCGAAGCGGCGGCCCGCGCCGCCCTCGCCCAGCGCCGCACCGGCATACTCAAGCAGCGCGACGGCCGGGTGGAGGCCCTGTGGAGCCTGCGTTGCCCGCCGCACCGCGATCCGCCAACGCGCTGACATGCCAAGGCAGATGAAGACACTCATCATCACGGCGCCGGAGGAACTACGCGGCGTTCTGCGGGACCTGAGCGACCGGCAGCTGATCGCTCCGTGCGCCGCCTCACGGCCGGACGCGAAGCGGGTCGGCGAGCCGGTCGTCGCGGCCAGGCTCGCACTGCGGACCCTTGCCCCGCCATCAGCGACTCGGCGAGGAGCTCGATGAGCTCATCACCCCGCTGGTCACCGAGATCGCTTCGGCCCTGCTCGCCCCGAATGGCGTTAACACGGACGTCCCAGGAACTGCTGGTCACGGTCGGTGAGACCCCCGGGCGACTGCGCTCAGAGGCCGCCTTCGCCATGCTCTGCGGCTTCGAGCCACTGCCGGCCTCCTCCGGCCGCACCCAGCGCCACCGCCTCAACCAGGGCGGCGACCAAGGAGCCAACTCGGCCCTCTACCGCATCGTCCTGTGCCGACTGCGCTGGGACGAACGCACCAAGCACAGCACGGCACCACGCAGTGCCTCTCCAAGAAGGAGATCATCCGCTGTCTCAAGCGGTACATCGCCCGCGAGATCTACCAGGTCCTGACCACGCCCAGCCCCTCAACCAGCACAGTCGAGCACGCCGCCGACGAAGACTGGACGGTGGAGCACCGGGTAGGGGCGATCTCCTGGCCGTGGTGGGTGAGGAGGGCGTGCAGCAGTTGCCGGATGCGCCACCTACGGGTTCCGGTTTCCACCCAGACCCGCACAACGACCGACACCCGTCGTGGATGTGATCGGGCCGTCCCATTTTTCCGCGACTGTCAGGCAAGCCCCAGTCATTTCAGGTGCGCGGCAATCGCGTCTGCCACGGCGCGCATTCCGGCGCCGTTGGGGTGGAACGCGCCCGTAAGGGCGGAGCCGCGCAGGCGTTCCGGGAGTGCGGTCACCCAGGGTTCGGCCGATCCGAGAGCGTGCTCGCGACTGCGCTTTCCCACGGTGACGAGTTCCGCGCCGGTGCGGGGCGCCGTGCGGGCGAAGACTTCGGCGACCTGGTCGCCCAGTCGGCGGAACTCCCCCAAGGTGGCTTCGTCGAAGGGGGTTTCGCGGCTGGATCGAGTGTCGGGGCCGATCACCGTGAGGTAGTCGACCAGGAGCACCCGCGCATGCTTCGCCCGCCTTCGTGTCTCCTCGACGACGCGGGAGAGGTTCGCCGCCGCCCGGAATGGGGATCGCGGTGCCCCACTGGTCAGTGACCTCGGGCTGCGAGAAATCGCAGACGGGCGGGTGCCAGGCTCCAACTCCGTCGTGTACTCGACCGTGTTGCCGGGCGGGCCGAGGAAGTAGGTGAAGGTGTCGCCGCCCGCCATGTGCGTCCCGGGCTCCAGATCTTCTGGAAGCCACCCCGGATCACGCGGCCGGAGCCACGCATGTACTCGCCGATCCCGCACAGCTCGAAGGAGACGTGGTGCGGGGGGAGGTATGCGGCCCTTGGCTATGGCTATGGAGTGGTGCTGGTTGCTGATCCACCAAAGCGGGCGCGGCAACGCGCTCAGCGGAAACCCGATCCTTGCGAAGCTCGACGAGATGAAGAAGAAGCTCAAGCAGGCGCTACTCGACCAGGTTCTGGATGCCGACCACCGAGATCAGCTCCAGCTTCTCGGCGGCCCTAGTGCCCGGCTCGGCCGAGTAGACGAGGATGTACAGGCCGCTCTCCTCCAGCCGGAGCAGGTCGCAGTCCAGGGTCAGCAGTCCCACTTGCGGATGCTCGATCGTCTTGTGCCAGGCTTCGAGCCGTCCCACAGCGCCCGCGTCCCACAGCTCGGCGAATCGCTCGCTGTCGGTACGCAACTCCGCGATCAGGCGTCGAAGTTGGCGGTCCGCCGGATAGCGGGCGGCGGTCCTCCGCAGCTGGGAGACCATGCCGGCCTCGCAGGCGCTGCGTTCCTCGGGCGTATGCCGCACCCGGGTCGGCACCCCCATGAAGGTGCGCCACGCGTCGTTGCGTTCCGGGCCGCGCAGGCCGGACGGGTCGCCCATCAGCGCCGCGTACATCGAGTTGGCCAGCAGCAGCGTCATGGCCGCGTCGGAGACCGCGACGGGTGCGTCGACGAGCCGGTCCAGCAGCCGCTGGACGCTGGGCGTGATGTGCCCGGGCACCATGTCGGGACCGGGCGGAGTCAGCCCCGCCAGCCCGAACAGGTATGCCCGCTCGTCTGCCGACAGCCGCAGCGCACGGGCCAGCGCCTCGACGACCTGCCCGGAGGGGTTGGCCGCCCGGCCCTGTTCGAGGCGCGTGATGTAGTCGGCCGAGATCCCGGCCAGCAGGGCCAGCTCCTCGCGCCGCAGACCGGCCGCGCGCCGGTGTCCACCGGAGGGCAGGCCCGCCGCGTGCGGGGCGGCCCGGTCGCGCCAGCGCCGCAGTGCCTGTCCGAGTTCCGTCGCGGTCATGCGCCCAGTGAACACCGCCGGCCACACATGTGCCTGGTACTCGCAGTCCCAGGAAGAAGGGTCTTCTGGCTGATCGTGCCGCGGCGCCGGAGGCTGGACGCATGACGACAACACTGATCACCGGAGCCAACAAGGGCCTCGGCCACGAGACCGCCCGCCAGCTCATCGCCGCAGGTCACACCGTCTATATGGGTGCCCGCGACGCCGAGCGCGGACGCCGGGCCGCCGAGCAGCTGGGCGCACGGTTCGTCCTCCTCGACGTCACCGACGACGCCACGGTCGAGGCCGCGGCCAAGACCATCGCGGCCGACGGCGGCCTCGACGTACTGATCAACAACGCCGGAATCGCGAGCAGGGCCGACGCCCACAGTGTGCCCACCGCCGAGACCGTGACCGCCGACCAGATGCGGAACACCTTCGAGACGAACGTCTTCGGCGTCGTCCGCGTCACCCACGCCTTCCTGCCCCTGCTGCAGCGCTCGGCCGCACCGGTCGTGGTCAACGTCACCGGCGGCCTCGCCTCGCTGACAAACCTCTCCGACCCCGGGCATCCCACGCACTTCTACCCGGGCGTCGCCTACCCGGCGTCCAAGACCGCGGTCAACATGCTCACCGTGCAGTACGCGAAGGCGTTCCCTGACATGCGGATCAACTCCGTCGAGCCCGGCTTCATCAAGACGGACCTCAACGACAACACCGGCACGCAGACCGTCGAGCAGGGCGCCGAGATCATCGTCCGCATGGCGCAGATCGGTCCCGACGGCCCGACCGGCGGCTACTTCGACGCCAACGGTCCGCTGCCCTGGTGAATCACAGCTGCACCAGCCGGGGCGCAGCGGGCGTTCAGTGGAACCCGATCCCGCCCAGAACCTGCCGGCAATACCGGGCCGCAGCCAGCGCCGCCTGACCGACCGCCGCCTCGGCCGGCAGGGAACCCAGTTTGTCCTCCACGACGGCGAATCCAGTACCCGGCGGCCACCAGAAGGCATCTGGACGCGCTGGCGGGGCGAGAGCGGACTCATCGACCGCCCCGAGCCTGCCTGCTGATCATGTACCCGCACCGGGAAACCTCAAGGCTCCCGACGCAGTCGGGTTAAGCCTCGGACGGTGCCGACGGCGTGGCGGAGGAGGGTTCCTCCTGCGCGTCCTTGGGATCCGGCAGGACGATGCCACGTCGGGCCAACCACTGCTCACCCCAGTTGCTGAGTCCGATCAGCAGCGGCTCCATCGAGCGGGCCTCCTCGGTCAAGGTGTACTCCACCTTGGGCGGGACGACCGGGTAGACAGTTCGCTGCACCAGACCGTCCTCCTCCAGCTCACGCAGTTGCTTGGTCAGCAGGCGCGGAGCGATGCCGGGCACCTGGCGATGCAGCTCGTTGAACCGCATGGTCCCCTCAAGCAGATGGAAAAGGATCACACCTTTCCACTTCCCGCCGATGATCTTGACTGTTGCTTCCATCGCGCAGCCTGGCAGGTCGTCAAACGGTCGCGTCCGCGGCATGGGGCACCTCCGAGTCGTGCTGCCTTGTCGAGTATCTCGTGCCCGGATGGGCATCCCCTCCGGGCACAGGGCTGGTCCGCCGCCCGGTGCCGGGAGCGCTGCGGCCGCCCCGGCACCGGGCGGCCGCGAGGAGTTCGGTGTCCTTGTCCCGGGGTGGTTGGTTGCGGGACCAGGGCAGAACCGGTTAGGAGACCGTGGCGTCCATCGGCGCGGCGGGCAGCGGGGGCTGCGAGCGCTGCCAGGCCGACCCGTAGCGGGTGTACTGCAACGGGACCTCGATGGCGGCACGCAGCTCGTCCGCGGCGGTCCGGGCCCAGAAGGGGTCCTTCAGCATCTCCCGGCCGACCAGCACGATGTCGGCGCGGTCGTTTTGCAGGATCTCCTCAGCCTGGCGGCCGCTCTCGATCAGGCCGACAGCACCGGTCTTGATTCCCACCTCCCTGCGAATCAGTTCCGCGGCGGGCACCTGGTAGTTCGGGTAGGACCGCACCTTCACCGGGGCGATGCCGCCGGATGAGGCGTCGATCAGGTCGACGCCCTGCTCCTTCATCCACCTGCCGTAGGTGACGAAGTCCTCCGGCGCGTTCCCGCCTTCCGCGTAGTCGGTCGAAGAGATGCGGACGAACAGCGGGCCGTCCCACTCGCCGCGCACCGCGTCGATGGTCTCCCGCACGATCCTGTAGCGGTTCTCCCGGCTGCCTCCGTACTCGTCCGTGCGGTGGTTGGCCAGGGGCGAGAGGAACTCGTTGAGCAGGAAGCCGTGCGCCGTGTGCACCTCGAGCACGTCGAATCCGGCGGCCTTCGCCCGTGCCGCCGCAGTCCGGAATGCCTCGACGACCTCCTTGATGTCCCCGACGCCAAGCTCCTGCGGAACGCGTGAACCGTCACTGAAGGGAATGGGGGAGGGGGCCACCGGGGTCTCGGACTCCACGCCGAGCTGCCGCCCCGCATGGCCGATCTGGGCGCCGGCCCTGGCGCCGAAACCGTGGATCACCTCGACGATGCCCGACAGGCCGGCGACGTGGTCATCGCTCCAGATGCCGAGGTCGCCCGGGCCGATCTGCCCGTTGGGCAGTACCGCCGCCGTCTCCAGCATCACGAGGCCGGCACCGCCCAGTGCCCGCGCGCCGTAATGCACCGTGTGGAAGTCGGTGGCCCGCCCCTGGGCGTCAGCGGAGTGCATGCACATCGGGGACATGGCGATCCGGTTCCGGAAGGTGACGTCGCGGATCGTGAGCGGGTCAAAAAGGTGTGCGGACACGAAAGATCATCCCTGTCGTTCAGTGGGGTTCTTGTCGCTTCCGACCGTAGAAGAAGCATGCTTAATGCAACAGTATGCACTTTAAAGTCTCATATAGACAAAAAGGGAAGTGTGCTGGTCGGGCGCGGGTAAGTCGCGCCATCGACGCCTCCCGCGACCGTCGGCCACGCGCGGGGGTGCGCCGGGCCCGCCAGTCGGCATGCAGCTTCGACCTCTGTCAAAATTTGATTATCGTCCAAATTCGAGGGACTCGTATCTATCCCTCCCAAGGAGATCATTTCATTCTGAATTGCCTGGTCAGGTTCCTTGTGTGAGTCGTGGCCGGGGTGCTTGTCCTGGCTGGAGGGCTGATCGTCGGGGCGAGAACGTCTGTCACCGCCTATGAAACAGGGGGCTGCCCAATGGGATAGGCGGGCAGCCCCTCCGAAAGCCCTCCACCGACCACAGAAGATGTCAGGCGACGAACACTTGGGAGTCGTCGGCGAACTCCTTGAACTCCAGGGCGTTGCCGGCCGGGTCGAGCAGGAACATCGTCCGCTGCTCGCCGGTTTCGCTCACGCTCTGACGGAACTGCGGCGGGTGTGCTGCTGGCCTGTCATCTACGCCCGGCCGTGTGCGCAGCTACGATTTCGGCGCGTCGTTGGTGTGGTAGATCTTGCTGACAATGGTCCACGTGCCATCGACTTTCAACAGGTTGAAGTAGTCGGTGAAGCACAGGCCGGAGACATCGTTGGTATCGACACGTGCGTTGGCTGCAGTGCCGGTCACGTTGATGTAGGCGATCACGGCGCGGCCTTCCGGCGAGGGGTGGAAATCCCTGTCGATCCCCTGGTAGAGGGCCGTGATCGCGCCGCCGGAGAGCTTGCCGTTCTCCACGCCGAAGATCGTCGCCTCTTCGGCGAACGCGGGCTTCATGATCGAGCTGTCGGCCTTGGCGACGCCCTGGTTGTACTTTTCCAGCACCTCGGTGATTGCGATGTGGTCAGCGACATAGGTCGGTTTCGACATGTTGTGTCTCCAGTCTGAGGTTGCGGCGCGCTTGCGCCGGGTTGGTTGAGACGTGGATCAGTGGCAGCGGTGGCCTCTTGGTCGAGGACCTGTGCTATGCCTGTCCCGGTCGTTGAGCCACCAGCCCATTGATTAGCTGGGGTATCTGCCAGTTCATGGCCGGGGCGCGCCGCAGGGTCCCGGCGTCATGGCGTGGCGAACACTTGGGAGTCGTCGGCGAACGCCTTGAACTCCAGGGCGTTGCCTGCCGGGTCGAGCAGGAACATCGTCCACTGCTCGCCGGTTTCGCCTGCGAAGCGCACGTAGGGCTCGATGACGAATGCGGTGTCCGCGGCGCGCAGCCGGTCGGCGAGCCGGTGGAAGGCGTCGATGGTCAGGATCAGCCCGAAGTGCGGTACGGGGACGTCGTGGCCGTCGACCGGGTTGTGTATCTGTTCGGTGCGGGCCGGGGCGAGGTGGGCGACGAACTGGTGGCCGTGCAGGTTCCAGTCCACCCAGGTGTCGGCGCTACGGCCCTGCTCCAGGCCGAGCGTCTCGCCGTAGAAGCGGCGGGCGGCGTCCAGGTCGTCGACCGGGACGGCGAGGTGGAAGCGGGGGATCGGGGAGGCGAGACCGGACATGGGCCTGGGGTTCCTTCTGTGCGGCGTGGAGTGCCTGGCGCTTACCAGTTCTGGCGGGTGGGGGAGATGATCAGGTCGTTGACGGTGACGTCGGCGGGCTGGTCGAGGGCGTGGACGACGGCGTCGGCGACGCTTTGCGGGCTGACGGCGATGGCGTTCAGTTCCTGGGCCGCCTTGCGGCCGACGGGGTCGGTGACCTTGTCGGCCCAGCCGGTGTCGATGACGCCGGGGCTGATGGTGGAGGCCTTGATGCCTTCGCGGACGCCGAGCTCCTTGCGCATGGACTCGGTCATGGCCTGGACGAAGAACTTGGTGGAGCTGTAGACACCGGCGCCGTCGCCGACCTGGTGGCCGGCGACCGAGTCCACGTTGAGGATGTGGCCGGACTTCTGGCGCAGCATGACCGGAAGGACGGCGTGGACGCCGTTGAGGTAGCCGCGGATGTTCACGTCGATCATCCGGTTCCAGTCGTCGAGCGCGAGGTCCTTCCAGAAGGAGAACAGCATCAGGCCGGCGTTGTTGACCAGGACGTCGATCCGGCCGAACCGTTCGACAGAGAAGTCGGCCAGTGCCTGCATGGCGGCGGTGTCGGCGACATCGGTGAGCTTGGCGACGGCGGTGCCGCCGGGCTTGTTGATGTCGGCGACCAGCTGGTCGAGGTCCTCCTGGCTGCGGGCGGTGGCGACGATCTTGGCGCCGCGGGCGGCGAGAGCCTTGGCGCTGACGGCGCCGATACCGGAGGAGGCACCGGTGATGACGATGACCTTGTCCTGAAGGTGGTTCATGGGTGTCTCCCGGTGAGATGGCTCGGCACGCTGCTGTCTTGTCAGGGCTTGTGGCGCTTGACGACGTAGGCGTACTGGTCGGGCCAGGTCGGCTCGGCGTCGAGCGCGAGCGCGGCGTGCTGTGGCCAGTAGGGGTTGCGCAGGAGTTCACGGCCGAGGAGGACCGCGTCGGCCTGCCCGCTGGTGAGGATGTCCTCGGCCTGCTGCGGCTCGGTGATGATGCCGACGGCGCCGGTGGGGATGCCGGTGGCCTGGCGTGCCTGGGTGGCGAAGGGCACCTGGTAGTTGGGTCCGGCGACGATCTTGGCGTCGGGGACCATGCCGCCGGTGGACACGTCGAGCAGGTCGATGCCGTGGGCCTGGAGTTCCTTGGCGAGGCGAACGGTGTCGTCCCCGGTCCAGCCCTCGCGCTGGTCCTCGGGGTTCTCGGTCAGCCAGTCGGTGGCCGAGGTGCGGAAGAAGACCGGCAGGTCCTCGGGCCACACCGCGCGGACGGCGTCGACGACCTCCAGGACGAAGCGGAGGCGGTTCTCGAAGCTGCCACCGTAGGCGTCGGTGCGGTGGTTGGACGCCGGGGAGAGGAAGGAGTTGATCAGGAAGCCGTGGGCGCCGTGCACCTCGACGACCTGGAACCCGGCGGCCAGCGCGCGCCGCGCGGAGTCCGCGAAGTCCCGGACAAGCTGCTGGATCTCCTCCACGGTCAGTTCATGAGGAACAGCCAGTCCGCCGAACGCGATGGCGCTGGGGGCGACGGGCTGCCAGCCGCCCTCGGCCTCGGGCACGTACCGGTCGGAGAGCCAGGGCTTGTCCATCGACGTCTTGCGGCCGGCGTGGGCGAGCTGCATGGCCGGGACGGCGCCGTGCGCCTTGACGGCCTTGACGATGCGGGTGAACGCCTCCTGCTGGCGGTCGTTCCACAGGCCCAGGTCCCAGGGGCTGATGCGCCCGTCGGGGCGCACACCGGTGGCCTCGGCCATGACCAGGCCCGCCCCGCCAGCGGCGCGGGAGGCCAGGTGGGTGAGGTGGAAGTCGGTCGGCACACCGGTGTCCGGGCCTTGGGCCGCGGCGGAGTACATGCACATCGGGGACATCCACACCCGGTTGGGTATCTCAAGGGATCGCAGGGTGAGGGGGGTGAACAGGGTACTCATGCGGGGGGTGCTTCTTTCATGGTCGGTGATCGATGCCCCCGGACGTGGCGGCTGCCGTCCGGGGTCAGGCGATGATCGTGTGGAGGCCTGCGAGGGCGGGGGCGTAGGCGGCTTCGAGGATTGCGGTGGCGTCCTGGGCGGTGGTGCCCTCGGCCGGCTCGAAGGTGGCGTGCCAGCTGAGAAAGGCGCCGCCGGTGTCGGAGACGGGCTGGACGTGCAACGTCGAGCGGTAGCCACGGACCGGCAGCGGTGCCTCGACGATCTCGTAACTCAGCTTCCGGCCGGCATCGTCCAGGCCCACGAGCCGTTCCCGATAGATGCCGCCGTCCACCCCGGTGAGAAGGCGGACCGCACCGGGGGTGAGCCCGCCCTCGCCCCCGATGATCCCGCTCGCCCGGATGGCCGGGTGCCGGTCGGGCAGGCCGTTGAACCGCCGGACGACGGCCCATGTCTCGTCCGCGGAGCTGGTGAAGACCGAGCTCCAGTACGCCTGTGCCATCAGGCGGGCAGACGGGTGTCGATGACGAAGTTGGTCTCGATGAGCTGGCCGGGGAAGAACAGGTGGGCCACGCCGATGGTGCTGCTGGTGGGGCGATGGTCGCCGAAGTAGGCCAGGTTGGCGGCCGCCATCGCGTTGTCGTACTTCGGCAGGTCAACGATGCACTGGGTCTCGGACACGACCTGGTTGCGGGTGGCGCCGTAGTGGGCGAGGACCTTCTCGAAGTTGGCGAAGACCTGCTCGCTCTGGGCGTCGAAGTCGTCGGGGTGGAGGAAGCTGCCCTCTGCGTCATGGGAGAGCTGGCCCGAGACATAGATCGTGTGGTCGACCCTGATGGCCTGGGCGAAGCCGAACTCGCGCTCGCCCGAGACGCCATGGCTGTAGGAATCGATCGCAGTCAAGGCGGCTGTCCTTCTCTGGCGGGGGATGCAGGGGCGGGCAGGAGCGCCAAGCTCAGGCGAGGCGCGCGACCGCGTCCGCGACGGGGGTGTCGCCGGAGGTCAGCTCGACGATGACGCGGCTGAGGGCGGGCTCGTGCAGGGCGGCGTCGATGAACGCGGCGACATCGTCGCGGTGTACGTCGCCGTATTCGACAGCGGGCCCGGCGGCGACCCGCCCGGTACCCGGTCCGTCCAGCAGCGTGCCCGGGCGGACGATCAACCAGTCCAGACTGGTGCGGGTGAGATAGACGTCCGCGCTCTTCTTGACCCTGGCATAGTGCTCAAAGCCTTCGGACGCTCCACCGCCGCGCAAAGCGTCGGGGAACACGGAGACGAGGACGAAGCGCGGGACTCCTGAGATCTCGGCCGCAGCGGCTGCCTTCTCCAGGCCTTTGCCGTCGATGAGCGTGGTCTTGTCCATGCCGGTCCCGTGGGCACCGGCCGAGAACACCACTGCGTCGTGCCCGGCCAGCTTGCCGGCGAGCTCTTCCACAGAGTCGGCGATCAGATCGCCGGTCACCGGCGTCGCACCGGTCGCGCGAATCGTGTCGGCCTGGGCCGGGCTGCGGTGCATGCCGGTCACCTCGTCGCCGCGCGCGGACAGCAGGCCGGCGAGCCTCCTGCCGACACCGCCGGCGGCACCGATCTGGAACACCTTCATGCAAATCGCCCCTCTCCTGACCGAACGACCGGTCAATCCAGTTGTCTCAATGTTGACATTGCGACAACGATAGAATGTTAACATCACGACATGGAGAAGAGTCAACCCACAGGAGATCGCGCGGTGGCCCCCGCCCGCCGCCGCGGACTGGCCGACGAGGTCGCCGACCGGATCCGGGAGGCGATCTTCAGCGGCGCGTACGCCCCCGGGGCACCGCTGCGAGAGGTCGAACTCTCCGGCACACTGCAGGTCAGCAGGGGGCCGGTGCGTGAGGCTCTGCGCGTACTGGAGCGCGAGGGACTCGTGCACTGCGCCTGGCACCGGGGCACCGTGGTCACGACGCTGTCCGCCGAGGATGTCGCCGAGCTGGACAGCCTGCGCGGCGCGCTTGAGGATCTCGCTGTCCAGCAGGTCATCGCACACGCCTCCGAGGAGGACCTCGCCACCATCGAGAAGGCGGCCGGCGTGATGGACCGTACGACGGATTCGCACGCCATGGTCCGCCTGGACATCGCCTTCCACGACGCCGTCTTCGCCGCCACCGGCCACCAGCGTCTCGTCGCGGCCTGGGAGACCATCCGCTGCCAGGTCCACCTGTTCCTGCTGACCCGCATCGGCCTCAGCACCGAGGGCTACCTCGACTGCATCCCCCAGGAGCACCAGGCGCTGGCCGCCGCCCTGCGCGCCCGCGACGCCCAGGCCGCGCTCCCGCTCTTCGCCGTCCACCGCCGCCATGCGGTGGACGTCGTCACCGGCACGTCGAACCCGGCCTGACGACCGGTCCGCCACCATCTGGGCACCGCCTGCGTTGGTGAAGCCTGCTCGTCATCACCCTCGCCGGCAGCCATGGCCATGTCGACGGCAGCCGGTCACAGGTGGCCAGCGCGTGCTGCCGGCACAGCTCGACCGGTCCGTCGCTTCAGCAGGCCGCGCTGACGATTCCCGCACTGCGCAGGACCGCATCAGGCCAGACGCACGCCGGACTGGCCGGCGGCGTCCGTCGGTGTGCGCAGCCGTGGCACGGCAGCGGCGGGCCCCAGGTCGAGGCGTTTGTCTATGTCCAGCCGGAAGGTGCCGTACGGGTTGGCATTGGACCAGAACCGCGCGGTCGGTCAGGCTGCGGCATCCTCGTCGCTCAGCCTTGATGCCCACGCCGGCTCGGCCAGGACCTGCTGCACCAGCTGAGTGTTAACGAGCGCGGACTGCAGCAGGTGGAGGGCGAGCATTGAGTTTCGGCGTGCTCCTTGTCCGGGCCGGTCAGGGCGCCGTCCTGGCGGTAGTGGAGCACGGTGTTCGCGCTGTTCCACTTCTCCACGGCCTGGAGGCCGCCGTGGGTCTCCCAGCGGATTGCGCGTCAGGGAGGCACCGAGCGCAGGCCAGCCGGACGGGGCGTCGGTACAGGGGGATGCTGCCGGCATTCTTCAGCCTCGGCAGCAGACGGAAGTTGAGCAGCTCGGTGAAGGCGAATCCGACGACACTCGTGTCGTGCGTGTCGACGTGGTTGGACTCGATCTCGGCGTCCGTGCAGTGCCGCAGCAGGCCCTCGATCATCGAAATCAGCCGTGCCCAGCCGTACCCCAGCACGGTTGAGGGTGGCGTCCGCGCGTCCCGTCACCGTGCAGTTGCCCGTCACCGCCGCGAGGCGGACCCCGTTACCGGGGCGCCACTCCCCGGCAGGTGTCGAGGTAGTCGAAGGAGGGGTCCCGGTAGGGGGCATCTCTCCACCACGTCAGCAAGGAACGCCATGGCAAGCATCACGGACCGGACGATTCTGATCGTCGGCGCTTCAACGGGGATCGGCGCGGAGGTGGCACGCCGGCTCGGCCACGGTGGCAACCGCTTGGTCGCCACGGCACGACGCGACCCCGAACTGGCAGCCCTGGCAAGGGACGTACGAGCCGCCGGCAGCGCCTGCCTGGACATTCCTGCCGATGCCCTGGACCCGCAGGGGCCCGCCGATGTGGGGGCGGCCGCCGTCGCCGAGTACGGATCCATCGACATCGCCCTGCTCAACGCCGGCCAGGGACCGGACATGTCGATGGACGACGGACGACGTCAGCGTGGCAGACGTGTCACGGATCATGGCGCTGAACTACGACGTCGTCGTCAACTACCTCGACCCGCTGATCACACACATGGGAAACCAACCGCACGGTGGCCTGATCACCCACACCAACTCGTTGGCAGGGCTCATGGAACATTCCCCGCCAAGGCCCCTACTGCGCAGCGAAGGCGGCCGCCCGCACGCTCATCGACTCCGCGCGCGTCGAACTGGCGCCCAAGAAGATCCGGTTCACCAGCATCCACCCGGCTTCGTAGCGACCGACCGGGTCAACGCCGACGGACTGCCCAAGCCCTTCCAGGTCAGCACGGAGCACGCGGCACGCTGCGTCATACGCGCTCTGGAAAGGGAACCGGCGCAGGCGTACTTCCCCTGGGCGACGGCCGCGCTGGTTCGAACGCTGCGCGTCCTGCCCGCTTCGCTCTCTTCAGCAGTCCTCCGGAGCCTGGCCTCCCGATAGAGCACCCAGCGGATCAGCGCCGGTGGTGGTGAAGGCCCACCACAACCCCGTGCCGAGGAACTCCCGGTCGGCCAGGACGAGTTGTCCCGGGCCGTAGGAGCCGGGCAGGCGGCCGACCAGGGGGGACTCCCCCGGTGCGGCTAGCCGGCGAGTTCCGCGTCCAGCACCGCAGGCGTGCCCACCTCCACCAGAGCGGCCATCCGCACCTGGGGATACGCGCTCCGGCCCGTCCCGCGGCCGTTGCCCGGCCTCCCGAAGACGGCCTCGTCGGCTTCGCTGTCCGCAAGGGTCCCAGCAGGTTCCGTCCACGGCCGGCAGCCGCAAGCCCCGCCAGAACGCACCCGTCGTCGCTTCGGTGGCCATCGGCTTGACAGTCGTGGCGAACAGCACCCGCAACGGCTCCGGCCCCAGCCGGTCCCCCGCCCGAAACAGCGAGGACCTCGCCGATGGTGCGTCGGGCACGGCAGCCAGGTGACCCGCAGGCCAAAGCTGTGCGGGTCACCTGTCCAGCGGGGGAAGGCGATCAGGCCCAGGGGTTGACCGCCGTGAAAGAACTGTCGGAGCGGAAGGTGGCGTTGTCCTGGAAGGGGTCGACGCGCAGTTCGTAGTTGTAGTGGCGGAGGTAGCGGCCGGGGTAGTTGTACGACTCCAGGCTGACCGAGCCGGTGGCCGAACCCGGCCGGGCGCAGTAGGTGGCGTCCTTGTTGAAGAGCACCGTGCCGTTGCTCGCGTCGAAGCGGACCCGGTAGTCCTTGTGGCGCAGGTAGCGGCCGGACGAGTCACGGAACGAGTAGCAGGCGGAGTCGGCCAGGCCGGGTATGACGGTGAAGGTGGCGCTCTGCTTGACCGCTGCGGTGCTGGTGGAGGTCACCGGGTCGAGGTAGCCGAGACTGTCGGAGCGGACGGTGGCGTAGCGGCCGGGAAAGTTGACGGACTGGAGCGAGCGGGTGGTGTTCGTCGGCAGGGCGGTGCCACCGGAGACCGGTGTGATGCTGCTCAGGGTGGGGGCGACCTTCTTGATCAGCCCGTCGGAGTCGAACTCCAGCTTGTCGATGGTCGTTTCGCGGTGGGTGCCGTCACCGCCGGGGATGGCGAAGCGGTGGTAGGCGATGTACCAGTCGTCGGTGCCCGGCACCTGCACCACGGAGTGGTGACCGGGGCCCTTGATGCCGAGGGCGAGATCTTTCTCCAGGATGACGCCCCGCTTGGTCCAGGGGCCGGTGGGCGAGGAGCCGGTGGCGTAGGCGACACGGTAGTTTTCGTCCCGGGTGTCGTTCTCCGACCACGTGAAGTAGTAGGTGCCCTTGCGCTTGATGACGAAGGCGCCCTCGCGGAAGCCACTGGTGGTGATGTCGGTGACTTTCGAGGCGTCGAAGGAGATCATGTCGTCGCCCAGCGGGACGACGTACGCCCGGCCGTTGCCCCAGTAGAGGTACGACTGCCCGTCGTCGTCGGTGAAGACCGCCGGGTCGATCATCTGGCCGGTGAAGGCGCCGCCGGCGATCAGCGGCTTGCCCAGCGGATCCGTGAACGGGCCGGTGGGCGAGTCGGAGACCGCGACGCCGATGTTGGCGTCGGCGGAGTAGTAGAAGTAGTACTTCCCGTTCTTCGCGGTCATCGTCGGCGCCCAGGCCCGGGCGTCGGCCCAGCTGATGTCAGGGCCGAGGTCCAGGATGACGCCGTGGTCCGTCCAGTGGACCAGGTCCTTGGACGAGTAGGCCTTGAACCGCGTACCGCTCCAGCCCGCGAACCCGTCGGTGGTCGGGTAAATGTAGTAAGTGTCGCCGAACCGGACGATGTTCGGGTCGGCGGTGAGCCCCGGCAGGACCGGGCTCCGCATGACCAGCGCCGACACGGTCCAAGTGCGCTTCTGGCCGTCGGAACCGGTCACCTCGTACGTCACGGGTGCGGTGAAGTCGCGTGGTGTGCCGGAGGCCGGGCTGATGGACGCGCCCTGGGCGAGGGTGAACTGTGGGGCGAGCGCGGTGAGGTCCGTGCCCTCCTTCACCGGCAGCGTGATCTTGCTGTTGGCATCGTCGATGACGGCCGCGATCTTCAGCGAGGGGTGGGTGGCGGCGGCGATGCCCGTGCTGTTCCCGCTGACTTCGAGGACCTCGCCGGGCGACAGCGCACGGTTGTAGACCCGGAAGTCGCGCATCTTGCCCTTGAAGAGCTTGTCACCGTTGTAGAGAGACCTGCCTATGTAGTTGGCCGTGGTGATGCCGGATCCGATGGAGCCGGGGGTGAGGGTGAGCGAGGTGTTGCGGGCCACCTCCACGCCGTCCTGGTAGAGGACGCCCATGGTGCCGGTCTGGGTGTAGGTGACGTGCTTCCAGACCGAGCGCGGCAGAGCGGCGGAGGCCTGGGTGTTCTGCTCGGTGGAGAAGCCCCCGGAGGCGATGGCGGTCCGCAACGCGTTGCCGGTGGTGAACAGATATCCGTTGCCGGCGCCGTTGCTGGTGTTGCCGAAGCCGTAGAGAAAGTACGGCGTGGCCTGGGTGGCGTCGATCTGCACGTCCATCGAGACGGTGATCGAGTTCATGCCGCTCATAATGTTGTCCGGCACCTTGATGGAGGTGTCGGAGCCGTTGAACGTGAGCCCGTCGCCGGCACTCGACCAGCCTGCGGCGCCGTTGACAGTTCCGTTCCGGCCGTTGCCCGAGGCGTCCACCGCCACGCTGCCCGAGGTGGCGTCGAGTTTGTACCAGAGAGCCAGGCCGTCGGTGATCTCCGCCGCCTGGGCGGGGGCCGCCGGGCCGACGACGCCCACCAGGAGCGAGGCGGCGGCCACGGCGGCCAGAGCGCCCGGCCGGAATCTTCGACGGCTCTGAGGTCTGACGCTGTGCATGGGCTCACTTCCCCTGAAGAAGACAACAATTTCCATCCGGCTCGACAACTCGTCGCCGCCTGCGGACTCCTGACACGTCCGGCCGCCGGACCATACGAGCGGCCTTCACCGTCGTTCGCTCTCCCTTACGAACCACTCCTGGGTGGGATGCCGACGCCTTCCCGCTGGAAGGCGGGCGGCGGGTGGGGGGTCGCCGTGAGGGCGCCGGCATCCCTGTCGGGTCAGCTCGTCACACGGAAGGTGGCGTCACTGCGGCCCGTCGTGTTGGCGATCGGGTCGAGCCGCAGTTGGTAGGCGTAGTGGCGGAGGTACCGGTCGGGGTAGTTGTAGGACTGGAACGACGACCATGTCGCGTCGGCGAGCCCGGCGACCTGGCGGAAGGTGGCGTCGTTGGCGAAGGCGGTGGTGCCGTCGTTGTAGGCCAGCTGGAAGTCGAATCCGGCGTGCCGCAGGAAGTAGCCGGGGAAGTTGACCGACTCGAAGGAGACGGTGCCGGAGCCTGCCAGGCCGGTTCTCATCCGGAACTGGGAGTCCTGGGCGGGGCTTACGTTGGGGTCGATGCGCACGTCGAGGTTGGTGTGCCGCACGTACCGGTCCTGGAAGTTGTACGACTGGAGCCGGTTGATCGCGGTGTTGGGCCAGCGCGTGAGCACGCGGCTCTCCTCGGCGGCCGTCATGTTCAGGATCCAGCCGTGGCGCTTCTTCGTGCCGCCCATGTTGTAGCTTCCCGACGCCTGCTTCCGGTAAGCGGCGGGATTGGAGGGGTCGGTCGTCGTTACCGGCATGTACCCGCCGCTGGAGGCGTACTGGTCGAGGTAGAGGCCCCACTCGTTGCGACCGTTGAACTTCATCCACATCGGGCCTTCGACCTGAGAGCCGGTGAGGCCGATGCCGGAGAGGTTGCCGAGGTTGGTCCACGTCCCGAGGATCGAGTTGCTGCCTTCGAGCGTGATCTGACCGTCGCCGGAGGCCCGCACGTAGCGGTAATTGCCGACCCCCGCCGGCACCTCGATGATCTGGGTGTCGATGATCTCCTGGCTGCCTGGGCGGTCGATGTAGATCTGCGGGGTGGTGATGGAGCGGAAGTCGCTGGTGCGGGCGTAGTAGATGCGGTGCTTCGTCGCACCGTTGAGGGGCTTGTTCGTCGCCCAGTACAGGACGTAGTCGTTGGTCGCAGGGTCCCAGATCGCCTCAGGCGCCCACGCGTTGCGCCCGTCGGGGATCGCGCCGGCGACGTTGAGCAGCCACGGCTGTGACCAGGTGACCAGGTCTGTCGACTCCCACACCACAAGATTGCGGCTGCCGTCGTTGATGGACTGGCTCCACGTCTGCCCGCAGTCGATGCACAGGTCGGTCGCGATGATCCAGTACTTGTCACCACCCGGGGCGCGGACCAGGGCGGGGTCGCGCACCCCCTTCGTGCCAAGGGTGGAACGCAGGACCATGCCTCCACCGTTGAGGTCGTTCCAATGGAGGCCGTCGGTGCTGTGCGAGAGGTACATCTGCTGGTTAGTCGACCCCTCCCCGGTGAAGTGCACCATCAGGTAGCCCGGGTCGGCGGCAGCGGCCTGCTCGGGTGTGGTCAAGGCTTGGGACGTGAAGAGTAGGCAGGCGGCGACCAATATCGCCGCCAGCCGGCCGAGGAGCCTGGCCATGTGGGTCTCCTGTCGAACTGCGGGTGCCATGATCGGGTGAAGACGGGGTCGAAGAGGAAGCTCGCGGTCGCGGTGTCTGAGGGACAGAACCTGCTGTCGCGGGACGCGGAACATCGCGTGGGCCGATCGGCGGCCGAGGAGCCGCAGTTATCGCCTGAATGCGGCAGCGACCGGAGACAGCTCAGCTGGGGGCCGGGTGACGAGTGGAGCAAGCAGGGCCGGCCGAGGAGCCACGAGAGTGAACCAATAACGGGTGCGGTACACGGGCTGTCCCCTTTGACGGCCATCGGGTTCGACATTTCGAACGCCGTACGTAACTTCGACAGGAAGATAGGTTTCGGCCAAGAGCACGTCAATGGAACTGGCCAATCTTCTGCAAACACTCTGTGGGCGCACGAAAGGCCGCGCAGTTCCCCGGCGTCGGTGCGTGTCTACTGCTGCTTGGTACCGCCCGAGAAGTCCCTCAGCTGGGCCCGGGTGCTGTGGGTCTGCGACGCGTTCGGCACGTCCAGGCAGCGACGGGAGTCGGCGCCGACGATTGGCCCGCCGCTCGGCGGCGGGGGCGTCTCGTTGTGGAGGAAGATCTCCCGCTCGCCGCGTATCTCAAGTAGCACCGGCGGGGACTCACACCTTCCGCTCTCCGGGCGTGATTCCGTCCGCCGCGGCCAGTGTTGTGCCGCGGCGGACGGTCCGGGATGGAAGGTGTAGGAGGGCTTGCGCACAGTGGGTTTCGGTAACCGTCAGCGGGGCTGCCGGAACCCACGCGTGCCGTGGTGGTCAGGTAGATGGGGGTGTCAGGTGAGTGTCCACTTCTGGTTGGCCGCTCCGGTGCAGGTCCACAGGATCAGTTTGGTGCCGTTGGCGGTTGCCGCGTTCGAGGCGTCGAGGCAGAGGCCGGAGAGGTTGTTGGTGATGGTGCCGCCTGAGTTGGCGGTCCACTTCTGGTTGGTGCCGCCTGTGCAGTCCCAGATGATGACCTTGGTGCCGTTGGTGGTGCCGCTGTTGTTGGCGTCGAGGCACTTGTTGCCGTAGACGACGAGTTCGCCGCGCGAGGTCTGCGTGAAGGTCTGGTTGCGCCCGCCGGCACAGTCCCACAGCTGTGCCTGGGTGCCGTTGACGTTGGTGTTCTTCTCGATGTCCAGACAGCGGGCCGAGGGGGAGCCGACCAGGGCTGCCCCGTCGGTGCCGGGGATGCCCTGGACGCGGAGAGCGTCGACGTCCGGTGCGGTACTGCCGGAGACCGCGGCGAATTTGACGGTGTTGGCGCCCTTGGCCAGGTGGGCGAGCACGGAGACGGTGCGGTAGGTGGTGGCCGAGCCGGTAGGCGGGAAGGCCACGCGGTACGCGTACTGGCCGTTGACCTGGATGGTGGCCTTGCGCGCGGTGGTGCCACCGTTGGCGTACGTGATGTCCACCAGCTTCGTGCCCGCGGACGAGGCCGTGACGTTGCTGAACGTCGGGGTGGTGGCGGTGGTGGTGTCCTCGAAGGTGGAGCCGGCGGTCTCGGTGCCGGAGACGGTCAGGAGCACCGCGTCGTTGGCGGGGACGGAGGTGGTGTAGCCGGTGGCGAAGGATCCGGCGTCGGTGCGGGTCCAGGCGTTGCGCACGGTGGCGGAGGCGGTGGTCAGGCCGAGGTCGGCCCAGCGGACGGTGATGTTCGCTGCGGATCCGGTGCGGTTGAACAGCATCACCGCGCGCTTGCCGGTGCCGGAGAGCACCTTGTCGTACACCTGGAGGCCGCGGGTGTCCTCGGCGACCTTGACGCCCTGCAGGCCGCGCGGGTCCTGGTCGATGGCGAGGACCTCGGGGTTGGTGAGGATGTCGCGGGTCTCGGTGCTCATCGTGGCCACGTTGTTGCCGGCCAGCAGCGGGGCGCCGGAGATGGACCACAGGCTCATGTGGAGCCGGTTGCGCTGGGCGGTCATGCTATTCAGGCCGACCATCAGCATGTCGGGGTCGTTGTAGTAGCCAGTGTGCTGGGCAGCCGACTGGAGGGATTCGTCGAAGTTGCGGTACATCTTCGTCATGCTCGGCGTCTCCCCGCGCAGGAAGACGTCGTGGCTGGTGCGCCACAGGTCGCCGTGACCGGTGGCCCAGTTCCAGGGCAGTCCGGTGCCCCACTCGCAGAAGGACAGCACCAGCTTGCGGCCGGTGACTGCGGAGGCGGCCTCGTTCGCGGCGGCGATCTGCTTGTACGTCGCCTCCTGGTCCAGCTTCTCTGCCTGGCCACCGCACCAGTCGATCTTGACGTAGTCGAAGCCCCAGCGCTGGAAGGTTTCCAGGTCCTGCTGGTAGTGGCCCTCCATACCGGTGTTGGGGGCGGCGGGCCGGGTGGTGGGGAAGTAGTAGCCGCAGCCGTCCTTGCCCGCGTCGGTGTAGATGCCGGCCTTCAGGCCCTTGCTGTGGATGTAGTCGGCCATCGCCTTCATGCCGCCCGGCCACAGATTCTCGTCGACGACGATGTTGCCGTTGGCGTCACGGGCGCCCTGCCACCAGCCGTCATCCAGGTTGACGTACTTGTAGCCGGCGTCAGCCATGCCGGAGGAGACCAGGGCATCGGCCTGCTGCTTGATCACATTGTGGTCGATGCTGCTGAAGAAGGTGTTCCAGGACGCCCAGCCCATCGACGGCGGGGTGACACCGATCTGGTTGGTGCTGACGGCGGCCGGTTCGGCGGACAGGGGCGCCGGCGGCTCGGGCCGGTCGAGGCTCGCCAGACCCAGGACGGCGAGTCCGACGGCGAGGACCTGGGCGGTGATGCGTCTGGTCCATCTTCGTGCGGCGGGGTGGGGCATGCGGCTCTCCAGGGGAAGGGAGGGAAGGGGAAATGAAGCCGGTCTCACGACGCCCCGGGCCGACAGGTGTCCGCCGGCCCGGGCCACTGTGCCTGGGGTTGCCGGTTCGCTGGGCCCTGCGGCGCCGTGTTCAGCCGGGGCGTCAGTAGACGATGGAGAAGGTGGCGTCCGCGCGGTCGGTGGCGGTGGAGGCGGGATCGATGCGCAGGGAGTGGTTCCAGTGCGTCATGTGGCCAGTCGGGAAGTCGTGGGACCGGAAGAACGTGCAGGTGGATTCGGCCAAGCCCGCTGTCCAGGGGAACTTGGTGTCACGGGCGAACGCGGTGGCGCCGTCGTTGACGTCCAGCTTCAGTTCGTAGCTGTGGTGCCGCAGCCAGCGGGTCGGGGAGTTAACCGACGGCAAGGACACGACGGAGCGTCGGCGAGTCCGAGAGGAGTGGATCTTGCGCTCATCTGCTCTCCAAAAGAGACGTGTGGGGGAACGGGCGCTCGGCGAACTAGGCCCCGCGGAGGACACGCCTGCCCGGCATCGTCATCGCCGTCCGATACACCGGCCGAAGTCCGGGGAAGTGGTCAAAAAGTAGAGGTGGGGCATAGGGAGGTCAATGGTTTTGTCGAAGTGCGTTGGTTTTTGTGTGGTTGGAGAGGCGCCGCCACGGCGCTGGATCGAGCGACCGCTCGTCAAGCTCGGCAGGATCAACCCATGACGCGCGCAGCGCCGGGGGTGCGGGGGCAGACACATGTGTTCACGAGGTAGCTACCGGGCGCAGCCCACGTCAGCAGGAGGGGTTGATGCGCGAGCTGCCGTCAGTTCCACCAGTAGAAGACATCCGGATGAAGCCGCTGCCGACTCACCGATGGCCTTCATCTATCAACCGTCGGAATCGGAGTGCGCGGGCCGCGGGAGTGCGGCGCCGAGGACCGGATCCTCGCTGATACGGCGCCGTAGGTCACTGACCAGGTGTGGCAGTTGTCAGCTCACCGCAGGGCTGCGGAGACCTGGCCGGGTCAGTCCAGCCGACGCGTGCCCGGGGCACGGGAATCGTTGAGCAGCTTCGCCGCGACGACCAGCGCAAGCAGCGAGGCGGGGACGGGCAGCAGGCAGATCCAGCGCCATGCGAAGTGGTCGAGGATCACGCCCGCGATGACGGGGCCGAGCGCGAGGGCGGCCATCAGAAGGTCACCCACAGGCCGAAGAGTTCAGTGCCCAGGTCAGGGCCACGGGGACTGAACTCTTCTCTTTTGTCCGACAGCGGCAAGGAGGATTGAGCGGTCCGTGCGCCGTGCCCGGTGGCCTGGCAAGTGGTCCTGGACACCGGGCGCCGTTCGCGTCGCCGTTCAGCGGACCGGCACGGTCTGTTCCGGCCGGTCGGCCCGCTCGACGGGTGGCAGCACCAGCTCCTCGTAGCGGCCCAGCGCCAGTACGACGCCGAGCATGAGCAGCGGAATGATCACAGCGACAGCCGTCATGGGTCCGGTCCTTCCCGGGGAACGTGCCGTGGGGGGGCGTCGGGCCGGGTCTCCGCCGCGCGGACGGGTAAACCAGGGCGCCGCGCGGAACCGGACGGGATGCGTCCGTGTCGCCCCGGGGTGTTCGGGTACGCGAGGGCCACCGACGATCCAAGGGGAGTCATGCAGCGAGGCAGCGACAGGCTGAGCGCCCACCGCGACGACGAGATGAAGCAGGAACTCCAGGGGTTGCTCCGTTCGGGGCATCCCACCCGGACGGAGGAGTGGCACGACCCCGAGCCCTACGCCGAGGACGACCCGGAGGTCGCGTACGGGCCGGTGACGCCCAGCCGGGCGCCCACACGGGTGGCGGCGCTGCAACTGGAGCTGGCCCGGGTCCTGGGCCGTACGTCCTTCCCGGCGGGGCCCGCCGAGCTGATCGGGGTCCTACGGGGCCGGCACGCCCCGGACGCGCTCGTGGAGCCCTTGGAGCGGCTGCCGCGGGACGCGCGCTACGACTCGGCGCACCGGCTCGCGCAGGCGGTGGTCGACGCCGGGGAAGAGACCGGTGAGACCGGTGACGAGACCGGGGGCGGTGCGGCGCGGCCCTCGGCCGAGGGCACGGAATCCGCACACGAGCGGGACACATAGGCCCCTCGCGCACGGGTACTGCGGGCAAGGTCACGCCGGTGTGTGCGTGCGCCCCCGCAGTCGGGGCGGAGCGACGAGAGGCCCGGAGGGCCCATGGCCGAGTTCGTGAGGGACGTCATGACGGCAGGGGTGGTGGCGGTCCGCCCGGCCGCCTCGCTCGTCGAGGCGGCGCGGCTGATGCGGGCCAAGGACGTCGGGGACGTTCTGGTCGCGGCGCACGGGCAGGTCGTGGGGGTCCTGACCGACCGCGACATCGCCCTGCGCGCGGTCGCCGCCGGCGCGGACCCGCTGACGGTGAGCGCCCAGGCCGTCTGCACCCCGAACCCGGTCGTGGTCGGCCCGGACGAGACGGTGTCGGTCGCCGAGGAGCTGATGCGCGAGCACGCGATACGCCGGCTTCCCGTCGTGGAGGACGGGCACCCGGTGGGCATGGTCAGCCTCGGCGACCTGGCCGTCTCCCGGCAACCGGAGTCGGCACTCGCCCACATCAGCCGCGCGGAGCCGGACACCCGGCCGGGCTCCACCCCGACCTGAGCGGCCGCCCGCCGAGCCCGGTTCCCGGCCCCGGCGGGCGGCTCGGGGCTCCGCCCCGGGGCCCGGCACGACGGACAGCGAGGGCAAGGAGAACATGGACGACGACAGTGTGACCACGGACCGACGACCCGACCACCGCTCGTCTACGCCCTCACCGAGCTCGTGAAGCGGCGCGAGTCGCTGCCGCCGCCTCCGCCCGTCCGGCTGCCCGAACCGGAGGAACTGGAGCTGGAGGGCGTGATGCTGCCCCGCGACGCGTTCTTCGGCCCGGTGGAGCAGGTACCGCTGGAGGAGGCGGTGGGCCGGGTGGCCGCCGAGCCCGCGAGTCCCTATCCGCCCGGAGTGCCGGTGATCTGCCCGGGCGAGCGGATCAACCGGGCGGTCGTGGAGTACCTGGCGTCCGGGGTGGAGCACGGCATGTACGTGCCGGACCCCTCGGACCCGCAGCTGCGCACCCTGCGGGTGGTGGCCCGATGAACGACGTACGCACATGAACCACGGACACACATGAACGACGTACGCACATGAACGACGGACACATGAACGACGGACACACCTGACGAGAGGAGATCGCAGCCATGCGTATCGCATTCCTGACCGCACCCGAGGGTGTCGAGCAGATCGAGCTGACCGAGCCATGGCAGGCGGCGAAGAACGCCGGGCACGAGCCCGTGCTGGTGTCGACGACGTCCGGACGGGTCCAGGGCTTCGACCACCTCGACAAGGCGGACACGTTCCCGGTGGACGCCGTGGTGGGCGAGACCCCGGCCGAGTCGTTCGACGCTCTGGTCCTGCCCGGTGGAGTGGCCAATCCGGACTTCCTGCGCATGGACGAGCAGGCCGTCTCCTTCGTCCGGGAGTTCTTCGAGCGGGGCCGCCCGGTCGCCGCGATCTGTCACGCACCGTGGACGCTGGTCGAGGCGGACGTGGTCCGGGGCCGGGTCCTGACCTCGTGGCCGAGCCTGCGGACGGACATCCGCAACGCGGGCGGCACCTGGGTCGACGAGCAGGTGCGGATCTGCGACCACGGCCCCAACAAGCTCGTCACCAGCCGCAAACCGGACGACCTCAAGGCGTTCTGCGAGGCGTTCCTGGACGTGTTCTCCGAGGAGGCCGCCCGATGACCTCACCCATGGACCGCAAGCGGGAACAGCGCGAGGCCGCCCACCCGGACGACCCGGCGTCGGGGCCTCTCACCACCGACCAGGGGGTGGCCGTCGACCACACCGACGACTCCCTGACCGTCGGCGAGCGCGGGCCGACCCTGATGGAGGACTTCCATTTCCGGGAGAAGCTCACCCACTTCGACCACGAGCGGATCCCGGAGCGGGTGGTCCACGCCCGGGGCGCGGGCGCCTACGGGTACTTCGAACCGTACGAGTCCTGCGCGGAGTTCACCCGTGCCGCGTTCCTCCAGGACCCCTCGGTCCGCACCCCGGTCTTCGTACGGTTCTCGACCGTGCAGGGGCCGCGCGGCTCGGCCGACACCGTGCGGGACGTGCGCGGTTTCGCGACCAAGTTCTATACGTCGGAGGGCAATTACGACCTGGTCGGGAACAACTTCCCGGTCTTCTTCATCCAGGACGGCATCAAGTTCCCCGACTTCGTGCACGCGGTGAAGCCGGAGCCGCACAACGACATCCCGACGGGCGCGTCCGCCCACGACACCCTCTGGGACTTCGTGTCGCTGCAGCCGGAGACCCTGCACGCGATCATGTGGCTGATGTCGGACCGGGCGATCCCGCGCAGCTACCGCATGATGCAGGGCTTCGGTGTGCACACGTTCCGTTTCGTGACCGCCGACGGGCGCGGCACGTTCGTCAAGTTCCACTGGAAGCCGAAGCTGGGCACGCACTCGCTGGTGTGGGACGAGGCGCAGGAATGCCAGGGCCGGGACCCGGACTTCAACCGCCGCGACCTGTGGGACGCGATCGAGGCCGGTGAATACCCGGAGTGGGAGCTGGGGGTCCAACTCGTGCCGGAGGAGGACGAGTTCGCCTTCGACTTCGATCTGCTCGACGCCACGAAACTCATTCCGGAGGAGCAGGTGCCGGTCCGGCCGATCGGCCGAATGGTGCTGGACCGCAACCCCGAGAACTTCTTCGCCGAGACGGAGCAGGTGGCCTTCCACACCGCCAATGTCGTCCCGGGCATCGACTTCACCAACGACCCGCTCCTCCAGGCCCGCAACTTCTCCTATCTGGACACCCAGTTGATCCGCCTCGGCGGACCCAACTTCTCCCAGTTGCCGGTGAACCGCCCGGTGGCACCGGTGCGCACCAACCACCGTGACGGCTACCACCAGTCGGCGGTGCACGGCGGCACGAACTACTTCCCCAACTCCCTGGGCGGCGGCTGTCCGGCCCACGCGGGCGGCGACCCGCACGCCTACCGCCACCACGCCGAGCGCGTCGACGGCGCCAAGATCCGCCGCCGCAGCGAGAGTTTCAAGGACCACCACAGCCAGCCCGCCCTGTTCTGGAACAGCATGGCCCCCTGGGAGCAGGAGCACATCGTGGCGGCCTTCCGCTTCGAACTCGGCAAGGTGGGCGCCCTCACCGTCCGGGCCCGCACGGTGGAGCAACTGGCCAAGGTGGACCCGCGGTTGGCGGCCGAGGTGGCCAAGGGCATCGGCGTTCCGACCCCGACGGACACCGAGCCGCCGGCGTACAAGCTCACCTCGCCCGCGCTCAGCCTGGAGTCCCAGCGCGGCCCCGGTTCCCTCCGCACCCGCCGGATCGCCGTCCTGGTCGCGGACGGCGTGGACGCGGAGCAGGTGACCGGTGTGCGGGAGGCACTGGCGGCCGAGGGTGCGGTCGTCGAGGCGCTGGCGGCCGAGGACGGCACCGTGCGCGGCGCGGACGGCGCGGAGTACACCGTGGACCGGGCCCTGCCGACGATGGCGTCCGTCCTCTACGACGCGGTGCTGCTTCCCGGCGGCCCCGTGGCCACCCCGCCCTCCGCGGCCGACCCCGACGCCATGCGTTTCGTCCGCGACGCCTACCGTCACGGCAAACCGATCGGCGCGCTCGGCTCCGGGGTGGGCGTCGTCGCGGCCCTGCGACCCGAGGGGATACGCCTCTCCTCGGAGTTCCATCACGTGGTGGCGGACCGGGGTGTCGTGACGGACACCGCCCAGGGCCGGGTGGGCGACGAGTTCACCCGCGAGTTCCTGGCGGCGATCGCGGCCCACCGTCACCGGGGCCGCCCGCCGGCCCGCTGCTGAGGGCGGCGGCAGGAGGCCGGGCGGTCCGACAGGCAGCCCGGCCTCCACGAGCGCGACGCGACGACAAGAGCCCGGGGGGACCCGTTCCTCGCGACGATACGAGCACGAGCGGCACCGTCCCTCGCGACGGCACGAGCCCGAGGCGGAACGTCCTACGGCCTGCGCCCGAGCAGACACAGCAGCCTGGTCTGCGCGTCGGCCCCCGCCGGCGGTGCCACCGCGGCCTCGAACAGCCCGGTCTTCTCCAGCTCCCCCGCGTACGGCGTGATCTCGTCCGTGGCGAACGACACCAGCGCGTCGGGCAGACGCTCGTCGGCCCCGGTCGCCCGCGAGAGATCCCACGTGTGCACGACGAGATCGGCGACCATCTGTCCGCAATAGGCGACCGCCGGCGTGTCCCCGTAGGACAGGTGGACCGTCCGGTCGAGCGCGCCGGGCGCGGTGAACGCCTCCCGCGCGGAACGCGCGGCCGTGTCCCAGGAGGCCGCCGGGTCGGGCCCCAGCAGGTCTCCCTCGAAGGTGTCGCCGACCTCCTCGATCATGCAGCCGTCCCGCACCAGCGACGGCACCCACAGCTGCTCCGAGACGAGATGGTTGACGAGGTCACGGACCGACCACTCGGCGCAGGGCGTAGCCGCGTCCCACTGGTCCTCGCGCACGGCGCGGACGCGCGCGCCGAACAGGTCCTGCGCCTGCGCGTGCCGGGCCAGCAGCGCACGCGCGGTCGCGTCGGGTTTCACGGCGCCGCCACGCGCGGTCGCGTCAGGTGTCACGGCGCCGCCACGCGCGGTCGCGTCAGGTGTCACGGCGCCGCCACGCGCGGTCGCGTCAGGTGTCATGGCGCCGCCGGTCCCCGATCCCGCGCGCCGTCGCGGGTGCGGCCCGAGACGACCGGCCGGCGCGGGTGGCGGCGCAGGTACTCGCCCTCCAGTTGCGCCATCCGTTCGTTGTGGGTGCGCAGCGCCTCGGTCGAACCGTGCAGGAGCGTGTCGTGACGCGTGCGGTGGATCGACTCCAGCTCCTTCATCAGCTGCTGGTCGTCCAGCTGGTCCGGGTGCACTCCGGTCATGGTGGTACCCCGATCGTCGTCTTCCTCCAGGGGGTCCGGGTACCCGTCCGGCGGGCGTTACCCCGACGGGTGTCCGGGAGGGAGCCATGGATCTCGCGTTCCTCCCTCCACTGTACGAAGATCCCGGGTCCCGGGCCCTCGTGCGCGGGGGGCGAGGGGCTAGCGGGCGCGCTCCACGCGCCGCTCGTCCCAGACCGGTTCCGGGGTCTCCCGTACGCGGCCGTCGGAGCCGAAGACCAGATAGCGATCGAACGAACGAGCGAACCAGCGGTCGTGGGTGACCGCCAGGACGGTGCCCTCGAAGGCCTCCAGGCCCTCCTGCAGGGCCTCCGCCGACTCCAGGTCGAGGTTGTCGGTGGGCTCGTCGAGGAGGAGGGCGGTGACGCCCTGGAGCTCCAGGAGCAGGATCTGGAACCGGGCCTGCTGGCCGCCGGAGAGCCGGTCGAAGGACTGCTCGGCCTGCCCGGTCAGCTCGTACCGGCGCAGTCGGGACATGGCCGCGCCCCGGTCCTGGGCGTGCTCCTTCCACAGGATGTCGAGCAGTGTCCGCCCCTCCAGCTCCGGATGGGCGTGCGTCTGCGCGAAGTGCCCCGGCACGACCCGTGCGCCGAGCCTCCACACCCCCGTGTGGGCCACGTCGCCGCCGGCGAGCAGCCGCAGGAAGTGGGACTTGCCCGACCCGTTGGAGCCGAGGACGGCGACCCGTTCGCCGTAGAAGACCTCCAGGTCGAAGGGTTTCATCAGCCCGGTCAGCTCCAGCGCCTCGCAGGTGACCGCCCGCACGCCGGTGCGCCCGCCCTTGAGCCGCATCGTGATGTCCTGCTCGCGCGGCGGCTCCGGGGGCGGCCCGGCCTCCTCGTACTTGCGCAGCCGGGTCTGGGCCGCCCGGTAGCGCGAGGCCATGTCCGGGCTGTTCTCGGCGATCTGACGGAGGGTCAGCACCAGTTTCTTCAGCTGGGCGTGCTTCTCGTCCCAGCGTCTGCGCAGCTCCTCGAAACGCTCGAACCGCCGCGACCGCGCCTCGTGGTACGTGGCGAACCCGCCGCCGTGCACCCAGGCGTCCGCGCCGGCCGGTCCCGGCTCCACGCTCACGATCTTCTCGGCGGAGCGGGAGAGCAGCTCCCGGTCGTGCGACACGAAGAGCACGGTCTTGCGGGTCTCCGCGAGCCGCTCCTCCAGCCAGCGCTTGCCGGGCACGTCGAGGTAGTTGTCGGGCTCGTCGAGCAGGAGCACCTGGTCGGTGCCGCGCAGCAGCGCCTCCAGCACGAGCCGCTTCTGCTCACCGCCGGAGAGCGTGCGCACCTGCCGCCACTGCGCCTTCTCGTACGGCACCCCGAGCGCGGCCGTGGTGCAGATGTCCCACAGCGTCTCCGCCTCGTAGCCACGCGCCTCGGCCCAGTCGGAGAGGGCCTGCGCGTACTTCATCTGGGCCGCTTCGTCGTCCACGGTCATGATCCCGTGCTCGGCGGCGTCGACCGCCTTCGCGGCCTCCCTGATCCTCGGCTGTGAGACCGACACGAGCAGGTCGCGCACGGTCGACTCGTCCCGCACGGACCCCACGAACTGCCGCATCACCCCGAGCCCCCCGGACACGGTCACCGACCCGCCGTGCGGCTTCAGCTCCCCGGAGATCAGCCGCAGCAGGGTCGTCTTGCCGGCGCCGTTGGGCCCGACGAGGGCGACGACGGCCCCCTCCCCCACCCGAAAGGACACGTCCCCGAGCAGAGCCCTCCCGTCCGGCAGGTAGTACTCCAGATGAGCGGCTTCGAGATGTCCCATGGGGCGCATTGTCCGAGCCGGGGGAACGAGCGGGCAAATCCATTTCCCGCACACCGGCCCGACCTGCCCCGACCTGCCCGGACCCGTCCGGACCTGCCCCCGGTGGATTCACTCCCTGCCGCCGATCCCCACCCCGCCCGACACGCTTCCGCACGCATGGGGTACCCGTGGAGCATGACCCCAGACGTCGACCTCACCGTCCGCCCCCCGGGCCACCACATCCTCCGCGACCGTTTCCTCGCCGCCGACAGCCGCGTGTTCAACGCGGTGGCGACCCGCGACTGGCCGGGCGCGCACCCCCTCCTGCCGAAGCTCAGCCGCGCCGCGAACCACGGTGTGCTGTGGTTCGCCACGGCGGCGGCGATCGCGGCGACCCGGAGTCCGAGGGCCCGCCGGGCAGCGGTGCGGGGCGTGGCCTCGCTCGCACTCGCCTCGGCGACGATCAACACGCTCGGCAAGCGGACCGTCCGCCGCCCCCGCCCGGTGCTGGACGCCGTCCCGCTGACCCGGCAGCTGAAGCGGCAGCCGATCACCACGTCCTTCCCCTCGGGCCACTCCGCCTCCGCCGCCGCCTTCGCGGCCGGCGTCGCCCTGGAGTCGCGCGGCTGGGGCGCGGCGGTGGCGCCCCTGGCGACGGCCGTGGCACTGTCCCGCGTGTACACGGGCGTGCACTTCCCGAGCGACGTCCTGGTGGGCGCCGCCCTGGGCGTGGGCGCCGCCTACGCCGTACGAGGCATGGTGCCGACCCGCGACCAGCTCCCGCCGCCCGGCCGTCCGTACGTGGACGCGCCCGCGCTGCCGGACGGGGACGGCCTGGTGGTGGTGGCCAACCGTGCCTCGGGGACGTCGGACCGGGTGCGCGCGCTGCGGGACGTGCTGCCCGGCGCCGAGACCGTGGAGTGCGAACCGGAGGACGTCAGGGCCGAGCTGGAGAAGGCCGCGGCCCACGCGCGGGTGCTCGGCGTGTGCGGCGGCGACGGCACGGTGAACGCGGCCGCCGAGGTGGCCCTGCGTCACGGCCTCCCCCTCGCCGTGCTCCCGGGCGGCACGCTCAACCACTTCGCGTTCGACCTGGGTGTGGAGGACGTGCGGGACCTGGGCCGCGCGGTGCGCCAGGGCGAGGCCGTCCGGGTGGACCTCGGACACTTCAGGAGCGGTGACACGGAGGGCCACTTCGTCAACACGTTCAGCCTGGGGGTCTACCCCGAGCTGGTGCGGGAGCGCGAGCGCTGGGAGAAGGCGGTCGGCGGCTGGCCGGCGGGGGTGATCGCGGCCCTGCGGGTCCTGCGCGCCGACCGCCATCCGCTCCAGGCCACCTTCGAGGGCCGGCCGCGCCCGATCTGGCTGCTGTTCGCGGGCAACGGCACGTACCACCGGCTGGGCCTCGCCCCGGCCCGGCGTTTCGACCTGGCCGACGGACTGCTTGACGTCCGTGTCGTGCACGGCGGCCGCCGCCCGGCCCTGCGGCTGCTGGCCGCGGCCCTCGCCGGCCCGCTGACGCGCACCCCGGCCCACGCGGCGGTCCGCGTACGACGGCTCCGGGTGGACGGCATCGCGCCGGGCACCCTGCTCGCGTACGACGGCGAAGTCGCCGAGGCGCAAGGGGACCTGACGCTCCAGAAGCTGCCGGAGGCGCTGACGGTCTACCGGCCGGTACCGATGCGCTGACCCGGCGGGGTGCGTCCACAATTCAAGACGGCGGTCTCAATATTCGGCACGGTCGCGTACCGTTCGAGCACGAACTCGTGGACCTCACGGACCTCGTGGAAGGGGAACGGCCATGTCGAAGGCACGGGAGACCGCCGTCTACACGCACGGACACCATGAGTCGGTGCTGCGCTCGCACACCTGGCGGACCGCCGCCAACTCGGCGGCCTATCTCCTCGGTTCGCTGCAGCCCCACATGACGATCCTGGACATCGGCTGCGGTCCGGGCACCATCACCGCGGACCTGGCCGCCCTGGTCCCCGAAGGGCGGGTCACCGGCGTCGACCACGCCCCCGGCATCCTGGAGCAGGCCGGCGCCACGGCCGCCGCACGCGGCCTGGACAACGTGGACTTCGCGGTGGCGGACGTCCACGCGCTGGATTATCCGGACGACACCTTCTGCGTGGTCCACGCCCACCAGGTGCTCCAGCACGTCGGCGACCCGGTGCAGGCGCTGCGCGAGATGCGGCGGGTGACCAGGCCGGGCGGCCTGATCGCGGTCCGTGACTCCGACTACGCGGCGATGACCTGGTTCCCGGCGTCCCCCGGCCTGGACGACTGGCTGGACCTGTACCGCAGGGTGGCCCGGGCCAACGGCGGTGAGCCCGACGCGGGGCGCCGGCTGAAGTCCTGGGCCCTGCGCGCCGGGCTCACCGACATCACGGCCACCTCCGCCACCTGGACCTACGCCACGCCGGACGAGCGGGCCTGGTGGAGCGGGCTGTGGGCGGACCGGACGGTCGCCTCCGCATACGCCGAACGGGCTACGGAGGGCGGTCACGCCACGCGGGAGCGGCTCCGCGCGATCGAGTCGGCCTGGCGGGAATGGGGGCGGCGGGAGGACGGCTGGTTCGCCGTGCTCCACGGAGAGATCCTCTGCCGCAAAACGGCCTGAAAAGGCGTATTCAGGAAACCCGGACCAGCAGGAGGTTCGCGAAATGGTTCCCATCCTGCTGGTACTGCTTCTGGTGCTGATTCTTTTCGGCGCCGGATTCGCGGTCGAGGTTCTCTGGTACGTCGCACTGGTCGTTCTGGTGCTGTGGCTCCTCGGATTCCTGGTGCGCGGCACGTCCGCCTCCGGAGGAAGGGGACGCTGGTACAGGTGGTGAATTCATCCCCGCGGGGGCGACGGTCCGTTCATTCCCGCGGGAGCAACGGTCCGAGCGGCCCGAGGTCCAGATTGAGGTCCTCGGGCCGCAGGCCGTAGCGCTCGCGCAGCTCGGTCATCCGGTCGTCGAGCAGCATCAGCGTGAGCCCGATCCGCTCCTCCTGGTCCTCCGACAGCTCCCCGGTGTCGAAACGGCGCAGCGCCTGCCGCTCCATGAGCTGACGGAGCAGTTCGACGACGGTCAGGACCAGCTTGACCAGGTCCCTCTCCACCGTGTCGGGCTCCAGTTCGACGCGGTTGCGGCCGGTCACTCGATGCCTCCCCAGGGGGACGGGACCTGCTCGTTCACGGAGCTGATCAGTGCGTTCAGGTCGATGCGGACGAGATCGACGTCCGCGATACGCAGAGTGAGGTCGCCGGTGATCACGACCCCGCCGGCGAGCAGCCGGTCGAGGAGGTCCACCAGGGCGACCTCCCGGCGTTCGATCACGGTCACGGGGTGTCCTCCGGGTTCTCCGCGCTCTCTCCGCTGAAGGAATAGGCCGCCCACGGCCCGGTGAGTTCCACCCGCAGTCCCGGTTCCTCGCCCTTCGTGCGGTCCACGAGTTCCACGAACTCCTCGGAATGGGCGCGCGGCACCAGATAGGCCGCGTTCAGCACATTGCGTCCCGGAGCGCCGGAGAGCGCGGAATTCTGCGGGGCGTGCAGCCGGGTGTCCTCGGCGAAGGCCGAGAGGGTGCCGTGCAGGGCGCGCGCGAACCGGTCGGCGTTCTCCCACATCTCCTCGTGGGCCCGATGGCTCCGCCGCCGCTGCCGCAGATAGTCGCGCCCGCTGGCGACCTTCGCGGGTTCCTGGGGCCGCTCCTGCTCCTCGGACTCCGCGTACACCTTGACGCCCCACTCCACGCGGCCCGCCAGCCGGTCCAGGGTCCGCTGGAAGCCCGCCTCGCGGGCCTCCAGCATCACCCGGACGCCACTGTCGTCGCGGAAGACGGTGCCGAGCCGGAGCGGCAGGGGCGTGGTGACGACGGTGAGGGCGTCGATCACGCTCTGGTGCGCGCGGGCGGTCTCGGTCAGCCAGTCCAGGTCCTCCAGATGGGCGCGCAGCGGCTGCTCCGCGAAATCGCTCTCGGGCACCTCGCTGACGACGGCGATCAGGTCGTGGTGGCGCAGTTGCCGGGGCGGCGCGCCCGCGACCCCGGTGAGCTGGGACTGGAGCGCCGCGTCGAAGGGGCGGCAGACGGCGTACACGTACCGCAGACCGGTCATGTGGGCTCCTCTCTGGCGCGGCCGCGCTCGACGGCCGGCTCCGGCTCCCGCCGGTACCCGCCCTCGTCCAGCTCCGCGAGCCGGGCGCGCAACTCGGCGTTCTCTCGGGAGAGTTCGTCGCGGCGGGCGTTGGACGACAGCGCCGGGTCGGACTCCCACCAGTCGATCCCCATCTCCTTGGCCTTGTCGACGGAGGCGACGATCAGGCGCAGCTTGATGGTGAGCAGTTCGATGTCGAGCAGGTTGATGCGGATGTCACCCGCGATCACCACACCTTTGTCGAGTACACGCTCCAGGATGTCGGCCAGATTGGCGCTCGCGCCGCTCTGGCCGTACGGCTCCGGTACCCGGCTCGGGAACGTCATCGACGGCCCCTGCCCGCGGGGGCCGGTTCCTCGACCTCATCCTCGTACGGTTCCTCCTCGATGTCCTCCTCGGCGTCGTCCTCCGCCTCGGGAACCTCCTCGTACTCGTCCTCGGGGACCTCGTCCGCGTCCTCCGGCTCGCCCTCGTCGTCCTCCTCGTCGTACTCCGCGGTCTCGTCGGTCTCGTCCGGCTCGTCGACCTCGTCCCTCTCGTCGAGGTCGCGGGGCTCGTCCTCGTCCGGCTCCGGCTCGTCGTCCGCGTACTCGGCCTCGGCCTCGTCGTCCTCCGGCGACTCGTCCTCCGGCCCCTCGTCGTCCTGCTGGTCCCGCTCCTCCTCCGCGAGGGCGTCCTCGTGGCTGACGGTGACCTCACCGTCGCGGATCTCGCCGCGCCAGCCGTCCTCGGCCTCACCACGGAGGGTGATGAAGCGGGCGAAGTTCTTGAGGTCGAGCCGGGCCCGCCGGCCCTGGGCGCGCCAGATGTTGCCGGTCTTCTCGAAGAGACCCTTCGGGTAGTACTCCAGGACCAGCAGCACCCGGGTGAGGTTGTCCCCCAGCGAGTGGAAGGTGACGGCGCCCTTCGTGGTGCCCTTGGCGCCCTCCGACGTCCAGGTGATCCGCTGGTCGGGCACCTGTTCGGTGGTGTGGGCCTTCCAGCTCCGGCTGGACCAGAAGATCTTCATCTGCCAGTCGGAGTGCGTCTCGTCGGCCTGGTTGGCGCTCTTCACACCCTTGGCGAAGGTGCTGAAGCTCTGGAACTGGGTCCACTGGTCGTACGCGGTGCGCACCGGCACCCCGACGTCGATGGACTCGATGATCACCGTGGGCTTGTTGCCCGAGCCGCCCTTGCGCTTGCCCTTGCCGCCGAGGCCCTTCAGCGCGCCGAGCACGTTGTCCTTGGCACGGCCCGCGCCCACCTCCAGGGCGGAGCGCAGCGGCCCCTTGCCCTCGGCGAGCTTGCGGCCGCCGTCGAGGGCGAGCTTGGCGAAGCCGGGGCTGTTGCCCTCGGCGATGTCGTTGAGCTTGCCGGTGGTCTCGCCGAGTTTGCGCCCGGCGCCGACCAGGATCCGCTGGGCCTGGGCGGCCAGGTACTCCCGGGCCTCCTCCTTGAGGCGGTCGACGGCCTCGCCGTGCACCACCTCGGTGAGCGGGTTGCTCTTCGTGGCGTCCTTCACGCGGTCCGTCGCGCGTCCGTTCGATGCTCCGAGGGTCTCAGTCATCGTCTCCGCCTCCCCTCGTGGCCCGCGACCCGGTGGCCCTGCGCGCGGCCTTCTTGGCCGGGGCCTTGCCGGGGGCGGACTTCTTCGCCGCCGTCCTCTTGCTCGCGGTCTTGCGCGCGGGAGCGGCGGTCTTCTTCGCGGGAGCCGCCTTCTTCGCGGCCGGCTTGCCCTCCGCCCGGGGCGAGGACTTCTTCGCCGGGCGCTTGCGCGAGGGCTCCTCCTGCGGTTCCTCCTCGTCCTCGTCACGCGCGTCGGCGCGCTCGTCGTCGGAGGACTCGTCCTCCTCGTACGCGTCGTCGTCCTTCCCGCCGCGTCCCGGCAGATCCGGCGCCACGCCCGCGAGCTGGTCGCGCACCTGCGAGGTGCGTCCGTGCAACCGGCTGGCGAGCCCCTCGATCTGCCGCTCGACCAGCGCCCCGGTGGCCGCCTTGCCGACACCGCGCAGGTCCCCGCGCAGCTGGTCGCCGATCTCCTTGAACTGCGGGTTGTTCTGGAGTTGCTGCGAGACCAGGTCCGCGATCGCCCGCGGGCTCAGCTGCATCCGCTTGCCGGCCACCATGGTGCCGACCGCGAACGCGAGTTTCATCTTCTTCGTACGTCCGAGGACGTATCCGGCCCCTACGGCGAGGCCAAGCCCGATTCGATTCATTGTGTCGTCCCGTTGCCGGTTCCTGTGCTTCTCTGAGTGCTGATCTCCAGCCGGTCCAGCAGTTCGTCCTCCAGACGGTCGAACTCCTCCTCGTCGATCTCGCCCGCCTCCAGCCGTTGCTCGAGGCGGGCGAGATCGGCTCGGACGGCCGCCGGGTCGTAGTACTGGCGCTCGGCCTCGGTGAGCACCTGTCGCACCGTCCAGAGGCTGCCGCGTACCGGTGCGAACGGCAGCAGCAGCACCTCGGTGATCAGTCCCATGTACTCGCCTCCTCGGCCTGGGAACGCCGTGCCTGCGGCGCGCCGTGGACATATGCGGAACGCGCTGTCAGTGCGTGGTCTCCGCGGGTTGCGCGGGCGCCGGTTCGACGAAGCTGTACGGCGGCAGCGGCCCGTTCACCCGCACCTCCAGGTGCGGATGGCTCTTGCGGACCTCCTCCACGGCGTCGAGGAACGCCGCGGACGACTCCCGGTCCACGAGGAACGACAGATTGGCCAGCCAGCCGGTGGAGTCGGGGCCCGCGCTGACGTCCTCCGCGGCCGGCTCCAGCGTCCGCCGCAGCTCCGCCGCGTCCTCCGCCTCACGGGCCTGCACCGCGGCGACGACCATCTCGCCGAGCCGCAGCCGGTCCTCGTAGGTGCCGCCGCCCGCCTGCCGGTTGGCCTCGGTCATGGCGCGCAGCTCGGGGTTCTCCCCCATCACGCGGTGCAGCACGGCCTCTTCGTCGTGGCTGGCCTTCACGTTGTACTCGACCTTGCCGTCGAGGGCGCCGAGCCGCTCCAGGTAGTGCTTCGCACGTTCGGCGAGCACCGCGGTGACGGACGCGTCGTCCGGTGCGACGCTCCCGAAGCGCATGGGCAGCAGGGAGCCGCCCGCGCCCGCCTCGCTCAGGACGTTCTGGTGGGCGAGCAGGTCCTTGCGCTTGGGCCGCAGCCCCTCGGGGGCCTCGCTGACGATCGCCGCCAGCTCGCCCTCCCTGAGGATGCGCACCGGGCGGGCGGGGTCGCCCACGCCGCCCATGCCCTCGGGGAGGGCGGGATGTGAGCCGGCGGTGATGCCGTAGACGTACGTGCTCACTCCTGCTCCTCCTTCTTGCGCGAGCTCGTGGTCCTGCGGGCCCGCGGGCGCGGCTCGGACTGGCTCTCCTCGCGGGACTGCTTGAACGCGTCGGAGATCGTCTCGGCGGCGCCGGACAGCGCCCCCTTGGACTTGCCGCGCGCGCCGGACTCGGTCATCTCACCGACGAGGTCCGGCAGGCCGGGGTTCTTGCGCGGCCCGGCCTCCAGGTCGAGCCGGTTGCACGCCTCCGCGAAGCGCAGATAGGTGTCGACGCTGGCGACGACGACCCGGACGTCGATCTTCAGGATCTCGATGCCCACCAGGGAGACTCGTATGAAGGCGTCGATGACGAGCCCCCTGTCGAGAATGAGTTCCAGGACGTCGTACAGGCCGCTGCTGCCGCCTCCGCCGCCGGACTGCTGTGCCGGTACTACGGTCATGCCGGCCGATCCTCCTCGCATAGGGAACGTGCCTGTGAATGTCTGTGTGGATCTCGTCCACGGACGGTGGGTCCCGGGCGCGGACCGCCCGGGCGCGACGAGGGCCTACCGGCGATGCGGGTCGGCCCTGCCGCGCTCGTAGCGGCGGACGCGCCGGTAGCCGGTGAGCTCGCCCCGGGGGTCCAGCTCCACGCGATAGCTCGCGAGCAGGCTCATCGTGTCGGGGACCCTGGCGATCTCCAGGACCTCGACCTCCAGCGTCCAGCCGCCCTCGGTCTGCTCGAACGACGACACGGACTCGGGCGCCATGCCGGTCAGCTCCGCGAGCTGGGTCCGCGCATGGCGCAGTACCTGCATGGGGCTGGGCCGGTCGTCCGCCGGCTCGTGCGCCTCCTCCGTATCCTGCGCCTCTTCCGACTCCTGCACCTCGTCCGTTTCGTCCGGTTCTCGGGACTTCCGTGAACTCTGTGTCTTCGATGTGTTGGATGTGTTGGATGTGTTCGACATGGCCACCTCGAACACCGAGTGGCCCCACGTCCGTTGGCCAAACATTTCCCGGGTGCCGCGCGCCGTCGCCTCCGGTCTCAGCGGCGCCGCGCCGCGAGCCGCCGCCGGGCCGGCCCCAGCGCCCGGCCCCTGCTCATCGCCCCCGCCCAGGGGTTGGTGCGGGCCTGCTCGACGGCGTCCGCGAGGGTCCAGTGGCGGGCGCCGACCGCGGGGTCGTCGAGCTGTTCCCAGGTCAGGGGGGTGGCCACGGGCGCGCCGGGCCGGGCGCGCACGGAGTAGGGGGCGACGGCGGTCTGGGCGTAGGCGTTGCGCTGGATGTCGAGATAGAGCCGGTCGCCGCGGTCCTTCTTGCGGGCCTCGGTGGTGAGCCGCTCGGGGTGGGCGCGGACCAGTTCTCCGGCGACCTCGGCGGCGAAGGCGCGGACCTCGTCGAAGTCGTCGTGCCCGTTCACCGGTACGACGACGTGAAGGCCCTTGGAGCCGGTGGTCATCGGCACGGACGGCAGTCCCAGCTCGTCGAGCAACTCCCGTACCCGTCCGGCCGCGTCCCGGACCTCGGCGAAGTCGTCCACCGCCGGGTCGAGGTCGAAGACCAGCCGGTCGGGCCGGTCGATGCCGCCGGTCCGGGAGAGCCAGCGGTGCAGGGTGAGACAGGCCTGGTCGGCGAGGTAGACGAGGGTGGCCGCGTCCTCGCACACGGGGTGGACGACCGTGCCGCCCTCCTTGGGCACCTCCACGCGTTCGATCCAGTCCGGGTAGTGCTCGGGGGTGTTCTTCTGCATGAACATGGGCCCGTCGACGCCGTCGGGGTGCCGTTCCAGCATCAGCGGGCGCCCGCGCAGATGGGGCAGCATGAAGGGGGCGACGGCCCGGTGGTAGGCGACGAGATCGCCCTTGGTGTACTCCTTGCCGCCGCCGTCCGCGTCGGCGGGGAACAGCACTTTGTCCGGCCGGTGGATCTCGACGGTCCGGCGGCCGACCCGCATCGGGTGCGTGTCCCCCATCACCGACTCCCTTCTGTGGACACCGGGTTCAGGACGCGATCGCGTGCTCCACCAGCAGCCGCCCGGCCACCGCGATCGCCTCCGCGTCGACGCCCGCCTCGCGCAGCTGCTCCTCGGGGGAGGCCGAGCCCGGCATCGTACGGACGGCCAGGCGCACCAGGCGGGGCACCGGGCGGCCGTCGAGGAAGGCGTCGAGGACCGCGTCCCCGAGGCCGCCCTCCTCGTGGTGGTCCTCGACGGTGAGGATGCAGCCGGTGCGTTCGGCGGCCTCGCGCAGGGTGCGGCGGTCCACGGGCTTGACCGAGTAGAGGTCGATCACCCGGACCTGGATGCCCTCGGCGTCCAGCGCCTCGGCGGCCTTGAGGGCCTCGTGGACGGTGACCCCGGCGGCGACGACCGTCAGCCGGTCGGTGTCCGAGGCGCGCAGCACCTTGCTGCCGCCGACGGGGAACTCCTCGGTGGGGCTGTAGAGGACGGGCAGGGCGCCGCGGGACGTGCGCAGATAACGGATGCCTTCGAGACCGGCCATCGTGGAGACCAGCTTGGCGGTCTGGTTGGCGTCGCACGGGTACAGCACCGTCGAGTCGTGCACGGCCCGCATCATCGCCAGGTCCTCCAGACCCATCTGCGAGGGCCCGTCCTGGCCGATGGCGGACCCGGCGTGGGAGCCGACGAGGTTGAGCCCGGACCCGCTGACCGCCGCCATGCGGACGAAGTCGTGGGCCCGGCTGAGGAACGCCGCGAACGTGGAGATGTACGGCACCCAGCCGCGCGCCGCGAGACCGACCCCGGCGGCCACCAGCTGCTGTTCGGCGATGTAGCACTCGAAGAACCGCTCGGGGTGTTCCTTGGCGAAGAACTCGGCGCGTGTGGAGTCGCCGACCTCGCCGTCCAGGGCGACGATGTCGCCGCGCGCGTCGCCCAGCGCGGCGAGCGCCTGTCCGAAGGCGTCCCGGGTGGCGACCTCCTCGCCGACCTCGAAGCGCGGCAGCTCCAGGTGCCCGGTCCGTACGGCGTGCAGCATCCGGGCGGCGGGAGGCTGGCGGACCTCGACGCGCAGGTCGCGTACGCCGCCGAGTTCCGCGATCGCTTCGTCGGCGTCCTTGAGGGGCTTGCCGTGCAGGCCCTCGCGGTCCTGGACTGCCTCGACGCCCTTGCCCTTGAGGGTGCGGGCGAGGATCACCGTGGGCTGCCCCTTGGTCGATTCGGCCTCGGCGTACGCCCGGTCGACGGCGTCCACGTCGTGTCCGTCGATCTCGATGGTGTGCCAGCCGAAGGCGGCGAAGCGGCGGGCGTAGGCGTCCAGGTCGTGTCCGTGCCGGGTGGGTCCGCGCTGTCCGAGCCGGTTGACGTCCACGATCGCCGTCAGATTGTCCAGATGCTCGTACGAGGCGTGCTCGGCGGCCTCCCACACCGAGCCCTCGGCGAGTTCGCTGTCGCCGCACAGCACCCACACCCGGTAGCCGGTACGGTCCAGCCGCTTCCCGGCCAGCGCGATGCCGACGCCGACGGGCAGGCCCTGGCCGAGCGAGCCGGTGGCCGTCTCCACCCACGGCAGCCGCCGGGGCGTGGGGTGCCCTTCGAGCCGGCTGCCCAGCTTGCGGTAGGTCATCAGCTCGGTCTCGCTGATCGCGCCGGCCGCCTTGTACGCGGAGTACAGCAGGGGCGAGGCGTGTCCCTTGGAGAGCACGAAACGGTCGTTGGCGGGGTGCTGGGGGCGTTCGAAGTCGTAGCGCAGATGCTTGGCGAGCAGCACCGCCATCAGTTCGGCGGCCGACATGGACGAGGTCGGGTGCCCGGAGCCCGCGGCGCCGGACGCGCGCACACTGTCCACCCTCAACTGCTGTGCCAGCTCGCTGAGTCGACGGCTGTTCATGACGCTCCTTCCGAACGTTCGGCGGGCTGGGGCGATTTCGCGGAGGCCCGGTCGGCGTCCGTGCTCGACCGCCCTCCCGGCATCCTCGCCAGCTCCGGTGACGCCGTGTCCAGGGGGACCGACCAGGATCGGACGAGCCCCAACTGGACGCCCTGGCGCGGCAGTACGGCGTCCAGGAACCAGTCGGCGGCGACGCGGACGCGATTGCCGGGCATGGCGGCGAGGTGGTATCCGCGGGTGACGGCGCCGGCGGCGAGGCCGGACAGCGGTACGCCGAGGGGGTTGGCGGCGGCCTTGACGCCGCCGAGGTCCACGACGAAGCCCAGGTCGCTGTGGCGGTAGGGCTTCGGTTCGCCGCGGCCGAGGGAGGCGGCGACGTTGAGCGCGGCCACCTTGCCCTGCCGCCACGCGTGTTGCGCGGTCATCGGGGTGTACTGGCCGGGCTTGGTCAGATCGGGCACGGCGGCCGCGTCCCCGCAGGCGAACACCTCGGGCCTGCCGGGCACCTGCAGCGTGGGGTCCACCAGCAGCCGGCCGCGCTCCATCGGCAGCCCCAGCGACTCGGCGAGCGGATCGGGCCGTACGCCCACGCACCACACCAGGGTGCGGGTGTCGACGAACTCCCCGTCGCTCAGCAGCACTCCGTCCTGCGTGGCCTCCTTCACGGAGGTCTCCATCCGCACGTCGACGCCCCGCTGCCGCAGCACCTTGCCGGCGGTCCGCGACAGCTTCTCGTCCATCTCGGGCAGCACCCGTTTCGCGATGTCGAGCAGCATCCAGCGCGGCCGTACGCCGTCCCGCAGCGGCTGTTGCCGGACCAGTGCGTCGGTGAACATCTGGCCCTGGGCGGCGACCTCGGTCCCGGTGTAGCCGGCCCCGACCACCACGAAGGTGCAGCGTGCGCGGCAGCTCTCGGGGTCCTGGCTGCCGGCCGCCAGCTCCACCTGCCGGGTCACGTGGTCCCGGAGATACAGCGCCTCGGGCAGTCCCCGGAAACCGTGGGCGTGCTCGGCGACACCCGGGATCGGCAGCAGTTTGTTCACGCTGCCGGCCGCGAGCACCAGCCGGTCGTAGGTCAGCGTGCCGGTCCCGCCCTCGGGGTCGGTGTACCGCACGGTGCGCGCGTCGAGATCGATGTCCTCGGCCTCCCCGAGCACCAGGCGCACATGACGCAGGGTGCCGGTGAGGGAGACGGTCACCCGGCGTGGCTCCAGGACACCGGCGGCGACCTGGGGCAGCAGGGGCAGATACAGGAAGTAGTCGGTCGGGTTGAGCAGAGTGATGTCGGCCTTGTTCCGGGTCAGCCGCGCGAGGGTGCGGGCCGTCCGGTAGCCGGCGAAGCCGGCACCGACGATCACGATGCGGGGTCGACTCACGGGTTCGCCTCCGGCGGGGTCGCGCATACGGAGTCCTCAGCGTCCTCAAGACGTACGGGTCGGTTCCTGTGGCGTGCGAACCTTCCGCGTCCCCCTGGTCAGGGTGCCCAAACCGCCTGGGCCCCGCCCGTCCACGGGTTTCCGCCCGGGCCCCCGGGTACCCGGAACGCGACCCGACCCCAACCCGATCGCAGAATGTCGCGGAGGTACCCCCCATGCCCGAGTACGGATACTTCTTGGCGACCGAGGAGTTCGGTCCCGCGGAGCTGATCGAGCAGGCGAGGATGGCCGAACAGGCCGGGTTCGACTGCCTGTGGATCTCGGACCACTTCCACCCGTGGAACGACGCCCAGGGCCAGAGCCCGTTCGTGTGGTCGGTGATCGGGGCGCTCTCCGAGGCCGTGTCGCTGCCCATCGAGACGGCGGTGACCTGTCCGACCGTGCGGATCCACCCGGCGATCGTCGCGCAGGCGGCGGCGACCAGCGCGGTGCTGACCGGTGGCCGGTTCCGTCTCGGCATCGGCTCGGGCGAGGCGCTCAACGAGCACATCCTCGGCACCCGTTGGCCCTCGGCGGACGTCCGCCTGGAGATGCTGGAGGAGTCGGTCCAGGTGATGCGGCGGCTGTTCACCGGCGAGGAGGTCACCCATCGCGGCCCCCACTTCACCGTGGAGAACGCCCGCCTGTACACGCTCCCGGACCAGCCCGTCCCGATCGACATCTCCGGCTTCGGCCCCAAGGCCACCGCGCTCGCCGCCCGCGTCGGCGACGGCTTCATCACCATGGGCCCCGACGAGGAGCTGGTCACGCGGTACCGCAAGGGCGGCGGGGGCGCGAACCCGGTCAGCGGCGGGACGAAGGTGTGCTGGGGTACCGACCGTGACGCGGCCGTCCGCCTCGTCCGCCACCTCTGGTCGAGTCAGCTCCTGCCCGGCGAGATGGGCCAGATCCTGCCCACCCCGAGCCACTTCGAGCAGCTGGAACCGCTGGTCACCGAGCAGATGGTCGGCGAGAACACGGTCTGCGGCGACGACGTCGACGAACATGTCGCCGAGCTGCGGGCGTTCGCCGACGCCGGCTTCGACCGTGTCTACGTCAGCCAGATCGGCCCGGACCAGCGCGGTTTCTTCGACTTCTACCGCACGAAGGTGCTGCCGCGACTCCCGCGCTGAGCGGGTTCGGGCGAGCACGTGCGGCGGGGCCGGGACGGTCGTGACGTCCCGGCCCCGCCGTATGTGCGTGTACCGGCTTTTCGGTGGCCCCGACTCACAGGGACTCACCCTGACTCACAGGGACTGACTCACAGGCCACGGTGGCGCCGGTCCTCGTAGTCCGCACCTGTGGACGCGGCTGCGCCCGCGGCCTCGGTCACGCTGTCGGTCGCGGTCCCGACACCGGGTGCGACGGGCGGAGGCGGCGGATACCCGGCCGGTCCCTGGCCGCCCGGGGGTGTCCCCGGCGCCGTACCGCCGACGGCCCCGTCACGGTCCGCCGAGGGCCGCGCCGCGCCCCTGAGCAGGTACGCGGCCACACCGAGCACCACGGCGGTGATCAGGGCGGCGGCCCAGTCGGGCAGGACCAGACAGAGCGCCAGCCCGACGGCCAGCGCCACGGCGGCACCCGCGTACAGGGCGAGCGCCCCGGACGCCGCGTACAGCGCCGCCTTGCGCCGCTGCTTACGGGTCTGCTGCCGCAGCTCCTCACGGATGGTCTCGCGGGCCACCTGCGCCAACTCGTCGACCAGGTGCCTGTCCAGATGTTCCAGATGATCCAAGCGGTCCATCACGGCCGAGTACCCGGCCCCCTACGCCCGTAACGCGGCACACGGCACTGCGCACGCGAGCGGCGCGGACACGCGTGCGGTGATCCCGCGTTTCGATCACCGTCGCCGTCCGGCCCCAACTAGGCTCGTCCGCATGGAGATTCTCGGTACCACGCTCCGCATCTGCGTCGACGACCTGGAAGCGGCGGTCCCGTTCTACGAGAGACTCTCGGGCGGACCGGCGATGCGTTTCGAACGCGGTGGCGTCCAGGTGGCCGCCGTCGGCTGCTTCCTGCTGATGAGCGGCCCGGAGTCCGAGCTGGAGGTCCTGCGGAAGGTCACCGCCACCCTCGCCGTCGACGACGTCGACGAGGCCGGCCAGATCCTCACCGCCTCCGGCGCCAAGGTGCTGGCCGGCCCGATCCCGACCCCCGTCGGCCGCAACCTCATCGCGGTCCATCCCGACGGCTCGGTCTACGAGTACGCCGACCGCCGGGCGACGGGCTAGCCGTTCGGTGCACGGAGGTGGGTGCCGGCCGGGGGCCCCGGCGTCCGGCGGGGCCGGTTCGGCGAAGGCGGGCACGACGGACGGGTCCAGCACGTCGGCGTCCAGGTGCACCCGGAAGCCGCCCGGTTCGGGTGTCCCGAAGCTCTGCGCGTGTACGAGGGGGATCGCGCCCTCGTCGAAGACGCCGTCGCACGATGCCCTGCTCCCGCGGCGCGCCGGCGAGCTTGTGGCAGCCGGGCACGAGACCCGGGGCGGGCGGGCGCGGGCCCCGGCTCGCGGGCCGGTCGGCTCAGGACTCCCGAGCGGGTCCCGGGCGCCCCATCTCCACGGTCAGGGCCCATCGTTGATGGTCCCGCCACGCCCCGTCGATGAAGAGGAAGTCCGGCGAGAACCCCTCCAGCCGGAACCCGCAGCGCCGGGCCAGCGCGATGGAGGCGGCGTTGCCGGGCTGGACGTTGATCTCCAGTCGGTGCAGCCCCATGAAGTCGAACGCGTAATCGATGACCAGCCCGAGCCCCTCCCCCATGAGCCCCCGTCCGGCGGCATGCGCGAAGGCGCCGTAGCCGAGGGCTCCGCTGCGGAAGCCGCCCTCCACGATGTTGTTGATGTTGATGAAGCCGGCGATCCCCCCGCCGTCCCGCTCGCACACCAGGAACCCGGCCTTCGTCGGATCCTCGATGAGCCGCCCCGCGTACGCCACGTACGCGGCGGGGGTGGCCGGCGGAAAGAGCCACGGGTGGTGCAGATCCCTGCTCTCCCGCACCCGCGCGGTGAACTCGGAGCCGTCCTCGGGCGTGAAGTGCCGGATGGCGACGCGGGGGCCCGCGATGAGGTGACGAACATGTCCGGACACCCCGCCACGGTACTTCGGGCCAGGTGTCACCTGCGCCGTCTCATGAAGAACACCCCGCACACCGCCCCCACCAGGCCTGTCCCCAGCAGCGCCATCCACAGCGGCATGCTGACCTCGGTGACCAGCAGCTGGATCTCGGTGCTCTGGGTGTTCTGGAAGATGAAGACGAGCGCCAGGGCCGCCAGCAGCCCCACGACCACCCTGCCGGGTGTCAGCAGATCACCCCACCGCTTCCGCCGGTGCGTGCCGACCCGTTCCGATGTCTTCGGGCTCATGACTCAAGGATGACGCGGGCCGCCGAGTCCCGCCCGGTGGGAGCCCTCCGGCTGCCTCGGCATGCGGCCTTCAGATCAGCGCCGGCTCGTCCAGCGTCAGCGTCCCCGCCTCGGTGTCCAGCTCCGCCGTCACCCCGAACGGGATCGTCAGCGCCCCCTCCCCGTGCCCGAAACCGAACTCCTCCACCACCGGCACCCCGGCCCCGCCGAGCCGGTCCACGAGCAGCGCCCGCACCTTGTCGTACGGTTCGCACTCCGCCCAGGAGCCGAGGACGATGCCGGCGACGCCGTCGAGCCAGCCCGCGCGGAGCAGCTGGGTGAGGTAGCGGTCCAGGCGGTAGGTCTCCTCGCCCACGTCCTCCAGACACACCAGGGCCCCCCGGGCGGACCGGCGGGCGTGCGGATTGCCGAGTTCGGCGGCGAGCAGGCAGAGGCAGCCGCCGAGGAGGACGCCCCGGGCGCGGCCGGGCACCAGGGCGGTGCTGCCCTCGGCGGCCCGGATCGTGCGTACCGTCTCGGGGGCGAACAGGGTGGCGCGCAGATGCTCCTGGGATCGGGTGTTCTTGATGAAGTCGACGCCCGCCGCCATGGGGCCGTGCAGAGTGACCAGCCCGGCACGGGTGGCGAACGCCTCGTGGAGCGCGGTGATGTCGCTGAACCCCACGAGTGTCTTGGGGCCCGCCGCGCGGATGGCGTCCCAGTCGAGCAGGTCGACCATGCGCTGCACGCCGTAGCCGCCGCGGGCGCACAGCACGGCGGACACGGACGGGTCGCACCAGGCGGCCTGGAGGTCGGCGGCCCGGTCGGCGTCCGTACCGGCGAGGTAGGGGAAATCCGGGTGCCGGTCGAGCGTGTGCGGGGCGACGACGGGGTCCAGATCCCAGCCACGCAGGATGTCCAGCCCGGCGCTGAGCCGCTCCTCGGCCACCGGCCCGCTGGGGGCGACGACGGCCACACGGGCACCGGGGGCGAGACGGGCGGGTCGGGTCAGTGGGGTCACTTGGTGAGCTCCAGAGTAGGGATACCCGGAGGATTCAACCCGAAGACCTGCGCGTACAGCGAAAGCTCCGCCTCCAGGACGCGCACCGTCGTCTCCGCCCGCCGGAAACCGTGGCCCTCCCCCTCGAAGGCGATGTACGCGTGCGGCACCCGCCGCTCCTCCATCCCGGCCAGGAAGCGCTCGCACTGTGCGGGCCGGCAGATCACGTCGTCGAGGCCCTGGAGCAGCAGGAAGGGCGCGGTGATCCGGTCGGCGTGCTCGCTCGGCGACCGCTCCACGTACCGCATCGGCTCCTCCGCGAGCGGCCCCACCAGGCTCTCCAGATACTGGGACTCGAAGTCGTGGGTTTCCCCCGACCCCCAGGTCGTGAGGTCGAGAACGGGATACAGGATGGTTCCGCAGGCGTAGACGTCGGTCGTGGTGAGGGACACGGCGGCGGTCCAGCCACCGGCGCTGCCGCCCCTGATGGCGAGCCTGGTCCGGTCGGCGGTGCCCTCGTCGGCGAGGGCGAGGGCGACCGCCGCGCAGTCCTCGACGTCCACGACCCCCCACTGCTCGCGCAGCCGGTTGCGGTACTCCCGCCCGTATCCGCTCGACCCTCCGTAGTTGACCTCCGCCACCCCGATGCCGCGTGAGGTGAAGTAGGCGATCGCCAGGTCGAGGACCAGGGGCGCCCGGCTGGTGGGCCCGCCGTGCGCCCAGATCACGTACGGCGGCAGTTCGGTGCCGAAGGCGACACAGCCGGGGTGGTGCGGCGGATAGACGTGCGCGTGGATCTCGCGTCCTGCGGGGCCGAGGAAGGAGCGGATCTGGGGTTCGGGGTAGTAGGCGGGGTCGACCGGGTCGTCGTGCGCGGCCCCGATCACGCGGGCGTCGCCTGTGGCCGCGTCCAGCTCGACCACCTCGTAGGCACTGCGGGGGCTGGCCCCGATGGCGACGACCCGGCTGCCGCGCACGGCGAGCGACGGGGCGAACTCGGTCCACGGTCCGGCGGCGTCGACGACCTGCCCCGTGTCCAGGTCGAGGATGCCGAGCGCGGTGGCACCCCGCCCGTGCACCACGGCGGCGAGTCCGCCGTCCAGCAGCGCGAACCAGCGGTGGCCGATCTTCCACAGCGGTCCGCCGAACTCCTCCTCCCGCGCGCAGAGAGCCGTGCGGTCACCGCTGTCGGGGTCGAGCCGGTAGAGATTCCAGTAGCCGGTGGTGTCGCTGGAATGGACGAGGGTCCCGTCGGCCGCCCACTCGACCTGCGCGACCGACTCCTCCGGGCCGCCCGCGACGGTCCGGGGCTCGCCCAGCAGGCCGTCCCCGGTCACCTCGGCGACCAGCAGTGAGGTGCCGTCCCACGGCATGGCCGGATGGTCCCAGGCCAGCCACGCGGCACGGCGGCCGTCGGGCGAGAGGCGGGGGCCGGTGACGAACCGGCGGCGGTCGTCGGTGAGTTCGCGTACGGCGTGCCGGTCCTCGGCCGCCGAGCCGTCCAATGGCACCGCGGCCACGACCCGCCGGACGTCGGTGGGCCCGTCACCGGTGAACTCCTCCAGGACGCACCACACCTCGTCGCGTTCCGGGTGCGGGCGCGGGTCCGCCCAGCGCAGGCCGCCGCCCACCGTCGACACCGGGGTGAGCGGGACGGGCTCGCCACCCGGTGCGAAGCCGTAGAGGCGCTGGTCGGCGTGGTTGACGAAGACCACCAGGGGGCCGTTGTCCCGCACGACGCCGGTCCAGGGCTGCCCGCCGTACTCCATGACCCGGCTGCGCACGTCCCACGGGGCCGGCAGCACCGACTCCTGGGTGCCGTCGGCCCTGCGCCGGACCAGGGCGCGCCGGCCGCCCTCGGCGGGGCGTGGCTCGGTCCACCACGCCTCGTCGCCGACGAAGCCCACGAACTCGGGATGCCCGTCGTGCGCGGCGGCGAGCGCCGCGTCGATCGGCGAGGGCCACGAACCGTACGCCAGGGTCTGCACCTTGTCCCCCATCTGCCTTGGTCCCCCGTGTGTCATCGCTCAGGCCGTCCGCAGGAAGCGGTCGAGCACATGGACGCCGAAGTGGAGCGCCTCGACCGGGACACGCTCGTCCACCCCGTGGAACATCGCCGCGTAGTCGAAGCCCTCGGGCAGCTTCAGCGGCGAGAAGCCATACCCGGTGATGCCGAGGCGCGAGAACTGCTTGGCGTCCGTGCCGCCCGGCATGCAGTACGGCACCACGTGCCCCTCGGGCGCGAACTCCTCGACGGCGGCCCGCATCAGGGCGTACGTCACCGAGTCCACCGGCGACTGGAGGGCCACCTCCCGGTGCTCGTACTCCCATTCCACGTCCGGTCCGGTGAGCCGGTCGAGGGTCTGCCGGAACTCGTCCTCGCCACCGGGGAGGTACCGCCCGTCCACGCGGGCCACGGCCTCCCCCGGGATCACGTTGACCTTGTAACCGGCGTCCAGCATCGTCGGGTTGGCGCTGTTGCGGACGGTGGCCTCCACCAGGGCGGCGGCCGGACCGAGCTTGTCGAGGAGCCGGTCTACGCCGCCGGGGTCGTCGAGGTCGGCCTCGACTCCGTACAGCGCGGCGAGTGCGGCGAGGGCCGCGCGGACGGTCGGGGTGAGCCGCAGCGGCCACTCGTGCGCGCCGATCCTGGCGATCGCGGCCGCCAGCCGGGTCACCGCGTTGGTGCGGTTCACCTTGGAGCCGTGGCCGGCCCGGCCGTGCGCGGTGAGCTTCAGCCAGCCGGTGCCGCGCTCTCCGGCCGCGATCGGGTAGATCTGCCGCCCCGCTCCGTCGTGGAAGGTGAACGCCCCCGACTCGCTGATGCCCTCGGTGCAGCCCTCGAAGAGTGCGGGGTGCGCGTCGGTGAGGAAGCCGGAGCCGTCCGCGGCGCTCGCCTCCTCGTCGGCGGTGAACGCGATCACCACGTCCCTGCGGGGCCTGAGGCCCGAGCGCGCCCAGTGCCGGGCGACCGCGAGGATCATCGCGTCCATGTTCTTCATGTCGACCGCGCCCCGGCCCCAGACCACGCCGTCGCGGATCTCACCGGAGAACGGGTGCACGGTCCAGTCCGCCGCCTGCGCGGGCACCACGTCCAGATGACCGTGGACGAGCAGCGCGTCCGCCGACGGGTCGGTGCCCTCGATGCGCGCCACGACGTTGGTCCGGCCCTCGGTGCGCTCCAGCAGTGTGGGCTCCAGGCCCGCCTCGGCCAGCAGCGCGGCGGTGTACTCGGCGGCGGGCCGCTCCCGGCAGTCCCCGCCGCCGCGGTTGGTGGTGTCGATGCGGATGAGGTCGGAGGTGAAACGGACGACCTCGTCCAGCGCCTGCAGCTGCGAGGTCCCCGCCGCCGGGAGCTTCGCCGACTCAGCCATATGTCTCCTCCACCGCGGCAGAGACGATCGTGGTGACCGCCTTGAACGTGCGGATTCCCTCGTACATGGTCGGGCTGGTGTACGCGACCTTGCGTTCACCGGTACGGGTCACACCCGGTACGACCGTCGCGGCCATCGCCAGGTGCTCGGCGTCGAACTCCAGCGCCACGGTGAACGGGCCGCCCCTGACGGGTGTGTGCCGCACGGCGAGCGAGGCGGCCTCCTTCGCCGCCGCGCGGATGTCGGCGGCCGTTCTCGCCGGGGTGCGGCACACCGCCGCGTACCGCGAAACATGGTCCTTGACCGCCACTTTGAGCGCCTCGGGCGCATACCCGAGGGCGTCCTCGCACGCCACGTCGTCGCCAGTCACCAGCACCACCGGTACCCCGTACTCGGCCACGACATGCGAGTTGAGCAGCCCCTCGCTGGCCCGCTCCTCGTTCACCCACACGCCGGTGATCGAGTTGGCGAGGTAGGTGTGGGCGAGGACGCCCTCCATACCGGCGCCCGCGTGGTAGCCCACGAAGGCGATGCCGTCCACGTCGCCGTGCTGCACGCCCTCCACCATGGACAGCGCCTTGTGCCGGCCGGTCAGCATCTGCGCGCGCTCGTCCAGCTCCTCCAGCAGCAGATTGCGCATGGTCCAGTGCGCCTCGTTGATCAGCACCTCGTCGGCGCCGCCGTCGAGGAAGCCGAGCACGGCGGCGTTCACGTCCGAGGTGAACATCGCACGACACCGCTCCCACTGCGGTGTCCCCGGCAGCACGTCGGCCGGCCAGGTGACACCGGTGGCGCCCTCCATGTCGGCGCTGATGAGGATCTTCATGGCTCGAAACCGTACGCGGTCGCGCCGATCCGTGGCAGACCTGTGGACAACTCTCACCGCCGCGGCCCCCGGACACCCCCGGGACGGCTCACGGACCGCCCGAGCCCCCTACGCCGGGCGCCCCGCCACGTACCACCTCGACGGCAGTTCGATCAGGGTGCCGTCGGCCGTGTGCTCCGTGGTGATCAGCGGGAGTTCGCCCTCGGCGACGAGGATGAGGCCGGCCGCCCGCAGATACCGCGGGACCGCGGCGTCGCTGACCTCGCCCGGGGCGATGCCGTGCCGGAAGACCGGGGCGAGTTTGGCGGGCGGGCCGGCGGGGCTCTGCGCGAGGCCCATGAGCACGGGCTTGGCGGCCTCGGCGAGTTCGACGAGACAGACCCGGCCGCGCTCGCCCACCAGCGTGGCGACGGAGTCGACGAGCCGCTGCCGGTCGTCGGGTTCGCACTGGTGGAGCACACCGCGTACGTAGACGTTGGCGTCGCCCAGGTCGGTGTGCAGGGTCTCGGCGTCCGTGCGGTCGGACGCGTCCAGCGCGCGGTAGGCGGCCCGGCCGCCGGTGTCGGCGCGGCGGGCCCGGTCGACGGCGGCGCTGGAGAGGTCGACGCCGATCACCCGGGGGAAGCGGTCGGCCAGGTAGCGGGTCTGGGTGCCGTTGCCGCAGCCGAGGTCGACGAGGGGCAGGCCGGGGGCCGTCAGGTGGGGCTCGAACAGGGCGAGGTGGACGGCGGCGGTCCGCTCCGGCCCGGCGTCCCAGAAGACCTCTCCCGGTCCGTCGGGGGCCTCCCGCCAGAACCCCTCCCAGGCTTCCCGGTACCGACTCGTCACACTCATGCGCAACCCCCCGTTGAACGCGTCGTGGCCCGCCGCCGCGGCGGGCCCAGATCGGTCTACCGTGCCCGGCACGCGCGGGCAAGCGCCCTGCACGCACCTTCACCTCGTGTCCAGACCCGCGTGTCGGCAACTCGTGCGGCCACCCGCGCGTCAGCTGCCGGGGCGCCCCTCCTCGCCCCCGCGGGTCCTCAGCGCCGCCTCGGCAGCGTCAGCTCGAACCACACCGTCTTGCCCGCCCCCGCCCGGCTGGTCCCCCACTCGCGCGCCAGGGTCGTGAGCACCCGCAGTCCGCGGCCGAACTCGTCCGTGGGCGCCGCGCTGAGCAGGTTCGGCAGGGTGGGGTCGTCGTCGTAGACCTCGCACTGCAGGGTGTCGCCCCGGACGAGGCGCACTTCGATGCGGCGCCCGCGCGCGTGGCGTACGGCGTTGGTGACGAGTTCGCCGACCAGGAGCGCGGTGGTGTCCGCGAGGGCGTCGAGGCCCCAGACGCACAGCTGTTCGCGGACGGCGGCGCGGGCGCGGGCCGCCTCGACCGGGTCGGGGGCGAGACGCCACTCGGCGACGTCCTCGGGTGCGATGCCGTTGAGCCGGGCCATCAGCAGGGCCACGTCGTCCTTGCGGCCGCCGCGCGTGTTGAGGGCACGGATGATCGTGTCGCAGGCGTCGTCCATGGAGGCGGCCGGGTGGGCGGCGGACTCGCAGAGGGTCGCGAGCCCCACGCCGATGTCCTCGCCGCGCACCTCGACCAGCCCGTCGGTGCACATCACGAGCCGGTCGCCGGGCTCCACGCGCACGCGTACCGCCTCGAACGGCACTCCTCCGACACCGATCGGGGCGCCCGTGGGCAGGTCGAGGAGTTCGGTACGGCCGTCCACCGCGCGGACCAGTACGGGCGGGATGTGGCCGGCGTTGGCGAGGTGCAGCTCGCCCACGACGGGGTCGTAGACGGCGTAGAGGCAGGTCGCGAGGTAGTGCTCGCCGAGGCGCTGGGCGAGGTCGTCGAGGTTGCGCAGGAGCTGCGCGGGCGGCAGGTCGAGTGCGGCCATGGTCTGCACGGCCGTGCGCAGCTGCCCCATCATCGCGGCGGAGTTGAGGCCGTGCCCCATGACGTCGCCGACGACCAGGGCGGTGCGGGCGCCCGGCAGCTTCACCGAGTCGAACCAGTCACCGCCGACCCGCCCGAGCAGGGTGCCGGGCAGATAGCGGGTGGCGATGTCGCAGCCCGCCATGTGGGCCTCGATCTGCGGGAGCATGCTGTCCTGGAGCGTCTCGGCGACGTTCTCCTGGTAGGTGTACATCCGGGCGTTGTCGAGGACGAGACCCGCGCGGGCGGCGAGTTCGGCGCCGGTGACGCGGTCCATGTCGTCGAAGACCTCGCGCTCCGGGTGGCGCAGCAGGATCATGAAGCCGAGCACCACGTTGCGGGCCTTCAGGGGCACGACCAGCATGGAGCGGCCCGTGATCAGCGGCCGGATGTCGCGCTTGTCGAACTGCGCGGCGATCGCGTGCCCCATCTGCTCGCTGATGCGGGGCACGAGGACGGGCTCGCCGGTGGTCATGCACTGGAAGAACGGGGTGTGCGCGGGGAACGGCATGGCCTCGCCGACGGGGACGACGTCGTCCCAGCGGCCCGGCTCGTCCGTGTGCTCCAGGGCCACCCGGTGCCACATGGTCGTCGTGTCCGGCACGCCCTCGGGGAAGCCCTCGCCGGCGACGACCTGCTCGCGCAGATAGGTGCCGGCGACGTCGGTGAAGCGGGGCACGACCGCCCGGCTCACCTCGACGATGGTCTGCGACAGATCCAGGGAGGTGCCGATGCGTCCGCTGACCTCGTTGAGGAACTCCAGGCGCTCGCGTACGGCCGCGTATTCGAGGTCCTCGTCCTCCTCCCGCGCGTCCGGGGGGACCGGCAGCCCCTCGGCGACGGCGCGCGCGGCCCGCTCCCGGCGCGCCCGGCGCTCCGCGCGCCGGGGCACGCCCCAGTCGGGGGTGACGGGCACCCGGTCGTTCTGACTGAACTCCAGCACCGGATAGCCCAGCTCCAGGACCTGGGCGACGATGCGGGCGCTCTCGCCGACGCTCATGCTGGGCAGGATCTCGGGGAGCCTGCGGGCGAGTTCCTCGGCGCCGGGGAAGTCGGTGTGCAGGGCGAAACCGGGGGCGATGCGCTCGACGGCGAGGACCGGCTCGTCGTCCCCTCGGCGCAGCGTCTCGGCGTCGGCCGCGAGGACGAGCAGACGCTCCCGGCCGGGGCCGACCAGGGGATACGCCCACCACAGGACGTCCATTCGGTCGCGGCCAGGCACGGTGAGCCGGGCGCGGCCGGCCGCCGGGTAGGAGAGGTGTCCGTCGAGGGAGGTCTCCAGGTCGTGGCCGAGCGCGTCGTACGCGCCGTACGCCCCACGGGGCGGGATGTCGTCCTCGTCGGGGAGGGCGCCGGAGACGGGCAGCAGGTCCAGGGCGGGCCGGCCCACCGCTTCGTCCTTGGCGGTGCCGAAGAGACGGCGTGCGCCGGTGCTCCAGTGCGACACGAGGCCGGCGCGGTCGACGACGACCACGGCCAGGGGGATACGACCGACCGCGGCCCCCTCGGCCGTGCCGTCACCGGCTCCGTGGCCGGTGGTCGCGCCCGTGTCGGTGCCACGGTCCATGGCCAAGGCCCTCTCTCCCCACGGCTCCCAAGATCTGCGCCGCCCCCACTACGGTACGACCGCCTAGCGTCGCGATGTGTGGCAATACGCGAATTGCTCCCGGGGAGGCTCCGGCGCACACGCAGGCCGCACGGGCGGCGCACGATCATGCGCGCACCCTCGGAGGCCGACCACCGGCCCGCTCCCCCGTGGACGTGGGCTCAGTCCTCGTACCCCAGCCGCAGGTCCCGCTCCGTGCCGCCGCCGGCGACCTGGAGCACCGTCGCGACGGGGGGATGGCCGGTGGCGATGACGGTGTACTCGCCGGGGGCGAGGTCGGCGAACCGGAACGTTCCGTCGACGCCGGTGGTGATCGTGTCGACGACGTCCCCGGTGGCCTCCAGGAGCGTCACGCGCGCCTCCTCCACCGGCCTGCCGCTCCCGGCGCGGACCGTGCCCCGCAGGACGGCGCCCCCGGCGAGTTCGACGTCCCGGCGGGTCTCGCGGGCGGCCCGGACGGTGACGGGGAGCGCGGCCGGGCGGTGGGAGTGGGCGCTCACGGCGAGGGTGTAGTCCCCGGCGACCAGCTCGGTGATGAGGTAGGCGCCCTCCGCCCCGCTGCGGGTGGTCACGACGACCTCGCCGTGCGCGTCGGTGAGCGTGAGGGTCGCGTCGCCGACCGCCCGCCCGTCCGCCGTCCGTACGGTCCCGGCCAGACGCCCCGCGCCGCCGAGCACGATGTCGACCTCGACGGGGCCGTCCCCGACCGTGACGCTCAGGGCCTGCGGCTGGTGGCCGCCCGCGGCCGCGATCAGCACGTACGCCCCCGGCCCGGGGGTGGACAGCGCGTACCGCCCGTCCTCGCCGACGGCGCCGCGCCCGGTCTGCCGGCCGGTGCCGTCGATCAGGGTGAGCGCGGCGCGGGGAACGACGGTGCCGTCGGACTGACGGACCGTGCCGCGGACGGGGACCCCGGGCCCGTAGGGGGCCCGTGTCCGCGGCAGCCGGGCGGCCGGCACGGGAGCGGGGGCCGGCGCGGGCGCGGGGCCGGCGGGGACGTCGTCGCGGGCCGCCCCCGGCGCCCGCTCCCGGAGGAAGCAGGCCACGAGCGCCCCGAGCACGAGCACCGGCACGAGGTACAGGAAGAGGCGCGGCACGGTCTGCGCGTAGGCGTCGACATGGGCGTCGCGCAGCGGGCCGGGCAGGGCGTGGACGAGTTCGGGGGTGAGGGAGCGGGGGTCGGGGAGGACGGCGCCCGCACGTTCCGGAAGCCGCTCGGCGAGGCGGGTGGTGAGGAGCGCGCCGAAGGCGGCCACGCCGACACTGCCGCCGAGCTGCCGGAAGTAGTCGCCGGCGGCGGTGGCGGCCCCGAGGTCGGCGGGGCGGACGGAGTTCTGCACCGCGAGGACCAGGACGGGCATCACCATGCCGATACCGGCGCCGAGGAGGGCCGTCCAGATGCCGAACTGCAGCGGGGGCGTGTCCGGCTCCAGGCGGGACAGCAGCCAGACGCCGAGGGCGGTCAGGGCACTGCCGAGGACCGGGTACGTACGGAAGTGCCCGGTGCGGGCGATGAGCCGGCCGCAGACGACGGACGCGCCGACGATGCCGGTCGTCATCGGCAGCATGAGCAGCCCGGACTCGGTGGCGGAGATCCCGCCGACCATGCGCAGCTGGGTGGGCAGGTAACCGGCGGTGCCGAAGAGGGCGAGACCGACGGTGATGCCGACCAGGCCGCTGACGACGAAGACCGGGTTCCTGAACAGCCGCAGGGGAAACAGGGGTTGGATCGCGAACCGCTCGACGACGAGGAGGAGCGCGGTCGCCAGGACCGCGCCGGCGGCGAGACCGAGGACGAGCCGCGAGTTCCAGGCGTGCGAGGTACCGCCCCAACCGGCCAGGAGGACCAGACAGGTCGAGGCGGCGGCGAGCAGCAGCGTGCCCAGGACGTCGAGCCGTCCCCTGGCGGAGGTTCTCGGCAGCCGCAGCGCGAAGGTGACGACGGCCAGGGCGACGAGCCCGCAGGGCACGTTGACGTAGAAGCACCAGCGCCAGGAGAGGTGGTCGGTGAGCCAGCCGCCCAGGAGCGGCCCGGTGACGGAGGCGAGGCCGAACACGGCGCCGACGGCGCCCAGATGGCGGCCGCGTCTCCGGGCCGGCACGACGGCGGCGACGATCGCCTGCGCACCGATCATGAGGCCGCCCGCGCCGGCGCCCTGGAGCGCGCGGAACACGATGAGCTGGTCCATGTTCCGGGCGACTCCGGCGAGGGCGGAGCCGGTCACGAAGAGCACCAGCGCCCACTGGAACACGCCCTTGGGGCCGCGGAGTTCGCTCAGCGCGGCGTAGACGGGCAGGGTGACGGTCGCGGTGAGGAGATAGGCGGTGATCGCCCAGGACATCCGGTCGGCGCCGCGCAGTTCGCCGACGATCTCGGGAAGGGCGGTGGCGACGGCCATCTGCTCCAGCGCGGCGAGGAGCAGGACGAGGAGCAGGGCGAAGAAGACGAGCCGGACGCGGTGCGGGCCGTGCGGGGGAGCGTCGTCCGCCGGTGGTGGTGTCGCGGGTGTGGTGGCCGGATCGTCCTTCACCAGTGTGATCGCGCTCATGCGTGCCGCTCCCCTCGTCGCACTTACCGCACAATTCCCGCGATAAGCGGGAACTGTCGGCAAGTGCGACGAGTTACGGCATTCCGGCGCACGTCACGGAGATCCACTCGAACCGGTGAGGGCGGCAACGCGCCCCCGAGGTGCGTTCGTTGGACCGGGCACCACCGGCGAGTCGGCTCCCGGCCCAGGAGGCTACTTCTCCACCTCGGCGGCGAGGTTGGCGAGCAGGGCGTCGTAGATCCGGGCGAGGCCCTTGGGGGCGAAGGTCTTCTCGAAGAAGCCGCCGATACCGCCGGCGCCCTGCCAGGTGGTGGTGACGACGACGCGGGAGCCGCCCTCGCCGGCCGGGGTGACCCGCCAGACGGTGACCATGGAGGAGTTGCGGTCCTTCTCGACGAGTTCCCCGTCGGAGGGCTCGGTGACCTCCAGGAGGCAGTCGCGCACACGCTTGCTGGTGGCCTGGAGCTTCCAGTGGACGAGGGTGCCCTCGCCGTCGCCGCCCTCGCGCACCTCGTACTCGCTGAAGTGCTGCGGCATCAGCTTCCCGCGCGCGCCGCTGTAGTCGGCCAGGGTGTCGAACACCGTCTCCGCGTCCGCCGCGACGACTCGTTCAGTCGTGGCCTCGACCTGCGCCATTGCACTTCCTCCAGCACTTGGTAACTCGGGGATGTGCGGAAAGCCAACCACCCCCCGGCCGGAGGGCCCAAATCGGGGTGCCCCAAGGGACCCCGGCGGTCCCCCCCGAGGACCACCGACGAGACCTCCACACGATGTTCGAAAACCAGTTCGCACGATCAAGGGAACATGTGTTCTATTCTGGCGGCAGAGCAACCGAGGAGGCGTCCATGCGCTGGGACCATCTGGCCGAGAACCCCGCCACGGCCCGGGACGCCGCGCTGTTCGGCGCGGACATGGTGACGAGCCGGACCTTCGACACTCCCGAGTTCCGCGGCATGACCTTCCACGAGGTCCGGGCGAGGACGATCGTGAACCGGGTGCCGGGCGCCTCGCGGATGCCGTTCGAATGGACGGTGAACCCCTACCGGGGCTGCACGCACGCGTGCGTCTACTGCTTCGCCCGCAGCACCCACAGCTACCTGGACCTCGACACGGGCCTCGACTTCGACTCGCAGATCGTCGTGAAGATCAACGCGCCCGACCTGCTGCGCCGGCAGCTGGCCTCGCCGCGCTGGCGGGGCGAGCACATCGCGATGGGCACCAACGTCGACTGCTACCAGCGCGCGGAAGGCCGCTACCGCCTGATGCCGGGCGTCATCGCGGCCCTGCGCGACCACGCGAACCCCTTCTCCATCCTGACCAAGGGCACGCTGATCCTGCGCGACCTGGAGCTGATCCGGCAGGCGGCGGAGGTCACCGAGGTCGGCCTGTCGGTCTCCGTCGGCTTCACCGACCCCGAGCTGTGGCGCACGGTCGAGCCCGGCACGCCCGCGCCGGAGCGCCGGCTGGACGTCGTACGGGCCTTCACCGGGCAGGGGATCGGCTGCGGGGTGCTGATGGCCCCCGTGCTGCCCTTCCTCAGCGACCACCCCGACCGGCTGCGCGAGACCGTGCGGGCCGTCGCGGCCTCCGGCGCCACCTCCGTGACCCCGCTGGTGCTGCATCTGCGGCCCGGCGCGCGCGAGTGGTACATGGCCTGGCTGGAACGCCACCACCCCCGTCTCGTACGGCGTTACGAGCTGCTCTACGCGGAGGGCGCCTATGCCCCGAAGTGGTATCAGCGGCAGATCACCCGTCAGGTCCACGAACTGGCCGAGGAGTACGGCATCGGGCCCCGGCGCAACGAGGGGCTGCGACGGCCGCCGGTGCGCGAGCGTCCCGCGCCGGAGACGGCCCGGGACACGGAACCGACCCAGCTGACTCTTCTCTGACCCTCCTCGGACCCGTCCACGACGCTTCCGACACCCTTCGAACCTTCCTCGACCTCTTCCGGCCCCTCGGGGAGCATCCGGGCGCTTCTCCCGCCCCGAACGGGTCAAGTCTCGGGAGAACGCGTTCTTCGCGGGGCCCGGTTCGGGACGATGCGACGAAGGCCGTGGCGTGCACGGCCCGAAATCCTCCGTCCTGGGAGGCCTGACGATGAAGAAACGCACAGCTGCTCTGTGCGGTGCCGTCGCCCTGTTGGCCGGAATGGTCACGGCGGTCCCCGCCGGCGCGAGCGGCGCCATGGCCACCGCCCCGACGGCGAAGCCGGCCTGGAAGAAGTGCGCCACCGCCGACCATCCCAAGCTCCAGTGCGCCCCCCTGAAGGTGCCGCTGGACCACGGCAAGCCGAACGGCAGAAAGATCACGCTCGCCCTCTCCCGCGTCCCGCACACCGCGAAGACCTACCAGGGCCCCCTGCTGGTCAACCCGGGCGGCCCCGGTGGCAGCGGCCGCGCCCTCGCCGGTTTCGTCGCGTCGTCGCTGCCGAAGAAGGTGGCGGCGCAGTACGACGTCATCGGCTTCGACCCGCGCGGCGTCGGCGCCAGCAAGCCCGCGCTGAACTGCAGGCCGGGCCACTTCGCGGCGGTGCGCCCCGACTCCCTGCCGAGCACCCCGAAGGCCGAGCGGGCCAACCTCGCGCGTGCCAGGGCCTTCGCCCAGGCGTGCGCCAAGAAGTACGCGGACGTGCTGCCGTACATCGACACGGTGAGCGCGGTCCGGGACCTGGACGCCATCCGCGCGGCCCTCGGCGCCAAGAAGATCAACTACTTCGGGTACTCGTACGGCACCTACCTGGGCGCCGTGTACGCCAAGCTCTTCCCGAACCGGGTACGACGCGTGGTGCTGGACTCCGTCGTGGACCCCACGGGGGTCTGGTACGACAGCAACCTCGGGCAGGACCATGCGTTCAACGACCGCCACCGGGCGCTGATGGCCTGGATCGCCCGGCACGACCGGACGTACCGGCTCGGCACCGATCCGGAGAAGATCGAGGCCAAGTGGTACGCGATGCGGTCGGCGCTGGCCGCGCGCCCCGCGGACGGCAAGGTGGGCGCCTCCGAACTGGAGGACACGTTCATGCCCGGCGGCTACTACGACGGCTACTGGCCCTATCTCGCCGAGGCGTTCGCGGCCTTCGTGAACAAGAAGAACGACGATCCGCTGGTCGAGGCGTACGAGAACTTCGGCGCCGTCGACGCGGCCGGTGACAACGGCTACAGCGTCTACGCCTCGGTGCAGTGCCGTGACGCGCGCTGGAGCCGTGACTGGGACGAGTGGCGCGAGGACAACTGGGCGATGTACGAGAAGGCACCGTTCATGACCTGGAACAACGCCTGGTACAACGCGCCCTGCGCGTTCTGGCCCACCGCGTCCCTGGACCCCGTGGACGTCTCCAACACCGCGCTGCCGCCGGTGCTGATCCTCCAGGCGACGGACGACGCGGCCACTCCCTACGAGGGCGGGGTCGTCACCCACCAGCTGCTGCGCGGGTCCAGCCTGGTCGTCGAGGAGGGCGGCGGGAACCACGGCATCTCACTGAGCGGCAACGCCTGCCTGGACAAGCACCTGGCGGCCTATCTGACCGACGGCAGGGTGCCGCGCGGCCAGGGCGAGATCGACGCCACCTGCGCGAAGCTCGCCGCCCCCGAGCCCCTGAAGAACAAGGCCGCGTCCGCCTCGTCCCGGGGCACGACGCTGCACGGTCTGCTGGGCTTCCGCGGCTGAGCCGGGGCCGTGGGGGTCCCGCCGGAAAAGCACGGGACTCCCGCGGCCCGCCCCGCCTAGGGTGCCGTCATGAACGACGCCCCCCACGACCTCGGCGAACTCCGCGTCCGCGAGATGACCCCGTCCGACTGCCGTCCCGTGGCCGAGATCCGCGTGGGCGGCTGGCGGACCGCGTACGCCGGCCTCGTCCCCTCGTCCCACCTCGACGCCATGGACGTGGAGGAGGACGCCGAGAAGCGCCGCGTGATGCTGGCGAAGGCCGGCAACCCCGTGGTGAACCTGATCGCCGTTCGGGCAGGCGAGATCGTCGGCTGGGCGGCGTACGGCCCCTACCGCGACGGCGAAGCCCGCACCGGGGACGCCGAGTTGTACGCCCTCTACACGCGCCCCGGGCACTACGGCACCGGAGTGGGCACCGCGCTGCTGCGGGAGTCCGCCGCGCGCTGCGAGGCGGCCGGCCACGGCTCGGTGCGCCTGTGGGTGCTGAAGGAGAACGTGCGGGCCCGCCGCTTCTACGCCCGCCACGGCTTCACCGCGGACAGCGCCGAGGAGCCGTTCGAGGTGGGCGGAACCGAGGTGCCCGAGGTCCGGTACGTGCGGGAGCTCGGCGCCTAACGCTGCCGGGGGATGCGTGCCAGCGCCCGCACCGCCGCCTCCGCGAGCGTGGGATGCGCGAGGGCGTCGTTCAGTACGGTCCTGGCGCGGGCGTCCCCGAGAACGCCCAGCCCGTCCACGCACGCCAGCGCCACCCGGCGGTAGGGGTCGTGCGGGTGCAGACGGCGCCGGAGTGTGGTGATCAGCGCCGGGACGGACTCGGGGGCACGGAGTTCGACGAGGAGGCGCACCGGGTGCAGGGCGTAGGCGACCCGGAGTTCGTTGGTCGCGAGGGCGGCCGCCGCGCGCGCGGTGCGCGGGTCACCGAGCCGGGCGAGCGCGTAGGCGGCCGAGGCGCAGCGCGGGGGATCGCGGTGGTTGAGCAGGAGGACGAGGGACTCGAAGGCCCGGCGGTCCCCCGCGACGCCGAGCCGGAACGCGGCCAACTCCCGCGCCCACAGCGGCTGCCCCTGCTCGACGAGCACGCCCGCCAGTTCGTCCGTGGACTCGGTCCGCACGAGCCGCTCGTATCCCGCCGCGCCGCCCGACTCGCTCCGCACACGCTCCGTGAGTGATCGCAACTCCTCGTCCATGCCGTCGAGCGTACGGGCGCCCGGCACGCTTGGGGGACGTACGTCACAACACACGGGGGCTGGCGCGCTCGTTACCCGCCGGTTAAGCTCAGACGAGCGAGTTACCCACTCGTGTTCGCTCCCGACGGTTTGGTGACGCAGCCGTCGTGAGCACAGTCGGTTCGGTACCTGGAGTACCAGTACGGCTCGGCCTCGGGACAGGGCCGGTCGGTTCAGCCGTTCCCCCGGGCGTGTGCACGCCCCGGCGACGGCACCGGGCGTGTGCGTTCATCAGCCCGGCACCACCCGCACCCGCACGCCACGCGCCGGTTGCGCGCTCTTCGCGCACCCGCGGCGTTTCCCTCAGTCGTCACCTCGTCTGGAGTCCCGCGATGGCCACTCCCCTTTCCGACTCGTCGCTGTCCCCGCTGTCCGCGCAGTCCCCGTTCAAGACGATCGCCGTGGTCGGCCTCGGCACCATGGGCACCGGTATCGCCGAAGTGCTGGCCCGGGCCGGCCGTGAGGTCGTCGGCATCGACCTCAGCGAGGCCGCCGCCGCCCGCGCCGTCGCCGCGCTGGAGGCCGCCACCGAGCGTGCCGTGACCCGTGGGCGCCTCACCGAGCAGGAGCGCGGTGACGCCCTCGCCCGCTTCCGCACCTTCACCGACCTCCAGGCCGCGGCCGACGCCGACCTGGTGATCGAGGTGGTCCCGGAGTCGTACGAGATCAAGCAGCAGGTCTTCCGTGAGCTGGACGCGATCGTGCGTCCGGACGCCGTCCTCGCCACCGGCACCAACGCCCTGTCGGTGACGCGGCTGGCCGCCGAGTCGGCGCGCCCGGAGCGGGTGCTCGGCCTGCACTTCTTCAACCCGGCGCCGGCGATGAAGCTGGTCGAGGTCGTCTCCTCGGTGCTGACCGCGCCCCAGGCCGTCGCCCGGGTCACGGATCTCGCCCTCGACCTGGGCAAGGAGCCCGTCGCGGTCGGCGACCGGCCCGGATTCGTCGCCGACGGACTGCTGTTCGGCTACCTCAACCAGGCAGCCGCGATGTACGAGGCGAAGTACGCCTCCCGCGAGGACATCGACGCGGCGATGCGGCTCGGCTGCGGCCTGCCGATGGGTCCGCTGGCCCTGCTGGACCTGATCGGCGTCGACACCGCGCGCACGGTCCTGGAGGCCATGTACACGGCCTCGCACGACCGGCTGCACGCCCCGGCGCCGATCCTGCGGCAGCTCAGCGAGGCGGGTCTGACCGGCCGCAAGTCGGGGCGCGGCTTCTACTCCTACGAGGCCCCCGGCTCCGCCACCGTCGTGCGGGACGCGCTGACACCGCTGGACGGGGTCGTCACGGTCCCCGGCCGTACCGTCCGTTCCGTGGGCGTCGCGGGCTCCGGGACCATGGCGTCCGGGATCGCCGAGGTGTTCGCGAAGTCCGGGTACGAGGTCGTGCTGGCCGCCCGCACCGAGGAGAAGGCGCAGGCCGCGAAGGCCCGTATCGGCAAGTCGCTGGCGCGCTCCGTCGACAAGGGGCGGATGACGGTCGAGGCCGCCGCCGAGACCCTGGACCTGATCACCCCGGCCGGCTCCTACGACGCCTTCGCGGACGTCGATCTGGCGCTGGAGGCCGTGGCCGAGGACCTGGAGGTCAAGCGGCAGCTGTTCGCGACCTTCGACAAGGTCTGCAAGCCGGGCGCGATCCTGGCCACCACCACCTCCTCGCTGCCCGTGGTCGCCTGCGCCCGCGCCACCTCGCGCCCGCAGGACGTGATCGGGATGCACTTCTTCAACCCGGCGCCCGCGATGAAGCTGGTCGAGGTGGTCCGCACGGTCCTGACCGCCGACGACGTGCACGCCACCGTCCGCGAGGTGTGCGCGAAGGTCCGCAAGCACCCGGTGGACTGCGGGGACCGGGCCGGTTTCATCGTGAACGCGCTGCTGTTCCCGTACCTGAACAACGCGATCAAGATGGTCCAGGAGCACTACGCGACGCTGGACGACATCGACGCGGCCATGAAGCTGGGCGGCGGCTACCCGATGGGTCCGTTCGAACTGCTGGACGTGGTCGGCCTGGACGTCTCGCTGGCCATCGAGAAGGTCCTGCACCGCGAGTTCCGCGATCCCGGACTGGCCCCGGCGCCGCTGCTGGAGCACCTGGTGGCCGCGGGCTGCCTCGGCCGCAAGACGGGCCGTGGCTTCCGCGAATATGCCAAGCGCTGAGCGGGGGGACGACGGGATCGGAGCGCCCCCGGGCCCGGCGTCCTCGTCGGGCCCGCCCGGGGTGCCCCGGGCGGGCGGGTCGACGGCGGACGCCGATCCGGTGCGCCGGCCGACGGTGGCCGACGGCCCGGACTGGGGAGGGCTGCTCGGTCCGGGCAGCCGTTCCGGGCCGGCCCGCACCGCCGCCGCCCCGCCCGCCCACCTGGTCACCTCCTCGTCCGAGCGGCGCGGGGGGATGGCCGGACACGCGCACTCTCCTGCACGGATGCAGTACGTTCGGGGCATGTCCCAGCCCGCCAAGTCCTCACGTACATCAGCTGCGCCCGACGCTCCGGAGAGCGCCGCGGGAAGTCGCGCCGCCGCCCAACGCCTCAAGATGCGCCGGGAACTGGCGGCCGCGGCCATGGAGCTGTTCTCGACCAAGGGGTACGAGGCGACCACCGTCGACGAGATCGCGGCGGCGGCCGGGGTCGCGCGCCGCACCTTCTTCCGCCACTTCCGCTCCAAGGAAGAGGCGATCTTCCCGGACCACGACGACACCCTGATCCGGGCCGAGGCGGTGCTCAACGCGGCACCCCAGCACGAGCACCCGCTCGACACGGTGTGCCGCGGCATCAAGGAAGTCATGAAGATGTACGCGGCCCGGCCGGAGATCTCGGTCGCCCGCTACAAGCTGACCCGTGAGGTCCCCACCCTGCGGGAGGCGGAGATCGCCTCCGTGGCCCGCTACGAGCGTCTGTTCACCCGCTATCTGCTGGGCCACTTCGACGAGAACGCCCACCACGACGCCGGCAACGACGACCCGCTGCTCGCCGAGGTGGCCGCGTCCGCGGTCGTCACCGCGCACAACCACGTACTGCGCCGGTGGCTCCGCTCGGGCGGGCAGGGCGACGTGGAGACCCATCTCGACCACGCCTTCGCCATCGTGCGCAGGACGTTCGGCACGGGCACCGGCGCCGGCCGCACCCTGGCACCCGAGCCGGCCGCCGCGACGGCCTCCGCCCACGGCGAGGTCCTGGTGACGGTCGCCCGCACCGACGCCTCCCTCGACGAGGTCATGCGGACCATCGAAGAGGCACTCCGGGACCGCTGAACCCGATCCGGACCACGTTCTACTCATCGGTAACTGTGAGGACGGCCACCCTGCGGGGTGGCCGTTTTGCCATGTCAGAGGCCCTTTTGCCCTGCCGTCTGATCGATCATCGCTCACGTGTTACGTAAAGATTTCACCTGAGCGAACTTTCTGGCACTCGGTGCCTTGCGAGGTGACACGGCGTGCCATACGTTGAAGGAGTCCGGGCGGCCGGGGTGCAGAGAACTCCCGTACGCCGGCTGTCCCCGCAGACCACGGTCCGCGCGCCCGGACGCCTGCGTCACAGGCACCCTCCGCGCCACAAAGCGCCGCCGTAGCACCACCTCCGCCGAACCGACGGCACCACACCCACCAGCAGCACCCGACGTAACCCTCAACAGCGTCTTCCCTCAGGACGCTCGTCGCCGGAGGCACCACCGTGAAGGAAATCCTGGACGCGATCCAGTCGCCGGACTCCACGTCGGCCGACTTCGCCGCTCTGCCGCTCCCCGAGTCGTACCGCGCGATCACCGTGCACAAGGACGAGACGGAGATGTTCGCGGGGCTCACCACCCGCGACAAGGACCCCCGCAAGTCGATCCACCTCGACGAGGTCCCGCTCCCGGAGCTGGGCCCGGGCGAGGCTCTGGTGGCCGTCATGGCCTCCTCGGTCAACTACAACTCCGTGTGGACCTCGATCTTCGAGCCGCTGTCCACCTTCGGGTTCCTGGAGCGCTACGGCCGCACCAACGAGCTGGCCAAGCGCCACGACCTGCCGTACCACATCATCGGCTCCGACCTCGCGGGCGTCGTCCTGCGCACCGGTCCCGGCGTCAACGCCTGGAAGCCCGGTGACGAGGTCGTCGCGCACTGCCTCTCCGTCGAGCTGGAGTCCTCCGACGGCCACAACGACACGATGCTCGACCCCGAGCAGCGGATCTGGGGCTTCGAGACCAACTTCGGCGGCCTCGCCGAGATCGCGCTCGTCAAGTCCAACCAGCTGATGCCGAAGCCCGGCCACCTCAGCTGGGAGGAGGCCGCCGCCCCGGGGCTGGTGAACTCCACCGCCTACCGGCAGCTGGTCTCCCGCAACGGCGCCGGCATGAAGCAGGGCGACAACGTGCTGATCTGGGGCGCCAGCGGCGGCCTCGGCTCGTACGCCACCCAGTTCGCGCTGGCCGGCGGCGCCAACCCGATCTGTGTCGTCTCCAGCGAGCAGAAGGCGAACATCTGCCGCTCGATGGGCGCCGACGCGATCATCGACCGCACCGCCGAGGACTACAAGTTCTGGAAGGACGAGACCACCCAGGACCCCAAGGAGTGGAAGCGCTTCGGCAAGCGCATCCGCGACCTCACCGGCGGCGAGGACATCGACATCGTCTTCGAGCACCCCGGCCGCGAGACCTTCGGGGCGAGCGTCTTCGTCACGCGCAAGGGCGGCACCATCACCACCTGCGCCTCGACCTCGGGCTACATGCACGAGTACGACAACCGCTACCTGTGGATGTCGCTGAAGCGGATCATCGGCTCGCACTTCGCGAACTACCGCGAGGCGTGGGAGGCCAACCGCCTCATCGCCAAGGGCAAGATCCACCCGACGCTGTCGAAGGTCTACTCCCTGGAGGAGACCGGGCAGGCCGCGTACGACGTGCACCGCAATCTCCACCAGGGCAAGGTCGGCGTCCTCGCGCTGGCCCCCGAGGAGGGCCTGGGCGTCCGCGACCACGACAAGCGCGCCCAGCACATCGACGCCATCAACCGCTTCCGGAACATCTGAGGTCCACGATGAGCGAGCGTCAGCCCGCCGAGGGCGGGAAAGCCAAGGACCGGCCGTGGCTCATGCGCACGTACGCCGGTCACTCCACGGCCGAGGCGTCCAACGAGCTGTACCGGCGCAACCTCGCCAAGGGGCAGACGGGTCTGTCGGTCGCCTTCGACCTGCCGACCCAGACCGGCTACGACTCCGACCACATCCTCGCCCGCGGCGAGGTCGGCCGGGTCGGCGTCCCGGTGGCCCATCTCGGTGACATGCGCAGGCTGTTCCAGGACATCCCCCTGGACCAGATGAACACCTCGATGACCATCAACGCCACCGCCATGTGGCTGCTGGCGCTCTATCAGGTCGTCGCCGAGGAACAGGGTGTGGACATCACCCGGCTCCAGGGCACGACCCAGAACGACATCGTCAAGGAGTACCTGTCGCGGGGCACCCATGTGTTCCCGCCGGGACCCTCGCTCCGGCTGACGACGGACATGATCGCGTACACGGTCTCCCACATGCCGAAGTGGAACCCGATCAACATCTGCAGCTACCACTTGCAGGAGGCGGGCGCCACGCCGGTGCAGGAGATCGCGTACGCGATGTCCACGGCGATCGCGGTGCTGGACGCCGTGCGGGACTCCGGGCAGGTCCCGCAGGAGCGCATGGGCGAGGTCGTCGCCCGTATCTCCTTCTTCGTGAACGCGGGCGTCCGCTTCGTCGAGGAGATGTGCAAGATGCGCGCGTTCGGCCGCATCTGGGACCGCATCACCCGCGAGCGGTACGGCATCGAGAACGCCAAGCAGCGGCGTTTCCGGTACGGCGTCCAGGTCAACTCCCTCGGTCTGACCGAGGCGCAGCCGGAGAACAACGTCCAGCGGATCGTCCTGGAGATGCTGGCCGTGACCCTCTCCAAGGACGCGCGGGCCAGGGCGGTCCAGCTGCCGGCCTGGAACGAGGCCCTCGGGCTGCCCCGGCCGTGGGACCAGCAGTGGTCGCTGCGGATCCAGCAGGTGCTGGCGCACGAGAGCGATCTGCTGGAGTACGAGGACATCTTCGAGGGCTCGCACGTCATCGAGGCGAAGGTGACCGAGCTGGTCGAGCAGTCCTTCGCCGAGATCGAGCGGATCCAGGAGATGGGCGGCGCGATGGCCGCCGTCGAGTCCGGCTACCTCAAGTCCCAGCTGGTCTCCTCGCACGCCGAACGCCGGGCCCGGATCGAGTCCGGCCAGGAGAAGATCGTCGGCGTCAACGTCTTCGAGTCGACGGAGCCGAACCCGCTGACGGCCGACCTGGACGCGGCGATCCAGACGGTCGACCCGGCGGTCGAGGCCCGGGTGATCACATCGCTCCGGAACTGGCGTGACACCCGTTACCAGCCGCCCTTCAACCACCCGCGCCCGTGCAAGGCGCTGGAGCGGCTGAAGGAGGCCGCGAAGGGCACCGGCAACCTCATGGAGGCCACCCTGGAGTGCGCCCGCGCCGGGGTCACGACCGGCGAGTGGGCCGGGGCCCTGCGGGAGGTGTTCGGGGAGTTCCGGGCGCCGACCGGCGTGTCGTCGGCCCCGGTGGCCGTCTCCGCCGAGGAGGGCTCGGCCATGTCGGTGGTCCGCCGCAAGGTGGAGCTGACGGCGAAGGACCTGAACGTCGGCAAGCTCCGCTTCCTGGTCGGCAAGCCGGGTCTGGACGGGCACTCCAACGGGGCCGAGCAGATCGCCGTGCGGGCCCGCGACGCGGGCTTCGAAGTGGTCTACCAGGGCATCCGGCTCACCCCGGAGCAGATCGTGGACGCGGCCCTCGCCGAGGACGTGCACGCGGTCGGGCTCTCCATCCTCTCCGGCTCGCACGCCCAGCTGGTCCCGGACGTCCTGGAGCGGCTGCGCGAGGCAGGCGCCCACGACATCCCGGTGATCGCCGGCGGGATCATCCCGAACGCGGACGCCGCGCAGCTCAGGGCCGCTGGAGTGGCCGCCGTGTTCACCCCGAAGGACTTCGACATCACCGGGATCATCGGCCGTATCGTCGACGAGATCCGCAAGGCCAACAAGCTCGACCCCCTGGAGGTCCCCGCATGACCGTCAACCGTCTGCGTCCGCGCCGCTCGTGTCTCGCGGTCCCCGGAAGCAACCCCCGCTTCCTGGAGAAGGCGCAGGGCCTCCCGGCGGACCAGGTCTTCCTCGACCTGGAGGACGCCTGCGCCCCCCTCGCCAAGCCCGAGGCGCGGCACACCATCGTCAAGTTCCTGAACGAGGGCGACTGGACCGGCAAGACGCGGGTCGTGCGGGTCAACGACTGGACGACGGAGTGGACGTACCGCGATGTCGTGACCGTCGTGGAGGGCGCCGGGCAGAACCTCGACTGCATCATGCTGCCGAAGGTGCAGACGGCCCAGCAGGTCGTCGCCCTCGACCTGCTGCTGACGCAGATCGAGAAGACCATGGGCTTCGAGGTCGGCAGGATCGGCATCGAGGCGCAGATCGAGAACGCGCAGGGCCTGAACAACGTCAACGAGATCGCGACCGCCTCCCAGCGCGTGGAGACGATCATCTTCGGCCCGGCCGACTTCATGGCCTCGATCAACATGAAGTCGCTGGTCGTGGGCGAGCAGCCGCCCGGCTACCCGGCGGACGCCTACCACTACATCCTGATGAAGATCCTGATGGCCGCCCGCGCCAACGACCTCCAGGCGATCGACGGCCCCTACCTGCAGATCCGCAACGTGGACGGTTACCGCGAGGTCGCGCAGCGCGCCGCCGCGCTCGGCTTCGACGGCAAATGGGTGCTGCACCCGGGCCAGGTCGAGGCGTCCAACGAGATCTTCTCGCCCTCGCAGGAGGACTTCGACCACGCCGAGCTGATCCTGGACGCCTACGACTACTGCACGTCCGAGGCCGGCGGCAAGAAGGGCTCGGCGATGCTCGGCGACGAGATGATCGACGAGGCCAGCCGCAAGATGGCCCTGGTCATCTCCGGCAAGGGGCGTGCCGCCGGCATGCGGCGGACGTCGAAGTTCGAGATCCCGGAGGCCTGAGCGCGATGCAGTTCGGACGCACCTACGAGGAGTTCGAGGTCGGGGCGGTCTACAAGCACTGGCCCGGGAAGACCGTCACGGAGTACGACGACCACCTCTTCTGCCTCCTCACCATGAACCACCACCCGCTCCACATGGACAGCAACTACGCGGAGAGGACGACCGACTTCGGCAAGAACGTCGTGGTCGGCAACTACGTCTACTCGCTGCTGCTGGGCATGTCCGTGCCGGACGTCTCCGGCAAGGCGATCGCCAACCTGGAGATCGAGTCGCTGCGGCACGTGGCGCCGACCTTCCACGGCGACACGATCTACGGCCAGACGACCGTGCTCGACAAGTGGCCGTCCAAGTCGAAGAACGACCGCGGCATCGTCCACGTCGAGACCAAGGGCTACAAGCAGGACGGCACGCTGGTGTGCGTGTTCCGCCGCAAGGTCATGGTGCCGACCGAGACGTACATCAAGGAGCGCGGCGGCGAGCAGCCGGGCCGCCCCGAGCTCAGGGAGCAGGAGAAGTAGCCATGGCACGACTCGCCCAGACCCACGGCCTCACGGACGTCCAGCAGGAGATCCTGTCCACCGTCCGTGACTTCGTGGACAAGGAGATCATCCCGGTCGCGACCGAGCTGGAGCACCGGGACGAATACCCGCAGCAGATCGTCGACGGACTCAAGGAACTCGGCCTCTTCGGCCTGATGATCCCCGAGGAGTACGGCGGTCTGGGCGAGTCCCTCCTCACCTACGCGCTGTGCGTGGAGGAGATCGCCCGGGGCTGGATGTCGGTGTCCGGCATCATCAACACGCATTTCATCGTCGCGTACATGCTGAAGCAGCACGGCACGCAGGAGCAGAGAGATTATTTTCTGCCGAGGATGGCGGCCGGTGACATCCGGGGCGCGTTCTCGATGTCGGAGCCGGGTCTCGGCTCCGATGTGTCGGCGATCACGTCCAAGGCGGTCAAGGACGGCGACGAGTACGTCCTGAACGGTCAGAAGATGTGGCTGACTAACGGCGGAACGTCAACACTCGTCGCCGTACTCGTCCGAAGTGACGAAGGACACCCGGAGGGCACGGCCCCCCACAAGTCGATGACGACCTTCCTGGTCGAGAAGGAGCCCGGCTTCGGAGAGGTCCGCCCCGGCCTCACCATTCCCGGGAAGATCGACAAGATGGGCTACAAGGGCGTCGACACGACCGAGCTCATCATGGACGGACTGCGCATTCCGGCCAATCGTGTCCTGGGTGGCACCACCGGCCGAGGGTTTTACCAAATGATGGACGGCGTCGAGGTGGGCCGGGTGAATGTGGCCGCACGTGGCTGCGGTGTCGCTCACCGTGCCTTCGAACTCGGCGTCCGGTACGCCCAGCAGCGCCACACCTTCGGCAAGCAGATCGCCCAGCACCAGGCGATCCAGTTCAAGCTGGCCGAGATGGCTACCAAGGTCGAGGCCGCGCATGCGATGATGGTGAACGCAGCGCGCAAAAAGGACTCGGGCGAACGAAACGACCTCGAAGCAGGGATGGCGAAGTATCTCGCCTCCGAATACTGCAAGGAAGTCGTCGAGGACGCTTTCCGGATCCACGGCGGTTACGGCTTCTCCAAGGAGTACGAGATCGAGCGCCTCTACCGAGAGGCACCGATGCTGCTGATCGGTGAAGGTACCGCCGAAATCCAGAAAATGATCATCGGTCGTCGACTGCTCGAGGAGTATCGGTTCCAGGGTTAGTCAAGGGCTGGTCGAGGGCCGGTTGTCCCGCTTGGGGTGTTTTCTTCGAGAAGAAGATCACACCCCGTCAGCACGTTCCGGCTGTCGACTCGGCTTCCTGGCTTGCCCAGTTGCGGTCCGCGACCGGTACGATTCCCAGGAAAGCCGCCGTCCCCAGTCACCGCGCGGCATCATCCGCTACGAAGGTCATCCATGCCCCACAGCCAAACCTCTGCACCTCGCGACAGCCTTGCCGGTGTACGGCTCGCGCGCGGAGCATCGCCGTGGCTTCTCCCGACCGTCGCCACCGCAGCACTCAGCCTCGCCCGTTCGCGCCGCTCCGGTGCCGCGCGGGCGGTGGCCGTACCCGCCACCGCGCTGGCGGCGGGCATGCTGTGGTTCTTCCGCGACCCCGAGCGTGAGATCGCCCAGGGCCGGGTCATCTCGCCCGCCGACGGAGTGGTGCAGAGCATCATGCCGTGGAAGGACGGCCGGACCCGCGTCGCGATCTTCATGAGCCCGCTCAACGTCCACGTCAACCGGGCGCCGCTGTCCGGCACGGTGACGTCGGTCGAGCACATCCCGGGCGGGTTCGTACCGGCGTTCAACAAGGAGAGCGAGAACAACGAGCGCGTCGTCTGGCACTTCGACACCGAACTCGGTGACATCGAGATGATCCAGATCGCCGGCGCCGTGGCTCGCCGTATCGTTCCGTACATCCCCGAGGGCACCAAGGTCGAGCAGGGTGACCGGATCGGGCTGATCCGCTTCGGCTCGCGGGTCGACATCTACCTGCCCGAGGGTGTGGAGATCGACGTCGAGGTGGGGCAGAAGACCGTGGCTGGGGTGACTCGCATTGACCGTGACTGATCCTGAGACCCAACCCGGCCAGACCGGGGCTGGCTGGGTGCCCGAGGTCGACGTGGAGGACGACGCGGAGGAGATGCCGCTGTCGCTCCGGCTGTCGATAGCGGACACGCTCACGCTGGGCAACGCCACGTGCGGCTTCATGGCGGTGTACTTCACCACCACCGGCATCCTGATCCCGCACCTCACCGGCAGCCAGGAGACGGGCATGGCCCGCCACAGCGCGGCCACCGCCGTGATCCTGATGCTGTGCGCGGCGATCTTCGACCTGTTCGACGGGCTGGTGGCGCGCAAGCTCCGCTCCTCGCCGATGGGTGCGGAGCTGGACAACCTCTCCGACCTGATCAGCTTCGGCCTGGCGCCGGCGTACTTCGTCCTCGTCTACGGCATGGTCGCGGACGACGCGCACCAGCGGGTGGCCGCGGTGGGTGCGATCGTCGTGCTGCTGGCCGTGGTGCTGAGGCTCGCGAGATTCTCCTGCGTGACGGTGAAGGACGGCACCTTCCAGGGCATGCCGTCGCCGTTCGGCGCGCTGACCGTCGTGTCGATCGTGCTCCTGGAGCTGCCCTTCGTGGCGACGCTCCTGGCGATCATCGGCACGGCGTGGCTGATGGTGAGCCGGGTCGAGTACCCGAAGCCGCGGGGTCCCCTCGCGGGCGCGATGCTCTCCTGGATCGTCCTGTCGATGGGCCTGCTGATGGCCTGGGCCTTCGACGCCCCCGGCGGTCAGCTCCTCCTCCAGACCGGCTGCGCCCTGCAGCTCGTGATGGGCGCGGTGATCCCCCTCTTCGCCACGGCGCGACGGGTGAACAACTTCCGCGGCAACCGACGCGAGGCCCGCGCGGCCCAGCTGCCCTGACCTTCGCTTCAGCACCGACGGGTGTGGCCCGAGCCTTCATGGCTCGGGCCACACCCGTTTCGGGTTCAAGGGCGTCCGCGGTGTGCCCTTGACGGGTCAACTACCTGGCGTGGGCGCCGAGTTGCTGGGGGTGAGGAAGAGGTGGACGGTGGAAAGGGGGCGAAATCACACCTGTTGCCCTCATTCGAGCGTCAGGAGATGGACATGGGCGAGTACGAGCTGAGAGAGCACAAGGTCAAGCACAAGTCGACGGTCCCGGCGACCATGGGCGTCGAGCTGGAGCTGCCCGTCCGGGAGTACGACGGCACCCCCAACGGTCAGGACCGTGAGCCGGTGCTGATGCTGCACGGCAGGAGCGTGCCGGTGCTGCCGGGGTTCGACCTCGCGCCGGTGCCCGGTGGCAAGCCCCTCAGGTACAGCTGGGCACAGCAACTCGCGCAGGCCAACTTCGACGTCTTCCTCATGGATCTGCAGGGCTCCGGCCGGTCGCCCCGCCCCGGGCCGATGGACGATCCGTACAACACCAATCCGGCGCAGCAGCAGCCGGTCCTCGTCGACCACACCATCCCGGCGCCCGGCGCGCCCAAGTACAAGAGCGAGCTGTGCAGTTCGGAGAGTGACGAGGCAGAGCTGGCCACCGTGGTGGGGTTCATCAAGAAGCAGGTCGGCCCGGGGAAGCGGATCCGCTTCGTCGGCTGGTCCGCCGCCTCGTTCGTCATGGGCCCCTACACCCTCAAGCATCCCGGGGACGTCGAGAGCCTGTTCCTGCTGGCTCCGATGTTCCCGCCGCGAGGACGTTGGTCGGCCAAGCCCGAGGACCCGTTCGGTCGTCCCCCGGGTGTCACCTCACTGCCGGTGGGCAAGCCGCCCGCCCAGTTCGGCTTCCCGATGCACGTCACCAGCAAGACCGGATTCAAGAGAGCGCTGACCGGTACGCCCTCCCTGTGGGAGCCCGGCATCGACGAGCTGGCCTGGGCCGCCGCCATGGAGGACGACCCCGTCGCCAGTAAGTGGGGACCTCTCACGGACGGCGAACACGAGGGAGTTCTGCGGTACCGGAACACCTATTGGTGGGGCTGGAACAGCAACACCGTGCCGCACAAGCACGAGGGCAGGTACGTGCTGGGCGACCGGGTTCCCGTGCTCATCGCCTACGGGGAACTGGACCGGACGGCCAACAGTCCGACCCCGATGCCCGACGATCTGCACTTCTCCGTCCCGGATCTCTACGCGGCCGTCGCAGGCACGAAGAAGCTGATGGTCTGCTTCGAGGGATCCAGCCACTCCCTGGTCTGGGAGACCACCGCCCAGGCCATCCACCACTTCTCGAAGCACTGGTTCAAGAACGGCAAGGTGGAGGGCCTGAGCAGCGGCAAGTACTTCAGGGAACTGGACGGCAATCTGATCCCCGTGCCGTAGCCGTCAGGCGAGGAAGTCCCGGCCGATCCGTTCGGCCACCTGTTCCAGGATCGGGCCGGGATCGGCGATGCAGCGCCGGACGTCCGGCTCGACCTCCGTGAGCGGATACGCCCGGCGGATGCCCGCACGCCCCAACGCCGCCGACGGGAGGGCCAGGCGGCCGCAGACCGCCACGACCTCCTTGCCGGCGGCGCGGGCGGCCGCCGCGACACCCGCCGGGGCCTTGCCGTGGAGGGTCTGTTCGTCGAGGGACCCCTCGCCGGTGATCACCAGGGTCGCCTTCTCCAGCGCCGCCGCGAAGCCGAGGACGTCGAGCATGACCTCGATGCCGGGGCGGAACCGGGCGCCGAGGACGAGGGCGCCGAAGCCGATGCCGCCGGCGGCGCCCGCACCGGGCGCGAGGGCGTGTTCGGCGGCCCGTCCGCCGAGGGTCTTCTCCAGGACGGCCGCGAAGTGGGCCAGGTTCGCGTCGAGCGTCGCCACGTCCTCGGGGCTCGCGCCCTTCTGCGGCCCGTACACGGCGGGTGCGCCCTTCGGGCCGGTCAGCGGGTTGTCGACGTCGCTGGCGAGGACGAGTTCGATCGCCGCGAGCCGCTCGTCGAGGCCCGACAGGTCCGCCGTCACCAGGTCGCGCAGACCGCCGCCGCCGGGCCCGACGGGCTCCCCCGACGCATCCAGGAAGCGTGCCCCGAGCGCGGCGAGCATGCCCGCGCCGCCGTCCGTCGTCGCGCTGCCGCCCACACCGAACACGATCGTCCGGGCGCCCGCGTCGAGAGCGGCGCGCAGCAGTTCCCCGGAGCCGTAGGTGGAGGCGGTGAGCGGGGCGAAGGTCCCGGCGGGCAGCCGCTGCAGTCCGCTCGCCTCCGCCATCTCGACGACGGCCGTGTCACCGCGCAGCGCGTACGCGGCGGTGACGCTCTCGCCGAGCGGACCGGCGACCCTCACCTCGCGCTGTTCGAAGCCGGCGGCGACCGCCGCGGCCACCGTGCCGTCACCGCCGTCGGCGACCGGCAGGGCCTCCACCGCCAGCTCGGGCCGGACCCGGCGCAGGCCCGCCGTGACCCGTTCGGCGACCTGGACGGCCGTCAGCGTGCCCTTGAACTTGTCCGCGGCGATCAGCACCCGCGGGACTGCCGTGTCCGTGTCCGTGTCGATGGACATACCGATCCCGTCCACTGCGGCGTTCGCCACCTTGCGTTCCCCTCGCTCATCGGGCCTTGCGCACGTCAAGGCAGTCGCGCCGCTGCGACCCTAACCGGCCGGGCACCCGTACGTCATGCCCCGTCCCGCCCGCCGAACACCGCAGGACGGGCCGCCGTGCCCGGAAGTGGGTAGACCTGAACCATGACGCCCACGAGCCCCGCGACCCTCACACCCCCGGTGGGGGCCGAACTCGGCGACCGTGTCCTCGGGGGCTGGCTGGGCCGGATCGCGGGGAACATGCTGGGCAAACCGGTCGAGCAGGGCGAGCTGTGGACGCGGGAGCGTATCGACCGGTACCTCCGCGAGGCCGGGGCCCTTCCCCTGACGGACTACCTCCCGGAGCCGGCCACCGAGAGCGACCGGCGCGCGCTGCGGCCGGAGTGGCGCAGTTGTGTGCGGGGACGGATCCACGGCAGCTGCCGCGACGACGACGTCGACTACGCGATCCTCGGGCTGCACCTGCTGGAGACGCACGGTTTCGGCTTCAGTACCGAGCAGGTCGGCGACCTGTGGCTGCTGCGGCTGCCGTATCTGCAGACGTTCACGGCGGAGCGGGCGGCCTACCGCAATCTCGCCCGGGGTCTGAAGCCGCCGGTGACCGCGACGTACGACAACCCGTACCAGGAGTGGATCGGCGCCCTCATCCGCGCCGACGTACACGGCTGGACGTGCCCCGGTCTGCCCCGGCGCGCGGCCTCGCTGGCCCGGCGGGACGCGGTGCTCTCGCACACCGGCAACGGGGTGTACGGCGCCATGTGGGCGGCGGCGCTGGTCGCGGCGGCGTTCACGGCCACGGATGTGCGGGCGGCCGTGGACGAGGCGCAGGCGGTGATCCCGGCGGGCAGCCGCCTCGCCCGGACCGTGCGCCGGGTCGTCGCCCTGCACGACGCCGGGCTGGACTGGGCGGACACACTGACGACGGTGGGCGAGGAGACGGCCGGGCTGGGCTGGATCCATGTCGTGCCGAACGTGGCGGTGCTGACCGCCGGGCTGCTGTACGGCGGGGGCGACTTCACCCGGACGATCGCGCTGACCGTCCGCGGTGGCCTGGACACCGACTCCAACGGAGCCACCGCCGGGTCGGTGGCGGGGGTGCTGTGCGGGGCGGCGGCGATCCCGGACCGGTGGAAGGACCCCCTGGAGGACACCGTGCGCAGCGCCGTGTTCGGTTTCGACGGGGTGCGCATCAGTGAACTCGCGGAGCGCACGGTGCGGTTGGCCGAGGCCGCCGGCTCCTGAGCGCCGGTCGTCGTGCTCCCCGAGCGCCGATCTCCCGCCCCCCGCGGGCCGTCTACCCTGCCTGGATGAGTACTCCGGACTTCGCCGCGTACATCGCGAGCCTGCCCCGTGTCCTGGCCGGCGCCGCCGCCCTCTTCCGGGACGCCGAGGGGCGGATCCTCCTCGTCGAACCCAACTACCGCGAGGGATGGGCGCTCCCGGGCGGGACGATCGAGTCGGACGACGGGGAGAGTCCGAGGCAGGGGGCGCGGCGCGAGACGCTGGAGGAGATCGGGCTGGACGTCGAGCCGGGGCGGCTGCTCGCCGTGGACTGGGTGCGCGGGGTGGGGCGGCCGCCGCTGGTGGCGTACCTGTACGACGGCGGGGTGCTCGGCGAGGAGGATCTGAAGCGGATCCGTCTGCAGGAGGAGGAGCTGCTGTCGTGGCGGCTCGTCCCGCGCGCCGAACTCGCCGGATACCTCCCGGGGGTGCTCGGCCCGCGGGTGCTCGCCGACCTCGACGTGCTGGCGGACGGCACGGGTCCGGTCGAGTTGGAGAACGGCTGCCGGGTCGGCTGAACCGACGACGTCCGGCCACGGCGGGGGCGCTCGGCTGGTGACAGGAGTCACCTGACTTCGAGTCAACTGCCCCTGTACAGAACGTGAGAAGAGTGGAGGGGACATTTAATGCAACTTTAAAGCGCTGGCCGAAAACGCTGCCCGTTCGTCACTCCAGCATCTAGGCTGACATCACCCCCGTCCGAGCGATGGCGCCTCGTGTCCCGCTCAGGAACCGGGGCAGCACTCGGGACACCGTGATCGGCGGCCCGGGCGCGGGCCGTGGCTCCGGGAGACCCGGAGCACCTGGGGGAACGGTCACCGGGAGCCGCCCGGAGCAGTGCGTCTCCCCCCGCCCGCGGGCCGATTGTCGCCCGTCCTCACCGAACAGGCAGCTGAGGTCATGGAACCACTGGGCTCAGACGATCCCGAGGAGCTAGGTCCCTACCGTCTCGTGGCCCGGCTCGGCGCAGGAGGGATGGGGCGGGTCTATCTGGCGCGTTCCCCCGAGGGGCGGACCGTCGCGGTCAAGGCCATCCGTCCCGAGCTGTTGGGGGACAAGAACTTCCGTATCCGCTTCCGCCGGGAGGTGGAGGCCGCCGGAGCGGTCGGCGGCCGATACACCGCGCCCGTGGTGGACGCCGACCCGGACGGTCCCGTCCCGTGGCTGGCCACGGACTACATCGCCGGTCCCACCCTGGCCGAGGCGATCGCCGCGCACGGTCCGCTCCCGGTGGAGTCGGTGCTCGTGCTGGGCGCCGGCATCGCCGAGGCGCTGATCTCGGTGCAGGCCGCCGGGCTGGTGCACCGCGATCTGAAGCCCTCCAACGTGCTGCTCGCCGCCGACGGCCCGCGCGTCATCGACTTCGGCATCGTCCGGGCGAGCGACGGCTACGACCTCACCCGCTCCGGCGCCCTCTTCGGTTCCTTCGAGTACATGTGCCCCGAGCAGGCCACGGGCGAGCCGCTGGGGCCCGAGGGCGACGTCTTCTCGCTCGGCTCGGTGCTCACGTTCGCCGCGACCGGACACGCGCCGTTCAGCGGCACCGCGGCGGCCACGCTCCTCTACCAGGTCGTGCACAGCACCCCCGATCTGACCGGGGTGCCCGAGCCCCTGGACAAGATCATCAACCTCTGTCTCACCAAGGACCCCCGGCTGCGCATCACTCCCGACAAGCTGGCCGCGGCCTGCGCGCCCGGAGGCGTGGAGCAGCTGACGGGGGACGGCTGGCTGCCCGCGTCGGTGGCCTCCTCGATCGCACTGCGCGCGGCGGCGGTGCGGACCCTGGACACCGCGCCGTACACGGAGGTCACGTTCCCCTCGGCCGGGACCGGCACCGAGCCGGACGCCCACACCGCACGGCACAGCCGGGCCGCGTACGACTTCCAGCGGGACGGCGAGGGGGCCCGCGACACCCGGAGCCCGTCGGCGACGGAGTCCGGCCGCCCGTACGACGGCTCCGGGCAGCCGGGCCGGGCCGCGCAAGAGCCGCCGCCCGGCGGTGCCGGCGGCGAACCGCGCTCGGGGACCGGGCCCCGCACCCGTGCGGAGCCGTACTCCCCTCCCGAGGAGCCCGAGCCCTACCGGGCCTCCGGCGGGCACCGCCGCGCGGTGTCGCGGCCGGGCGTCTCCCGGCGCACGGTCCTGGGCGTGTCGGCCGGCTCCGCCACGGCCGCCGCCGTCGGTGCCGCCGTGGTGCTCGGCCGGCCGGAGAAGCCGGCCGCGCGCTCCACGAAGCCCGCGGGCCCGCCCCCCAAGCCGCTGTGGACCTATCGGGGCGGCCCGCTGGTCCAGGCGCCCGCCGTCTTCGAGGACGGCACCGCCCTGCTGAAGACCCGCCCGGGTGACATGCTCAGCCTCGATCTCCGGGACGGCACCCGGCCCCGGTGGGTCTACGAGGGCATCAGCCCGTCGCCGACCCCGACCGTGCTGGCCTTCGACGCCGCGGTCGCGCTCGGTGAGGGGGCGACGGTGATCGGAGTCGACCCGGTCGACGGAACGGAACGTTTCACCATCGACTTCGGGCCGGATTTCCGCTTCGACACGCTGCTCGGCGCCACCGACGACCGGGCCATCTCCGTCATCGGCGTCCGCCTCAGGAGACAGTCCGAGGAGCAGGGCGTCGCGACCTCCACGGACACGGTGTTCAGTGTCGACCTCGCGGGCCGCCGCGCCGAGGTCATCCCCATCAGCCCGGAGGACGTCGGGGTCCGGCTGGCGCCGGTCATCGTCCCCGGCTTCTTCGTCTACGCCGACGGCCTGCGCAATGTCACCGCCCGTAGTCTGAACGACTCCGGTGTCGTGTGGCGCCACCCCGTCGGCTACGACCTCCGGCCCGGCCTCGCCGTCCTCGACCGCACGGTGTTCGCCATCGGCCGGCAGCTGGAGGCCCTGAACCTGACCACCGGCAAGCTCCGCTGGCGGGTGAAGCCCGAGCGCGGCATGTTCGCCTCCCTCGGCGGCTACGGCAACACGGTCTACGTCACCGGCACCGACCCCGCCGGTGTGTACGCCTTCAACGCCGGTACCGGCGCCCGCCGTTGGTTCTGCCCCACCCCCCGCCTCAACATCGACCAGCCGGTCACCACGGGCCCGGGCGCCGTCTACGTCCCGGCCTACCAGAACAGGGACGGCATCTACGCGATCGGCGCCGCCAAGGGCCGGCTCCTGTGGAACTTCACCGACGGCGTGGAGACCGGAGTCAACGACTGGCAGCTCGCCTGCGACCACAGCGGCGTCCTGGTCGCCCAGCACTACGACCGCACGTACGGGCTGCCCGCCCCCTGACACCACGCGGCCGGGGCGCCGCCCCGATATCCGCTCGCCCCGGCCGGAACCCCGACCTACCCTCACCCCATGAACAAGCCCCTCGTCGCCCTCCTCAGCGGCGCCGGCATCAGTACCGACTCCGGCATCCCCGACTACCGGGGCCCGAACGGGCTGTGGCGGCGCGATCCCGAGGCCGAGAAGCTGGTGACGTACGCGTACTACATGGGTGACCCGGAGATCCGCAGGCGCGCGTGGCGGATGCGGCGGCAGAACCGGACGCTGCGGGCGGAGCCGAACGTGGCGCACCGGGCGGTGGCCGAGCTGGAGCGGTCCGGGGTGCCGGTGCGGGTGATCACGCAGAACGTGGACGGGCTGCACCAGCTCGCCGGGATGCCCGCCCGCAAGGTCCTCGAACTCCACGGCAGCGCCCGGTCCGTGGTGTGCGTCGCGTGCCACGCCCGTACGCCGATGGAGGACGCCCTCGCCCGGGTCGAGGCCGGTGAGGACGATCCGCCGTGCCTGGCGTGCGGCGGCATCCTGAAGTCCGCCACCGTCATGTTCGGCGAGCGCCTGGACCCGGTGGTGCTCGGCGAGGCCGTCGCCATCACCAAGGCCAGCCAGGTCTTCATCGCCGTCGGCACCAGTCTCCAGGTCCAGCCCGCCGCCGGGCTCGCCGCAGTCGCCGCCGACCACGGGGCACGGCTGATCATCGTCAACGCCGACCCGACCCCGTACGACGACCGGGCGGACGAGGTCGTACGGGAGCCGATCGGGACCGCGCTGCCGGAGCTGTTGCGGGGGCTCGGTGCCGCGAGCGGCTGACCGGGCCGCCGGGCGCCCGTGCTTCAGGCCCCGGCGGGGCGGCTGACGCGGAGCTTGGACTGGCCGTGCGGCAGTTCCTCCCAGTCGTCCATGAAGCGGGCCTGAAGTCCGTGCTTCTCGGCCAGGGCGACGAGCGTCTCGGTGCGGTAGTAGAAGTCCTCCCGCAGGACGTGGTGTTCCGTGCCCTCGGTGCGGTCGAAGGTGAAGTCGAACCAGCCGTTCGGGGTCAGCACCCGGCCGACGTGGGACAGGCACTCCTCGATGACGTGGAGCGGCGAGTGCGAGAAGACGCTGTGCGCGTGCACGACGTCGAAGTGGGCGTCGGGGAGGAACCTGAGGGTCAGGTCGCGTACGGGCGTCAGGGTGGGCAGGCGTGACTGCAGCCCCATCTCGACGATGGTGTCCTGGGCGGCGGCGAGGATGTCGGGCGAGATGTCGAGGCCGTAGTAGTGGCCGGGCTCCAGGTGCCGGATGAACCGCCAGCCGCCGCGCAGGTTGCCGCAGCCGATCTCCAGCATCCGGTGCTCGGGGCGCAGACCGTGGCCGACAAGGTAGTCGAACTGCATCGCGCCCAGGGCCAGCCATCTCTCCCGGCTGCGGCTGCCGACCGCCGCGTCCGGGTCGGCGCGGGTGTCGGAGCGCATCACCGCGCGGTAGTAGTCGATGTGGTCCGGGTGGCGGTGGCGCAGCCACATGTCGCGGGTCACGCGGATCAGATGGCGCGGCACGCGGCCGGGGTGGCGCAGGGCGTAGGTGACGCGGTGGCCGAGGGCGGCCCGGTTGACGGTGAGGTTCTTCTCGGTCGGCGGCACGGGGCTTCCTTCCCTGAGGACTCGAAGGTCGCGTCCCGAGGCGGCTCGGGTCGTGCTGCCAGCCTCGGGGCGGCGGCGGGGTGTGCGGTTCGGTCGACCGGCTCCGGTCCGCGGGCGGTTCGGGCGATCCTCGTATCAGCCGATCGGTTGATGCGGGCGGGAGCCGGTCACGTTAGACACAGGAGGGCGACCTGTGAAGTACCCGAGGAGCACGACGAGAGAGCCGGTGGGGCGATGAGTTGGCCGGAGCAGGAGCGCACGGACCCGGACGGCCGCTGGCTGGCCGCCGTCGTGCACGCCGCGTTCTTCCTGCTGCTGTGCTCCTCGTTCGCCCGGTTCCTGACCCGCGACCAGGGCGGGACGCGCGCCGGCTGGGTGATGGCGCTGTTCGCGGTGTTCGGGCTCCTCTACGCCGTCGGGCATCTGGCGGCTCCCGCCCCGCCTCCCGGCAGCCGGCCCTCCACCCGGCATCTGGTCTGGCTGGGGTCGGTGACGGCGGTCTGGGTCGTCCTGCTCGCGCTCGCGCCGAGTGCCACCTGGTGTGCCATGCCGCTGCTGTTCGCCGGGCTCCACACGCTGCCGCCGCGGCTGGCCGTACCGTTGGCGGTGCTGCTGACCACGCTGGTGGTCGCCGCCGAGATACGGGTGTCCGAGGGCACCGTCAACCCCAACATGGTCGCCGCCCCGCCGGCCATCGCGGCGGTCGCCACCGCCCTCTTCGTCCATCTGCGGCGGCAGGCGGCCCGGCAGCGCGTCCTCATCGGCGACCTGGTCCGCACCCGCCGGGATCTCGCGGCCACCGAACGGCGGGCGGGGGTCCTCGCGGAGCGGCAGCGGCTGGCCACGGAGATCCACGACACCCTCGCCCAGGGGCTGTCCAGCCAGCGGATGCTGCTCCAGGCCGCCGAACGCGTCTGGGACACGGACCCGGACGCGGCCCGTGGACACATCGGGAGGGCGGCCGAGATCACCTCCCACAGCCTGGCCGAGGCACGCCGGTTCGTGCACGACCTGGCCCCGGCCGACCTCGTGGAGCGCTCGCTGCCCGCCGCGCTCGGCGCCCTCGCCGAACGGGAGAGCGGGCCGGGCCTGACGGTGGAGTTCCGCCTCGACGGCACCCCCGGCCCGCTCCCCGAACGCGCCGAGGCGGCCCTGCTGCGCATCGCCCAGGGCGCCCTGGCCAACGTCCGCGAACACGCCGCCGCGACCCGGGCCGCACTGACCCTGACCTGCCTCGACGACCAGGTCTCGCTGGACATCGCCGACAACGGGCGGGGCTTCGACGCGGAGCGCCGGACGGCCACCGGGACGGACGGGGCGGTGCCGGGGCGGGAGCGCGGGCACGGGCTGCCGGCCATGCGCATCCGGGCACGGCAGTCGGGCGGCACCCTCACCGTGGAGTCCGCTCCGGGCGAGGGCACGGTGGTGTCGGCGGCCGTCCCCCGTACGCCGATCGTCCGCGACACCGCCGGGGAGTACGTCCGATGAGCGGGCCGGTGTCCTCGGGGCCGGCCGGGTCGTCGCCCGTCGCCCGGCCGCCGGTGCGGCTCCTGCTGTGCGACGACCACGCCGTCGTACGCGCCGGGCTGCGCGCGCTGCTGTCCGTTGCCGACGGCATCGAGGTGGTCGGTGAGGCGGGCACCGGCGAGGAGGCGCTCGCGCTGGCCTCCCGCCTGCGCCCCGACGTGGTGCTGATGGACCTGCAACTCGGCGACGGCATGGACGGGGTGACGGCCACCCGGCGGCTGACGGCGCGCCCGGCCGAGGACGCGGAGGCACCCGCCGCGCCGGTGCCCCGCGTTCTCGTGCTCACCATGTTCGACACCGACGCCGACATCAGCCGCGCCATCGAGGCGGGAGCCACCGGCTACCTCCTCAAGGCCGAGCGGCCCGACGAACTGTTCGCGGCGATCCGCGACGCCGCGACCGGGCGTACCGCGCTGTCGGCACCGGTGGCCGACCGGCTGATGGCCCAACTGCGCAGCCCACGGCCCACGTTGTCCGAGCGTGAGCACGAGATCCTGGGCCAGCTGGCCCGCGGTCTGGGCAACCGGGAGATAGCGCGGGCCCTCTTCATCAGCGAGGCGACCGTGAAGACCCACCTCGGCCGCATCTACGCCAAGCTGGGGGTGGAGACGCGGGCGGGCGCGGTGGCCGTGGCGAAGGAACGCCGTCTGCTGTCGTGATCCCCGCGCCCGACGCGCTCCCGTTCCCCGGTTCCCCCGCTCCCCCGCGTCCTCGGGCTAGAACAGGGCCGCCCCCCGCTCGAAGTCCAGCAGCCGCCGCTTGCGTTCGACGCCGCCGCCGTAGCCGGTGAGGCTGCCGTCGGAGCCGACCACCCGATGGCAGGGCACGATGATGCTGACGGGGTTGCGGCCGTTGGCCAGGCCGACCGCGCGGGACGCCTTGGGGTTGCCGAGGTCGTCGGCGAGATCGCCGTACGCGCGGGTCTCGCCGTAGGGGATCGCCACGAGCCGCTCCCAGACCAGCCGCTGGAACGGGGTGCCGTGCAGTCGGAGTTCGAGGGTGAACTCCCGCAGCTCACCGGCGAAATAGGCCTTCAGCTGCTCCTCCGCCCCGGCGAAGAGCGAGTCGTCACGGGGGCCGAAGTTCTCCTGCGGCGGCCGGTGCCGCTGCTCGGCCATGTAGAGCCCGCACAGCACACCGTCGTCGTCGGCGACGAGGGTGAGGGGGCCGTAGGGACTGTCGACGACCGTGTGCCGCTTCCGCGACGCCTGGTGCTTCATGAAGGATCCTTGAAAGATGCGTCCGCCCTGAACGGGCTCATACGGGAAGGTAGTTGATGGGGTGGCTGTCCGTCGCCCACAGATACTGGACGGCGTACGCCCGCCAGGGCCGCCAGGCCGCCGCCCGGGCCGTGAGCGCCGCCGGGGTGGACGGCAGGCCCAACTCCCGGGCCGCGCGCCGGATTCCGAGGTCGCCGGGGAGGAAGGCGTCGGGGTCTCCGAGGGCGCGCATGGCGATGACCTCGACGGTCCAGGGGCCGAAGCCGGGGAGGGCCAGGAGGCGGGCACGGGTCTCGGCCCAGTCGCTGTCGACGCCCAGGTGCAGCTCGCCGTCGGCGAGAGCGCCTACCAGGGTGGAGAAGGTGGTCCGGCGGGTGCGGGGCATCGCCAGGGTCTCGGGGTCGACGCCCGCCAGCGCCTCGGGGGTCGGGAAGAGACGGGTGAGGCCGCCCTCGGGGTCGTCGACCGGTTCGCCGTGCGCGACGACCAGCCGGGCCGCGTGTGTGCGGGCCGCGGCCGTGGACACCTGCTGGCCGAGCACGGCCCGCACGGCGAACTCGGCCTCGTCGACGGTACGCGGCACCCGGCGCCCCGGCGCCTTGTCCACCAGGGGCGCGAGCACGGGATCGCCGCTCAGCTGCTCGTCGACGGCGACCGGGTCGGCGTCCAGGTCGAGCAGACGGCGGCAGCGGCTGATGGCGACGGGCAGGTCACGCAGATCACCGAGGGTGAGCCGGCAGGCGATGTGGTCGGGGCGCGGCGTGAGGCCCACGATGCCGTGCCCGTAGGGCAGCCGGAGGGTCCGCCGGTACGCGCCGTCACGCCACTCCTCCACCCCGGGCACGGCGGTCGCGGCGAGGTGACCGAAGAGGTTGTCGGGGTTGAGCGGGGCCCGGAACGGCAGTCGCAGGCTCAGCGCGCCCGAGGTGCCGGGGGAGTCGGCGCGCTGCCCGGCCGAGCGGGTGGCCCGCCCGCGCAGTTCGCTCGGCGACAGCGCGAAGACCTCCCGCACGGTGTCGTTGAACGTCCGGATCGACGCGAACCCGGCGGCGAACGCGATCTCCGCCATCGGCAGCGCGGTCGTCTCGATCAGCAGCCGCGCGGTCTGCGCCCGCTGCGCCCGGGCGAGCGCCAGCGGCCCGGCCCCCAGCTCGGCCAGCAGCTGCCGCTCGACCTGGCGGGAGCTGTACCCGAGGCGCCGCGCCAGCCCCGGTACGCCCTCGCGGTCCACCACCCCGTCCCCCACCAGCCGCATCGCCCGCGCCACCAGGTCCGCCCGCTGATCCCACTCCGGTGATCCGGGGCTCGTGTCCGGCCGGCACCGTTTGCAGGCCCGGAACCCGGCCTGCTGGCAGGCCGCCGCACTCGGATAGAACGTCATGTTCTCCGCCTTCGGCGGCACCACCGGGCAGCTGGGCCGGCAGTAGATCCGCGTGGTCACCACGGCCGTGAAGAACCACCCGTCGAACCGCGCGTCCTTCGACCGCACGGCCCGCACGCACCGCTCCGTGTCATCGTGCATCCCGTTCCGCATGACACCAGCATCGGGGAGGGGAGCAAGGAGGGCTGGCGAGAATCCGACATCGAGGTGCGGGTGCCCCGCGGGCCTCGGGCGCCCGGGGAGCGCGAGAACCGCGCGACCGGCCCGCGCGACCGGCCCGTGCGGATGCGTGCCCGCCGGCACCCGACGCCCCGCCCTCCCCCTCAGTCGCGCGCGGCCCTGCGCCAGGCCGACTCCCTCAGCAGGCGAAGCCCGTTCAGCCCCACCACCACCGTGGACCCCTCGTGCCCCGCCACCCCGAGGGGCAGCGGCAGATGACCCACCAGGTCCCACACCACCAGCACCGCGATGCACACCCCGGCGATCACGAGGTTCTGCACCACCAGCCGCCGGGCCGCCCGCGACAGCCGCACCACCGCCGGGATCGCGCCCAGCTCGTCGCGCACCACCACCGCGTCCGCGGTCTCCAGGGCGAGATCCGACCCGGCCCGCCCCATCGCCACCCCGGAGTGGGCGGCGGCGAGCGCGGGCGCGTCGTTGACACCGTCCCCGACGAAGAGCACCTTCCGGCCCTCGTCCTGGAGTCCCCGTACCGCCGCCACCTTCTCCTGCGGCAGCAGCCCGGCCCGCACGTCGGCGATGCCGGTGTCCGCCGCCACCCGGGCCGCGGCACCGGCGTTGTCCCCGGTGAGCAGGACCGGCGACCCACCGGTCACGGCCACGAGCGCGGCCACGGCGCCGGGTGCGTCGGGGCGCAGCCGGTCGGCCAGGGTGAGCGTCCCGACGGCCTCCCCGTCGCGCGTGACGACGACGGTCGTCCCCTCGGCCGCCGTGCCGGAGTCGGCCCCCTCGCTCTCCCCGGGCCGCCCCACCGTCACCACGCGCCCCTCCACGGTCGCCCGCACGCCCCGTCCGGGCAGGGCGGTGAAGTCCCCGGCGGCGGCCACCCGCAGCCCGCGGACGCCGGCCGCGGCCACCACGGCGCGGGCCAGCGGATGCTCGCTGGGGTGCTCGGCGGCGGCGGCCAGCGCCAGCAGCCCGTCCTCGTCGAGCCCGGAGCCGGGCAGCGGCACTGCGGCCGTGATCTCGGGCGCGCCCTCCGTGAGGGTGCCGGTCTTGTCGAGGGCGGCGACGTCGATCTCGCCCAGCCGCTCCATGGCGACGGCGGACTTGACCAGGACACCGTGGCGGCCGGCGTTGGCGATGGCGGAGAGCAGCGGGGGCATGGTGGCGAGGACGACCGCGCAGGGCGAGGCCACGATCATGAAGGTCATGGCGCGGAGCAGCGCGGCCGTGAGGTCCTCGCCGAGGGCCAGCGGGATGCCGAAGACGGCGAGGGTGGCGACGACGACGCCGACGGCGTACCGCTGTTCGACCTTCTCGATGAACAGCTGGGTGGGCGCCTTGGTGCGCGAGGCCTCCTCGACGAGGCTCACGATGCGGGCGATCACGGAGTCGGCCGGGTCCCGTTCGACGCGGACGCGCAGCACTCCCGTGCCGTTGAGGGTGCCCGCGAAGACCTCGTCGCCGGGGGCCTTGGGCACGGGCAGGGGTTCGCCGGTGATGGTGGCCTGGTCGGCCTCGCTGTCCCCCTCGAGTACCCGCCCGTCGGCGCCGATGCGCTCGCCGGGGCGGACCAGCACCACGTCGCCGACGGCGAGCCGGTCGGTGGGCACGGTCTCCTCGGCGGAGCCGTCCGCCGGCAGCCGGGTGGCCGTGGTGGGCGCGAGGTCGAGGAGCCCCCGTACCGAGTCGGCGGTGCGGGCGGTGGCCAGGGCCTCCAGGGCTCCGGAGGTGGCGAAGATGACGATCAGCAGACCGCCGTCGAGGACCTGGCCGATCGCGGCCGCGCCCAGCGCCGCGACGATCATCAGCAGGTCGACGTCGAGGCTCTTGTCCCGCAGCGCCCGCAGCCCTTCGAGCGCGGGCTCCCAGCCGCCGGCCACGTACGCGATCGCGTAGAGCGGGCCGTGGAGCCAGGCGGAGGCACCTGCGAGGTCCAGCGGAAAGGCGAGCAGGAAGGCGACGGTCGAGGCCAGCGCCCAGCGCGCCTCGGGCAGGGCGAGGACCCGGGTGCGGCGGCGGGGGGCCGTCGGCAGGGACGAACGGGGGGCGGGTGACGGGGCGAGGGTGGCAGACACGCGGCACACCATACAGGAACACATGAAGACTCGTTCATGCCTTCATGTGCGATGAGTAGGATACGGGCCATGGGTCATGGAGCCGTCACCTCAGCGCAGGACGCCACCCCTCGCGTGCGCCTGGACGCGGGCAACGTCGCCAAGGTGGCCACCACCCTCCAGGCCCTCTCCACCCCGTCCCGCCTGCTGATCCTGGCCCGGTTGCGCGAAGGCCCGCTCCCGGCGACCGAGTTGGCCGCCGAGGTCGGGATGGAACAGTCGGCCTGCTCCCACCAGCTGCGTCTGCTGCGCAACCTCGGCCTGGTCGTGGGCGAGCGGCGGGGCCGCTCGGTGGTGTACGCGCTGCACGACCATCATGTAGCCGAGCTGCTGGACCAGGCCGTCTTCCACGTGGAGCACCTGAGGCTGGGCCTCAGCGACGCTCCCGACGGGGACTGAGGCGCTCACGCCGCCGGAAGCGCCGGCAGCGTCACGGGCGGCAGACCGCCGAGAAGTCCCCCGACCAGGCCGGTGACCAGGCCGAGCACGGGCTGCAGGAGGCCGGTGACGACCCCGAGGACCGGGGCGAGCAGACCGGTCACCGCGCCCAGGACGGAACCCAGGTCGAGCGAGGCCAGCGCCTTGAGCAGGCCGTCGACCGCGGACCGCAGCGCGGCCAGCAGGTCCGCCACCGGGTCGGCCGCCGCGGTGGTGCGGTCGGTGCCGGCCGGGGCCGCCGTCTTCAGCTTCTGCAGCCGCTTCTGCACGGCGGTGTGGGCCGCCCGCAGGGCCGTGGCGTGCCGGGCGGCCTCGGCCGCGTCGAGCCTGTCGGAGTCCAGCTCGGCGATGGTGGTCAGCTCGTCCAGCAGGGGGGCGAGGACATCGTTCTGGTCCATGCGGTCGAGCAGGTCCAGCTGGTCCAGGAGCACGTCCGTGTCGGTCGCGACGGCGTCGGTCTCGGTGGCCGTCTCCGTCTCCGTCTCCGTCACCGTCTCCGTCACCGTCTCCGTCTCGGTGGCCGTGGCCGTGGCGGCGTCCACGTCGGCCTCGATGTCCGCCAGCAGCCCGTCCATGTCGAGGTCGAGCCGTGCGAGCAGCGCGTCCACGTCGGCGATCTCCTTGGCGACGAGGGCGTCCGCGTCGGCCTCCTCCTTCGCCAGGAGGGCGTCGATCTCCGCGTCCAACGCGTCGAAGAGGGCGTCCAGATCGGGTTCGGGGACCGCCGCGGCCCCGGCCGAGGTGCGGTCCGAGGCGGTGCGGCCCGCGTCGACGGCCGCGGTGGCGGTGCCGACCGGACCGAAGACCAGTGCCCCGCACACCAGGGGCGACAGAAGGAGACCACGGGAGACGAGGGCGCGCATGCACGTTCCTTTCGAAGCAGCTGTCCTTGCGCTCACCGTGGAAGGCGGTACGGCCCGCCGCAACCGGTCAGGGCGCCGGGGCCCGGCCTGTCAACGTGCCACGCCGACGACGCTGACCAGCGTTTTTCTTCCTGCGTACGGCTCCGTACCACTCCCTTCGAACCACTCCGGCCGTTCGTCCGTCGGAGTGCGGCAGCACGACACGCCGGACCGTGCGACGCAACCCGCCGCGCGCTCGGCGCCGCTGCGGGCGCGCCGATGTGAGCCGGTGTCAGCTCGTCCGTGCGGCGAAGACCGCGTAGGCCTCGTCGTCGAAGAGGACGAACCTGACCTCCTCGACCGAGGTCTCCGTGGTGCGGACGGTCTCCACGGCGATACGGGCCGCGTCGTCCATCGGCCAGCCGTAGACACCGGCGGAGACGGCGGGGAAGGCGACCGTGCGGGCGCCGAGTTCGTCGGCCACGCGGAGGGATTCGCGGTAGCAGGAGACGAGGAGGGCGGAGCGGTCGAGGCTCTGGCTGTGGACCGGGCCGACCGTGTGGATGACCCAGCGCGCGTCCAGGTCGCCCGCCGTCGTGGCGACGGCCTGGCCGGTGGGCAGGCCCCGCCCGTAGTGGGAGGCGCGGAGCTTGCGGCACTCGGCCAGGATGGCCGGGCCGCCGCGCCGGTGGATGGCGCCGTCCACTCCTCCCCCGCCGAGGAGGGAGGAGTTCGCGGCGTTCACGATGGCGTCGACGGACTGCCGGGTGATGTCGCCCCGGACGAGGGTGATGGTCGTCATGCCCGCCTCTATATCAGCCGCGGAGCCGTACGGGCCCCCCGATTCGGCGGTGCCCCGACGGGCCCGCGACCCGGCCGACCACCGGCTCGCCGCCCTGTCGGCCCAGCGCACCACCGGCCCTCGGCCCACCGGCTCGGCGACCTACCAGCTCACCGGCAACGACCGCACCCCGTGGGTCGTGCTCATCGTGAACGCGAAGTCCTCCGGCGGTGCGGTCAGGCGCAGGTTCGGCAGGCGGTCGAACAGGGCGGGCAGGCCCACCTGCAGTTCCGCCCGGGCGAGCGACTGGCCGATGCACTGGTGCAGCCCGTGGCCGAAGGCCAGATGGCCGGCGGTGTCGCGGCGGACGTCCAGGGTGTCGGGGTCGGCGAAACCGGACGGATCGCGGTTGGCGGCGTGGACCGCCACGATCACGCCCTCGCCCGCGCGGATGCGGACGCCCGCGACCTCCACGTCCTCGGTGGCGATGCGGCGCAGCCCCGAGTGCGCGACGGTCAGATGGCGCAGCAGTTCCTCCACCGCGCCGGGCCACAGGCCGGGGTCCGCGCGCAGGGCGGCGAGCTGTCCGGGGTGGCGGAGCAGGTCCACGACCGCGAGCGGGAACATGTTGGCGGTCGTCTCATGACCCGCCACCAGCAGCAGCGAGGCGATCCCGACGGCCTCGGCCGCGCTCACCTCGCCGGTCGCCACCCGGTCCCGGGCCAGCCGCGAGACGAGGTCGTCGGCGGGCTCGCGGGTGCGCCGGACGAGGAGTTCGCCCAGGTAGGTGTGGAGGGCCTGGCGGGCGGCGAGCATCTCCTGCGGCCCCGAGGCGAGGCTGCTGAAGGACCGTGCCTGCCGCTGGAAGAAGTCGTGGTCCTCGTACGGCACCCCGAGCAGCTCACAGATGACGAGGGACGGCAGCGGCATGGCGTAGGCCTCGACCAGATCCGCCCCCTCGGCGCCGGCGGCCGTCATCGCGTCGAGCAGTTCGCCGCAGATCCGGGTGATCGCCGGCCTCAGTCGTCCGATGCGGCGGAAGGTGAAGTCGGGGAGCAGGACGCGGCGCAGCCGGGTGTGGTCGGGCGGGTCCATCATGAAGAACTGTCCCGGCGCCCGCGGCGGCGACTGCGGGCGGAAGCCGGGGAAGCCGGCGCGGGTGGAGTCGGCGCTGAAGCGCGGGTCGGCGAGGACCGTGCGGGCGTCCTCGTGCCGGGTGACCAGCCAGGGGGTGGTGTCGCCCCAGACCGTCACCCGGCGGATCGGCTCCTCGGCACGCCACTTGGCGTACTCGGGCGCGGGGTCGAGGAGCGGGCGGAGGGTGGGCAGGGGAGGGTGGGTGGTCATGCGGATCGCCCTTCTTCACGCAGTCCCGCGAGCTCCAGCAGGAGGGACTTGATCTCGGTGGCGGCGTACGCCTCACGGGCCGACTCGCCTGTGGAACACAGCAGTACGGGCCCGTACTCCGGGTCGGCCGGGAGGCGTCCGTGGCTGCCGCTGACGCCGGAGGGGTCCAGCGGCACCGTGCTGAGGCGGTAGCGGAAGCCCAGCTTCTTGCGGGCGACCTGGCCGAGGGCGCGGAGCTTCACCGCGGGGACCGTCTCGTCGTACAGCAGCTCGGCGGGGTCGTAGCCGGGCTTGCGGTGGATCTCGACCTGGCGGGCGAAGTCGGGCGCGCGTGCGTCGTCGAGCCAGTAGTAGTAGGTGAACCAGGCGTCGGGGTCGGCGAGGGCGACCAGTTCGCCGGAGCGTTCGTGGTCCAGGCCGTGGGCCGCCTTGCCCGCGTCGTCCAGCACCTCGTCCACGCCGTCGAGTTCGGCGAGGAGCTTGGCGACCTCCGCCGTGTCGGCCGGGTCCCGTACGTACACATGGGCGATCTGGTGGTCGGCGACGGCGAAGGCCCGTGAGGTCCAGGGGTCGAGGTACTCCATGCCGTCCTGGGTGTGCACCTGGAGCAGACCGGCCCGGCGCAGGGCGCGGTTGATGTCCACGGGGCGGGAGACGGGGGTGATGCCGTACTCGCTGAGGGCGACCACGGTGGCGCCCTCGCTCAGGAAGTGGTCGATCAACGGGCGCAGGGCGTCGTCGAGTTGGCGTGCGGCGCGGAGCGTGGCCGGGGAGTCGGGGCCGGAGCGCTGCGGTTCGTAGTCGAGCTGGGGGACGTAGACGAGGGTGAGGTCCGGGTGGTGTTCGTCGAAGACCTGGCGGGCGGCGCCGAGGATCCACTGGGTGGAGGGCATGCCGGCGTTGGGGCCCCAGTAGGTGAACAGGGGGAACGGGCCCAAGCGGTCGGTGAGTTCGTCGTGCAGGGACGGCGGCCAGGTGTAGCAGTCGGGTTCCTTGCGGCCGTCGGAGTAGTAGACCGGACGTGGTGTGACGGTGAGGTCGACGTCGGCGCCCATCGCGTACCACCAGCAGATGTTGGCGACCTTGTAGTCGGGGTCGGCCCTGCGGGCGGTCTCCCAGATCTTCTCGCCGCCGACGAGCGCGTTGTGCTGGCGCCACAGCAGCACCTCGCCGAGGTCCCGGAAGTACCAGCCGTTGCCCACCGCGCCGTGTCCCGAGGGCGGTTCGCCGGTGAGGAACGTGGACTGCGCCGCGCAGGTCACGGCGGGCAGGACGGGGTCGAGCCGGGCGCGGAAGCCGCGCTCACCGAGGGCGGCGACGGCGGGCATGTGACGGAGCAGTGCGGGGGTGAGACCGACGATGTCGAGGACGACGAGCCGGTGGGATCGGGTACTGGTCCGGACACTCACTTGTGGTCCTCCTCAAGGCCGAGGCCGGTCAACCGGTCGCGGGCCCAGGCGAGTTCGGCGGCTATGCCGCCGGGCAGGTCGGTGGGCGGTTCGGGGAGGACGGACCAGGTGTAGGTCTCGACCTCGATGTGGTCGCAGTCGGCCGAGGCCCCGCCGAGCAGCCCGGCCAGGACCTGGGTCAGCTGGTCGGCGGTGGTGCGCAGCGGCGGTTCGGGGTCGGCGTGCAGCGGGGCGTGGAAGTGGACGCGCCAGGGGCCGGTGTCCGTGGGCAGGCCCCCGTCCAGCGCGTCGGGCAGATCGTCGACGCCCCGCACGTCCGGCGCCTCCTGCCGCGTCGCCGTGCGCGTCTGGTGCAGGAACCGGGGCTCCGCGAGGCGCCGCAGGGCAGCGTGGGCGGCGGGGTCGGCCGGGTCGGCGGCCTCGACCGCGCAGGACGCCTGGAGCTTGACCACGGGCAGCCCGCCGTCCGCGAGGCGTCGCAGGGCGGCGCCGGGTTCCTCGAACTGCACGGCGAGGTGGCAGGCGTCGAGGCAGACCCCGAGCCGCTCGGGGTCGAGGCCGCGCAGCTCCCGGACGGCCTGGGCGGTGGTCTCCACGACGCAGCCGGGCTCCGGTTCGAAGCCGACCCGGATACGGCGGCCGGTGTCCGCCTCGACCTCGGCGAGCCCGGCGGTGAGCCGGTCCAGGGCGCGGCGCGCGGTGTCGGCGCGGTCCGGGGGCCACGGCGTGCGCCAGGCCAGCGGCAGGGTGGAGACGCTACCGCGCGCGGCGTCGTCCGGGAGGAGGGCGGCGAGGAGGCGGGCGCAGTCGAGGGTGTGGCTCAGCCGGGCCTCGTCCGCCCAGTCGGGGAGGTAGACGTCCTTCTTGACCACCTCCCGGTGGAACCCGGCGTAGGGGAAGGCATTGAGGGTGACGGTCTCCAGTCCGCGAGCCGCCAGTTCGTCTCTGAGGCGTTTCAACTCGCCCGGTAGGGCGACCAGTTCAGTCACCACGTCGCGGGCGAGCCAGAGGCCGATGCCGAGCCGGTCGACGCCGAGGCGCTCGCGCACCGGTTCGGCGTGGCCGGCGAGCTGGGCGAGGACGCCGTCGAGGTCCTCCGCCTGATGGACGTTGCTGCAGTAGCCGAGGTGGACGGCGGTGCCGTCCGGGTGCCGGAAGCGCATGGTCCGTCCTCTCACTCGCCGCCGCGCCGGACGGAGTTGCCCTGGAAGCTCGACTCCTCGTCCGGCTTGGGCTCGTCGAGGTCCAGCCGGCCGCTCTGCCCGTAGAAGGCGACGGGGTTGCGCCACAGCACCCGGTCCACGGTGTCGTCGTCGAACCCGGCGGCGAGCATGGCGTCGGCGGTCTTCCTGGTCTTGAGAGGGTCCGAACGGCCCCAGTCGGCGGCCGAGTTGACGAGCATGCGCTCGGCGCCGTGCTCCTGGAGGATGGTCACCATGCGGTCCTCGCTCATCTTGGTCCTCGGGTAGACCGAGAACCCGGCCCAGCAGCCGCTGTCGAGCACCATGCCGACGGTCAGCTCGTTGAGGTGGTCGAGGACGACGAGTTCGGGGGCGATGCCCGACTCCCGTACGACGTCCAGGGTCCGGCGGGTGCCGGTGACCTTGTCGCGGTGCGGGGTGTGGACGAGGGCGGGCAGTTCGTGCTCGATCGCGAGCCGGAGCTGGAGCGCGAGCGCCTCGTCCTCCTCCGGCGTCATCGAGTCGTAGCCGATCTCGCCGACGGCGACGACCCGGTCCTTGGCGAGATAGCGCGGCAGTTCGTCCAGCACGGGCCGGCAGCGCGGGTCGTTGGCCTCCTTGGGGTTGAGCGCGATCGTGCAGAAGTGCTGGATGCCGAACTGGGCGGCCCGGTAGGGCTCCCAGCCGAGCAGGGCGTCGAAGTAGTCGTAGAAGCTCTCCGGCGAGGTGCGGGGCTGGCCGAGCCAGAAGGCCGGCTCGACGACGGCGCGCACTCCGGCCGCGTGCATCGCCTCGTAGTCGTCGGTGGTGCGGGAGGTCATGTGGATGTGGGGGTCGAAGATGCGCACGTGCTGGCCTCTGTCTCGGGTTGTTCCGTGGGCGGTGCGACGCGGTGTGCTCAGGGGGCGGTGGTGGTCCGGGCGCGGGCCGCGGCCCGGTTCAGGGCTCGCAGGGCGCGGTCGGCGGCCTCGCGGCGGTCGGGCGCGGCGGCCCGCGTCTCGGCGGTGAGCCGGTCGGCCAGCCCTCCGGCGGCGGGGAAGGGGCCGACGACGGGCCAGATGTCCGCCGGTACGTCCCGTCCGGCTGCTACCCGCTCGTGGGCGAAGTCGGCGAGCATGCGGGCGAGTTCGGCGTCGGCGCGGGTGGCGAGTCCGGCGATCCGGTCCAGCGGGATCTCCTGGAAGACGCACTTGAGCACGGCCTGCCGGTACTCGGCATCGGGAAGGCGGGCGGCGCCGTACGGGCCGAGGGCGGCCTCGACGACGCCGCTGTCGTTGCCGCGCAGCGCCTCGCGGACGAGCGGCAGGGCGAGATCGCCGAGGGGTTCGCGGCCGGTGCCGCCGCCCTCGGCGTCGGTGAACAGGTGCAGGGCGCGCAGGACGGCCCGCTGTTCGGCCGGGTCGCCGTGGCGGAAGAGACCTGCCAGTTCGTCGGCGAGCGGCTGTCCGCCCAGCGGCAGCGCGGTGAGCAGCACGGCGCGGGCGGCCTCGTCGACGGTGAGGCGCGCGTCCAGCGGGGCGCGGCCGCAGCGTCGTCGGACGACGGGGAACAGGGCGCGGATCGCGGCGGGCCGGTCGGCGACCCGGGCCACGGCCTCGTCGAGCCAGGCACGGGCCGCCGCGTCCAGCGGGTGCCGGGCGAGGAGGGTTCGGGGATCGGGGGGGTCGGGGGGTTCGGCCGGATCGGGTGACGCGGCGTTCGGCAGTGCGGTGGAGAGCATGACGGAACGACCTCTTGAGGGGTGGGAGGACTTGAGGGGGGTGGTCGTCGGGCCGGGTCGGGTCAGGCCGTCGCCGCGCGGAGGAAGTCCAGTGAGCGACGGGCCACTTCGGGGGCGTCGAGGCAGCCGCCCTGGATCTCCACGCTGACCAGTCCCCGGTGGTCGAGGTCCTGGAGGGCGGCGAGTACGGGTGGGAAGTCGATCTCGCCGGCGCCGAGTTCGAGGTGCTGGTGGACTCCCCGGCGCATGTCCTCGATCTGCACGTTCAGCAGGCGTGGGGCGGCGAGGCGGACGCACTCCAGAACCGTCCGGTCCTCCACGCAGTGTGCGTGCCCCACGTCCAGGGTGATCCCGAACAGTTCGTGTCCGCCGGTCAACTCGGCCAGTTCCAGGCACCGTTCCACGGTGTCGACGAACATGTACGGCTCGGGTTCGAAGGCCAGCGAGACGCCGTACTCCCCCGCCGTGTCCAGGACGGTCTCGACGCCCGCCGCGAGCCGCTTCCAGGCGTCCCGCTCCGGCAGTCCGTCGTCCGGCGCGGGGCCGCTGCACAGGTGGACGGTGGGCGAGCCGAGGTCGGCGGCGATGCGGACGGCCCGCCGGAGCAGGTCGATCCTGCGCTCGGCCCCGTCCGCCATGAGGGTCGGGTGGTGCTTGCCCCAGGGGTCGAGGAGATAGGGGGCGCCGGTCTCGACCGTCACGTCGAGTCCGTGCCGGGCCAGGTCCCGGGCGACGGCGTCCACCTGTCGGGGCAGGTCCGGCGCGTAGGGGTCGAGGTGGCCGTGGTCGAGGGTGAGCGCGACGCCGTCGTAGCCGAGGTCGGCGAGGACCGCGAGGACGTCGGCGAGGCGGTGGTTGGTGAAGCCGTTGGTGCCGTAGCCGAATCTGAGGGGGGTGGGGGGCGGGGTCATGTCGGCTTTCCTCCGTAGAGGTCCGTGCTGTTCAGGTGGGGGAGATGCGTCGCGCGAGCCGTCGCGCGAGGGGGTGGACGACACCCAGGGCCGCCGCCGCGGCCGTGGCACCGCTCCGTGCGGTCAGCGCCGCCTGCAGGGGCATCAGACCGAGGATCCCGGCCCCGACGGCCCGCCGTACGTTCTCGCCCGACGGCTCCCGTACGGCGCGGGCCTGGGCCGCGCCGTAGCTGCCGAGGTAGGCGAGGGCCCCGGCGGTGACCACGGCGGTCCGGGCCGCGGCCGAGGGTGACACGCCGGCGGTCCCCTCGCGCCCCGCACGGTGGGCGACGGCCGTGCGGACGGCCGGGAGGACCGCCGCGAGGGCGGTGGCCGTGGAGGCGGCGAGGGTCGTGGCCGGCAGCCGGGCGGGGGCGCCCGAGATCTCGTGGCGGCTCAGCGCGGTCAGCGTGTAGGTGTGGGCACCGATCAGCGCGGCGGGGACGGCACCGCGCAGCAGGGCGGTACCGGTCGAGGTCGCACGCTCCCCGCCGCGCCCGGCGGCCAGGGCGCCCGCGAGGACGTCCAGGGCACGCGCGCCGGCCATGGCGGCCGGGCCCGCCGGGGTGGACTTGAGCTTCAGGTCGTACGCCCAGACGGCGCCGGCCAGGGGCAGCGCCCCGAGCAGACTCCGGCGGCCCCCCGCGGCGACGGCGAGCGCGAGGCCCCCGGCGGTCAGGGCTCCGGCGACGGCGAGGGCGGTGCGGCGCGGGACCCGGCCCGACGGGACGGGGCGTTCGGGACGCTCTACCGCGTCGATCGTGGCGTCGGCGTAGTCGTTGAGGGCCATGCCGGCCCAGTAGAGGCAGACGGACGAGCCCATCACACCGAACGTCCGCGCACCGAGCGGGTGTCCCGCCGCCGCGGCACCCGCGAGCACGTCGCCCGGAACGCTCAGGGCGGCGGGTGCGCGCACGAGTTGTGCGAGGTCGGCGAGGCCCACGGCAGGCCGCGAGCCGGAGTCCGGTAACGCACTCCGATCATTCATGGCGGCAACTTACCCGGGTGACTTGAACATTCACATGGGGAAAACGTGAAGATCCTTGTCGGTTCGTGACATCACCCGGTGCGCCGGACGCATCTCAGCGTTCCTGCCGCAGTCTGCGCCAGACCGCCTTGGCCGCGTTGTGTCCCGACATGCCGTGCACGCCGGGGCCGGGCGGGGTCGCCGAGGAGCAGAGGAAGACGGCCGGGTGCGGGGTGCTGTACGGGGCGAGCGAGAGCTTGGGGCGGAGCAGCAGCTGGAGTCCGGAAGCCGCGCCGCAGGCGATGTCGCCGCCCACGTAGTTGGCGTTGTGCGCGGCGAGTTCGGGCGGGCCGGCGGTGGCGCGCGCGAGGACGCGGTCGCGGAACCCCGGGGCGAACCGCTCCAGTTGCCGCTCGACGGTGTCGGTCAGATCGCCCGTCCAGCCGTTGGGCACATGCCCGTAGGCCCAGAAGACGTGCTTGCCCTCGGGGGCCCGGCTCGGGTCGACCAGGCTGGGCTGCACGGTGATCAGGAACGGCCTGTCGGGCGCCCGGCCGTGGCGGGAGGCCGCGTCGAGCGCCGCGCCGATCTCGGCGCTGCTCGCCCCGACCTGCACGGTCCCGGCACGGCGCGCCTCCTCGGCGGTCCACGGCACGGGGCCGTCGAGCGCGTAGTCGAGCTTGAAGACGCTCGCACCGTAGCGGTACCGCTCGTAGTGACCGCCGAAGCCCGCGATCCGGGCCAGCGCGGTGGGCGAGGTGTCGAAGACGTACGCGCGCGCGGGCGGCAGGTCGTCGAGGCGCTTGACCTCGTAGTCGGTGTGGACGGTGCCGCCGAGGTCCTTCAGATACGCGGTGAGCGCGTCGGCGATGGCCTGCGAGCCGCCCCGGGCGACCGGCCAGCCCCCGGCGTGCGCGGCCAGCGCGAAGACCAGCCCCACCGCACCGGTGGCGAGGCCGCCGAGCGGGGCGATGACATGGGCGACGAGGCCGGCGAACAGCGCCTTGGCCCGCTCGTCCTTGAAGCGGCGCATCAGCCAGGTGGACGGCGGCAGCCCGGCCAGCCCGAACCGGGCGAGGGTGACCGGGTCGCGGGGCAGCGCGGACAGCGGCAGCGACATGAAGTCCCGGGCGAGCGTGTCCCACTTGGACAGGAACGGCTCGACCAGCCTGCGGTACGCGCCCGCGTCACGTGGACCGAACGAGGCGGCCGTCTCCCCCACCGAGCGCGACAGCACGGCCGCCGAGCCGTCGGGGAAGGGGTGCGCCATGGGCAGCTCCGCGTGCAGCCACTCCAGGCCGTAACGGTGCAGCGGCATCGCCTTGAACGCGGGCGAGTTGACGCCGAGCGGGTGCGCGGCCGCGCACGGGTCGTGGCGGAAGCCCGGCAGGGTCAGCTCCGCGGTGCGGGAGCCCCCGCCCACGGTGGACTTCGCCTCGAACACGGCCACGGAGAAGCCGCGGCGGGCCAGCTCCACGGCAGCCGTCAGGCCGTTCGGCCCCGCCCCCACCACCACCGCGTCGAGCATCGACGGCACGTCCGGACCCCTTCGTCAGTCGATGGCCGTACTCCGCCGACGGAATCCCCGCCCGCGGACAGACCTGCGCTCAGGATATGCCCGGCCACCGACGGGCCCGGCAGGCGGCCACGGCCAACGGGTGGAGGTGGCGCTTCCGCTTGTTCGCGTCAGGCGCCGCCCGCCAGCAGCCCCACCACCCGGCGGGCCGTGGCCGCGTCCCGGGCCGCGGTGAAGGGCAGGGCGTTGCCCCCGGTTATGCGGAAGGGCTCGCCGGCCAGGGTGAGGTGGGCACCGCCCGCCTCCTCGACGAGCAGCAGCCCGGCCGCGTGGTCCCAGGCGGCCTCCCAGCTGAACGCGGTCGCGTCCAGCCGGCCCTCGGCGACGGCGAGATACTCCAGCCCGGCCGAACCGCAGGCACGCGGCGCCACGCCGTCCGTCCAGAGGCCGAGCAGGGCCCGCTTCTGCTCCGGCGTGGTGTAGTCCGGGTGCGAGGTGGCGATGTCGAGGTCCCGGCCCGGGTCGGGCGAACCGGCGCGCAGGGGCACGCCGTCGACGGTGGCACCCCGGCCGCGGATCGCCACGGCGATCCGGTCCAGGGCGGGGGCGTACGTCCAGGAGGCGTGCAGGACACCGCCCCGGGCCAGGGCGACGAGGGTGCAGAAGCCGGGGTCGCCGTCGACGAACTGGCGGGTGCCGTCCACCGGGTCGACGATCCAGACGGGCGCGTCGCCCCGGAGCGCCTCGTACGACGCGGGGTCGGCGTGCACCGCCTCCTCGCCCACCACGACCGAGCCCGGCAGCAGCGCGGAGAGCGCCTCCGTCAGATACAGCTCGGCCTTGCGGTCGGCGTCGGTCACCAGGTCGTGCGGGCCGGCCTTCTGGTCGACCTCGTGCGCGGCGAGCTGCCGGAAGCGCGGCATGATCTCCGCCGCGGCGGCCTTGCGGATCGCTTCCTCGACGTCCGAGGCGTGCCGGGCGAGAAACTCGTCGATGGTTTCGGTGTCTTCGATCATGCCTCCATGACAGCACGCGGCACTGACAATCCCCTCCCGTTCGGTGTATTCGGTAGGGAATCGCCGTGAACACCCGGGGCGGACCGAACCGCGGCGCCCGCCAGTGCCGCAGCGGGATCCCCGATGCGCCCCGCACTCAGCGCCCGACCGCGTACCCCTGCATCCCGCGCGGATTGGCCGCCGCCGACAGCACCCCGCTGCGGGGGTCGCGGGCGACCGCGCACAGCCTGCCCTCGGACCAGGCCTCGCCGATCACGAGGTCGTGGCCGCGCCGGCGCAGCTCCTCGACGACCTCCGGGGGCGTCCGGGACTCGACGGTGACACTGCCGGGGCGCGTGCCGCGCGGGTAGAAGGAGCCGGGGAAGCTGTCGTTGTGCCAGTTCGGGGCGTCGATCGCGCCCTGGAGGTCGAGTCCGCCGCGCACCGGCGGGCGCAGGGCGACGGCGAGGAAGAAGTGCAGCTGCCACTGGTCCTGCTGATCGCCGCCGGGAGTGCCGAAGGCCATCACCGGCACGCCGTCGCGCAGCGCCAGCGAGGGGGTGAGGGTGGTGCGGGGCCGGCGGCCGGGGGTGAGGGAGTTGGGCAGCCCCTCCTCCAGCCAGGCCATCTGCAGCCGGGTGCCGAGCGGGAAGCCCAGTTCGGGGACGACGGGGTTGGACTGCAGCCAGCCGCCGCTGGGCGTGGCCGCGACCATGTTGCCCCAGCGGTCGACGATGTCGAGGTGGCAGGTGTCGCCCCGGGTGCTTCCGTCGGCCGCGACCTCGGGCTCCCCCGGCACCGGCGACCGGGGCCCCTTGGCGACGGTGGGCTCACCGACCCCCAGGGCGGCGCCGCCCTCTTCGTCGCCGGCCACCACGCCGGCGTGCGCGCTCAGTCGCGGCGTACGGCCGGCCGGGGCGCCCGGCAGCAGCTCGTACGACGCCGAGTCACTGACGAGCGCCCGCCGCGCGGCGTTGTACTCGTCGGACAGCAGCTCGTCGAGCGGGACCGGCGCCGCGTCCCCGTACCAGGCCTCCCGGTCCGCCATGGCGAGCTTGCAGCCCTCGATGAGGAGGTGCATGTACGCGGCGGATCCGTGGGCGGGCAGCTCCGGCGGCAGCAGGGCGAGTTGCTGGAGCAGGACCGGGCCCTGGCTCCAGGGACCCGCCTTGCACAGGGTCCAGCCGTTCCAGTCGTACGTCACCGGGGCCTCGTAGGACGCGGACCAGCCGGCGAGGTCGGCGAGAGTGAGCGTCCCGGTGTGCCGTTCGCCGCTGGTGTCCAGGGTGGGTCGCCCGGACTGGCGGACGAGGGCCTCGGCGACGAAGCCGGCGCGCCAGACCTCGCGGGCCGCCTCGACACGGGCCTGCCGGTCCCCCGCCCCCGCGGTCTCGGCGAGGAGCCTGCGCCAGGTCGCGGCAAGCGCCGGGTTGCGGAACAGCTCGCCGGGGCGGGGCGCCCGTCCGCCCGGCAGATACACCTCCGCCGACGACAGCCACTCCTTCTCGAAGAGGTCCCGCACGGACTCGACCGTCGCCCCGACGTTCTCCACGGGCGCGTGGCCGTGCTCGGCGTACCCGATGGCGTACTTCAGCACGTCGGCCAGGTCCTTGGTGCCGTGGTCGCGCAGCAGGAGCATCCACGCGTCGAACGCGCCGGGCACGGCGGCGGCCAGCGGTCCCGTGCCGGGGACCAGTTCGAGTCCGAGCGACCGGTAGTGCCGGGCCGTCGCCCCGGCGGGCGCCACCCCCTGTCCGCACAGCACCCGGACCTCCCCGCCCGCCGGCGCGAGGAGGATCGGCACCTCGCCGGCGGGCCCGTTGAGGTGGGGTTCCACGACGTGCAGGACGAAGCCGGCCGCCACGGCCGCGTCGAACGCGTTGCCGCCGTCCTCCAGGACCGCCATCGCCGACTGGGAGGCGAGCCAGTGCGTGGAGGAGACCATGCCGAAGGTCCCCTGGAGCGTCGGTCGGGTGGTGAACACGGACGGACTCCTCGCTGCGCGACGGACGTCCGATGATCGTACGCAGCCCTCGACCGGCCCCTCAGGGACGCCGGCGCCCCACCGTCAGCACATGCCCGCTCGCCCCGAGCAGCGACGGCTCCGACTCGATCCGCCGGGTCGCCGCGAGGACCGACTCCCGGCGCTCCGGATCGTCCAGCCAGTCCTCCACCCCGCCCATCAGCCAGGCGACCCCCTCGACGCCGTACTGCCCCTCGTGGGCGAGCCCGGCCTCGGTGAACTCGCCGGGGACGTCGGCGGGGTCGGCGAAGTAGGCGGTGGTGAAGTGCGGGTCCGCCGGGGACCACCGGTGCCTGCCGTCGCCCGACACGGCGTCGGTGCGCTCGCGGCGCTCCGGGATGAAGTAGTTCCCCTGCCTGAGGGTGTCGTTGAGCCCCGCGAAGCGGTTGATCGTGGCCGCGACCACCGCACCACCGGGCCGGACCACCCGGCCGGCCTCCGCCAACGCCCGCACCCGGTCCGGGCGTTCGGGCAGGTGGTACAGCGGTCCGAGGAACAGCACGACGTCGTACGCGGCGTCCTCGGCGGGCAGCGCCCGGGCGTCGCCGAGCCGGGCGGTGACCCCGGGCAGGCGCCCGGACCGTTCCACGTGCATCGGTACGGGATCGACGACCTCGACCTCGTACCCGTCCTCGGCCAGCCATTCGGCGTGGATGCCCGTGCCGCCGCCGACGTCGAGCACACGCGCGGAGGCACCCGGCAGGAGCCGCCGCAGGATGTCCTGGGTGCGCCAGAACTCCAGCCGCCCCGCGCCCTCCCTCAGACGGGTGTGCTCCCCTCCGCGCTCGTAGTAGGCGAGTATCTCCCCTGGCAGGGACGGGAGTTGGTCCTGAGTGGCGTCCTGTGACCGCGTCATGCGCCCAGGGTGCTGATCGCCCGCGAGGCCCCGCAACCGGTTAACGTCCCTCCCCGGCGACCCGGGCCCAGGCCGTCGTGCCGAGGCGGCCCGTGGTGCCGAGGTCGATGTCACCCTCGGGGTCGACGACCTCGGCCGGCCGGCCCGGCCGGGGGGCGATGCTCAGGGTCGGGGCGTGGACGGCGGGTACGTCCGCTTCGGTGACCGTGTTGCGCCAGACCAGTTCGGTCCTGGCGGACTCGCCGGGCTCCAGGGTGACCGGGTGCGGACCGAGGTCGGGCACGCCGGTGGTGATGTGCCGGGAGCCGCGCAGGACACGTATGTCGCCGTAGGGCTCGCCGTGTTCGTCGAGCACCTGGATCGCCGGGTAGCCCTTGAGGGTGTACGGCTCGGTGCCGCAGTTGGTGAGGGTGACGCCCATCGCCCGCAGCCCCATCGCCGCTTCCACGGGACCGGGGGTCATGCGCACCCCGGAGGGCGGACAGGCGGCCGGGGTGCCGGTCGGCTCCGGGTCCCGCGGTTCCTCAGGCGCGTCCGTGCCGGCCGGCGAGGCGGGCGACGAGGCGGGCGCCGGGGGCCCGGCGCGGTCGGGGTCACGCTCGCGGTCCAGTTCCTCGGAGAGCCCGCAGCCGGCCACGGCCAGCGTCAGTGCCGCCACGAGGAGCACGCGGGAGCGAGAGGCCCTGCGATCGCGTATCGGGATCATGAACCCGATCCTGACACGGACACTCCGCGGAGGCCGCGACTCCGCCGCCGACACGAGGACGGCGGGCCCCTCTTGAACAGGACACCCCTGTCACCACGTATGCACGGAGAGAGTTCGCACTTTCGTCCCACAGAGAGTCATGTGACACTGACGTACCCCACCGCCCGGCGGTACCGCCGCCTCGACCCCGAGAAGTGCGCTGTGCGTGATCTGCCCCTGCCGCTCGCCCTCACCGCGCGACTGCTGCCCGTCGCCGTACTCGCCACCGCGGGCTGGGCGATGTCGTCCGGTCCGCTGTCGGTGAGCCCGGCCGGCAAGGACTCCACGCCGGACACCGCGTCGAATCCCGCCTCGACCTCCGGGCCCGCGCCGTCGACGGCGACCGCCACCAAGACGTACGCGAAGGCGCCGTCGCCCTGCTCCGGCGTCACGACGAAAACGGTCAAAGACCTTGTTCCGGGCGCGAAGACGGCCGGCAAGGAGATCGCGTCGACCAACGAGTCCGTGCGCCGCACCTGCTCGTGGAACGCGCTCAAGGGCTTCGACTACCGCTGGCTCGACGTCTCGTACGAGATCCAGCAATCGGACGAGAAGGCACAAAGCGCCTACCGGACCCGCACCACGGAGAAGAACGGCGGCGGCGCCGTCCCGGGCCTCGGCGACGAGGCCTACTCGGTGGTGAACCTCACCACCGAGGACAAGCAGCAGACCCGCGAGGGCGTGGTGTACGTCCGCATGTCCAACGCCCTGGTGGTCGTCACCTACAACGGCAGCGACTTCGAGTCCCAGAAGGCGCCCGGCACCGATGTGATCAACAAGGGTGCCATCAAGGCCGCGAAGGAGGCGGCGGCCGTACTGGAGGGCGCCCGCCAGGGGTAGCTCCCTCCGGTACGGCCGCCGCCGCCCCGGTCGGTGCCGTCGTCAGACGGTCGCCTTCGCCGCCTGCTCCCGCACCTTCTTCCTCTCCCCGGCCATCAGCGCCACGTACAGCAGCATCGATGTACCCAGACCCACCGCCCAGCCGTAGTCGGCCAGCGGCTTGAGGAACGGGATCATGCCGTCGTGCGGGAACGGTCCCGAGGCCACGCCGTCCTCGGAGACGGTCGAGTAGGAGCCGCCGACCGCGAGGACACCGCCGACCACGAAGGCCGCTATGGCCCGCCAGTTCCAGCCGGACGCGTACCAGTAGCGCCCGCCGGGCGTGTACAGGTCCGCGAGGTGCAGGACGGTCCGGCGGATGATCCAGTAGTCGGCGATGAGGATGCCGGCCACCGTGCCGAGCAGACCGCCGACGACGCCGAGCCAGGTGAAGATGTAGAACTCGGGCGTCGAGATCAGCTTCCACGGGAAGATCAGGATGCCCACGACACCCGTGATGAGCGCGCCCGTACGGAAGTTGATGAGCTTCGGGGCGAGGTTCGCCAGGTCGTACGCCGGTGAGACCACGTTCGCCGCGATGTTCACGGAGATGGTGGCGACCAGCACGATGATCAGCGCGAAGAGCAGCCCGAAGGCACTGTCCGTCTTGGCGGCGAGCGCGACCGGGTCCCAGATGGCCTCGCCGTAGACCACCTCGGAGCCCGAGGTGACCAGCACGGCGAGGACCGCGAACAGGGTCATCGTGGTCGGCAGGCCCAGGGCCTGGCCCCAGGTCTGCGCCTTCTGGCTGGCGCCGAAGCGGGTGAAGTCGGGGATGTTCAGGGACAGGGTCGCCCAGAAGCCGATCATGCCCATCAGCGACGGGAAGAAGACCGGCCAGAAGTCGGCACCCCAGCCGAGCTTGGACGGCTGGTCGAGCAGCGCGCCGAAGCCGTCGGCCTTGACCGCGATCCAGACCAGCAGCACGAGCGCGCCGACGATCACGAAGGGCGCGGCCCAGTTCTCGAAGTGCCGCAGGAAGTCCATGCCCCGGTAGATGATCGCTATCTGCAGCGCCCAGAACAGGATGAAGCAGAGCCACAGCGGCCAGGGGTTGCCCGCGATCTGGCCCGCCTTCTCCCACTCGCCGCCGGTCAGCTTGGAGCCGAGCGCGAAGATGCCGGACCCGCCGATCCAGGTCTGGATGCCGAACCAGCCGCAGGCGACGGCCGCGCGGATCAGCGCCGGGATGTTGGCGCCGCGCAGCCCGAAGGAGGCGCGGGCGAGCACCGGGAAGGGGATGCCGTACTTGGGTCCGGCGTGCCCGGTGGCCAGCATCGGCAGCAGCACGATGATGTTGGCCAGGGCGATGGTGAAGACGGCCTGCTTCCAGTCCATGCCGAGGGCGACCAGGCCGGAGGCCAGGGTCCAGCTGGGGATGCAGTGGGCCATGGAGATCCACAGTGCCGCGAAGTTGTACGTCGTCCACTTGCGCTCGGAGACGGGTACGGGGCGCAGGTCCTCGTTGGCGAAGGGGCTTTCGGCGGGGAAGGCCCCGGGGGCCAGCTCGATCCGGCCGGACGGGTCGGCGGACTGGGATATCGACGACCCCGTGGGGACTGTTTCGGTCATGGGCAGGCCAATCAGGGGAGACGGGACGGGAACGAAAGGCCGTGCGGAGGCCTTGGGCCCCTTCCCTCCGGGACGGCGGAGGGAAGGGAGACAAGGTGTGGGGGGTCGACGGGTGGGGCGGTCGAAGCGGTTGAGGCGGTCGAGGCGGTTGACGCAGGAAGAGGAGCTATTGATTCCGGTTCATTGCGGTGGCCGGATTGTCGCAGTCGCCGACCGGTCGCGGAAAGGGAGAACGGGTCAGCCGTTGACGGCCGGGATGACCGTCGAGCCGTACACGTCGATCACCCGCTCCTGTGCGTCGTGCATGTCGTAGACGGCGAACTGGTCCACGCCCAGCGCGCGCAGCGCGTCGAGCTTCGCGATGTGCGCCTCGGGGGTGCCGATGACGCAGAACCGGTCGACGATCTCGTCCGGCACGAACTGGGTGTCGGGGTTGTCGGCACGTCCGTGGTGGGAGTAGTCGTACCCCTCGCGGGACTTGATGTAGTCCGTCAGCTCCTCGGGGACGGCCGCGGAGTGTTCGCCGTACTTGGACACCAGGTCGGCGACGTGGTTGCCGACCATCCCGCCGAACCAGCGGCACTGCTCGCGCGCGTGGGCCAGCGCCTCGGGCGAGTCGTCCTCGGTGACGTACGCGGGGGCGGCCACGCAGATCTTCACCTCGGACGGGTCGCGCCCGGCGGCGACGGCCGCGTCCTTGACCGCCTTGACCATGTACTCGGTCAGATACAGGTCGGAGAGCTGGAGGATGAAGCCGTCGGCCTCCTCCCCGGTCATCTTCAGGGCCTTGGGGCCGTACGCGGCCATCCACACGGGGAGTTCCGCGTCGTCCTTGATCCACGGGAAGCTGATGACCGTGCCGCCGAGGTCGGCCTCTCCCCCGCTGCCCAGCGCCCGGATCACCTTCATGGCTTCGCTGATCCGGGCCAGGGTGTTGGGCTTGCGGCCCGCGACACGCATCGCCGAGTCGCCGCGGCCGATGCCGCAGACCGTGCGGTTGCCGAACATGTCGTTGAGCGTGGCGAAGGTCGAGGCGGTGACCTCCCAGGTGCGGGTGCCCGGGTTGGTGACCATGGGGCCGACCGTCAGCTTCGTGGTCCGGGACAGGATCTGGCTGTAGATGACGAACGGCTCCTGCCAGAGCACGGCGGAGTCGAAGGTCCAGCCGTACGTGAAGCCGTTGTCCTCGGCGCGCTTCATCAGCTCGATGACACGCGAGGCCGGTGGGTCGGTCTGCAGGACGAGTCCGAAGTCCATGGGCGCCACTCCTAGTTGAGGTACTGACAGGTGGAGCGGGGGGTGTAGGCGCCGTGCCCGGCGTGCCCGGTGTACTCCCGCTCGGTGATGACGAGTTCGCCGCGCGAGAGGACCGTCTCGACCCGGCCGGTGGTGCGCTTGCCCTCGTACGCCGAGTAGTCGACGTTCATGTGGTGCGTCTCGGCGGACATGACCTGCTCGGCGTGCGGGTCGTAGATGACGATGTCGGCGTCCGCGCCCGGCGCGATGGTGCCCTTCTTCGGGTACATGCCGAACATACGGGCCGGGGTGGCGCAGGCGATCTCGATCCAGCGGCGGCGCGAGATGTGTCCGTCGACGACCGCCTGGTGGAGGAGATCCATGCGGTTCTCGACACCCGGGAGGCCGTTGGGGATCTTGGAGAAGTCGCCGCGGCCGAGTTCCTTCTGGCCGACGAAGCAGAAGGGGCAGTGGTCGGTGGAGACCACCTGGAGGTCGTTGGTGCGCAGGCCCTGCCAGAGCTTCGCCTGGTGCTCGCGCGGCCGCAGGGGCGTGCTGCACACGTACTTGGAGCCCTCGAAGTCCGGCTCCGCGAGGTTGTCGGTGGACAGGAACAGGTACTGCGGGCAGGTCTCGCCGAAGACGTTGAGCCCCTCGTCGCGTGCCCTGGCCAGCTCGGCGACCGCCTCCATCGCCGAGACGTGCACGACGTAGAGGGGGGCGCCGGCGACCTGGGCGAGCTTGATCGCGCGGTGGGTGGCCTCGGCCTCCAGGAGGGCCTTGCGGACCTCGCCGTGGTAGCGGGGGTCGGTCTCGCCGCGGGCCAGTGCCTGTTCGACCAGTACGTCGATCGCGATGCCGTTCTCCGCGTGCATCATGATCAGTCCGCCGTTCTCGGCGGAGCGCTGCATGGCGCGCAGAATTTGGCCGTCGTCGCTGTAGAAGACGCCGGGGTAGGCCATGAACTGCTTGAAGGAGGTGACCCCCTCCTGCACGAGCAGGTCCATCTCCTTGAGCGTGTCCTGGTTCACGTCGGACACGATCATGTGGAAGCCGTAGTCGATCGCGCAGTTGCCCTCCGCCTTGGCGTGCCAGGCGTCGAGGCCCTCGCGCAGGGCGTGGCCGACGCTCTGCACGGCGAAGTCGACGATCGTCGTCGTACCGCCCCAGGCGGCGGCGCGGGTGCCGGTCTCGAAGGTGTCGGAGGCGGAGGTGCCGCCGAACGGCAGCTCCATGTGGGTGTGGGCGTCGACGCCGCCCGGGATGACGTACTTGCCGGTGGCGTCGAGAGTGCGGTCGGCGGTCCAGGCGGCGGCGGTGGTGGTGCCCGCGGCAGCGAGGGCGGCCACTCGGCCGTCCTCGATCAGGACGTCGGCGTGGATCTCGTCGGACGCTGTGATGACGAGACCGCCGCGGATGAGGGTACGGCCGGTCATTCGGTCACGCTCCGTTCGGTTGTCGGGAAAGTGCCGGTTGTCTTGGGCTGGTCGCGCCCACGCGGCGGAAGCCGCGGTTCAGATGCTGCCCGCGCCCCGTGAGAGCCCCTGCGGGGTCCCAAGGGCGCGGGAGGTGCATCGCTACGGCGCCGTCAGCGGGCCGTACGCGTCCGGGCGGCGGTCGCGGAAGAACTGCCAGCGGTCGCGGACCTCGCGGAGCTTGGCCAGGTCCAGGTCGCGGACCACCAGTTCGGTCTCCTTGTCGCTGGCGACCTCGCCGACGAACTGGGCCTCGGGGTCCACGAAGTAGGAGGTGCCGTAGAAGTCGTTGTCGCCGAGTTCCTCGACGCCGACCCGGTTGATGGCGCCGATGAAGTACTCGTTGGCGACGGCCGACGCCGGCTGCTCCAGTTGCCACAGGTAGCGGGACAGACCCCGTGAGGTGGCCGACGGGTTGAACACGATCTCGGCGCCGCCGAGGCCCAGCGCACGCCAGCCCTCCGGGAAGTGCCGGTCGTAGCAGATGTAGACGCCGATCTTCCCCACGGCGGTGTCGAAGACGGGCCAGCCCGCGTTGCCGGGGCGGAAGTAGAACTTCTCCCAGAAACCGGGGACCTGCGGGATGTGGTGCTTGCGGTACTTGCCGAGGTACGTGCCGTCCGCGTCGATCACGGCCGCGGTGTTGTAGAGGACGCCCGGCTGCTCCTCCTCGTACATCGGCAGCACGAGGACGAGACCGAGTTCCCTGGCGAGCGCCTGGAAGCGCTTGACGATGGGGCCGTCGGGGATCTGTTCGGCGTACTCGTAGAACGCCTTGTCCTGGACCTGGCAGAAGTAGGGCCCGTAGAACAGCTCCTGGAAGCACATGACCTGCGCGCCCTGCGCGGCGGCGTCGCGGGCCGCCTGCTCGTGGACCTGGATCATCGATTCCTTGTCGCCGGTCCAGGCCGTCTGGAAGATGGCTGCGCGGATGACTCTGCTCATCGGGACCTCCGGTCACTCGGTGTGCAGTGAGAGTAGAAAGTCCGGGAAGCCGGTTTGAGTTGCACGGTGTCACGTCTGCGGGCCTTCTCCGTTCCACCGTGTCACCCCTTCGCGGGCGCATGTTTCACCGCCGTTTTCGCAGGTCCCGACATGTTTCAGCTCTGTTGCGCGTCGTGCGCGAGGAGGGCGATGTGCACGGACGCGGCCTGTTCGAAATCGTCGAGGTCCACGCCGAGGCGGGCCTCTATGGCTTCGAGCCGGCGATACAGCGCGGGCCGGCTGACGTGGTGCAGCTGGGCCGTGTGCGACTTGTTGCGGCCGGTCGCGAGGTAGGTGCGCAGCACGGGCAGCAGATCCTGTTCGGCGTGCCCGTCACCGCACAGCAGACCGTCCAGCTCCCGTTCCGCGAAGGCCTGGACGTGCGGGTCGTCCCGCAGCAGCCGGACCAGGCCGCGCAGATGGACATCGCGCAGCCGTACGACGAGGGGCAGGTCGAGCCCGGTCGTCGCGGACTGGGCGACGGCGTCCGCCACATGCCGCGCCTCCCGCAGCCCGCCCGGCACGTCCTCCCACGTGGTGCGCGCCTCCGCGGCCGCCACGACCGTCCCGCGCGCCCCCGACTCCGACCGCAGCCGGGTCGCGAAGTGCGCGGTGAGCGCGACCGCGTCCTGGTCCCGGGCGAGACTGAGGAGGACGGCGGTGGCGCCCTCCGCCAGTTCGGCGACGAGCCCGGGAAGTCCCAGCATCCTGAGCACGCGGTCGAGTTGCGCCGGGTCCTCCTCCCGCACGACGAGCGGCACGAAGGTACGGCGGTTGACCGGCAGCCCGGCCGCCCGCGCCCTCGGCAGCAGCTGTCGCGCCGGTACGACCCCGGAGACGAGGTCCGTCAGCAGGCTCTGCGCGGACTGCTCCTCCCAGCTGTGCGCCGAACCGCCGAGCATGCGGTGCAGGACGAGCGCCTCGGCGGCCCGGTCGGCGAGCAGCCGCGCCGTGGCGGTGTCGCCCCGGTGCCCGCACAGCACGATCTGGCCCCAGCGCTCCCCGCGCCCGCCCAGCTCGGCCCGTACCCACCCGTCGCCCTCGCTGCCGCCCGCCTGCCGGGAGATCCGCTCCCAGTCGCGCAGCACGTCGTCGACGGCCGACCGCTCCCCCGCCGTGGCGAGCACGCGATGGGCGAGGTTGGTGACGACGAGCGGACAGCCCGCGTGGTGGGCGATCTCGTCGAGGAGCCGTTGCAGCGGGGCCCCGCCGGTGATCAGCGAGGTCAGGGCCGTGCGGACGGTCTCCGACAGGCTGACGGCCGCGAACTTGCGCCGGACCAGCCGGGACTGGACCTCCTCGGTCAGTTCGGCGAAGGGGAACGGCCGGTGCAGCACCACCATGGGCAGAGCACACCGCTCCGCCGCCCGGCGCATCACGTCGGGTGGCGTGGGGAAGGCCCGGCCGAGGCCGAGGACGACCGCGGCGGCCTCGGCCCGGTACAGCGAGCGGATGTACTCGGCCTGGGCGTCCTCGTTCCCGGCGAGCAGGACCCCGGTGGTGAGGACCATCTCGCCGCCGCTGAGCATCACGCCCACGTCGGGGGCCTCGGCCACGTGCACCCAGCGCACGGGGCGGTCGAGGTGACCGGCGCCGGCCACCACCTCGGGCTCTCCGGCGAGGACCCGGTCCAGGTTGAGGACCTGGCGTACCGACAGGGCGGGTTCCAAGGCGGTGGTCATGCGGCGTGCCCCTTATTTCTGCCGGCTCGGTCGCCTCCGGAGCGCCCCCGCCGTGTCGCCGGGTGCGCTCCTTCGGTTCACTCGCCCTTGCTCGGCTCGTGCGCTACTGGATGCTCCGCAGAGCGCGTTCGAGGGCGTCCGCGCCCTCCTCCGCCTCGGCGACGGTCAGCGACAGCGGGGGCGCGATGCGCAGCGCGCTGGTGTTGTGGCCGCCGCCCTTGCCGATCAGCAGGCCCTCCCGGCGGGCGGCTTCGAGGACGGCGGACGCGGCGTCCGGGTTCGCCTCGTCGGTGCCGGGCCTGACCAGCTCGATGCCGATCATGAGGCCCCGGCCGCGCACTTCCCGTACCTCGGGGATCTGGGCGGTGATCGCCCGCAGCCGCTCGATGAGGAGTCCGCCCACGCGCCGCGCGTTGCCCTGGAGGTCGTGCTCGACCAGGTAGTTCAGGTTGGCGAGCCCGGCGGCCATGGTGATCTGCGTGCCTCCGAAGGTGGAGATCGAGTTGCTGTCCAGGCAGTTCATGACCTCGGCGCGGGCGACGACACCGCCGATGGACATGCCGTTGCCGATGCCCTTGGCGAAGGTGAGGATGTCCGGCGGGCCGTTCTGCCCGTGCGCCTGCCAGCCCCAGAAGTTGTCGCCGGTACGGCCCCAGCCGGTCTGCACCTCGTCCGCGATCCACAGCACGCCGTGCCGTTGCAGCACCTCGCGGAAAGCCGCGTACAGGCCGTCCGGCGGTGAGGTGAAACCGCCGACGCCCTGGATCGGCTCGGCGATCAGCGCGGCGGGCGGGCGGCCGTGACCGAGCAGGTCCTCCAGGTCGGCGACGCAGGCCGTGATGAAGTCGGCGTCGCTCAGGCCGGCGTAGGGGCCGCGGGTGCGGACGCCGCCGTGCACGTACAGCGTCTGGAGCGGGGACAGCGAGGTCGGGGACCAGCCCTTGTTGCCGGTGATGCCGACCGCGCTGAACGAGCGGCCGTGGTAGCTGTTGCGCATCGCCAGGATCTGGTTGCTGCGGCGGTGGGTCGTCGCCAGCATCAGCGCGGTGTCGTTGGCCTCGGTGCCGGAGGTCGTGAAGAAGACGCGGGCGTCCGGGATGCCGGACATCTGGGCGATCCGCTCGGCGAGTTCGACCATCGGCCGGTTGAGGTAGAGCGTGGAGGAGTGGATGATCCGCCCGGCCTGCTCGCTCACCGCCTTGGTGACCTCGGGAAGCGCGTGCGCCGTCATCGTGGTCAGGATGCCGCCGAAGAAGTCGAGGTACCTGTTGCCCCCGGCGTCCCAGACGTGCCGGCCCTCGCCGTGGGTGATCTCCAGCGGGTCCGCGTAGTAGAGCGCGAGCCAGTCGGGCAGTACGGCCTTGTGGCGTCCGAGCAGTTCGTCGGTCACGGCTGCACCACTCCTTTCACTCCTGTACGGGTTCTGCGTGTGTCACGGCTGTACGTGCCCACGTCAGGGCTGGACGAGTCCTTCGTACGCGTCGGGCCGGCGGTCCCGGTAGAACGCCCACTGCTGCCGTACGTCCTCGATCAGGTCGAAGTCGAGGTCCCGTACGACCAGCTCCTCGCCCTTGTCGCTCGCTACCTCGCCGACGAACTTGCCGCGTGGGTCGACGAAGTAGGAGGTGCCGTAGAAGTCGTTGTCGCCGTACTCCTCCACGCCGACCCGGTTGATCGCGGCGACGAAGTACTCGTTGGCCACGGCGGCCGCGGGCTGTTCCAGCTGCCACAGGTGGGAGGACAGGCCCCGGTGGGTCGCGGACGGGTTGTACACGAGCTGGGCGCCGTTCAGACCGAGCTGGCGCCAGCCCTCGGGGAAGTGACGGTCGTAGCAGATGTAGACGCCGACCCTGCCGACGGCCGTCTCGAAGACCGGCCAGCCGAGGTTCCCGGGCTTGAAGTAGTACTTCTCCCAGAATCCCTTGACCTGGGGGATGTGGTGCTTGCGGTACTTGCCGAGGTAGGTGCCGTCGGAGTCGATCACAGCGGCGGTGTTGTAGTAGAACCCGGACTGCTCGACCTCGAAGACCGGGACGACGATCACCATGCCGGTCTCGCGGGCCAGTTCCCGCATGCGCGTGACGGTGGGGCCGTCGGGCACGGATTCCGCCCAGGCGTAGTGCTCGGGTTCCTGGACCTGGCAGAAGTAGGGGGCGTTGAAGACTTCCTGGAAGCCGATCACCTTCGCGCCCTGCCGGGCCGCCTCGCGGGCGTGCTCGACGTGCTTGGCGACCATGGATGCGGTGTCGCCGGTCCAGGTCGCCTGGACGAGGGCGGCGCGTACGACGTGGGCCATCTCAGCTGCTCCTTCGACAGGGACCTCAGAGAGCCTCTACGCCCGTAGACGAAGGCCGTAGAGGCTTGAAACTAAGCCCCGTCGACGGGCTGGGCAAGACCATCGTCGTCAACCGGCCGAGTCGATCACGTTTCGCACTCCAGTGGGTGATCACGGCTGTGTTTCGCGCGGGGAACCGGCCCGCGCCGTCGGGCGCGGGCCGGTGGGTCGGACGGGGTGGACGCGGTGGCCGTGGCCGACGGGTCAGGTGAGTCCCTGCACGCGCAGTGCGTGCACGACGTCCCGGTAGCGCTGCTCCGAGACACCGCGGGCCGCCGCCAGCACGAGGGGCCCGAGCCGTCGTGGATGGGCCTCCGCGGTGCGCGCCGCCTCCTGCGGGGTGCGCACGCGTACATAGACGTCGAGCAGCGCACGCGCCTCCCGTTCGCGCCCCTCGGCGGTGAAGGCGAGCACCGCCTCGCCGATCTCCTCGGCGGGACGCGAGACACCCTGCCGCAGCAGCTGCTCGCCGTCCGGGGCCCGGCCCACCGCGGTGAGAGCGTCCGCCACCGCGACCAGCCGGTCGGCGGGCAGCGAGCCGGCCTCCCACAGCAGGGTCGCCCAGTCGGCGCCGAGCCCCGCACGGTGCAGTTCGGCCGCGAGCAGCGGGAACCGGGCGGCGGGCCAGCGCGCGGCCTCCACGAGGAGGGCGTGCGCCTCGCCGCTGCGGCTCTCCCGGCGCAGCCGGACCAGTCGCTCCACGGTCTCGGCGACCTCGCGCCGCGCGTCGTCGTCGAGCGGCCGGCGCGCCTGCGGCTGCCGGGGCGCCGGCGCCTCGCTCCGCTCCGCGACACCGGCGTAGCGGGCGCCCCGGGGAGCACGCTCCTTGCGGTCGGCGGCCGGTGCGGCCCCTGGTACGACGGGCGGATCCTGCTCCGCCTCCACCGCCCCGGCGAAACGCGCACCTCCGCGCGGGCGGCGCTTGGCGCGCTGCCTGGCGGGCGCCTGGGCGGCGGGTTCCGGGTCGGGGCCCCCGGGGGCGGGCTCGGCGGCGCCGGAGTCGGCGCCGGAGTCGGAGCCGGCGACCGGAGTGGTGAGTGCGCGCGCGTCGGGCTCGGCGAACACGCCTGCGGCGCCGTAGCGGTCCGTGCGCGCACGCTGTCCGGGGTGCTCCGCCGGGCCGGCCGCGTCGGCCGTGGGTCGGCCCGCCTCCGGTGCTTCCACCCGTGCGTCCACGCGCGCTTGCATGCGGAAGACGTCGCCGGTGGGGTCCCCGGAAACGTGTGCCGCGTCCTGCGCCGGGCCGTGCGGGGCGCGGCGGTCGGCGTGCTCGATGCGGGTGCGCAGCTCTGTGCAGCGGGCCGTGGCGCGTTCGCGGTCGTCGTGCGCCCAGGCCAGGTCGAGGCGGACGGAGTCGGCCTCGACCTGGGTGGTGGCGGACTGGAGCCGGCGGGTCAGCTCGGCGGTGCGTTCGGCGGCGTAGCGCTGTTCGCGGAGCATGACGTCGAGCCGGTCACCGAGGGCCTCGCGGCCACCGGGCCGGGAGTCGTGGGCGGCGAGGGAGGCGCGGTGCAGGGCGCGGGCCCGCTCGGTCTCCTGGGCCGCGGCGGCGGGGCCGTAGGCGGTGTCGAGGTCGTGCATGAGCGCTTCCACGACGTCCCAGGGCGGCACCTCCAGACCGTCCAGGCAGGCGCGCATGCCGTCGGGATCACGTTGCCAGAAGACGGCGCACCAGCCGCCGCCCTGGTCCAGCTTCGTCATCAGCTTGTTCAGGTATTGCGCGAACTCCCGCACCTGACCCGGGAGTTGATCCACAGTCATCGCATGCTCCCCGGCCGACTGGAGTGCTCCGACCCGCAAGAAAACACCAGTTGTGTTACGGCGGGGCTACGTGGAGTTTTCGGAGTGGACGCGGTGTGCCGTACGCGGTCGCACCACGGCTGTGCGTGACGGGTTCGAGCCAGGACGGGATACGAGTCAGGCCACCGCGGCCGTCGGGACGGTCTCGGCGGCCGGTGCGCACCGGGTGACCAGTTCGTCCATGGACAGGCCCAGGGCGCGGGCGAGGGCGGCGATCGTGAAGAAGGCGGGAGTGGGGGCCCTGCCCGTCTCGATCTTCCGCAGGGTCTCCGCGGAGAGGCCCGCGTGAGCGGCGATCTCCGCCATGCTGCGACCGCCGCGGGCCTCGCGCAGCAACCGGCCGAGCCGCTCGCCGCGTTCGCGCTCTTCGGGGGTCAGGGGGGTGCGCACCATGACCCCATTCTAATACCGATCCTCGTCGATGGACCGGTATTTTAATTGGGTAGTGAGCGGTATAGTAATTGGCATGGTGGAACTGAAGACGGATGCGTCGATGGACGCGATGTACGAGGCCGGACAGGTCGTGGGGCGTGCGCTGACGGCGGTGCGCAAGGCCGCCGACGTGGGGGTGTCCCTGCTCGAACTGGACGAGGTGGCACACGAGGTACTGCGGGAGGCGGGTGCCTCGTCGCCGTTCCTCGGCTACCGGCCCTCGTTCGCGCCCACACCGTTCCCCGCCGTGATCTGTGCCTCGGTCAACGACGCGATCGTGCACGGCATCCCGACCGCGTACCGGCTGCGCGACGGTGACCTCGTCTCCATCGACTGCGGCGCCGTTCTGGACGGCTGGGCCGGGGACTCGGCGATCAGCTTCGTGGTCGGCGAGCCGCGCGCGGCCGACCTGCGGCTCGTCGAGACGGCCGAACGCGCCCTCGCGGCGGGCATCGACGCGGCCGTCGTCGGCAACCGCATCGGCGACATCGCGCACGCGATCGGCACCGTGTGCCGTGCCGCCGGGTACGGGATCCCCGACGGGTTCGGCGGGCACGGGATCGGGCGCCAGATGCACGAGGACCCGGGCGTGCCGAACGAGGGGCGGGCCGGGCGGGGCATGAGACTGCGGCACGGGATGGTCCTGGCGATCGAGCCGATGGTCCTCGGTGGGGGCGCGGACGGGTTTCACGCGGCACCGGACGGGTGGACGCTCTGCACGGACGACGGATCCCGGGCGGCCCACGCGGAACACACGGTCGCCGTCACGGAGACGGGCCCCCGCGTGCTGACCGCCCGCTAGGGGGCCGGCGGGGGGTGTGGGTTCGGGTGCTGTTGCGAGTGCGGCTGCGGATGCGTGGGGCTTCTCGCGCGGTCCCCCGCGCCCCCTGAAAAGCCAGGCCCCGCGCCCCTGAAAAGCCAGGCCCCGCGGGCCTGGAGGCGCCGGCGCCGCGCCCGCCTCGGCGGCGCGGAGCGATGAAAGCCCGGGGCGCGGCCCCGGATCTCAGGGGCGCCGGGAACGCGCGGGCCACCACGACGCACCCGCGGTCACAAGAACACCGGAACCCCCGTGGCGCCCCGCATAGCCGAACCGCACCAGGGAACCCGGTGGCGAATGAACAGCGGATTCCCGGGGCCCGAGGGCTACGGTCCGGACCCCTTCAGTGAGTTCCTCGCCCGTTTCTTCGGCGGCCCGCGCCCCCAGCGGATCGAGATCGGCCGCCTGATGAGCGGCCCGGCCCGCCAGCTGGTGGCCGACGCCGCGGCGTACGCGGCGCGGCACGGCAGCACCGACCTGGACACCCAGCACCTGCTGCGCGCCGCGCTCACCGCCGAACCGACCCGAAGTCTGGTGGCCCGCGCGGGCGCGGACCCCGACGCGCTGGCCGGTGAGATCGACGAGCGGTCCGGCCCGGAGCGCCACCGACCGGGCCAGGGACCGGCACCCGCGTCCCTGGCCCTGACCCCCGCGGTCAAACGGGCGCTCCTGGACGCGCACGAACTGGCCCGGGTCACCGGCTCCGGCCACATCGGCCCCGAACACGTGCTGAGCGCCCTCGCCGGCAACCCGGACTCGGCGGCCGGTCACATCCTCGGCGCGGCACGGCTGTCGGCCGCCGCGCCGCCGCCGGACGCGTCGGACCCGTCGGCGGACACCCCGCCCGCCGGGATCCCCCTCTCCGGACTGCCGCCCTCCGACCTGCCGCGCCGCACCCCGACCGCGACCCCGACCCTCGACCGGTACAGCCGCGATCTGACCGACCTCGCCCGCCAGGGCCGTTTCGACCCGGTGATCGGGCGGCGGGAGGAGATCGAGCAGACCGTCGAAGTGCTCTCCCGGCGCGGGAAGAACAACCCCGTGCTCATCGGCGAGGCGGGCGTCGGCAAGACCGCGATCGTGGAGGGGCTGGCCCAGCGGATCGCTGAGGGGGACGTGCCCGACGTGCTGGCCGGACGCCGGGTGGTCGCCGTGGATCTCTCCGGGGTCGTCGCCGGGACCCGCTATCGGGGCGACTTCGAGGAGCGCCTGACGAACATCGTCGACGAGATCCGCGCGCACTCCGAGGAACTGGTCGTCTTCGTCGACGAGTTGCACACCGTCGTGGGCGCCGGTTCGGGCGAGGGCGGCGGCATGGACGCGGGCGACATCCTCAAGCCGGCCCTGGCGCGCGGCGAGCTGAACATCGTCGGGGCTACGACCCTGGAGGAGTACCGGCGGATCGAGAAGGACGCGGCGCTGGCCCGCCGGTTCCAGCCGGTGCTGGTCCCCGAGCCCGGCGGCGAGGACGCCCTGGAGATCCTGCGCGGGCTGCGCGACCGGTACGAGGCCCACCACCAGGTCCGCTACCTCGACGAGGCGCTGACGGCCGCCGTCGACCTGTCCGACCGGTATCTCGCCGACCGACGGCTGCCCGACAAGGCCATCGACCTGATGGACCAGGCCGGTGCCCGGGTCCGGCTCCGCGCCCGGACCAAGGGAACGGATCTGCGCACCCTGGAGCGCGAGATCGAGCAGCTGACCAGGGACAAGGACCAGGCGGTCGCGGGCGAGCAGTACGAGCTGGCCACCCGGCTGCGGGACCGGATCGGCGAGCTGCGGCAGCGGATCGGCACGGACCACGCCGGAGGGCGGGCCGACGACGGGCAGAGTCTGGAGATCACCGCCGAGGACATCGCCGAGGTCGTCTCCCGGCAGACCGGCATCCCCGTCAGCAGCCTCACCCAGGAGGAGACACAGCGGCTGCTCGGACTGGCGGAACGGCTGCGTGGGCGGGTCGTCGGGCAGGACGAGGCGGTGGATGCGGTCGCGGACGCCGTGCTGCGCTCGCGCGCCGGGCTCGCCGGACCCGGACGGCCGATCGGCAGCTTCCTCTTCCTGGGCCCGACCGGCGTCGGCAAGACCGAACTGGCCCGCGCGTTGGCGGAGGCCCTCTTCGGCGCCGAGGACCGGATGGTGCGGCTCGACATGAGCGAGTACCAGGAGCGTCACACCGTCAGCCGGCTGGTCGGCGCCCCGCCGGGCTACGTCGGCCACGAGGCAGCCGGTCAGCTGACGGAGACCGTACGGCGGCACCCGTACGCGCTGCTGTTGCTGGACGAGGTGGAGAAGGCCCACCCGGACGTCTTCAACCTGCTGCTGCAGGTCCTCGACGACGGACGGCTCACCGACGCGCAGGGCCGCACGGTCGACTTCACCCACACGGTGATCGTCATGACGAGCAACCTGGGCTCGGAGGCCATCGGGCGCGGCGGGGCCGCACCGGGCTTCACGGCGGCCGACGCGGAGGCGGCCGAGGAGAACCGGCGCGAGCGGATCCTGCGGCCGCTGCGGGAGCACTTCCGGCCCGAGTTCCTCAACCGCGTCGACGAGATCGTGGTGTTCCGCCGCCTCACCGACGAACGGCTGCGGCGGATCACCGACCTGTTGCTGGAGAGCACCCGGGACCGGCTGCTCGCACGGGGCGTCACCATCGAGTTCGGCGAGCGGGCCGTAGCCTGGCTCGCCCGCCACGGCGACCAGCCCGAGTACGGAGCCCGCCCGCTGCGCCGCACGATCCGGCGCGAGGTCGACAACCCCCTGTCGCGCCTCCTCCTCGACGGCCGGCTGCCGTCCGGCAGCCGGGTGGTGGCGGAGGAGGAGGACGGGCGGCTCGCCTTCCGTACGACGCCGCCCGCCTGCGGCGGCTCTACCTGACGGGCCGCACGACCATCGCCGAGCCGCCCCCGCGCCGTACGGTCTCCGCGGCGGCCAGCCACTTGCCGTCCGACAGGCGCTGGACGGCGGTGGCCGCGCCGATCTCCGGGTTCTGCCGGAAGCCGTGCCCGATCGCTTCGAGTTCCGTCCGCAACGGGCTGTTCCACAGGCCCGGTTCGAGTTCGGTGGTGGTCTGGTTGCGCTGGCTGGCGCGCGGCGCGGCGATCGCGTCGACGAGCGGCAGGCCCCGGTCCAGGAAGCCGGTCAGGGTCTGCAGCACGGTCGTGATGATGGTCGCGCCGCCCGGCGAACCGAGCGCCACCACGGGCTGGTCGTGCCGGTCCAGCACGATCGTCGGCGACATCGACGAGCGCGGCCGCTTGCCCGGACCCGGCAGGTTGGGGTCGTGCACGGCCGGATTGGCCGGGGTGAAGGAGAAGTCCGTCAGCTCGTTGTTGAGCAGGAAGCCACGGCCCGGGACGGTGATGCCGCTGCCACCGGTCTGTTCGATGGTGAGCGTGTACGAGACGACGTTGCCCCACTTGTCGGCGACCGTGAGGTGGGTCGTGCTGTCGCCCTCGTAGGTCGTCGGCGCGGCGGTGCCACCGGTTCCGCAGGCCGCCGGATCACGCGGATCGCCCGGCGCGACGGGGCTGGTGAGCACCGCGTCGTCCTTGATGAGGCATTCGCGCGAGTCGGCGAACCTCTGCGACAGCAGTTCCTTCGTGGGAACGTCCTCGAAGGCGGGGTCGCCGACCCAGCGGCCGCGGTCGGCGAACGCGATACGGCTCGCCTCGATGTAGCGGTGCAGATACCGCACGTCGCTCGCCTTGGACAGGTCGGTCCGCTCCAGGATGTTGAGCGCCTCGGCGACCGTCGTGCCGCCGGAGGAGGAGGGGGCCATCCCGTAGACCCCGAGGCCTCGGTACGACGCCTTCGTGGGCGCCTGGCGCTTGGCCCGGTACCCGGCGAGGTCGGCGGCGGTCAGATCGCCGGGCCGGGCGTTGTAGCCCGAACCCGGGTCCACCGGGGGCTTGTTGACCGTGTCGACGATGTCCTCGGCCAGGTCGCCCCGGTACAGGACGCCGACACCCTTGCGGCCCAGCTCCGTGTAGGTACGGGCCAGATCGGGGTTCTTCAGGGTCGAGCCGACCACCGGCAACTGCCCGCCGGGGAGGAACAGGTCGGCCGTGGCCGGAAAGTTGCGGAACCTGGCCTCGTTGGAGGCGGTCTGGGCGCGGAAGGTCGCGTCGACGGTGAACCCGTGGCGGGCGAGCTTCACGGCGGGTTTCAGCAGTTTGGCGAGCGGCTTGCTGCCCCAGCTGCTCAGCGCCGTCTGCCAGGTCGCGGGGGTGCCGGGCGTGCCGACGCTCAGCCCGCTGGTGACGGCCTCGGCGAACGGGATCGGCGTGCCGTTCTCCAGGAAGAGGCCCTCGTCGGCGCTCAGGGGCGCGGTCTCCCGGCCGTCGACGGTGTGCACCGTACGGGAGCCGGCGTCGTAGTAGACGAAGTAGCCGCCCCCGCCGATACCGGCCGAGTAGGGCTCGGTGACGCCGAGCGCGGCGGCCGTGGCGACGGCCGCGTCCACCGCGTTGCCGCCCTTGCGGAGCACCTCGACACCGGCGGCCGAGGCGTCCGGGTCGACGCTGGAGACGGCACCGCCGTAGCCGACGGCGAGCGGAACCTTCTCCACGGGGTCCGGCGCGGCCGAGGACGGCGGGGCCGCCCCCACCGCGACCACGGCGGACGTCGCCGCCAGTACCGCCAGTTTCCGCGCGACAGGACGACGCAGACGCATCCGTACCTCCAGTCAGGACCGTCCGCGCAGACTAACGCGGGTGCCCTGGCCCCGGCAGCGGCGTCTCGGCCATCCGGCGGTACCTCGCGACTCCCGCGACGGCGGGGCGAACCGGGACACCGAGCCCTGAATCGGACAGGGATTCGAGCGTTGTTCGGCCGCGCCCGCTACCATGCGCGGCCATGAATGACGACGTGCGCAATATCGTCCTCGGCGTGATCGCGGCGGGGCTCAGCGCCTCGCTGGGCTGGTTCTTCCGGACGTACCTCTGGAAGCGGAAGCTCCACCGCAAGCAGACGTTCTTCGGGCTGCCCGACAACTCCGAGTCCCTGCTGGTGGTCAACCGTGACCCGTCCAGCGCGGACCTGGCGGTCCACCGGTACGACGTGTTCGCGCTGCTGGAGCTGTCCGCGCTGATCAAGGACTGCGGCTCGCACGCCCAGATGATCACGCAGGACGCGGCCCAGCAGGGGTTCGGCGAGCGCACCGAGTTCTGCGTGGGCGGCCCTGTCTCCAACCGCCGGATGGCGGCACACATATCGGCGATGCTGCCCGGCGTCAGCTTCAACAACGACCCCGAGCCCGGCCCTCACCGAGCCGCCTTCCAGATCGGCGGCGAGCAGTACCGCCTCGACCCCGGCATCACCGAGCACGTCCTCCTCGCCCGGCTCACCACCGGCCAGCCCGACCAGGCCCGGCCCGTCTTCCTCTTCTGCGGGCAGCGCGCGATCACCAACCAGGCCGCCACCCGTTACCTCGCCCGCAACCACGAGCGCCTGCACCGCAAGTACGGCACCGGCACCTTCGTCCTGCTCCTGAAGGTCGTCAACTCCCAGGCGTACGGCCCCGACCTGGTCGAACTCGTCGCGGACGTCACACGCGCGGCCCAGGCCCCGGCCCCTGCCGCGCCGGCCCAGATCTCGCACCGCGCCTCCTAGTTCACCGCCGAACGTTACCGTCACGTAACTTACCGGGGAGTTACTTCTGGTAAGGGTGTCCGGTTACCGTCGGGTCACTTTGCACTTACACGAGTGAGGCGACCCATGAGACACCAGCACGGCACCACCTCGCGTACGGCCAGGGCGCTGCGGACGAGCGCCGCGGGCGCCGTCTCGGCCACCCTGATCGCCGGTACGGCCCTCGGTCTCGCCCCCGCCGCCCAGGCGGCGTCCGGCTCCACCGCCGCCCCCACCACCCGCTTCGTGGACATCGCGGGCGACGGCGGCACGGTCCTCAAGGCCAATGTCGTCGCACCCGCCGACACCTCGCGCGCCTACCCGCTCCTCGTGCTGCCCACGAGCTGGGGCCTCCCGCAGATCGAGTACCTGGCCCAGGCACGGAAACTGGCCGACGCCGGTTATGTCGTGGTCAGTTACAACGTCCGCGGCTTCTGGGAGTCCGGCGGGTACATAGAGGTCGCCGGCCCACCCGACACGGCCGACGCCTCCAAGGTGATCGACTGGGCCCTCGCCAACACCCCGGCCGACGCCGCGCACATCGGCATGGCGGGGCTGAGTTACGGGGCGGGCATCAGCCTGCTCACCGCCGCGCACGACAAGCGCGTCAAGGCGGTCGCCGCGCTCAGCGGCTGGGCGGACCTGATCGACTCGATCTACGGCGGGCGCACCCAGCACCTCCAGGCCGGCGCCCTGCTGGACGGCGCCGGACGGATCACCGGCCGCCAGGGCCCCGAGATCCAGCAGATCTTCAAGAACTTCTACGCCTCCGACCTGACGACGGAGGCGGAGATGATCGCCTGGGGGAAGAAACGTTCCCCCGAGACCTATCTGGACCAGCTCAACACCAACGGCACGGCCGTCATGCTCGCCAACGCCTGGGGCGACTCCGTCTTCCCGCCCAACCAGTACGCCGACTTCTACGAGAAGCTCACCGGCCCCAAGCGGCTGGAGCTGCGTCCCGGCGACCACGCGACCACGGAGCTGACCGGTCTGTTCGGGCTGCCGAACGACGTGTGGACGGACACGCAGCGCTGGTTCGACCGCTATCTCAAGGGCACCGACAACGGCATCGACCGCGAGCGGCCCGTCCGCCTCAAGTCCCGTACGGGCGGCGCCTTCGAGGGCTATCCCGACTGGAAGTCGGTCACCGCGTCCCGCCAGAAGATCGCCCTGACGAGCGGCACCACGATCCGCGCGAACGTCGACTCGGGCGCGAACGGCGGGATCGTCTTCCTGTCCAGCATCCTGGACCAGGTGACGCAACTCCCGCCCGTGGCCTCGATCCCGCTGCTGCCGCGCCGCTGGGCGGCCGTGTGGCAGTCGGAGAAGTACGCGACGGCGCAGGCCGTGCGCGGCACCGCGAAGCTGCACACCACGGTGACCCCCACCAAGGAGAGCGGCACCCTCGTCGCCTATCTGTACGACGTGGGCCCGCTCGGCCTCGGCAAGCTGGTCAGCCACGCGCCGTACACCTTCCACGGTGAGACGCCCGGCGAGTCCTTCGGCCTGGACCTGGAGTTGCTCTCCACGGCCTACGACGTTCCGGCGGGCCACCGTCTCGCCCTGGTCGTCGACACCGTCGACCCGCTCTACATCGAGCACAACCCGACCGGCGCGCAGCTGACCTTCTCCTCGCCGCCGAACGACCCGTCGTACGTGTCGATCCCGCTGCGCGAGCAGTGATCTCCGGCTGCCGCCGGACGGGCCTGGCCCCTGGCCGCCGCCTGTCCGGCAGCGGCTTCCCTGTTTCGGCCGGGGTGGCGTCCACGGCCTCGCTCACCCCAAGTGGATGAACCGCTCATCGTAGTCGAGACCCGCGCCCGGTCCGGTGGCGGAGGTCAGTGCTTGAGGATCTTGGAGAGAAAGTCCTTGGCGCGGTCGCTCTCCGGGTCCGTGAAGAACGCGTCCGGAGCGCGGTCCTCGACGATGCGGCCGTCCGCCATGAAGACGACACGGTTGGCGGCGGAGCGGGCGAAGCCCATCTCGTGGGTGACGACGACCATGGTCATGCCCTCGCGCGCCAACTGCTGCATGACCTCCAGGACTTCGTTGATCATCTCCGGGTCGAGGGCCGACGTCGGCTCGTCGAACAGGAGGGCCTTGGGATCCATCGCCAGGGCGCGGGCGATGGCCACGCGCTGCTGCTGGCCGCCGGAGAGCTGCGCCGGGTACTTGTCCGCCTGGTCGGCGAGGCCCACCCGGTCGAGGAGTTGGCGGGAGCGTCGGTCGGCGTCCTCCTTCTTCTTCTTGCGGACCTTGACCTGACCGAGCGACACGTTCTGCAGGACCGTCTTGTGCGCGAAGAGGTTGAAGGACTGGAAGACCATGCCGACGTCCGCGCGCAGCGCCGCGAGGGCCTTGCCCTCGTCCGGCAGCGGCTGCCCGTCGAGCAGGATGGTGCCGGAACGAATGGGCTCCAGCCGGTTGATCGCCCTGCACAGCGTCGACTTCCCCGACCCCGACGGGCCGATGACCACGACCACCTCCCCCTTGCCGACGGTGAGGTCGATGTCCTGGAGGACATGCAGCTCGCCGAAGTACTTGTTCACGTCGCGCATCTCGATCAGCGGATCGACCGCCATGCCCTGCCCGCCCTACTCGCTCTCGGCCGTGCGATGGTGTGCCATGTCGTGCCGTGTGACGCCCTTGCGTGCCGTGTGACGCCCTGGCGTGTGTCGTGTCGCAGGTGCCGCAACCTATCCGGACGGCCGTGGTCCCCGTACGCGACACGCGCGGCCGCGGATCAGCCGCAGTGTCGGGGACCGGCGGCGCGTGGGGCTGGTGAGGGCCCGTCAGCTCTCCGCGACCTCGGCGTACAGCTGGGAGAGTTCCGGCGCGCCGCTCGCGGCCCACTCCTGGCCGGCCGCGACCACGTCGATCTCACGGCCGGACGCCAGCCGCACCACGGGCTGCCCGTTTCGCCAGATCTCCCAGCGGGCGCCGGGGACGGTCCGTACGACGACCGTGCCCAGATAGAGCCCGGCGTCGTTGCCGAGCCAGGCCGCGGTCTCCTCGTCGTCGCGCCAGCGCGGGACGAGCTGGTCGAGGGCTTCCAACGAGGACGCGGAATCGTCCAGTCGCACACCTGCCTGGGCGGCCTGAGCACGCAGCAGTTCGCATTCGGCGAGGAGTTCGCCGAGGCCTTCGTGACCGTCGTCGTCACCGTCGCCGGTGAACACCGCGACCCCGAAGGCGGGACCACGCCTCTTGCGCCAGTTGCCCAGGAAAGAGATGTTCATGCGCTCAGCGTGTCATCCACCTCACCCCCGGCACCACAGGCGCGCGGGTCCCGGTGTTCGTCGGGAGTTCGTTCGCCGTCGACGCACGCCTCATTGACGGGTTCCTGACGCCTCTTTAGGTTCAAGACACATCAGTCGCCTCGTCACCGTACCCATGCCGCATCCGTCATCATCGTCACCATCATGATCATCAGCGAACGGGAGGGGTCCCGCGTGCGCCCACGCGTCTGGGGAACGGCCTGCGTACTGGCACTCCTGGCGACGGCCGCGCCGGTCGCCACGGCCCGCGCCGCCGACGCCGAAGGGGGCGAACCGGCGCCGCTGGAACGTCTCTTCGACAACCGGGCGGTCAGCGACGACGCGCGGCCCGCCGAGGCCGACTTCGACGGACGCGGCGGTTCCCTCTCGGCCGCCGACCTGACGGCCGCCGGATGGACGCCGGGGCGCGCGCTGACCGTGCAGGGCGCGCGTCTGACCTGGCCGCGCCGCACGGCGGGCGAGCCCGACAACGTACGCGCCGCCGGCCAGTCGGTCCGCGTACGGGGCCGGGGCGACGCCCTCGCCTTCCTCGTCACCGCCACGGGCGGCACCGAGGCGACCGGCACCGGGACGGTCCGGTACGCGAACGGCGCCCGCACCTCGTACCGCCTCACCGCGCCCGACTGGCGCACCGGCCCGCTCGCCACCAAGGCCGTCGCGCTGCCCCACATCAACACCCCCGGCGGTCAACTCGCCGAGAAGGCACGGCTGTACGTCGTCACGGTGGCGGTCGGGCGGGGCCGCGAGGTCGCTTCCGTCACCCTGCCGCGCAACGGCGACCTGCATGTGTTCGCCCTCTCCGTCCGCCCCGAGTCGCGCGGCTGGACCGGCGGTTGGGCCGCGTCCACCTCCGGCTACACGGCCGTCGGCCCCTGGACCGACCGGACGCTGCGGCTGGTCGTGCACACCTCGGCGGGCGGGCCCCGGGTGCGGATCCGGCTCGACAACACCTTCGCGTCGGCGCCGGTACGGGTGGGGAGCGCGACGGTGGCGTTGCGGGCGGAGGGCGCCGCCGCGCGCGGCACGCCGGTGGCGCTGTCGTTCGGGGGCGCGGCGGGCACCCGGATCCCGGCGGGGGCACAGGCGTTCAGCGACCCGCTGGGCTTCGAGGTGCCCCCGGACACCGACCTCCTGGTGAGCTTCCATCTGCCGGACACGGTGACGGCCGCGCCCGTGCACCGGCTCGCCCAGCAGACGTCGTACCTGAGCGGGCCGGGCGACCACGCGGGCGAGACCTCGGCGGCGGCGTACACCTCGACGGTGACCACCTGGCCGCTGCTGACCGGGGTGGACGTGGGCGGCGGCCCGGGCTCGGTGGTCCTGCTCGGGGACTCGATCACCGACGGCGAGAAGGTGACGGTCGGCGCCAACCGGCGGTGGCCGGACGTGCTGGCAGGGCGGCTGCGGGACCAGGACGAGGTCCCGCGCTACGGCGTCCTCAACCAGGGGATCTCGGCGAACCGCGTGGTCACCGACCGCTACCCGGGCGACGCCGTCTCCACCGACACGGGCGGCGTGAGCGCCCTGCACCGCCTCGACCGGGACGTCCTCGCCCAGACCTCCGCCCGTACCGTCGTCGTCTTCCAGGGCGTCAACGACGTCCGCTGGGGCACGACGGCCGGCGAGGTCGTCGCCGGGCTGCGGGAGATCGTGGCCCGGGGGCACGCGCGGGGCCTGCGCGTGCTGGTGGCGACGATCGCGCCGTGCGAGGGAGAGGCCCGCTGCACGGCCGCCGCGGACGCCGAACGTGTCGCGGTGAACGCGTGGATCCGGGGCGACGAGGACTCCGACGGCGTCCTCGACTTCGACGCGGTGCTGCGCGACCCCGAACACCCGGCCAGGCTGCTCCCCGCGTACGACAGCGGGGACCATCTGCATCCGAACGAGGCGGGGCTGGCGGCGCTGGCCGGGTCGGTGGACCTCACGCTCCTGTGAGCGTGGGGGCCTGGGTCTACACCTCCAGGTCCACCACGACCGGCGCGTGGTCCGAGGCGCCCTTGCCCTTGCGCTCCTCGCGGTCCACGTACGAGTCGGTCACGGACTTCGCGAACGCCTCGTTGCCGTACACCAGGTCGATGCGCATGCCCCGGTTCTTGGGGAAGCAGAGCTGGCGGTAGTCCCAGTACGTGAAGGGGTGGTCGTACTTCAGGGGGCGGGGGACGACGTCGCTCAGGCCCGCCTCGCGGAGGGAGGCGAGGGCGGCGCGCTCGGCGGGGGTGACATGGGTGAGGCCCTCGAAGGCGGCGACGTCGTACACGTCGTCGTCCGTCGGCGCCACGTTGTAGTCACCCATCACCGCGAAGGGGCGGCTGCCCGCGGCGTCACCGGCAACGGCGGCCTTGAGGGCCTCGAACCACTGGAGCTTGTAGGCGTAGTGCGGGTGGTCGACCTCGCGGCCGTTCGGCACGTACACCGACCAGACGCGGACCGGGCCGCAGGTCGCGGAGATCGCGCGGGGCTCCACCGAGCCGTCGTACCCGGGGTCGCCCGGCAGGCCCTTGACCACGTCCTCGATGCCGACGCGCGAGATCACCGCCACGCCGTTCCACCGCCCCGTGGCGTGCACGGCCGCCTCGTAGCCCGCCTCGCGCAGGGCGTCGAGCGGGAAGCCGTCCTCGGCGATCTTGGCCTCCTGGAGGCAGAGCACGTCCGTGCCGCTGCTCTCCAGCCAGGCCAGAAGCCTCGGGAGGCGGGCGGTGATCGAGTTCACGTTCCAGGTCGCGATGCGCATGTTCCCCAACCTACCGGGCGGGTCCGACAACGCCGGTCCCGCCCGTTCGCGTGCGGGGACGTACGCCCGGCTCAGACGTCCGCCGAGGCGCCGGGGGCCAGGCGCAGGTGCTCCGCGCCGCCCAGGGCGCCGATCTGGCGGTCGTAGATGGGGCGGGCGAGGTCGGTGAGGAGGGCGTCGTGGATGTCGTACGCGCGCTGCGGCTTCACCTCGCGGACGTAGTCGATGACCTCGGAGATCTTGCTCCAGGGGGCCATGACGGGCAGCATCAGCGTCTCGACGGCGTGGTCGGGGACGGTGAGGGCGTCGCCGGGGTGGAAGACGCGGCCGGCGTCGACGAGGTAGCCGACGTTGGTGATGCGGGGGATGTCCGGATGGATCACGGCGTGCAGTTCGCCGTGGACCTGGACGTCGAAGCCCGCGGCGGTGAACGTGTCGCCGTGGCCGACGGTGTGCACCCGGCCGGGGAAGGCGGCGGAGACCTTCTCGGCGACGGAGCGCAGCGTCCAGATCTCGGCGGCCGGGTTGCCCTCCAGGGCCGCCCGCAGCCGTCCCTCGTCGAAGTGGTCGGCGTGCTCGTGCGTGACCAGGACGGCGTCCGCGCCGGCCGCGGCGTCCTGCTCGCTGAACCCGCCCGGGTCGATGACGAGCGTGCGTCCGTCCTTCTCCAGACGGACGCAGGCGTGCGACTTCTTCGTGAGCTTCATGGGTCCATCCTGCCCCGCCCACCGGTGCCGGGCCCCCCGGCCGCCGGCGTGGTCCGGGCTCACTCGTCGGGGGTGGTCTCCTCACGGATGACCTGCTGGGCCACCCGGAAGGCGCTGTTCGCGGCCGGCACCCCGCAGTAGACGGCGGCCTGGAGGAGGACCTCCTTGATCTCGTCCGGGGTGAGGCCGTTGCGCAGGGCGGCACGGGTGTGGAAGGCCAGTTCGTCCAGGTGTCCGCCGGCGACGAGCGCGGTCAGCGTGACGCAGCTGCGGGAGCGACGGTCGAGACCGGGCCGGTCCCAGATCTCGCCCCAGGCGTAGCGGGTGATGAACTCCTGGAAGTCGCCGGAGAACTCGTCCGCCGTGGCCAGCGCCCGGTCGACGTGCGCGTCCCCGAGGACCTCGCGGCGGACCTTGAGCCCGGCGTCGTACGGGTCGGGTCTGCCCAGCGCCTCGGGCTGGGCGGCGGCCGGGGCGATCGCGGCGACCGGCCCCGCCTGCGGCGGCACGGCGGCCAGGGCCGGCTTGACCGCGGTCGCCGGGACGGCGACCTGGCCGGTGGTGGAGTCGTAGGCGGGCTGCCAGGCCGTGGAGAAGTGCCGGACCAGGAGGTCGGTGACGGCGGCGGGCTGCTCGACCGGGACGAGGTGCGAGGCGCCGGGGACGACGGCGAGGCGGGCGTCCGGGATGCCCGCGACGAGCGTGCGGGCCTCGGCGGGGCCGGTGACCTGGTCGTCGGAGCCGACGAGGACGAGGGTGGGGACGCCGATGCGGCCGAGTTCGGCGCGCACGTCGAAGGAGGCGAGCGCCTCGCAGGCGGCGATGTAGCAGCCGGGGTCGGTGGTGCGGACCATCTGCACCGCCCACTCGGTGATCGCGGGCTGCGCCGCCGCGAACCCGCCGGTGAACCAGCGGTCCGGGGACGTACGGGCGATCGGGTCGAGGCCGTTCGTCCGGACGATCACTCCGCGCTGCCGGAACTCGTCGGCCGTGCCGAAGCGGGGCGAGGCGGCGATCAGCGCGAGCGAGGCGAGGCGCTCGGGGTGGCGCAGCGCCAGCTCGGCCCCGATGGCACCGCCCAGCGCGCAGCCCGCGTAGCCGAAGCGCTGCACCCCGACGGCGTCGAGGGTGGCCAGCAGCCGGGCGGCCAGCTCGGTGACCGAGCCGCCGGGGTACGCGGGGGCACCGCCGTGGCCAGGCAGGTCGAAGCGGAAGATCCGCCACTGCTTGGCCAGTTCGGGGACCTGCCGGTCCCACATGTGCCAGGTCGTGCCGAGCGAGGGTCCGAGGATCAGGACCGGGGCGTCGTCCGGCCCGTCGAACCGGTACTGGAGGGCGGGGGTCTGCGTCTCACTCACCGCTCCACGCTAACGTCCCTCGGCCCGTGCTCGGTCCCGGGCCCCCGAATCGGCCCGGACGACTCCCGAACATCAGCGGGCAACTCTCACATCGTCTTCACCTGAGCGCAGGTCACGGGGCGGGCGCGCGGTCCGCGCCGAGCTCCGGTCCACGCTGTCGAACACATTTCCCCGCGTGTCGCGTGTCGTGTCGCGCGGCCCGCGGCCCGCGGCACGTTCGGGGTCGCCGGATCGCGTGCGGGCCGGGACGCGTCAGTCGTCGGTCGCTCCCAGGCCGGTCAGCGCGCCCACCGGGTCGAGGTCCGGGGTGCCTCTCGGCCACCAGTCGTCGTGGCCCGGTTCGGACTCGTACGCGTACCACAGGCCGTCGCGGCCGAGACGGAGTTGCACGTGGCCGCGGGGGTGGGTGAGGTGGTTGCGCCAGGGGCGGAAGGCGGGCAGGTCGGCGGCGAGGAGCTGCGGGCGGGCGCGGTCGAAGCGGCCGGCCGGCGGGTCCCAGGGTTCCTCCAGGACGGTCAGCGCTTCGAGACCGCCCTGCCGCCAGGCGGCGACCGCGCGGGCCAGGTCGGCCGGAGTGCGCCCGGTGGCGGCGGCCAGGGACGAGTACAGGGCGCGGGTCGTGGCGGTGAGACCGGAGCCGGGGCGGGCGGCGGCGAGTCGTACCGCGTCCTGCCACAGCGTCAGTTCGGCGACCGGGTCGCGGCCCGTGGTGAGCAGCGCGTGCGCGCGGGCGGCCGCGTCGGTGGCCAACTGGTCCAGCGCGAAGGGGTCCGGGCCGCCGGGCGCGGCCGGGTACACCGGCGGCTGTTCCGGGTGCGGCGGCGGGGGCAGCGGGGCGGGCAGCGGGGGGAGGGTGCGGGGCGCGAGGGCGTCGCGGGCCCGGATCCCCGGCTGGGGGGCGGGCTCCTGCTCCTGGGCGGCACGCGCGGCGCGGGCCGCGTTCCGCCGCGACAAGGCGTCCAGCAGCTCCCGCTCGCCCCGGCCCCGCAGCAGCAACAGGACGAACGGGTCCTCGTCCAGCAGCCGCGCCGTCTGGTAACAGAGCGCGGCCGCGTGCTTGCAGGGGTGCCCGAAGTCGGGGCAGCTGCAACGGGGTTCCAGCTCACCGGGGCCGGGCAGCAGGCGCACGCCGCGTCCGGACCTGGGTGTGGCTCCGGGTCCGGGTCCGGGTCCGGGTCCGGGTCCGGGTCCGGGTCCGGCCAGTGTCTGGGGCAGTTCCTTGTCCAGCAGCGCGGCGATGTGGGCCGGCTGTTCCGCCGCCGCGTCCAGGAAGCGGTCCCATTCGTCGTCGTCCAGTGTCCGCAGGCGCAGCTGGACCCGGTAGGGCCGAGCCCTGCTGCCGTGCACGTACGCCAGCACCAGCCCCGGTGTGACGGTGATCGCGTCCACCCGCCCCTTGTCGGCGTACCCCCGTCCACGCGCCAACCGCGCCGGGTCCAACGCGCCCTCCTCCAGCGCCGTCACCCACGCGTTGCCCCACCAGCTCTCCGCGAACGCCTCCCCGGCCGAGGGGCGCTGCGGGAACGGGCGGAAGGTACGCCTCAGTTCACCGTCCCGGGAGGGGGCGGCCATGGTGCGGGGGACACGGCCGCCTGTGGGTGGGGACGGCCGGGGTGACGGTGACCCAGGAGCCTCAGGTGACGCGTCAGGTGCCCGACCGGGTTCGTCCCCCAGCACCTTCGGGGCCTCCGTCTCCGGACCCGGGCCCGCCGTCTCTTCGCTCATGGTGTCCGGACCCGGCAGGGAGGTCCCGGCAGGTTCGCGTGCCGCCTCGGAGGGCAACTCGAAGGCGTCGGCGAGCAGTTCGCGTACGTCCCCCACCCGGCCGGTCGAGGCCCGGTCGCGTCCCGTCGCCGCGCGCCGGGGAGTCCGGCCCTCCCCGGCGGTGGCCTCGGCGCGCGTGGTCCCGGCCTCGGCCCGGGCCCGGCCGGTGGCCTCACGGGCGGCCCGCAACGCCTCGCGGGCGATGTCGCCGGGGCGAGCGGCGGGCCTGCTTCCCTCCCCGGTCGGCGCGCCCGGGCCGGGCCCGCCGGTGAACGAGGGGTCTCCGGGATCGGCGGAGGCACGCTCCGCCGGCCGCCGGTCCGCAGCGCTCGGCGTCAACGGCCCGTCCTCGTCCGGCCGTTCCGTCGGCTCCCCCTCTTCCGGCTCCCCTTCTTCCGGCTTTACCGCTTCCGACTCCCCCTCTTCCGGCTCTACCGCTTCCGGCATCACCGCCGGCTCGTCGAGGCCCGCCGCCCGGGACCGCGCGGCCCGGCGCAAGGCGTCCCGTGCCGCGTCACCGGGCCGAGCGGCGGCCTCGCGAGCCGTCCGGGCCACGGGCGCACCGTCCGCCGCCGACTCCTGCGGGTCCTCGGCCTCGACGCCGTACCTGTCCCGCTCCCGCGCCGCCCGCAACGCCCGGCGGGCCGCGTCGGCGGGCCGGGCCTCGGCCGCGTGATCCGGCCTCTCCACGCCCGCCGGTGTCTCCTCTTCCCCGCTCACGCCGACCTCCGCAACGACACCAGGTCGGTCAGCTCCCGGTCCGTCAGCTCCGTGAGTGCCGCCTCGCCCGAGCCGAGGATGGCGTCGGAGAGGGCCCGCTTGGACTCCAGCATCTCGGCGATGCGGTCCTCGACGGTGCCCTCGGTGATGAGGCGGTGCACCTGGACGGGCTGGGTCTGGCCGATGCGGTAGGCGCGGTCGGTGGCCTGTTCCTCCACAGCCGGGTTCCACCAGCGGTCGAAGTGGACGACATGACCGGCGCGGGTCAGGTTCAGTCCGGTGCCGGCGGCCTTCAGGGACAGGACGAGCACCGGGGTCGCCCCGCTCTGGAAGCGGTCCACCATGTGTTCGCGGTCCTTGACCGGTGTGCCGCCGTGCAGCAGCTCGACCGGGACGGCGCGGGCGGCGAGGTGCGCGGTGATCAGACGGGCCATGCCGACGTACTGGGTGAAGACCAGCGCGGAGCCGTCCTCGGAGAGCAGCGTGTCCAACAGCTCGTCCAGCAGGGCCAGTTTGCCGGAGCGGGCGGCGAACCGGTCTCCGGTGGCGCTGCCCGGCTCCTCCTTGAGATACAGCGCCGGGTGGTCGCAGATCTGTTTGAGGGCTCCGAGCAGTTTCAGGACCAGGCCCCGGCGGGCGATGCCCTGCGCCGTCTCGATGGCGAGCAGCGACTCACGGACCACGGCCTCGTACAGCGCGGCCTGTTCGCGGGTGAGGGGGACGGGGTGGTCGGTCTCCGTCTTGGGCGGGAGTTCGGGGACGATGCCCGGGTCGGACTTCTTGCGGCGCAGGAGGAAGGGGCGGACGAGCCGGGCGAGACGGGTCACGGCCTCGTCGTGGCCGGGGTTCTCGCCGTTCTCCACGGCGCGGGCGTGACGGGCGCGGAAGGACTTCAGCGGACCGAGGAGCCCCGGTGTCGTCCAGTCGAGGAGGGCCCACAGCTCGGAGAGGTTGTTCTCGACCGGGGTTCCGGTGAGGGCGACGCGCGCGGGGGTCGGGATCGTGCGCAGGGCCTTCGCCGTCGCCGAGTAGGGGTTCTTGACGTGCTGGGCCTCGTCGGCGACGACCATGCCCCACTCCTGCTGGGCCAGGCGCGGGGCCGTCGAGCGCATGGTGGCGTACGTGGTGAGGACGAAGCCGCCGTGGAGGTCGTCCAGGGTGCGGTCGGGGCCGTGGAAGCGGCGCACGGGCACGCCGGGGGCGAAGCGGGCGATCTCGCGCTGCCAGTTGCCCAGCAGGGAGGCGGGGCAGACGACCAGGGTGGGTTCGGGGCGGGCCCGGCGCAGATGGAGGGCGATGACCGTGATCGTCTTGCCGAGGCCCATGTCGTCGGCGAGGCAGCCGCCGAGCCCGAGGGAGGTCATGAGGTCCAGCCAGGCGAGGCCCCGGAGCTGGTAGTCGCGGAGGGTGGCGGACAGGCCCGGGGGCGGGTCGACCGGGCCGACGCCGGCCGTCAGGCGGTCGCGGAGGGCCGCCAGGGCGCCCACCGGCACGGCCTCCACCGTCTCCCCGTCGACCTCCGCGGTGCCGGAGAGGGCCACGGACAGGGCGTCCACCGGGTCGAGAAGGCCCAGTTCGCGTTTGCGGGCCTTGCGGACGAGGGCGGGGTCGACGAGGACCCACTGGTCGCGCAGGCGCACGATCGGGCGGTGGGCCTCGGCGAGGGTGTCCATCTCGGCCTCGGTGAGCGGGTCGCCGCCGAGCGCCAACTGCCAGCGGAAGCGCAGCAGTTCCTCGCCCTCGAAGAACCCGGTGCCGTCCGTGGCGGAGCCGGGTGCGGGGCGTACCTCGGCGCGGGCGCTCAGGTCGTGGGCCAGGTCCCTGGGCCAGTGCACGGCGACGCCCGCCGCGCCGAGCCGGGTCGCGGCGACGCCGAGCAGGTCGGAAAGTTCGTCCTCGGACAGGGCGAGGACGTCGGGCACGTCCTGTTCGCAGAGCCGGTCCAGGGGCGGCCAGACGCGGGCGGCGCGCCGGACGGCGAGGGCGGCGTCCACGCGTGCGCGGGGCCCGAACGCCGCGTCCGCGTCCCCGGCCCACAGCGCGGCGGCGTCGACGACGAGGGTGGGGTCGGCGAGGCTGTGCACCTGGACGACCGCCGCGCCCGCCCGCAGGGCACCTTCGCTGTCGTCGAAGAGGTCGTGCGCGGCCAAGTCCAGCCGCAGGGAGACGCGTACGCCCGCGTCCATGCCGGCGGCGACCTCGGCCGCCCAGTCACGGGCCTGCGGCAGCCGCTGTCCGGCGTGCGCGGCGAACGGTTTCCCGGAGACGTACGGCGCGGCAGGGCCGCGCGGCAGTGTGTCGGCGACCGCGTCCAGGAAGGACCGCAGCAAGGGCTCCGGTTCGGGCAGCCGCAGCGGGCCCTTGCCGGGCAGTGGGACAGCGTGGCCCTCGTACGGCAGTGCGGCGGCGACGGCCCTGAGGTGGGCGATGTCGTCCGGGTCGAGCGGTCCCGCCCGCCACGCGTCGTACCCGTCGGCGGTCAGGCCCGGCAGCAGCCGCCCCCGGGCGACCAGGCGCAGCGCGTGCAGCGCGGCCGCGCCCCAGCAGGCCGTGGCGGGGTGGGCGGCGGGGTCGCGCCGGGCGCCGGTGAGCAGGGGGAGGGCTTCGCCGACCGTCACGTACCGGGCGGGGACGATGCCTCTGCGCGCTCCGGTGCCGTGCTGTCGTACGACCGTGAGGTCCTCGGTGTCTCCCGGTGGCGGCTCGCCGCCCGCCGGGTCCCAGAACGCGAACCGGCCGTGGCGGGGCAGCGGCGCCGGGAGGAAGACGGCGGCCAGCCGGACGGGCACGGCCGGCCGCGCGGGGACGGCCGTGCCGGCCTCGGGAGCAGCCCTGTCCCCCATGTGTCCGGTCACCCGCCTTCGGTCGCGGGAGCCGCCTTGGTGCGGCTCCGATCAGCTGTCTCCGACTCTACGGGCGGGGTACGACAATCGATGCCGGCGACCGCGGGCGAGCGCGCCCGGACCGGGATTCTCCCTGGTCAGGGCACGGTTCGCGAGACCACATACACCATCGGATGGTCCGGGTTGGTCCGGTTCACGACGATGTCATGGGTGGGCGCGGGGTTCTTCCGGTCGCTGACGAGGCCGTACCAGGGGCCGACGCCGGTGAAGTCCCAGCCGACGATTCCCCGGTCACGGGCGTTGATGGCGATCTTGTCCTTCTTCAGGTCTGCGGTGCTGACGCCGACCTGGCCGAGGAAGCTCTCCAAACCCTCGTTGCTCGTATAGAACTGCACGTAGAGACGGCTGGTCCGCCAGTTGTTCGTCTCGTAGTACGCCACGTGCTTGGAGTACGGCGGGATCGGCACCTGGTAGAGGCGCTGCTGGACCCGGGAGGGCCAGTGGGCGGTGAGGCCGGTCGCCGAGTACTTCTCCTCCTTGTCCTTGCCGCTGTCGCGGCTCTGGTTGGCGGAGATCACCAGGTAGCCGGCGGGTACGCCGATGAGCAGCACGATGATCGCCAGGGTGATCGCCCGGCGGCGGTTGCGGTGCCCGCGGTCCTCCGCGGGCCGCTCCGGCTCCTCCGGGGAGGAGCCCTGGCGCGGCACCGAGGTGGTCACGCGGTGTCCTGGGTGGTGCGGCGGGCCTCCACGTACCGCGCGTAGCGCTCGTAGCGCTCCACCCTGCGGCGGTTGGCGCGGCGGAAGCGGCGGGCGACGAGTCTGGCGAGGTCGGCGGCGCCCACCATGCCGGCCTCGGGGCCCAGCTGGGCACGCGCGATGCGGGCCTCGGGGCGGTAGCCGCGGCCGGTGAGGTGGCGGCGGAAGGCGTCCCGGGCGGGGCCGATCAACAGGTCGTCGGCGGCCGAGACACCGCCGCCGATGACGAAGCAGGACGGGTCGAGGGCGGCGGCGAGGTTGGCGATGCCGACGCCGAGCCACTGGCCGATGTCCTGGAGCAGTTCGATGCACATCGCGTCGCCCTCACGGGCCAGCTCGGTGATCATCGGGCCGGTGATGTCCCCGATGTTCCCCTTGACGTGCTCGATGATCCCGTACGCCACCGGCGAGTCGGCCGCCGCGAGCTCCCGCGCCTCTCTGACCAGGGCGTTTCCCGAGCTGTACTGCTCCCAGCAGCCGCGGTTGCCGCAGGGGCAACGGTGGCCGCCGGGCACGACCTGCATATGGCCGAACTCGCCCGCGACACCGAACTTGCCGCGCTTGACCTGGCCGTCCTCCAGGATCGCGCCGCCGATGCCGGTGCCCAGCGTGATCATGACCAGGTGGTCCTCGTCGCGGCCGGCGCCGAACCGCCACTCCGCCCAGGCGGCGGCGTTGGCGTCGTTGTCGACCAGGACCGGGACGGCGAGCCGGCCGGCGAGGCGGTCGCGCAGCGGCTCGTTGCGCCAGGACAGGTGGGGGGCGAACAGGACCCGGTTGCGCTCCGCGTCCACCCAGCCGGCGGCGCCGATGCCGACGGCGTGCACGTCGTGCCGGTCGGAGAGGTCCAGGACCAGTTCCGTGATGGTGTCCTCGACGACCTGGGGGCTCTTGGACTTGTCCGGGGTCTCCGTGCGGAGCTTCTCCAGGATGTTGCCGTCGGCGTCCACGACGCCCGCCATCACCTTCGTGCCGCCGATGTCGATACCGACGGTGGGGACGCGGGGGGCCGTCAGATGGGAGCGGCGCTCTCGCGTTCCCACGGTCCGCAGGACGGTGGCCCGCGCGGAGCCGCGGTGGGTGAAGTCGCGGTAAGTGCTCATCGGGCCGATTCTGCCTTAACGCTCCGCTGGGTGCGGCGTGGGGGCGGGGGGTGCCATGGGTTGTTTTTCGGGTGCGGGTGAGTGGGGGCCGGTCGCGCAGTTCCCCGCGCCCCTTCGCGGCGGCTGCGCCGCCTTCCCAGGGGCGCTGCGGGCCGGAAAGACATTCCCTACGCCCTCACCAGCAATTGGAAGTCGAACGAATAGCGGGACGCCCGGTAGATGTGGGTGCCGTATTCCACCGCTCGGCCCGTGTCGTCGAAGGTGGTGCGCTGCATGGTGAGCAGGGGGGCGCCCTCGGGTTCGCTCAGGCGGCCGGCCTCGTCCGGGGCGGCCGCCTTCGCGCCGATGGTCTGGCGGGCGCTGTGCAGGGTGATGCCCGCGGCGCGCATGAGGCGGTAGAGACCGGTGGCTTCGAGCTGGGGGGAGTCGAGGTCGATGAGGTCGGCGGGGAGGTAGTTGCAGAGGTAGGCCATGGGTTCGCCGTGGGCCAGACGGAGTCGCTCGATACGGTGGACTTCGCCGCCCTCCGCGACGGCCAGGGCCGCGGCGACCTCGGCGGAGGCGGCGACGGTGGTGTTGAGGAGGACGCGGGTGGCCGGGCGCTGGCCGGCGGCCTCCAGGTCGTCGAAGAGGCTGCTCAGTTCCAGGGGGCGTTTGACCTGGCTGTGGACGACCTGGGTGCCCACGCCGCGGCGGCGTACGAGCAGACCCTTGTCGACCAGGGACTGGATGGCCTGGCGGACGGTCGGGCGGGAGAGGCCGAGGCGGGCGGCCAGCTCGATCTCGTTGCCCAGCAGACTGCCCGGAGTCAGCTCGCCGTGCTCGATCGCCGCCTCCAGCTGCTGGGACAGCTGGAAGTAGAGCGGGACCGGACTGCTGCGGTCGACGCTGAGCTGGAGCGACACGGTCGGAGCCTCTTCTGGTTTCGGCACGGGCCGAGCGTAGCCCCGGTGCCTGGTGACGGGAAGTTGCGTGGTTCGGTTGTCCGGACAAAGCATTGACACAGCGGCGGGTACGACCCCACTTTGTTTCCCATGCGCATCGGACTCATCGGCGCGGGTCGCATCGGGACTTTCCACGCGACCACGCTCAGCCGCCACCGTGATGTCGGCTCTCTGATCATCACGGACGTCGATCCGGCCCGGGCCCACGACCTCGCGGATCGCCTCGGCGAGACGGTGGCGCCGGGAGTGGACGAGATCTTCACCTGGGGTGTGGACGCCGTGGTCATAACGGCCGCGACCTCGGCCCACGGCGAACTGATCGGTCGGGCAGCACGCTCGGGTCTCCCGGTGTTCTGCGAGAAGCCCGTCGCCGTGGACCTGCCGAGCACGTTAAGCGCGCTGACCGAGGTCGACGCGGCCGGGACGGTGCTGCAGATGGGCTTCCAGCGGCGCTTCGACTCCGGCTATGTCACCGCGCGGGAGGCGGTACGCGCGGGCCGGCTCGGGCGGCTGCACACCGTACGCGCGCTCACGGCCGACCAGACTCCGCCGCCCGCGCACTATCTGTCGGTGTCCGGCGGGATCTACCGGGACACCCTGATCCACGACTTCGACATCGTGCGGTGGGTGACGGGGCGCGAGGTCGCCACGGTGTACGCCACCGGGTCGGACGCCGGGCACCCGATGTTCCGGGAGGCGCACGACCTGGACACCGCCGCCGCCGTGCTCACGCTGGAGGACGGCACGCTCGTGACGGCGACGGCGGCACGGGTGAACGGTGCCGGGTACGACGTGCGGCTGGAGCTGGCCGGGGAGCTGGACACCGTGGTGGTCGGCCTGGACGACCGTACGCCGGTCGCGTCCACGGAGCCGAAGGGGCCACCACCGGCGGACAAGCCCTGGACCGGCTTCCTGGAGCGCTTCGCCGCCGCCTACGAGGCCGAGATCGCCGCGTTCGTGGAGGTGGTGCGCGGGGAGCGGGCCAATCCGTGCGACGGGCGTGAGGCACTCCAGGCGCTGCGGGTCGCCGAGGCGTGCGAGCTGTCCCGGCTGGAGCACCGGCCCGTGAACCTCGGGGAGATCGCGGGGGGTCGGGAGTAGCGGTCGGCCTGCTGCCTGCGGGGTCCGCTTCGTCCGGGGGGCCTGCGTGGGTCGCGCGGCCGCGGGTCCGGTGAGGGCTTGTCGCGCAGTCCCCGCGCCCCTGAAGCGGCGGGGCTGCGCCCCTGCCTCTTCAGCTTCAGCGCCCCGGCCGGGCTGTCCCCACTCGGCGGGAACCCGCCCTCACCAGCGCAGCGGCAGGCTCCGTACCCCCCGTATCAGCATGCCCGGCAGCCACTCGCCCGGCGGGCCGTCGAGGGCCAGGTCGGGGCAGCGCCGCAAGAGAGCCCCGAGGGCGACGCGGGCCTCCAGCCTGGCCAGCGGGGCGCCGAGGCAGTAGTGGATGCCGTGGCCGAAGGCGAGGTGGCCACGCGTGTCGCGGTGGAGGTCGAAGCGGTCGGGGGCGGGATACCGGGTGTCGTCGCGGTCGGCGGCGGCCAGGCCGATCAGCACCGAGTCGCCCGCCGGAATGGCCGTGCCCCCGATCTCCAGCGGCACGGCGGCGAAGCGGAACGTCGCGTTCTCCACCGGGCCCTCGTGCCGCAGGGTCTCCTCCACGACCGCGTCGACCAGGTCCATGTCGGCCCGCACCTCGGCGAGTTGCCCGGGATGGGTGAGCAGGGCGTGGACGGCGCCGGTGATGAGGTTGACCGTGGTCTCGTGGCCGGCGACGAGGAGGATGAAGGCCATGCCGCGCAGTTCGGCGGGGGACAGCCGGTCGCCGTCCTCGTCGGTCGTCCGGATCAGGGCACTCAGCAGGTCGTCGGCGGGCGGCGAGCAGCGCTTGTCGTCGATCAACTCGCCGAGGTAGACGCCGAGTTGCAGGATGGCCTCGTACTCGCTCTCACCGCTGGTCGGCGCCACCGCCTCCGTGGACAGCTTGCGGAAGGCCGCCCGGTCGATCTCGGGCACACCGAGCAGCTCGCAGATGACGGTGAGCGGCAGCGGGTACGCGAACGACTCCACGAGGTCGGCGCGACCCCGCGGCACCATCGCGTCCAGCAGCGAGTCGGTGATCTCCTGGACCCTGGGCCGCAGCCGCTCGACCCGGCGGCCGGTGAACTCGCGGGTGATCAGCCCCCGCAGCCGGGTGTGCTGGGGCGGGTCGGTGACCAGCAGGTACTTGCCGATCAGCTCCTCGTCGAGGAACGTCGTCCCGATCTTCGAGCCGTCCTTGGACAGCCGGGGGTCGGCGAGCGCCGCCCGCGCCTCCTCGTACCCCACGACGAGCCAGGCCTCGTGGTGTGCGTCGTGCTTCGGCAGCCGGACCCGGTGCACCGGGCCGCGCTCGCGCAGTTCGGCGTAGACGGGGTGCGGGTTCTCGGTGAACCCCGGCCCGTACTCCCCCAGGTCGATCACATGCTCATGCCCCATGACTTCCCCCCTCGCCCCTCCAACTCCCCGCCCGGCTCAGGAGTGCCCGTCGTCGTCCAAGAGCCCCGCGTCGTACGTCAACAGGGCTATCTGCACCCGGTTGTTGAGGTCGAGTTTGGCGAGGATGCGGGAGACGTGGGTCTTGACGGTGGCGACGCTCAGGAAGAGTTCGCCGGCGATCTCGGCGTTGGAGGCACCCCGGCCGACGGCGACGGCGACCGCGCGTTCGCGGTCGTTGAGGACGGCGACGCGGGAACGGGCGGCGCCGCGGCGGGTGTCGGGGGCGCCGCCGACGGCGTGGGCCATGAGCCGGCGGGTGACGGCGGGCGAGAGGACGGGGTCGCCGGCCGCGACCCGTCGTACCGCCTCGACGATGTCGGCGGGCGGGGTGTCCTTGAGGACGAAGCCGGCGGCGCCCGCGCGCAGGGCGCGCAGGACCTGGTCGTCGGCGTGGAAGGTGGTGAGGACGACGACCTGCGGCGCGTCCGCGCGGGCGCACAGCCGCTCGGTGGCCGTGAGGCCGTCCACGGTCGGCATCCGGATGTCCATGAGGACGACGTCGGGTCGGGTGCGGTCGACCAGGGCGTCCACCTCGTCGCCGTCGGCGCCCTCACCGACGATCTCGATGTCGTCGGCGCCGCCCAGCATGAAGGAGAGCCCGGCGCGCACGAGGGGGTCGTCGTCGACGAGGAGCAGTCGGATCGCGGTCATCGGCACACCGTTCGGGAGTCGGTCGTGAAGCACGTACAGGAGTCGGTCATGGGCATGCCCGGTGTCGGTCATGGGGTCCTACCGTAATGACGCCCGGCCCGGACCGCCGCGTCGCCACGGCCGACCCGTTAGTGTCGGCCGGTACGGCATTCAACTGACGGAGGTTCTGGGTGCGTTACCGACTCCTGGGCCGGACCGGGCTGCGCGTCTCCGAGCTGTTCCTGGGCGCCATGACGTTCGGGGAGCAGGGTGGGGTGGGAGCACCCCGGGAGGAGTGCGCGCGGATCCTCGACGTGTACGCGGAAGCCGGCGGCAACGTGATCGACACGGCCGTCAACTACCGGGGCGGGGAGAGCGAGCGGATCGTCGGCGAGCTGCTCAAGGGGCGGCGCGACCGGTTCGTGCTGTCCACCAAGTACACCGTCTCCCGCGACGGCAGCGACCCCAACGCCGCCGGCAACCACCGCAAGAACCTCGCGCTGTCCCTGGAGACGAGCCTGCGGCGCCTGAACACCGACTACGTCGACATCTACTGGGTGCACATCTGGGACCGGAACACGCCGGTCGAGGAGACGATGCGCGCCCTCGACGACGCCGTACGGTCCGGGAAGGTGCTCTACATCGGCATCTCGGACGCCCCGGCCTGGGTGGTCGCACGCGCCAACACCCTCGCGGAGTGGCGAGGTTGGTCGGCGCTGTCGGCGCTCCAGGTTCCGTACAGCCTGCTCAACCGGGACATCGAGCGCGAACTGCTGCCGATGGCGGAGGCGTTCGGCATGTCGGTGGCGGCCTGGAGCCCGCTGCAGAACGGGCTCCTGTCCGGCAAGTACACCCGCCCGGGCGGGGTGGCGCCGGGCACCGCGACCCGGCTGTCCGCCGAGGCGGTCGGGGAGCGTGAGCGGGCGATCGCGCAGGCCGTGCAGAGCGCCGCGGACGAACTCGGGGCCACCCCGGCGCAGATCGCCATCGCCTGGACCATGGCCCACTCCCCCGCCGTGCACCCCATCCTCGGCGCCCGCCGTGTCGAGCAGCTCATGGACAACCTGGGCGCGGCCCGGCTCGTCCTGCCCGAGGAGGTGCTGGCCCGGCTGGAGGAGACCACCGCCTTCCGCCTCGGCTTCCCGGGTGACTTCATCGACGAGGCGTCGGCGTGGGTGTACGGCTCGGCGGGGCAGCGGGTGGTGCCGCGCTCGGTGTGACGGCACCGGGGAGCAGGCCTCAGGCACGCAGGCGTACCCCGTACCGGGTACGCAGACGGCGTACCTCCCACCAGGCCACGGCGGTCACCGAGGCCGGACCGCCGACGAGGGCGGCGAGCTGCACCAGGGGCGGGCCCGGCGGCGGCCCGCCGACGGCCAGGTTGAGGGCGGCGAACTCCCACACCAGGCCGCCGGTGAGCAGCGCCGGGAGCGCCGGATGCACATCGGCGGTGTTGAAGGCGCTGCGCACGGCGGGGCCGGAGGCGAAGGCGATGAAGAGCAGTACCCAGAGCAGGGGCACGAGGAGGGCGAAGGGCGCCCAGACGTTCGTGTCCGGCGCCAGGTGGGTGCGTGTGTAGTAGATCGCGCCCGCGAGGAGCGGCACCGCCGTGAAGGCGCCGACGTACCACAGGGCCGATTTCCCGGCGGTGCGCAGCGGGGCGCGCATGGCCCGCCGGGTGGCCGGCGACGACCGGTGGAAGAGGGCGGCGACGACCACGGGCGCGCTGAGCAGCAGCAGCCAGGGGGTGACGAACAGGCGCATCGTGAACTGCAGCTGCGCCTGGTCCACGTCCTCGGGCTTGCCGTACACCGCCAGGATCAGCAGGGACATGAGGGTGGCCGTCCAGGCCCGACGCTTCTGCATCCGCGCCACGTCGTCGTCCACAAGGCGGTGGCGGGCGCGGGAGGGGAAGATCCGCCGCGCCGGGCGACGGGCGGAGCGGGCCAGCGGATAGCCGACCAGCAGGCCGACCACCATCGGCCAGGCGCACATCACGGCCATCGCCCACAGGCAGCCGTGCAGCTGCAGCCCGCTCAAAAACTCCCGCAGCGGCGGCCATTCGTCCTCCCGCAGCCGCCGCACCAGGGTGGGCGGCGGCTGCGGGCCGTACGGGTGCGGGGGGTGGGGGGACGGCGGCGGGCCCGGCCGGGGTGGAACGTACGGTCCCGGGGGCGCGCCCGGAGGAGGGGGGTACGGCCCTCCGTTCGGCTGCCAGGGCGGCTGATACGGGTTGTGTCCCCCGAAACTCACTGACCTGTCCTCCCGAGACCCACCAGGTGTGCTGTGCCGCACGGCACGCACGCGTCGGCACGCGCCAACTGGCCATCATGCTGGACGAGATGGCCTCGCGCACGCCTCAATCCGTCGTCAGTCCCAGGGCAGCCGGGCCCGCACGTGGTATCCGCCGTCCGGCTCGGGGCCGTGGTCCAGGCGGCCGCCGGCCAGTGTGGCGCGTTCGGTGAGGCCGATGAGGCCCTGGCCGGAGCCGGGGACGTGCGGGACCTCCCCCGGGGGCGCCGGGTTGCGTACGGCGACGGTGAGTCCGTCGCCCGGGGCGCCCGTGACGGTGACGGTGACCTCGGCGCCGGGGGCGTGCTTGCGGGCGTTGGTCAGGCACTCCTGGGCGATGCGGTAGGCGGTGCGGCCGATCGAGGCGGGGACGGCGTCGCGGTCGGTGACGTGCTGGTCGAGGGCGACCTTCATGCCGGCCTCCCGGCACTCGGCAACGAGCGTGTCGAGCGCGGCGAGGGTGGGCTGGGGACGGCCCGCGTCGTCCGGTTCACCGGCGCGCAGTACGCCGATGATCTCCCGCAGGTCCTGGAGGGCCTCGTGGGCGCTCTCCCGGATGACGCCCGCCGCGCGGACGATCTCGGCGCGGGGTGCGTCGGGCCGGAACTCCAGTGCGCCCGCGTGCACGCTCAGCAGGGTCAGACGGTGGGCGAGCACGTCGTGCATCTCGCGGGCGATGGACTCACGGGCGAGCCGTTGCGCCTGCTCGGCCCGCAGCGCCGCCTCCCGCTCGGCGCGCCGGGCGCGGTCCCGGAAGCTGAGCATGAGCTGCCGCTTGGAGCGTACGAACATGCCCCAGCCGACGATCGCGGCGGTGAGGAACACGGTGAGGAGGACCGACCACGGATAGGTGATGTCCGGGTCGGGGCGCAGCCAGAAGAACAGCGGGTTCAGAAGGAGGCCCGCGCCGCCGGTCCAGGCCACGTACCGGAAGGGCCGGTGCACGGTGAGCGTGAAGAGGGCGACGATGCCGGCGCCGCCCGCTGTGGCGGACACGAAGCAGACCGGAACCATGGCCACGGCGAGGCCGACGGGCCAGCGGCGGCGCAGCCATACGGCGGCGCAGGCGAGCGCGCCCAGGACCTGGTCGAGGACGGCGAAGGCCTGCGGCAGGTCGGGCTCGTTCCTGACCGTTTCCACGCCCAGCAGACCGATGAGCACGGCCAGCAGGAAGCAGGTGAAGTCGACGACCCAGTCACGCGCGGTCCGCCGGGACCGGTGTCCGGGGCGGCCGGACACCAGCCCGGGTCCGGGGCCGGGGCCGGGGCTTTGGTCGAGCCCGGGGTCGTGGTCGTCGTCGAGCAGGGCCGACGGCAACAGCCAGCTCCGCCCGGAAAAGGCCGGGGACTCCGGCACCGGCTTGTCACCATTCACGGTCGACAAATCTACGCAGGCGCGGCAGCCGCCACCTCCCTCACGCCGGTGATCGCGACGAAAGTAGCGGTCCGGGCGACTTTGGTCGGTTCCCGGCCCGGTGGATCGGTACTCCGGTCGGACAGGCCTCGCCCCGCGGCCGATGCGGGCGGGGAGGCGGCGGGGCGAGGATCCTGGGCATGAAGCGGTTGTTGGAGCTTTTCGGGTTCCTCGCCCTGCTGCAGGGCACGGGCGGTCTCGTGTACGAAGTCACCGGCAAGCTGGGGTGGGGGGTGACGCAGCGGTGGAGCGCCCTGGACGGCTACGAGCTGTACGTGAGCATCGCGCTGATCGTCCTGGCCCTCGCCCTGTTCGCGGCGGCGGAGAGCCGGAAGCCCGGGTGACCCGTCGGCCGTGACGGGTCGCGCCGCGGGTGGGGGTCCTTCGGGGTCCTGCCGCCCCAGGCCCCCGCCGAGGGGCTCCCGGGTGGCGGGGGCGCTGCTCAGCCGCCCAGTTCCTGGTGGCGGGTCGACAGGTGGGCGCTGCCCTTCTGCGTCAGCGAGCCGAAGAGGCGCAGGCGGGAGATGCCGCCGTCGGGGTAGATGTCGACGCGGGCGTGGGTGGCCACGACCGGGGTGTCGAGGACGAAGCGGTGCGGGGTGTCGGGCTGGAGGCGGGTGCGGGGAAGGATCTCGGTCCAGTCGCCGTCGTCGCCGTCCTCCCCGTTGCGCACCGAGACCGTGGCCCAGCCCGCCGCGTTGCCCTTGAGGCAGGCCGTGTCGATCTCCAGGGCGCGGATCTCGGACTGGGCGGCGAGGCGGTAGCGGATCCAGTCGTTGCCCTGGTCGCGGCGGCGGCGGGTCTCCCAGCACTCGTGCATCACCCGGGCGCGGCCGGGCTGGATGGTGTTGGTGGCGGGTGAGTAGAAGAGGTTGGAGGCGTCCTCGGCCAGGCCGCCGTTCTCCAGGGCGACCACGTCGAAGGTGCCGAGGGCGGCCAGCCAGGCGGGGTCCGGCACGACCTCGCCGTACACCCGCAGCCGGGCGATGCCGCCGTCGGGGTGCTGGTTCAGGCGGAGGTGGGTGAAGCGCCGCTCGGCGGAGACCGGGAAACCGTTGGCCGCGTGGCCGCCGACCGGGGTGCGCGGGACGAGGGTCGTCCACTTCACGTCGTCGGCGAGCAGGTCCTCCGGGGAGGGGGCCCCGGCCACGCACGCGGCCTCGACGGAGACGGCCTGCGGGTAATTGCCGCGGAAGTGGGCCGTGTCGACGACGATCCCGCGGATCACGCCGGGCGCGCCCAGGCGGATCAGGGCCCAGTCGTGGTCCTCGGCGGTCGGCCAGGGGTGGTCGGCCGAGGCGCCCCGGCGGCGGCGCGTCTCCCAGCCGTCCATGATCTTGCCCTTGTGCCCGAAGTGCTCGGGGTCGAACTCGGCGCGCTCGGGCACCAGCAGGTTCTCGCGCTGGGCGAAGAACTCGTCGTTGGCGGCGATCACACCGGCGCCGAGCCGTCGGTCGGCGAGGTCGGCGTAGCGGGTGAAGGGGAAGTCGGCGGTGCGGTAGTCCGCGTACGGGTCACCGCCGCCGTACGGGCTCGCGTCGCCGGTGAAGCTCGCCGACGGGGAGTGCGCTTGCGCCGTCACGATGATCAGGTCTGCCTTTCGGTGGTCGTCCGCCGCGGGTGCGGTGGGTGGATCAGGGGGTGCGGGTGAGGAGTCGTCCCTTCGGGGCGGTGAACCGGCCGTCGTCGACGATGCGTTCGCCGCGCAGCCAGGTGGACTTGACCACGCCGTACAGGGTCTTGCCGGCGTACGCGGTGACGCGGTTGCGGTGGTGGAGTGCGGCCGGGTCGACGGTGAAGGTCTCGTCCGGGGCGAAGACGGCGAAGTCGGCGTCGCGGCCCGCCTCGATGGCGCCCTTGCAGTCGTCGAGGCCCACCAGTTCGGCCGTGCGCGACGACATCCAGCGGACCACGTCCTCCAGGCCGTGGCCGCGCCCCCGGGCAGCCGTCCAGACCGCCGCGAGGCTCAGTTGCAGACCGGAGATGCCGCCCCAGGCGGTGGCGAAGTCGCCGGTCTTCAGGTCGGCCGTCGACGGGGAGTGGTCGGTGACCACGCAGTCGATCGTGCCGTCCGCGAGGGCCTGCCAGAGGAGGTCCTGGTTGGCCGACTCCCGGATGGGCGGGCAGCACTTGAACTCGCTGGCGCCGTCCGGTACTTCCTCGGCGGTGAGGGTGAGGTAGTGGGGGCAGGTCTCGACGGTGATGCGTACGCCGTCGCGTTTGGCCCCGGCGATCAGCGGGAGCGCGTCGCTGGAGGAGAGGTGCAGGACGTGGACGCGCGCGTCGAGGCGGCGGGCCTCGGCGATGAGGGTCGCGATGGCGGTGTCCTCGGCGTCGCGGGGGCGGGAGGCGAGGAAGTCGGCGTAGCGCGGTCCGCCCCGCTGGGGTGCGGCGTCGAGGTGGTGGGGGTCCTCGGCGTGGACGATGAGCAGGCCGCCGAAGCCGGCGATCTCGGCCAGGGACCGGGCGAGTCCGCCCCTGTCGAGGTGCGGGAACTCGTCCACGCCCGAGGGCGACAGGAACGCCTTGAAGCCGAAGACCCCGGCGTCGTGCAGCGGCCGCAGGTCCTTGACGTTGTCGGGCAGGGCGCCGCCCCAGAAGCCGACGTCGATGTGCGCCTTGTCGGCGGCCACCTCGCGCTTGGTGCGGAGGTGGTCGGGTGTCGTGGTCGGCGGGAGGGAGTTGAGCGGCATGTCGACGAGGGTGGTGATGCCGCCGGCCGCCGCGGCGCGCGTGGCGGTCCAGAAGCCCTCCCAGTGGGTGCGGCCGGGGTCGTTGACATGGACGTGGGTGTCGACGAGGCCGGGCAGCAGGACGTGGTCGCCGAGATCCTCCAGGCGGGCACCGGACGGTACCTCGGCGTCGTACGGGAGTACGGCCGTGATCCTGCCGTCCGCGACGGCGACCGCGGCGGGGCGCGATCCGCCGGGGGTCAGGACGCGCGTCGAGCGCACCACCAGTTCAGCCTCGGACACCGGGACCCCTCTCGCCGTACCGCTGTTCACTTCCGCGTCACGGTATTTACTTCCGCGTAACGGAATTCAACGTTCTGTTGAAGGAGTTTTCACCCCTGCCTCCACCCCGTCAAGGGCGCACCCCTCCACTCTGCCTCGACCGCATCCACTCTGGATGTTTTCACAAGACGGAATTAGAGTTCCACTCAGCAGAACGTAGTGACGCACAAGCGAGCAGTCAGCGAACTGCCCGGTAGGCTGCGACCTCCCTGCCATCCGAAAGGACCGTGCCCGTGCCGACCTCCAGCGCCAGCGCCACCGAGTCCACCAAGTCGTCCTCCGGTGGCGTCCAGTCCCTGGAGCGCGCCTTCGATCTGCTGGAGCGGATGGCGGACGCCGGCGGCGAGGTGGGTCTCAGCGAGCTGTCCGCGAGCAGCGGGCTGCCGCTGCCGACCATCCACCGGCTGATGCGCACGCTGGTCGTCTGCGGCTACGTGCGCCAGCAGTCCAACCGGCGGTACGCCCTCGGCCCGCGCCTGATCCGCCTCGGCGAGTCCGCGTCCCGGCTGCTCGGCACCTGGGCGCGTCCCTACCTCGCGCGCCTGGTGGAGGAGACCGGCGAGACGGCGAACATGGCACTCCTGGACGGCGACGAGATCGTGTACGTCGCCCAGGTGCCGTCCAAGCACTCCATGCGGATGTTCACCGAGGTGGGCCGCCGGGTGCTGCCCCACTCCACCGGCGTCGGCAAGGCCCTCCTCGCCGACGTCCCGGCCGACGAGGTCCGCGCCCTGCTGGCCCGTACGGGCATGCCGGCCGCCACGGACAAGACGATCACCACCCCCGACGGCTTCCTCGCCGCCCTGGAGGACGTCCGCACCCTCGGCTACGCGGTCGACGACAACGAACAGGAGATCGGCGTCCGCTGCCTGGCCGTCTCCGTCCCCAACTCCCCCACCGCCGCGGCCATCTCCATCTCCGGCCCGGCGGGACGCGTCACCGAGGCGGCGACGGAACGCATCGTGCCGGTGCTGCGCCAGGTGGCCGTGGAGCTGTCGGAGGCCCTGGCGAGTTCGGGGACGGGCGGCTGAGGCAGTAGGAGCGGGTGTTCGACCGAGAGTTCAGCGGGGGCCGGGCGGCGAACAGGCCCGGCCCGGTCCGGTCAGCGCCGAGGTGGCTCCCCGAAGAGTTCCACCGCCGTACGCACATCGGCCAGCCCCCGCGACAACGCGCTCACCGACCCGATCGACCCCGCGATCAGCAGCAGGGACCGACGCAGTCGCGGCACCTCGGGCATCCCGGTGACCGCCATCGCCGCGAGCGCCGCCAGCTCGTCCTCCGCGATGCCCCGGTCGGGGAACTCGGCCGGATGGGCGGCCAGTTCACGGCGCAGCCGGGACACGGCCGACCGCAGCCCCGCCACCTTCGGATCCTCGTCACTGCCGGTCACTGGCCTCTGCCCCAAGCTCCGCAACACAGCTCTCCCCCCTCTCGCCCACTCCCTCGTGCGCGAGCCTGGCCGCGCGCCCGAGCACGGCCGGCCACCCATGGCGTCGGTCGGGCGCCGGGGGTGGCGCGGGACAGTTAACGCCAACGGTGTGGCGAACGCCACCACGGGGACCTAAATTCAGTCCCGGGGCATCGCAGAGCGCCTCCCGCTCCGTCCGGCCGGCCGGGACAGCCGCCCGCGGTCGGGTATGCAGGAGACATGACGCATCACGAGGCCCGGAGACACCCCGGGAGCCAGGTCGCCGGGTTGCTGCTGGCCGCCGGCGGCGGGCGGCGCCTCGGCGGCCGCCCCAAGGCCCTGCTGACCCATCGCGGCCGCCCCTTGGTCGAACACGCGGTCGGGGTACTGCGGGCGGGCGGCTGCACCCGGATCCACGTGGTCCTGGGCGCCGACGCGGCGACCGTGCGCGCCCGCGCCGAACTGCCCGGCTGCGTCCTGGTCGACAACCCGGAGTGGACCGAGGGCATGGGCTCGTCGCTGCGGGCCGGACTGGAGTCGCTGACCGGGGCGGGCGCCGACGCCGCCCTGGTCTCGCTCGTCGACCAGCCGGGCATCGGCCCGGAGGCGGTGGCCCGCGTTCTCGCCGCGTACGGGTCGCGAGAGTCGCTGGCGGCGGCCGCGTACGAGGGCGAGCGGGGTCACCCGGTCCTCTTCGGCGCCGGCCACTGGGCGGGGATCGCCGCGACGGCCACCGGCGACCACGGGGCGCGCGCCTATCTCCGGGCCCACGGCGACGCGCTCACGCTCGTCGAGTGCGGGGACGTGGCGCGGCCGTACGACATCGACACCGAGGCCGACCTCGCCCATCTGGAGTGAGGGGCACGGCACCCGGCGCCGCCCGCTCGACCCGAAGAATCTCGACATCAACAAAAGATTGAACTTCCACCATGAGGAAACTAGTATCCACTGTTCAGAAGCGCCCGACTCATCCGCAGGCCTTCACCGCCCCACCCGGGTCGACCGACACCCGGTGCCACGCCCGCTGAAGGAAGTGACCGCTCATGTCCGCACCAGCGCCGTCCCCGCTGGCCATCGTCGACGCCGAGCCCCTGCCCCGCCAGGACGAGGTCCTCACCGAGGCCGCCCTCGCGTTCGTGGCCGAACTGCACCGGCGGTTCACGCCCCGGCGTGAGGAGCTGCTGGCCCGCCGCGCGGAGCGGCGCGCCGAGATCGCCCGCACCTCCACGCTCGACTTCCTTCCTGAGACCGCGGCGATCCGCGCGGACGACTCCTGGCGGGTGGCCCCCTCCCCGGCCGCGCTGGACGACCGCCGCGTCGAGATCACCGGCCCCACCGACCGCAAGATGACGATCAACGCCCTGAACTCCGGCGCCCGGATCTGGCTCGCGGACTTCGAGGACGCCTCCGCGCCGACCTGGGAGAACGTGGTCCTCGGCCAGGTGAACATGGCCGACGCCTACACCCGGAACATCGACTTCACCGACGAGCGCACCGGCAAGTCGTACGCCCTGCGCCCGAACGAGGAGCTGGCGACGGTCGTCATGCGTCCGCGCGGGTGGCACCTCGACGAGCGCCACCTCGTCGACGCCGACGGCACCCCCGTCCCCGGCGCGCTCGTCGACTTCGGCCTGTACTTCTTCCACAACGCCCAGCGGCTGCTGGACCTCGGCAAGGGCCCGTACTTCTACCTGCCGAAGACGGAGTCGCACCTGGAGGCCCGCCTGTGGAACGAGGTCTTCGTCTTCGCGCAGGACCACGTCGGCATCCCGCAGGGCACCGTCCGCGCGACCGTCCTGATCGAGACGATCACGGCCGCGTACGAGATGGAGGAGATCCTCTACGAACTCCGCGACCACGCCTCGGGGCTGAACGCGGGCCGCTGGGACTACCTCTTCTCCATCGTGAAGAACTTCCGTGACGGCGGGCCCAAGTTCGTCCTCCCGGACCGCAACGCGGTCACGATGACGGCCCCCTTCATGCGGGCGTACACCGAACTCCTCGTCCGCACCTGCCACAAGCGCGGCGCGCACGCGATCGGCGGCATGGCCGCGTTCATCCCCTCGCGGCGCGACGAGGAGGTCAACAAGGTCGCGTTCGAGAAGGTCAAGGCCGACAAGGACCGCGAGGCGAACGACGGCTTCGACGGTTCCTGGGTCGCCCACCCCGACCTGGTCCCCATCGCCATGGCCTCCTTCGACGCGGTCCTCGGTGACCGGCCGAACCAGAAGGACCGCCTCCGCGAGGACGTCGACGTCAAGGCCGCCGACCTGATCGCCGTCGACTCCCTGGAGGCCCGGCCGACGTACGCCGGATTCGTCAACGCCGTGCAGGTCGGCATCCGTTACATCGAGGCCTGGCTGCGCGGCCTCGGCGCGGTCGCCATCTTCAACCTCATGGAGGACGCGGCCACCGCCGAGATCTCCCGCTCCCAGATCTGGCAGTGGATCAACGCGGGCGTCGAGTTCGAGCACGACGGGAGCACGGTGAAGGTGACGCCGGAGCTGGCCCGTGAGGTCGCGGCCGGCGAACTGGCCGCCGTCCGCGCCGAGATCGGCGAGGATGCCTTCGCGGCCGGCCACTGGCAGCAGGCCCACGACCTGCTTCTTGAGGTCGCCCTCGACGAGGACTACGCCGACTTCCTGACGCTCCCGGCGTACGAGCAGCTCAAGGGCTGACCCGCCCTACTCCCCCGCCGGCCCGTCCGAGTGGCCCAGGGACCTTCCCGGGGCCACTCGGTCGCGTACGGCCTGCTTGACCGCCGTCGGCTCCGGGAAGCCCTGGTCACGGCGGTCCCACACCACCTCGTCGTCGACCCGGACGACGAAGACGCCACCGGTGCCCGGCTTGAGCGACAGCTCGGTCAGCTCCGTCTCGAAGGTGGTGAGCAGTTCCTGCGCGAGCCAGGCCGCGCGCGGCAGCCAGCGGCACTGGGTGCAGTACTCGATCTGTACGACGGGGCTCATCCGAGATGCACCGACCAATCCTGTTCGGCCGCCGGTTCGCCGTGCAGGTCGGGGACCTGTTTGAGCCAGTTCGGGCGGTCTCGCCGGGTCTTCGCCGCGCGGAGGGCCTCCTCGGCGGCGAGTTCCTCCCGGGTGGGGAAGTCGGTGGGGAGCCAGGCGGCCGAGGCCCGCACGCGGGCGTGCAGGTAGCGGACGTAGGCGTCGCGGACCTCGTCGGGCGAGGCGAAGCCGTCCTCGGTGGGCAGCCAGGCGTCCGGGACCTCGGCGACGATCCGCCGCAGCAGTTCCTCCGTCACCTTCGGCGCGAGTTCGGCGTCCGCCGCGCGCACGTCGGGGGCGTAGTGGCCGAGCGCGTGGTGGCGGAAGTCGTACGCCTTGGCGGGGTCGGAGGCGTCCCAGCGGTGGTGGAAGACGAGGGCCGCGCCGTGGTCGATCAGCCAGAGCCGCGCGGGCGCGACGCCGAGCGTGGGCCAGACCATGAGGTTCGAGCTGTGCACGGTGCGGTCGACGTTGACGGTGAGCGCGTCGAGCCAGATGATCCGGCCGGCTTCGAGGGAGTCCACCCGGAAGCCCTTCGCGACCTCCGGGGTGAAGTCCTTCGCGCCCGGCAGGTAATCCATGCCGAGGTTGAGGCCGGCGCTCGCGCCGTGCAGTTCCCGCACCTCCTGGTGGGGCTCGCTCTCGGCGATCGCCGGGTCGAAGTGCGCGAGGACCAGCTCGGGGAAGCGCAGGCCGAGCGCCCGCGCCAGCTCACCGACGATCACCTCGGCGACCAGCGCCTTGCGCCCCTGCGCGGAGCCGGTGAACTTCACGACATACGTGCCCAGGTCGTCGGCCTCGACGACCCCGGGAACGGAGCCGCCCGCCCGGAGAGGTTCGACATAGCGGGTTACCTTGACTTCCCTCAGCACTTTCTCAGACCACCCTGCTCATCGACCTTGCAATCCACGCTCAATCTCGGAGGCGTCCAACAGCGGGAGATGCCCGTCATCAGCTCCGGCATGAAGTGAGCATAGTAACCGAGGGTGATCGCCGGTGCTGAGTGCCCGAGCCACCGGGCCACGGCCACGGCCACGGCCACGGCCACGACGGAACTGCTCGCTGTCGGCTTGATGGAGAAGTGGTGGATCCTGCCGCTCGTCCGGGCGCCGGACGTCGGCTGTCCGTTCGCCGCATCGCGCGTCGGCAGAGGCCGGGCAGGAAGGCGTAGAAGCGGTCGGGAAGGAACACGGCAGTCCGGCCCACCCGGACACCGTCACCGACCTGTCGGCCATGACCACCGTCGATCGCTCCGTTCAGGACCGGTTGCCCGACCCGGGCCGCTCACAGGCGGGCCCCTCCGTCCTCGCCGCCCCAAGCCTTTTGTGGTGAACGGCATTTGGGGGCGACATGCTGCTCATGGCGTAATCGGCTCGTTGGACGGTCGGCGATGCGAGCCTGTGTCGGTCGACGACGTCGCCCCACGCTGACCGCTGTTGCCCGCTGGTGAATCCGAGCGGGGCGGGGTGTGCGTGGTGCCGGGCACGACGTCCGGATACGCGGGCAAGGAGTCGAAAGGCGCCGACGCCGTTCCGGCCGGCACCGGGCCGCCAGGCGAACACCGCGTGGGCGAAGCAACCCCGATGAGGTCTTCCTGCCAGGGGACGAAGGGAAGCAGACAGCGATGACGGACCGTGGGCGCAGGCCGGACAGACTCGGGGTGGACCGGTCGGAGGGGTTCGGCGAACGGCTGCTCGGGGTGCTGCTGGACCGGGCCCACGAGATGCCGCCGGATCTGATCGCCCCACTCGTCGCGGAAGAGGTGGCCAGGGTCGGGGGGCGGGAGGTCTCCATCCTCCTTCAGGACTACGAACAGGTGCTGCTGGTGCCCCTGCCCGGCCGGAGGCTGAAGGTCGGCGGCCCCGAGCCGGTCGAGAACTCTCCCGCCGGCGAGGCGTTCCTGGGCCGCAGAACGGTGGAGGTGCCGAAGGACGGCAGTGTGCGGATGTACCTGCCGCTGTTGGACGGAAGCGACCAGATCGGGGTGATGGCCGTCACCCTGGACCACGTCGATGACGACGACAGGCGGCTGCTCCGCAGGCTCGCCGGTCTGGTCGCGGACATGATCGTCACCAAGGACGCCTACACCGACCAGTTCTTCCAGGCCCGCCGCAGCGCCCCGATGAGCGTGGCCGCGGAGATCCAGTGGTCGTTGCTGCCCCCACTGTCGATGACCGTTCCCCAGGTCGAGGTGGCCGGGATCCTGGAGCCCGCCTACGACGTGGCCGGCGACAGCTTCGACTACGCCCTCAACGGTGACATCCTGCACGTGGCCATGCTCGACGCGATGGGCCACGGGCTCGACGCGGCGACCATGGCGACGGTGGCCGTCGGCGCCTATCGCCACACGCGGCGGGCTCATACGGATCTGTCCCAGGTGTACGCGTTCATGGACAGGGCCATCGACGAACAGTTCGGCCCCGACCACTTCGTCACCGCGCAGATGATGATTCTGAACATCGCCACAGGCCGGCTGCAGTGGGTCAACGCCGGTCATCCGGCCCCGTTCCTGATCCGGGACCGCGCCGTGGTGGACCGGCTGGAGAGTCCGACCACACTGCCGGTCGGCTTCGGCGGCGAGGAACCGGTGGTCAGCGAGCGGATGCTGCGACCCGGTGACCGGCTGCTGTGCTTCACCGACGGCTTGATCGAGGAGCACCAGGTCGGCGGGGATCAGTTCGGTGAGAAGCAGCTCGTCGAATGGACCAACCGGATCCTCCGCGACCGAACAGAGGTACGGGCGGTGGTGCGAGCGCTCTCCCACGCCCTGAAACACGAACGCGGTGGCACCACGACCGACGACGCGACCATCCTCCTCGTCGAATGGCGAGGCGGCGACGCCGATCACCTCGCCACCCTCGACTGAGCCCACCACGACGCACCGGCTCCCTCGCTGAAGCCTGCCGCCGACCTTCGGTTCGCGCGGAACCGGGGCGGCCGCGCCGCGGTCGAGCCCGGCGCGGACCCCTCCGTCCCGGGGACATCGGTGGGCTGCCGCATGGGCCGCGTTGACACGGGCCGTCGCCGGATATTGACTGGCGGCACGGCGTGGGACCATCGCACTCCGGAACACACCGCGAAGCACTCCGCCTTCCCGCCCCGCCCAGACCCGGCGGGAACCGCCTACCGGACACCGACAGAACCCGCCATCATCGCTGCCCGGCCGACCAGGAACAGAGCGCGGACACCGACTAGCGGATCACCGAAGATTTCGACCGGGCCACCCGCAGCAGGCGACCGCGGCGCCGGGACAGGATCGGCCAGGGCTCCGAAAGCCTGAAACAGGCCGTCGAGAAGACCGAGGACGCCTCAGGGCGGGACGGAAACAGCACCGGATGATGTACGACCAGACTCGCGCCCAGCAGCCCGCGGACCGGAACTCCGGCCCCGCCGAACGCCGTACCCCGGGCCCGGAGCCACTGCTCCCGTCGGCCGAGAGGGACAGGATTCTCCTGCGCCTGCGACGCGTTCTCAACACCTTCGCCGACACTCCGCGCGATGCGCTGGAGGAGGCCGAGAGCGCCTATGACGAGGCGACCGCCCAGCTCGTGAGCGCCCTCGCAGAGCGGCGGCGTGTCCTGCGTGCCGGGTGGCAGGACCAGGACTCCGAGACGCAGTCCGAGGAGCTTCGGCAGGCGCTGAGGCAGTACCGGGAGATCACCCAGCGGCTGCTCAACCTCTAGGCGGCCGCAGGGCACTCCCGGCAGAGTACGGAGTGGTGTGGCCACTGCCGAGGGCATTTCGCACACCGGCATCCACGCCGGGTCGTTGTCGGCGAGAGATGAGACCCGGGCCGCCACAGCAGCGGTCCGGAGACGGGTCCGCGTCATGTCGGCGACCTTGCTCCCCCTCTGCCGCACCACGCGGCCGCCGCTGCCCCGGCCGCGCGTCTCGCGTTGAGGACCGACGGTGCGGACGGTGCGTCCCGCGGGCTCCTGGACGGGGCCTGGTGGCCCCGCTCCCGAGATCTCTTGGTCGAACTGCCCGCGCTGACCAGCATGTTGGACCCCTGCGGGCCCGCATCACCTGGTTCACCGCGGACATCGACCCGCACAAGCTGCTGCTGTCCCACGACGCCGGTCGCTGGGACCTGCTGGTCATGCCGCCCGAGACAGGGGCCAAGGCTACGGCCAGGCTCCTGGCGGCCGCGTCCGACCACGACGGCCCGACACTGACCGCGAGCGCGCTCATCGCCGCGGACGAGGCCCGGTACGGCGTCACCGCGACCGACGGGCCACTGGACCACGGCGGTCACTTCCCGTGACACACCGGCCACCGCAGATCAGGCGGGCGTCCGGGCGTTCAGACGGACGGTCGCCCGCGTCGGCCGGACGTCCGCCCGAACGGGTTGGGCAGTGGCAGGTAGCGCGCGTCTGCGCCGTCGGCCCCCGTCCACCTCAGCAGCAGGTTCGTCTTGCCCGGCAGCGTGGGCGAGTCGAGGAGACCGGCGACCTCCGGCACCTCGCCGTGGCACGCCAGCTCCTTCCGTAGGGCGGGCCAGGGGTCGCACCCGGGGTGGTGTTCGGCCAGGGCCGCGGCGATCTCCAGGATGTTGTTGACGAACAGGCAGTAGACCAGCCGCTCCCAGCCCGCCTCACGCGTCACCTCCGGGAGGAGCTTCACGCCCTCGGCGTCGCGGTAGAGGGCCCGCACGGGCGTTCCCGAGGGGTCGCAGACGACGAGGGTGTTCTGCAGGTGGGCCTCCAGGACGACACCGTGGCCGTGGAAGGCGGCCAGAGCCGGGGGGACGACCGCGCGCAGGTACGCCTCCCACCAGGCGCCGGGGTCGGCGGCGCGGGCCAGCGGGTTGTCCGGGAAGGCGTCGCCGTCCTCGGTGAGGGCGGCGGCGAGGAGGGGGGTCGTGCCGGGGGGCACATGGCCGCCGAGGCCGTCCCGGACCAGGACCGCCAGCTCCTCGAAGGCGAAGTCGGCGGTGCGGTACCCGCGGTCGCCGAGCCACGCACCGGGCGCCTGGGCGAAGGCGCCGACGACCGCCCGGTCCGTCCGGCGCAGCCTGAGCAGGTCGTGGCGCCACAGGCGGCGGATGTCGTTGGTGATCCGCACGTCCAGGCTGAACTTGAGGAAGAGGTCGGGGGCGGCCGGCCCGGACCCGGGCGGGACCTCGGGCACGTACACCGTGCGGATCGCCGCCGTCGGCCACACCTCGGCGTCGGTCCGGCCGAGGCGTACGAGGCGGCCGTCGGCGAACGCGTCGGCCAACTCCGCTCCCACGAGGTCGAGTTGCCAGGGATGGGCGGGCAGGAGCCGGTAGCCGGGCGGGGCCGCGCCGAGCGCGTCGAGCCCGCCCGTGTCCCCCTCCTCGACCACCGCGTCCGCACGGACCCCGAGAAGGACCAGCGGGAACGCGGCGTACACCTCGGGCGCGTACGACAGCCAGCCCGCGACCGGGCCGCCGCCGCGGGCCTTGGGCGCGGGATGGAACGGGTGGCCGGTGATCAGGGACTGCTCGGAGCGCCGGTAGGGGTCCTCGGGCGCCGGCGTGCGGGCGCGCGCGGCGAGGAGGGCGGCCACGGCCTCGCGGCTGTCGAGCATCTCGGCGGGCAGGTCGGGGTTGGGCACTCCGGTGAGAGCGCGGAGTTCCTCGGCGGCGAGTTCGACGAGTGCGGCGTGGCCGAGCGCCTGCCACGCCCCCGCCGCCCGCACCTCGGGGTGCGCGGGACGCCGGGTGCCGCGTACCCGCAGAAGCCGCCCCCCGGCCCGCAGCCGGTGCACCACGCCCTCACCCGTCGCCTCGACGGGGTCCGCCGCCTCCCTCAGCAGACAGTTGAGCAGCGGGGCGGCGGCGTAGGCGTCGGCGGCGAGAGCCGTGGCGTCGCGGGCCGGATCGGGGGTGGCGGCGGGCAGGCCGGTGGTGTCACGAGGCGGGTCGGTGTCCACGGGGTCCATTCGTTCCTTACGGTGCACTCGTGATCAGTATGTCTGCCCGTCGCGAAGCGGCCATGCGGGGCCGCGTCGCGCTGCCGTCGGGCGTCGCGGCGGAGGCGGGCGGGCGGGCAGTGGTCGTACGCCTATGTCGATGCCGATGCGGGTTCCGTGCCCGTCCCTCACCGAGGAGCCCGTCCGTGGACCGTCACCCGTTGTGCGACGCCGAGGCGGCGCTGGGCGCCGAACTGGGCGCCGTACGCCCCGATCTGACGCTGCCGTACACCGCCGCCCTGCCCGGCGCCCGGGCGGCGGTGCTGTCCCGGCTGTGGCGCGGCCTCGTGCATGAGCCGCTGCCGTGGGTGGTACGCCGGGTCGCGGCCGGGGGCGACGGGGTCACGCTCCACCTGGCCGACGGCCGCCGGCTGCACGGCCCGGCCGTGGACCCGTACGGCACGGCCGCGCACACCGCGGAGGTGTGGCTCGACGAGCGGCGCTACGACCGTCCCGCGCGGCTCATGACCGCCCTGGCGGTGCCGCACAGCGCGGCCTTCGCGGTCGAACTCGGCCACAGCGTGGCCTCGTTGGCGCTGTCCCGCGCCGATCGGACGGAGTCCGTCGCCGACCCGGTGACCAGTTGGGAGTGGGAACAGCGGATCGTCGACGGCCACCCCTTCCATCCCAACTGCCGTTCCCGGCCCGGGTTCTCGGCCGGCGACCAGCTCGCCTACGGGCCCGAGCACCGGCAGGTCGTACGGCTGGGGCTGGCCCCGGTGGAGGACGCGCTGGTCGTCGGGCATTGGCCGGCCGAGTTCCGGGACGGTGGGCGGGTGCTGGTTCCGGTGCATCCGTGGCAGGCGGCCCATGTGCTCAAGTGTCCGCCGGGGATGCCGGGTGAGGTGATCGAGGCGCATCCGCTGATGTCCCTGCGCACCCTCGCCCTCGCGGACGGCGGCCCGCACGTCAAGACCGCGCTGAGCGCCCGGCTGACCTCGTCCGTCCGGGACATCTCGGTCTACTCGATCGAGACGTCCGCGATCGTGTCGGACTTCATGGCGGAGGTCGCCGCCCGCACCGAGGGACTGCTGCACGTCACGCGCACCCTCGGCGCGGTCACCGCCGGTTCGCCCGATCTCGCCGCGGTGCTGCGGGAGTCGCCGGAGACGTACGCGGACACGACGACCGGCGAGCGGGTCCTGCCGGTGGCCGCGCTCGCGGCGACCGGGCTGCCCGGGTCGCCGTCCTGGCTGGCGGACTTCGCCCGTCTCGCCCTCACGGTCTGCCTCCGGCTCCTCGACCTGGGCGTGGCCCTGGAGGCGCACGGCCAGAACCTCCTGGTGGTCCTGTCCCCCTCGGGTGCCCCCCGCCGTCTCGTCTACCGGGACCTCGCGGACATCAGGGTCAGCCCCGCCCGCCTCGCCCGGCACGGCATCCCCGCCCCGGCCATGACCGGCCGCATCATCACGGACGACGAGGCCACCCTGCGCCGCAAGCTGTTCGGCGCCCTGATCACGGGCACGCTGGGCGCGACGGCCGGTTCGACGCCGGTGCTGCGCGAGGCGCTGTCCGCCGCCGTACGGGATCTGCCGCGCACGCCCGATCTGGCCACGTTGCTGGAGGGGCCCGTACCGACGAAGGCGTTGACGCTGATGCGTCTTTCGCCGGAGCGGCCCGGCGACATCTGGGCGGAGATGCCGAGTCCGCTGAGGTGAGCGGCGGGGCCGAAAGGGACCGTGCTCGCGCGCCGTCCGTCCGGTGAACGGATCGTCGACAGGCGGTCTCGTTTTGAAGGGTGACCCTCCGGATCAATAGGATCCGCCGATGATCACAAGACAAAGGCTGGCGACAGGGGTGTTCGTCCTGCTCGCCGTCCTGACGGCCGGGATCGCGGTCCCTTCCACGGCAGTCGCCGACGAGATCTCGGCCACCGCGCCCAAGGTCAACCTCCTGCTGGACGTCAGCGGTTCGATGCGGGCCAAGGACATCGACGGCCAGTCCCGCATGTCCGCGGCCAAGCAGGCGTTCAACGAGGTACTGGACGCCACGCCCGAGGAGGTCCAGCTCGGCATCCGCACCCTGGGCGCCGACTACCCGGGCGATGACCGGAAGACGGGCTGCAAGGACACCGCGCAGCTCTATCCGGTGGGGCCGCTGGACCGTACCGAGGCGAAGACGGCGGTGGCGACGCTCGCCCCGACCGGCTGGACCCCGATCGGCCCGGCGCTGCTGAAGGCGGCCGACGACCTGGAGGGCGGCGAGGGCACCAAGCGCATCGTGCTGATCAGCGACGGCGAGGACACCTGCGCCCCGCTCGACCCGTGCGAGGTGGCCCGGGAGATCGCGGCGAAGGGCATCGGCCTGACCATCGACACGCTCGGCCTGGTCCCGAACGCCAAGATGCGGCTCCAGCTGAGCTGTATCGCGGAGGCGACCGGCGGCACGTACACCTCGATCGAGCACGGTGACGAACTCACCGAACGCGTCAATCAGTTGGTCGACCGCGCCGCCGACCCGGTGGTCGTGCCGAAGGCCGTCGAGGGCGCCGAGGCGTGCGCGAAGGCGCCGACGCTCACGTCGGGGCTGTACACCGACCGTGAGGAGTTCGGCCGGCAGCGCTGGTACCGGGTGGACGTGAAACCCGGCCAGGAGCTGCGCGCCTCGGTGAGCGTCGCGGCCGACCGTGACGTCAACCCCGACTACGGGGTGCTGCTGCGCGCGGTGACCACCAAGAACCGCGAGATCGTGCGCGGTGAGGCGGCCGGGAACGGCCGTACGGACGTCATCTCGACCGGTCTGCGCTACCCGAAGGCGGAGACCGAGGACGAGGACGACGCCACGGACGACGCCGAGACCGTGTGTCTGCAGGTGACCCACGCCTACTCACCGGCGGCCGGTGTGAAGACCACGCCCGGTCTGCCGCTCGAAATCACCGTCGACGTCGTCGAAGGCCCCGACCGGGCGGGCGACGTGGCCTCCTTCGGCCTCGGCCGCGGCTGGTGGCTGCTCGGTGTGCTGGTGCTCGCCGGGTTCCTGGCGGGTGTGCTGTGGGGCTGGCTGTCGCGCTGGCGGCTCGCGGTCTGGAGGACCAACTGATGCGGATCACACGTGTGCTGGGCACCGCCCTGCTGATGCTCGGCCTGGCCGTCTCCCCGGCCGTCGCCGACACCACCCCCTCCGCGAGCCCCGCGAAGGACGGTGACGCGCCCACGCAGGCGGGCACCTCCTTCCGTACGGCCACGGAGTTCGAGCAGGGGCAGACCGCGACGGCGAGCGCCTCGACCGGCGACTACCTGTACTGGTCGTTCCCGGCCGACGCCGGCCAACGGCCCACCGTACGGGCGACCGTGAAGCTGCCCGAGGGCGCCGGGTCCGCCTCCACCTGGCAGATCGACGTGTTCGACGGGCTGCGGCGCCGCCAGGCCTGTCAGTACGGTGCGCAGACCCGGACCGCCGGGGCGGGGGCGGCCTCCGTCGAGCTGTCCTGCACCCTGCGCACGGTGCGTGCCTGGTCGGAGCCGTGGGCCGACGATCCGCTGCCGGGCACGTACTACGTCCGCCTCACCACGGTCCGGGTGGCCACGGCCGATCTGGGGCTGCCGGTCGGCACCGAGGTCGGGGTCGAGTCGAAGGACATGGGCGGGGCCGCGGCCGTCGACGGTTCGCTGGCGCGGCCGTTGGTGCCCGGTGTCGCCGTCACCTCCGCGCAGGAGGACGCCGAGGACGACTCCTCCACGGGGGCCGTCCTGTCCTCCCTCGAACCCGACGACGGCTGGTCCTCGGGCTGGTGGAGCGACCGCTGGGTCTGGACGGCGCTGGGCGCCGCGCTGGCCGCGCTGGCGGGTATCGGCGGCTACACCCTGACCCGAGGCACAGGCCGCCCGACCCGGGTACCGCCGCCGGGCGCCTGACCGGTGCCGGCAGGCCCGCCGAACCGTAGGCCACGGTTCGGCGGGCCTTTCCCCACCCCTCGCCCCCGTCGGCGGGTCCGGTGGGGGCCCATCGGTGCCCTCAGGTCGCCGGGCGCCGGCTTTCAGGCCCGCCGGGTCTGGGTTTCAGGAGCGCGGGGAACTGCGCGGGAAGCCCTACCGGAGCCGCGGTCGACGATGAACCTCAGGCGTCCCGCAGCTCCTTCGCCAGCGCCCCCTCCCCCGTCACCTCGACCAAGCCCCGCCGCACAGCCTCACGCAACCCCAGCTCCCCCCGGCCGAGCACACCGCAGGTGCCCGCGTCGAGGGACAGGCGCACGTCCGCCTCCCCCGGCGCGCCCCCCTCCCCGTACACCGGCCCCTCCCCGGCGCCCACCCGCACGTGGAACTCCCCCTCCTCCAGCCGGACTTCGACCAGCCCCGCGCTGCCCCCCTCCAGCGCACGCAGCAACGGCAGCGCGAACCAATGGGCCCGCACGGCGTCGGTGGGCCGGCGCTCCCCGAGCGCGGCCTCCCCCCACACCCCGAGCGCCTGCAGCACCGGCAGCAACTCCCGTCCGCGCGGGGTGAGTTCGTAGACGTAGGCCGCACCCGGCGGCGGCAGCCGGCGGCGCGTGGTCAGCCCGTCCCGCTCCATGTCCTTCAGCCGCGACGCGAGGACGTCCGTGCTGACCCCCGGCAGGTCCGCGTGCAGGTCCGTGTAGCGACGCGGCCCGGCCAGCAATTCCCGCACGATCAGCAGGGTCCAGCGGTCCCCGACGAGGTCGAGCGCCCGCGCGGCGGAGCAGTACTGGTCGTAGCTTCGGCGAGGTGACATGGAACGCAGTCTAGACATGTCGTTGGACTTTCCAAGCGTCTACTTGGTAAAACCAAGCAACACACGAACCGGAAGGCGAGGGCGCATGGAGTTCCGGCAGTCGAGCAAGCTCAGCGAGGTCTGTTACGAGATCCGCGGCCCCGTGATCGAGCACGCCAACGCACTGGAGGAGGCGGGCCACAGCGTCCTGCGCCTCAACACGGGCAACCCCGCCCTCTTCGGTTTCGAGGCGCCGGAGGAGATCCTCCAGGACATGATCCGGATGCTCCCCCGGGCCCACGGGTACACCGACTCGCGCGGCATCCTCTCGGCCCGCCGCGCGGTCGCCCAGCGCTACCAGGACCGCGGCCTCGACGTGGACGTGGACGACGTCTTCCTCGGCAACGGCGTCTCCGAACTGGTCTCCATGGCCGTACAGGCACTGATCGAGGACGGCGACGAGATCCTGATCCCCGCCCCCGACTTCCCGCTGTGGACGGCGGTCACCACCCTCGCCGGCGGCAAGGCGGTCCACTACCTCTGCGACGAGCAGGCCGACTGGTACCCGGACCTCGACGACATGGCGTCGAAGATCACCGACCGCACCCGGGCCGTCGTCATCATCAACCCCAACAACCCCACCGGCGCGGTGTACCCGAAGGAGATCATCGAGGGCATCCTCGACCTCGCCCGCCGCCACGGCCTGATGGTCTTCGCCGACGAGATCTACGACCAGATCCTCTACGACGACGCCGTGCACCACTCGGCCGCCGCGCTCGCCCCCGACCTGGTCGTCCTCACCTTCTGCGGCCTGTCGAAGACCTACCGCGTCGCGGGCTTCCGCTCCGGCTGGCTGGTCGTCACCGGCCCCAGGCAGCACGCCCGCAACTACCTGGAGGGCCTGACGATGCTGGCCTCCATGCGGCTGTGCGCCAACGCGCCCGCCCAGTACGCCATCCAGGCCGCCCTCGGCGGCCGCCAGTCCATCACCGACCTCACCACGCCCGGCGGCCGCCTGTACGAACAGCGCGACGTGGCCTGGGAGAAGCTCAACGAGATCCCCGGCGTCTCCTGCGTGAAGCCCAAGGGCGCCCTCTACGCCTTCCCCCGGCTCGACCCCAAGGTCCACAAGATCCACGACGACGAGAAGTTCGTGCTCGACCTGCTCCTGCGCGAGAAGATCCAGGTCGTCCAGGGCACCGGCTTCAACTGGCCCACCCCCGACCACTTCCGCATCCTCACCCTCCCCCACGCGGACGACCTGGACGCGGCGATCAGCCGGATCGGCCGGTTCCTGAGCGGGTACCGGCAGTAGCGGCCCCTGTCGCCCGCGTCACTCCTCAGCCTTGCGGGCCAGCAGTTGGACCTCCTGGAACTGCCTGCGGTCGGTGGGCTGCGGCTCGCGCACCATCCGGGCGACCTCGGCCAGTCCGGACGTGCGCAGCAACGCGGCGAGGTGATCGGGCCACCACCGGTGGGCGGGCGCGACGGTGTGATCGAAGACCTGCGTGGGGTGGGACGGCCCCTCGCTCGCCGAGAAGCCGATGAGCAGGTGGCCACCGGGCGCCAGCACGCGGTGGAACTCCGCGAGGAGGACGGGGACCTCGTGCGGCGGGGTGTGGATGACGGACCAACGCGACAGTACGCCGCCGAGCGCACCGTCCGGGATGTCCAACGCGGCCATCGAGCCCACCTCGAACCGCAGCCCGGGGTGGGCCTGCCGGGCCAGCTCGACCATCGCCGGCGAGGCGTCCACCCCGAACGCCTCCAGCCCCGACTCGGCGAGATGAGCGGTGACATGGCCGGGCCCGCACCCCAGGTCCGCGACCCGACCGCCCCCGCGCGCCCGCGCGACCTCGGCGAAGGCACCCAGGATCGCGCGGTCCAGGGGACTGTCCCGCAGCGAGTCGCCGAACAGCCGCGCATAGGTCGAGGCGACGGCGTCGTAGGCGTCGCGCGTGGCAGCGAGGACATCGTGGTCGACCATGACCGCGACAGTAGTCGCCCGCTCAGCGGTGCGCCGGAGGAACGTCGGTGAGCTTCGGCCCCGCGTCACGGAGACCGTCGAGCCGCGCACGCGAGGCGTCGGCTCGTCATGGGTAGACCCTTCCCATGACGAGCCGACCCCTGCTCCTCCTCGACGTCGACGGTCCCCTCAATCCCTTCGGCGCCCGGCTGTGGCGTCCCCGTGGCTATGTGACCCGGCGGGTGCATCCCGCGAACTGGTCCTCCCGGCAGAAACCGGGGTCCCGCCGGCTGCGCCGGGGCCTGCGGATTAGGTTGAACCCGGCGCACGGGGAGCGACTGCTCGCGCTGCCCTACGAGTTGGCGTGGGCCACGACCTGGATGCACGAGGCCAACGAGATGATCGGGCCGGTGATCGGGCTGCCGCGCGATCTGCCGGTCATCGAGTTCGGCAACCTCTTCGCCACGGACGCCGACGGGCTGTACTGGAAGACCCGGCGGGTCCTGGAGTGGGCGGCGGGACGGCCGTTCGTCTGGGTCGACGACATGATCACCGACCTCGACGTACGGCACGTGGCCGAGCACCACGGCACACCGGCCCTGCTGCTGCGGATCGATCCGCGCCGGGGGCTGCGCGAGGAGGAGTTCACGGAGCTGGAGCGGTGGGCCCGCGCCCTGGGGGGCGGCCTGGACGGCACCGGTGCGGCGGGCTCGTAGCCTGGGGGCATGGGTGATCTTCTTCTGGTGCGGCACGGCGAGACCGAGTGGTCGGCGTCCGGGCAGCACACCAGCTGGACCGACCTCTCACTGACCGACCACGGCCGCGAGCAGGCGAGCGGTCTCGCCCCGCTGCTCGCCTCGCACCGCGTCGGCACCGTCTTCGTGAGTCCTCTGAAGCGGGCCCGGGAGACCGCGGAGCTGGCCGGGCTCACCGGCGCGCGCGTCGACGCGGATCTCGTCGAGTGGGACTACGGCGGGTACGAGGGCGTCACGACCGTCGAGATCCATCGCACCCGGCCGGAGTGGTTCCTGTTCACGGACGGGGTCGCGCCCGGTCCGCCGGAGCATCCCGGGGAGAGCCCGGAGGAGGTCGGGGCGCGCGCCGACCGGATGCTGGCGAAGGCGCACGCGGCGCTGGCGAACAGCGAGGGGAGCGTGGTGCTCGTGGCGCACGGGCACGTCCTGCGGGTCCTCACGGCCCGCTATCTCGGCCTGCCCGCCTCCGGGGGCGCGCTGTTCCAGCTGGCCACGGGCACGGTCTGCCGCCTCGGCACGGAGCACGGACGCCCGGTCGTCGCGGGCTGGAATGTCAGACCCCCCTCGTAGTCTTCGCGTGGGGTGACCGGAGCGGGCTCGGGTGAGGGAGGGTGCCGTGACACGACCGCCGACCGCCGCGCAGCGGCGGATCATCGACGCCGCCGAGCCGGTGACCGGGCGGCTGACGGGTACGCGGGCGCAGCTCGCCGCGCTGGTGAAGCGGGGGCTGGCCTTCCGGCATCCGCGCCCGCCGCACGACCACTTCCTGACGCCGGCGGGCCACCGGGTACGGGAGACCGCACCGGTCGACGCCGCTCGGGCGGCTCCGGAGGATGCCGCCCCCACCGACAGCGGGGTCTTCGCCGCGCGGGTCGGGGGCGAGGAGGCCGCGGCCGGGGGCCCGGCCCGCGACCGCGAGGTGCACAGCGCGTGGCAGGGGCTCCTGGAGCTGCGCCGGATGACCGATCCGGGCGGCTCCACGGACCGTCCGTGCGGCTGGGAGCGCACGCATCTGGTGCGGGCCGCCGCACTGGCGCTGGAGGCCGCGGGTCACCGGCCGGCGGGCGCGGACCCGGCGAGCGGGGGTTACCGCGTGCGGGCCACCCCCCAGCCGGAGGCCGTCGCCGTGCGGGAGCCGGACACGGCGGCGCTGGGGGCCTGCGCGGCGACGCTGGAGAAGGCCGGTTGGCAGGTGAGCGAGCACACCGATCCGCGCACTCGGGAGCGATATCTGCTGGCCTCACCGAGACGGGCCTGACGGCGGGCCGGGCAAGGGCTGCTGAGCAAGCGCTCAGTAAGGTGGGGCGCGCGTTCCGTTCGCTTCAGCCTCAAGCCTCATAGGGGGAAGTCATGGCCGAGCCGTTCTCCGTTCCGGTGACCGTGCGGGGATACGAGACCGATGTGCAGGGGCACCTGAACCAGAGCGTGTACCTGCAGTACGGCGAGCACGCGCGCTGGTCGCTGCTGCAGGCCGCCGGAATTCGCCAGGCCGACCTGATGGCGAAGGGCGTCGGGCCCGTGGCGCTGGAGACGACCATCAGCTACCGGCGTGAACTGCTGGCCGGCGACGAGGTCGAGGTGAGTTGCGTCTTCGTCTGGGGTGAGGGCAGGACGTTCCGCATCGAGCAGACCGTACGCAGGACGGACGGCACCGTCGCGGCCGAGATCGCCGGCGTGGGCGGCCTGATGGACCTCAAGCTCCGCAAGCTGGTGGCCGACCCGCGGGCGTACTTCCGGGCGCTGGCGAAGGATCCCTCGCTGTTCGGACTGTGAGGACGCACACCGCCGACCGGGCCGCGGGGCGGGGTCGCCCGCGGCCCGGTCGGTGGCCGTCGCGTCCCGGCGTCCGGTCGGCACCGGACGGGATGTGCCGAACGGGATACGTGCCGAGATGTGCCGAACGGGATACGTGCCGGAAGAGATGCGTGCCGGAAGAGACGTGCGCCCGACGGGATGTGTGCCGGAGGGTGTGCGCTCAGCCCAGCGGGTTGAGCAGCTCCGGGTCGTTCTCGAAGGCGAAGAGGAGCAGGTCCGTCATCGTGAACCTGCCCCTGCGGTGTGACGGGAGGCTGGGCCGCCAGCCCGGGTGCTTCACGATCGACCTCCGGCTGCCCTCGATCGCACGGTGGAAGACCTCGGCCACGAGGGTGCCGCCGACGCCGGTGAGCCTGCCGGGGCCGGCCTCGTTCACCTCGGCCTCGCGCAGGACGTAGAACCACAGCGGTGTGTGCTCCACGAGCTGGGCGCGCTCGGTGTCGGTGAGGCCCTCCAGCGCGGCGCCGCCGTTGCCCCGCAGGATCTGGTCCTCCGTCAGCTGCTTGAAACCCATCCGGGCGGCCAGTTGCGGCCCGGTGGCCAGCTCGACCATCGCGGCCCGCGTGAGGTTGCGGAAGGCGAGGTTGCGCTGGATCGGCGGCGGGACCGGGCGGCCACGGCCGTCGAACGTGCCGGTCGGCAGGGTGGACAGCGGGTCGACGAGGAGCGTGTCGAGACGCTTGGCGGTGTTGAACTCGCCCGCGGGCACGACCAGGTCGTCCCGGCCGATCTCACCGAAGTCGAACAGCCGCCGGAAGTCGACGATCCAGTTGCTCGGCAGCCGCAGGTTCTCCCCCGAGTTCGGGTCGTCGAGGTCGCTCAGGTCGGCCGGGCCCGGCGTGAGGTTGCCCGCCGTGCCGCTGAACCGGAACAGCAGCCCGAGCGAGGCGATCGGGCCGGGACCGCCCGCGCGGAACACGCTGTTCCACTGGTAGGCCCCGCGCACCATGCTGTGTCCGAGCCGGTAGGCGGCGACGGAGAACTCGATCGGCATCGTCGGCAGGTCTCCCGGCCGGGTGTAGCCGGGGCGTTCGAAGTGGCGGCGTCCTCGGGTGAAGACGCGCTCGACGATGTCCGGGTCGACGATGCGCGGCAGGAAGTCGGTGCGCAGCACCCACTGGTAGTGCTTCACGACGAGGTCGCGGGCCGCCTGGAACAGCCGGTGCTCGGGCACTCCGCGCTCCGCGAGGAGGTCGACGACGCGGTTGTGGAAGCGGATGAACGCCAGGTGGATCTGGCCGACGGCCAGGTTCTCGTCGTTGCGCGCGTCCGGGATGAGCGCGGCACGCTGGTCCGCGCGGGTGCCGCCGGCCGCCGCACCGGCCCTCGGCAGATCGAAGCCCTCGTGGTCGGTGTTGGACGTCGACTCGGGCGGGAAGCCCACCCCGAGCGTGGTGCCCGTCCGCAGCCGCCCGCCGGACTCGTAGAAGCGGGCGCTGCTGCCGTGGTGCGGGCCCAGGCCGTAGAGCGAGTCGAGGTCGAGGGCGGGGCTGCGGCCCTGCACCAGATCCTCGACCGGGACCGGCTCGCCCAGCCCCACCTGGGTGCGGTCCAGGGTCAGGTCGTGGTCGACGAACTGACCGAGGTAGGTGAAGCCCGCCGGGACCGCCTTGCCGCCGAGGTCCCCCGAGTCGGGGTCGGCGCCGCCCGTGCCCGTGGTCATGGCCTCGGCCAGCTTGGCGCGGAGCGCCTCGTCGAGCTGGACCCCCTTCCCGCCGAACCGGGAGAAGCGGAAGGCCATCTGCTGCTCGGTCGCGCTCAGTACGCGCGCGACCGCCTCCCCCTTCTCGAACTCCAGGATCCGGCCCTCGTCGACGACGTAGTAGGTCTCGCGATGGTGTCGATGCACCATGGGTGTCCCCGTTCTGTCCCCCTGCTCCGCGAACGGTCACAACCGGATCCACCGGTTCTCTCCGTCGGTACCAGCCCCCACCGGACGCGAAGTGATCATTCGGATAAATCCCTGTTTCCCGACAACGTGCCGTCGGCGACGAGGGGTTCCCGAACCAGGAGATCTACGCGTATCAATCTACCCATATCGACGTAGCGTCGGGTCGTCGCACCGGCCCCGAGATCCACGTGCGGCGGAGGGACAAGTGCGGCGGAAGGAGTCGTTCATGCCGGGTTCTCCCCCGTGTGGCCCTGTGTCTGCGCACAAGTGCGGTTTCGGCGGGTATTCCTCCCACGGCATACCCCCACCGCACCCCGGAGACACCATGCCGCTCGCCCGCCGTGCCCTGCTCGCCGCCCTCGCCGCCACTCCCGCGGTCGCCTGTACCCCGGCCCGCGCGATCCCCTCGGACGACACCCCAGGGGCCGACAAGGCGCTGCGTACGGCCTCGGCGGCGGCCCGGCGGCTGCTGCCGGACCACTGGCGCCAGATCACGTTCACGGACACCAGGGAGCTCGACGCGTTCCGCGTGTCGGGGAGCACCGGGCGCATCACCATCGCCGGCGACACACCGGCCACCCAACTCACCGGCCTCAACTGGTACTTGCGGCACATCGCGTACGCCGAGATCAACTGGGCGGGAGAGCAGACGAACCTCCTGCCGCGCGAGCTGCCCGGCCTCGACGGCACGGTCGCCCGGCAGGCCAACGTCATCCACCGCTTCGCCCTGAACGACACCAACGACGGCTACACGGGCGCGTACCTGGACTGGACGTACTGGGAGCGCGAGCTGGACGTGCTGGCACTGCACGGCTACAACGAGGTCCTCGTCTACGCGGGCGCGGACGCGCTGTACCACCGGGTGTTCCAGGAGTTCGGGTACCGGGAGGAGGAGCTGCGGGAGTGGGTGCCGGGCCCGGCCCATCAGCCGTGGTGGCTGCTGCAGAACCTGTCGGCCTTCCCCTCCCCCGTCTCGCGGCAGCTCCTGGACGCGCGGGCCGTCCTCGGGCGCCGGATCGCCGACCGGGTGCGTGAGCTGGGGATGACACCGGTGTTCCCCGGCTACTTCGGGACGGTCCCGGCCGGGTTCGCGGAGCGGGTCCCGGGGGCGCGGACCGTCCCGCAGGGCGAGTGGATGGGTTTCGCGCGCCCCGACTGGCTGGACCCGCGCACGGACGACTTCGCGCGGGTGGCGGCGGCCTTCTACCGGGTGCAGGAGGAGATGTTCGGCCCGTCGTCCCTGTACAAGATGGATCTGCTGCACGAGGGCGGCGACCCGGGTGACGTGCCCGTCGCCGACGCGGCGAAGGGTGTCGAGCGGGCGCTGCGGCGGTCCCGTCCCGGGGCCACGTGGGTGATCCTCGGCTGGCAGCACAACCCGCCGCGCGCGATCGTCGACGCGGTCGACAAACAGCACATGCTCGTCGTCGACGGACTCTCCGACCGCTTCCCCACGGTCACCGACCGCGAGGCGGACTGGGGCGACACCCCTTACGCGTTCGGGTCGATCTGGAACTTCGGCGGGCACACCGCGCTGGGCGCGAACACCCCCGACTGGGCCGCGCTGTACGAGAAGTGGCGCACCAAGGACGGCAGCAGGCTGCACGGGATCGCCCTGATGCCGGAAGCGGCGGACAACAACCCGGCCGCCTTCGCCCTCTTCTCCGAACTCGCCTGGCGAGAGGGCGAGTTGGATCTCAAGACCTGGTTCGCCGAGTGGGCGCACGCTCGGTACGGGGGCCGTGACCCGCATGCCGAGGCGGCCTGGGACATCCTGCGCCGCACCGCGTACGGCACCACGCGCGCCGACTCCTGGAGCGAGGGCGCCGACGGCCTGTTCGGCTCCCGGCCGGCGCTGAACGCCGTACGGGCGGGCCGCTGGTCTCCCAAGCAACTCCGTTACGACGCCGCCGACTTCGAGCCCGCGCTCGGCGAGATGCTGCGGGTGCGGCCGGAGCTGCGGGCGTCCTCCGCGTACCGCCGCGACCTGCTCGACGTGGCCCGTCAGGCCCTGTCCAACCGCAGCCGGGTCATGCTGCCGCAGATCAAGGCCGCGTACGACGCCAAGGACGCCACGCGGCTGGCCGCGGCGAGCCGTGACTGGCTCTCCCTGATGGACCTGCTGGACGAGCTGGTGGCCACCGACTCCCGTCATCTGCTGGGTCGTTGGGTCGCGGACGCCCGCTCCTGGGGTGCGGGCGCGGCCGAGCGGACGGAGCTGGGGTACGACAACCTGTCGCTGCTCACCGTGTGGGGGACGCGGGAGGGCGCGGACGCGGGGCTGCGGGACTACGCCAACCGGGAGTGGGCGGGGCTGGTCGGCGGGCTGTACCGGTTGCGCTGGTCGACGTACTTCGAGGAGCTGCGGGCCGCGCTGGCGGCGGGCCGGGCGCCGAAGAAGATCGACTGGTTCGCCCTGGAGGACCGTTGGGCGCGGAATCCGGGGCCGCTCGCGACCGAGCCGACCGGGGACACGTACGCGGTCGCGACACGCGTCCGGGACCGGCTCACCGCGCTCTCCTGAGCCTCGCGGCGCAGCATGCCCACCTCGATGTCGTGCGAGAACGGGCCGCTCCGGGGCACGCGTGTACGCGCGCCCCGTCAGACGGCTGCCGTGGACCTCTCCGGGTCCACGGCTCCGGCCGAGGGCCGTCCCCCTCGACCGGAGTTCAGCGGGTCACGCCTCGGCGGCGATCCGTGCCAGCCGCCGGGCCTCGTCCCTCGTGGAGCGGGCGATCGCGTCCTCGTCGACGTGCAGCAGGCGGCCGTCCTCCACGATCTGCCTGCCGTTCACGAACGACGCCGTCACCGGGGCGGCCGCGCCGAGGACCAGGGCGGCCACCGGGTCGGCGATCGAGGCGTGGGCCAGGGTGTCCAGCTTCCACAGGACGAGGTCGGCGAGCTTGCCGGGTTCCAGGGAACCGATCTCGCGGGCCCGGCCGAGGACCTGGGCGCCGCCGAAGGTGCCCAGGCGCAGTGCCTGGCGGGCGGTGAGGGCCGCTTCGCGGTGGGTGCCGAGGCGGTTGACCAGCAGCGCGTTGCGCAGCTCGGTGTGGAGTTCGCCGGACTCGTTGGAGGCCGTGCCGTCGACGCCGAGACCGACCGGGACGCCGGCGGCCAGCATGTCCGGGACGCGGGCGATCCCGGCGGCCAGCCGGGCGTTGGACGAGGGACAGTGGGCGACCCCCGTCTTCGTACGGGCGAAGGCGTCGATGTCGGAGTCGTTCATGTGGACGCAGTGGGCCATCCACACGTCCTCGCCGAGCCAGCCCGTCGACTCGAAGTAGTCGGTGGGGCCCATGCCGAACAGCTCGTGGCAGAACTTCTCCTCCTCCACCGTCTCCGAGCCGTGGGTGTGCAGCCGCACCCCGAGGCGGCGGGCCAACTCGGCTCCCTCGCGGAGCAGTTCGGTGGAGACCGAGAAGGGGGAGCAGGGGGCGACGGCGATCTGGGTCATCGCGCCGAAGGAGGCGTCGTGGTGCTGCCGGACGGTCTCCTCGGTGGCGGCGAGCGCGCCCTCCAGGGTCTCGACGGCGAAGTCCGGGGGCAGGCCGCCGTCCTTCTCGCTGCGGTCCATGGAGCCCCGGGCGAGGGTGAAGCGGACGCCGGTCTCGCGCGCGGCCCGGATGATGGAGCCGGACAGGTCGCCGGAGCCCTTGGGGAAGACGTAGTGGTGGTCCATGGCCGTGGTCACACCGCCGCGGGCCATCATGCCCAGCGAGCCCTGGGCCGCCGCGTACGTCATGCGCTCGTCGATGCGGGCCCAGGTCGGGTAGAGCGCGACGAGCCAGTCGAAGAGGTTGTGGTCGGTGGCCAGGCCCCGGGTGATCCACTGGTAGAAGTGGTGGTGCGTGTTGACGAGGCCCGGGGTCACGAGGTGGCCGCTCGCGTCGATCCGGCGTACGACGTCCGGCAGGCCCTCGGGGGCCCGGCCCGCGCCGACCGACTCGATGACGTCGTCCGCCACGACCACATGACCGGACGCGTACTCGGTGTCTCGCGCGTCCACGGTCGCGATCGCCGCGTTCTCGATGACGATGCGCTGGGTTGCTGCCATGGTCCGTCCTTCGGAGGTCTCTTCGGAGGTCACTGCGGAGTCACTGCGGAGGTCGCCTCACAGGTTGGTGAGGTCCGCCGGGATCCTCGCCTCGCACCCGTCCCGCAGGACCGTGGCCTCGATCAGGCCGTAGGGGCGGTCGGCGGCGAAGTACACGGCTCCGTCGGGCGTGTCGTTCTTGAGGCCGAAGGGGGTGAGGTCGACCAGGAAGTGATGCTTGTTGGGCAGGGAGAAGCGGACCTCGTCGATCTCGCTCCGGTTGTCTATGATCCGCGCGCCCATCTGGTAGAGGGTCTGCTGAAGCGAGAGCGAGTAGGTCTGCGCGAACGCCCGGAGCATGTGCTGCCGCACCTGCTCGTAGGACGTCTCCCAGTCAGGCATCTCCCCCGCGTCGTCGGTCCAGTTGAAGCGCCAGCGGCCGGAGACCTCGGTGGCGAGGATGCGGTCGTGCGCCTCGGGCAGGGTCGTGTACTTGTCCTTGACGTAGCCCCAGAACTCGGAGTCGGTGGAGTTCATGACGGTGAGGTCCTTGAGGCCGGCGAGGACCTCCCAGGACGAGCCGTCGTAGGTGATCTGCGCCAGCCGGGTCTCCTGGCCCTTGCGGACGAAGGAGTGCGCGCCCTCGCCGCCGTGCTCGATGCGCTCCCAGGCGTACTCCTCGATGCGTATGCGGGCCCGGTGGATGGCCGGCTGGGAGGTCACGAAGTGCCGGGCCAGGTGGATGCCGAACTGCTCGGCGGACTCGATGCCGTGCTCCTTGGCGAACGCGTACACCGTGTTCTTGGTGGTGTCCGTCGGCAGGACGTTCGCGTTCGAACCCGAGAGATGGACCTCGGCCATGTCGCCGGAGAGCGACACGGACACGTTCAGGTCCTTGATGTGGTGGGTGGCGCCGTCCCGCGTGATCTTGACGACCCGGTTCTCGGCTTTGCCGTACTGGTTCGGTCCCAGGATGGGCATGGGTGCTAGCTCCCTCGGTATACGGAGTAGCCGAACGGGTTGAGCAGCAGCGGTACGTGGTAGTGCTCACCGGGCGTCACCGCGAAGGTGATCACGACCTCGGGGAAGAACACGGCACCGCCGTCCCGGTTCGCGGGGGCGTCCTGCTGCGCATCGGCTTGCTCGTTCACGGTCTGTGCGAGGTACGGCTCGACCTCGAAGAGGAGCCGTACGTGGGTCGTGCCCTCCGGCAGCGCCGGGAGGTCCTTGCAGCGGCCGTCGGCGTCGGTCGCCGAGCCGCCGCGTGCCTGCCAGTCGCCGTCGCGTCCCGTACGGGCGGCGAGGTGGACGGCGACGCCCGCGGCGGGGCGGCCGACGGAGGTGTCCAGGATGTGCGTGGACACCGAGGCGGTCGTGCTGGTGCTCATGACGGGGCTTCCTCTTCCACTTCGACGAGCCGGGCCAGGCGAATGCGGTTGATCCTGCCCAGTTCGGTGCGGACGATCTCGCGTTCCCGCTCCGGCGCGTTGCCGATCCGCTCCTTGAGCGCGTCGCGCATCTGCTCTGCGGTGCGGCCGGTGGCGCAGATCAGGAAGACATGGCCGAACCTCTCCTGGTACGCCAGGTTGAGTTCGAGCATCTCCGCCCGGAGCCGGTCGGAGGCGCCGGCCATACCGCGCTGTTCCCGGGCGGAGGTCGGGTCGCCCGGCTTCGGACGGCCGATCGGCGGGTGCCCGGCCATGGCCTGCGCCAGATCCCCCTCGGTCAGCTCGGCCATGGCGGCGTCACTGGCGGTGAGGAGTTCCTCGACGGTCGTGTACGGGCGGGCGGCGAGGAGTCTGCGGCCCCAGGCCGCCGAGGCGCACACCTCGTGGAGCGCCGCGGTGGCCGCGTGCTCCTCCAGGGCGTTGAAACGGGCGAGGCCCGGTGCCGAAGAACGCGAGATCACGGGTGCCTCCGTTAGCCGTGGTGCTGGACTGGCTACGGCAAGCTAACGCCTCACGACGACATCACGTCAACAGTTTGTTGAAAAATCGCGGTTACAGCGCGGTGCGCAGAGGCGCCCACGAAAGGCCCGCGAGGCGTCCTGAAGCTCTCGGACCCCGGAAGCCCTCAGGCCTCCTTCTCACGGTTGAGGTAGTTGTAGACGGTGAAGCGGCTGACGCCGAGCGCGCTCGCGACAGTCTCCACGCCGTGGCGCACGGAGAAGGCACCGCGCGCCTCCAGGGTCCGTACGACCTCCTGCTTGGCCTTGCGGTCGAGGTCCGCCAGCGGCCGGCCCTTCCGGCGCTCCATCGCGGCGAGGATGTGATCCAGGGACTCGGCGAGCTGCGGCAGGCGTACGGCGACGACGTCGGCGCCCTCCCAGGAGAGGACCACGTCGTCCGGGCCGGCCTCGTCCGGCGGCAGCATGAGCCCACCCATGGCGTCGACCAGCGGCTTGACGGCCGCGACGAAGGGTTCGTCACCGGCGCGGGTCACTCGCCGCTCTCCCCGAGCACGTTGATCTGCAGCGAGATCCGGGTGGCGCCGGACTCCAGGGTCCGGCGCAGCAGGGCGTCCACGGCGGTGAGCACCGCGTCGGCATCCCCCTCCGCCGTGTTGCCGAACGGGCCGACGTCGACCGCGTCCAGTGCGGCCGCCTCGACGACCTCACGGGCCACGAGCGCGTGCGCCGGGGCCTCGTCGAGGTCGAAGGGCTCGGTCGTGAACTCCACTCTCAATCGCACGGGCACAACCTAACGCGCGGCGCCGTTTTCCACCGAGCCCCCTTGACAAGCCTCGAAGACCGACGGCACTCTTCCGTTAGGCAGAAAGAAAGTTCCACTATATGGAAATCAGAGCGGAAGGGAGCGCCGGAAGCCCCATGGGATTCGCGGAGCAGCGCTACAACGTCAACCTGTCGATCCTCTTCACGGAACTCCCGCTCCTGGAGCGCCCCGCGGCGGCCGCCGCGGCCGGCTTCACCGCGGTCGAAATGTGGTGGCCGTGGGTCGACTCCCCGACCCCCGCACCGTCCGAACTGGACTCCCTGCGAGGCGCGTTGCAGGGCGCGGGCGTGCACCTCACCGGGCTGAACTTCTACTCCGGTGTCCTACCGGGCCCGGATCGGGGCGCGCTGTCGGTCCCGGGTGAGGAGTCGGAGAGGTTCCGCGCCAACATCGAGGTGGCCGCGGCCTTCGCCGAGTCGGTCGGCTGCACGGCGCTCAACGCCCTGTACGGCAACCGCGTCGACGGGGTGGATCCGGCCGAGCAGGACGCGCTGGCCCTGCACAACCTGGTGGCGGCGGCCCGCGCGGCCGACCGGATCGGCGCGATCCTGCTGATCGAGGCCCTGAACCGGGTGGAGTCGCCGCGGTATCCGCTGGTGTCGGCCCCGGCCGCCGTCGCTGTCGTCGACCGGGTCAACGAGGCGTCGGGCCTCGGCAACGCGCGCTTCCTGATGGACCTCTACCACCTGTCCATGAACGGCGAGGACCTGCCGCGGGTGATCGCCGAGTACGCCGCGAGGACCGGCCATGTGCAGATCGCCGACAACCCCGGTCGCGGCGCCCCGGGCACCGGCACCGTCCCGCTGGCGGACCTCCTCGACCGGTTGGCCGAGGCCGGTTACGAGGGCCTGGTCGGGCTGGAGTACAAGCCGGGCGACCGCCCGAGCGCCGAGGCCTTCGCATGGCTCCCCCGAGAGGCCCGGGCGGCCCGCTGAGGCCCCCGCCTCAGGAGGCCCGTCCCGCGGTCGCGGCCCCTCCCCGAAGACGCAGCTGAGCAGTCAGAGAGGCACCCTCACCATGAGCAATCTCCCCAAGGTCGCGTGGATAGGTCTCGGCATCATGGGGTCCCCCATGTCGGAGAACCTGATCAAGGCGGGTTACGACGTCACGGGCCACACCCTGGAGCAGGACAAGCTCGACCGGCTGACCGCCGCCGGCGGGACCGCGGCGGCCTCCGTCGCCGAGGCCGTGGGCGACGCCGACGTCGTCATCACGATGGTGCCCGCCTCTGCGCAGGTCGAGGCCATCGCGTACGGCCCCGGCGGCATCCTGGAGAACGCCGGGCCCGGCACGCTGCTGATCGACATGTCGTCCATCACCCCGCGGACCTCCGTCGACCTGGCGAAGGCCGCGCGGGAGAAGGGCATCCGGGTGCTCGACGCCCCGGTGTCCGGCGGCGAGGCGGGCGCGGTCGAGGCCGTGCTGTCCATCATGGTCGGCGGCGAACGGGCCGACTTCACCGAGGCCGAGCCGGTCTTCGAGGCGCTCGGCAGGACCGTCGTGCTGTGCGGTCCGCACGGCGCCGGGCAGACCGTGAAGGCCGCGAACCAGCTGATCGTCGCCGTGAACATCCAGGCGTGCGCCGAGGCCGTGGTCTTCCTGGAGAGGTCGGGCGTGGACCTGGCGGCCGCCCTCGACGTCCTGAACGGCGGGCTCGCGGGCTCGACCGTGTTGACCCGCAAGAAGAACAACTTCCTGAACCGCGACTTCCAGCCGGGCTTCCGCGTCGACCTGCACCACAAGGACCTGGGCATCGTCACCGACGCCGCCCGCGCCGTGGGCGCCGCGCTGCCCGTGGGCGCCGTGGTGACCCAGCTGGTCGCCTCACTGCGCGCCCAGGGCGACGGCGGCCTGGACCACTCGGCCCTGCTGCGGGCCGTGGAGCGCCTCTCCGGCGCCCGCGTCTGAGGCCGGCACCTCCCCGAACTTCCGGTCCGCGGCGGCGCCGACATCTGTCCTGTCGCGCCCAGGCACCGCCGCGGGCCGGAACCACCGTCCGGCCTACGCCGACTTCCTGAGCGGCGTAGGCGCCGCGCCCGGAGGCGCGTACGTCGCCTGACGGTGGGTGAGGGCCTGGCCGAGGCCACGGGGGCGCGCCGAGCTGCGGCGACCGCACGATCCGGCGATCGACTTCCTGCATTCCCGAACGGCGTCCGGTCCCTGATGGTCACCCATCAGCCATCGGACGCACCGCCCGCGACCGTTTCCGACCGACCCGGATGAGGGGTGCGTGTCGGACGCGCGCGGGCAGGGCACGGACCGCGGCGGTGTGCGCGCCAGTGCGGTGGCGAAGGCTCCGGTTCCGCGTCTCGACGTGAGGGACGCGGAACCGGCGCCGACGCATCCGCCGCGGTCCGGGCCCGGCACGGCGAGCGTCGGCGCACCGGCCCCGGGGGGAGCCGACGAGGACCGGTACCGCGCAGGCGGTGCCGGCCCTCGTCGGCTCCCGGCAGGTGGTCGACGGCCCGCGCCCGCGCCGACAGCGGTTCTGTCCGGCGGCCCGATCACGGCCGGCGCCGTCGCCCTCGTGCCTACGCAAGCGTGCGTAGGCCGTCTACGGAACCCTCAAATCAACCTCTGAACCCGTGCGTGGGGGCTTCAACTACCGGTGATGCAGGGCACATTCTCGTCACAGGAGGCCCGTCGGCACGGGGGCGGCGGGCCTCCACGGGGGAAGCCTCCACGGGGGAACGCGGAGGCACGGGGAAAACGCACGGGGGACCACGGGGGAAACGGGGGCCCGGGGAAAACGCACGGGGGACCACGGGGGAAACGGGGGCCCGGGGATCGGGGGAGACCCGGGGTGGCAGGGGGAGGCCCTGCGGCGGTACGACGAAGCGGCTCGCGTCCAGCGGGGTCGCGCCGCCGCAGGGCCTCCCCTCGTCGCGCTTCACGTCGCCGTCCGCTCGCGCCCACGCACCGCCGAAGGGGGCGGCTCGCCCCTCGGACGGCCGCCCCCCAGCCGCGTACGACCTCTCAGACCCGCAACGACCCGATCGACGTGGGCGCGTGGCCCGGCTCCGTCGCGATCTCCTCGAACTCCGTCACGTCGCCGATGTCGTTGGTCGTGGACATCGCGATGTCGGTGACGCGCTCCAGGATCACCTCGACGACGACCGGCACCCGGTACCGGGCCGCGAGCTTCTTCGCCTCTTCGAGGGCGGCGCCCAGCTCGGCCGGGTCGGTCACCCGGATCGCCTTGCAGCCGAGCCCCTCGGCGACCTTCACGTGGTCGACGCCGTAGACGCCCAGCTCGGGCGAGTTGACGTTCTCGAACTCCAGGTTGACCTGGAAGTCGATGTCGAAGGCGCGCTGGGCCTGGCGGATGAGGCCCAGGTAGGCGTTGTTGACCAGGACGTGAATGTACGGGATGCGATGCTGTGCCCCGACCGCCAGCTCCTCGATCATGAACTGGAAGTCGTAGTCGCCGGACAGGGCGACCACGGACGCCTCCGGGTCGGCCTTCGCCACGCCGAGCGCGGCCGGGACCGTCCAGCCGAGCGGGCCCGCCTGGCCGCAGTTGATCCAGTGGCGCGGACGGTGGACGTGCAGCATCTGGGCGCCGGCGATCTGGGAGAGGCCGATGGTGGAGACGTACCGGGTCTCGGGGCCGAACGCCCTGTTCATCTCCTCGTACACGCGCTGCGGCTTGATCGGGATGTCGTCGAAGTGCGTACGGCGCTGGAGGCGGGCCTTGCGGTCCTGCGCGTCGGCCGCCCACGCGGAGCGGTCCGGCAGAAGGCCGTCCGCCTGCGACTCCCGTGCCACCGTGACGAACAGCTCCAGCGCGGCCCGGGCGTCGGAGGCGATGCCGTAGTCGGGGGCGAAGATCCGGCCGATCTGGGTGGGCTCGATGTCGACGTGAACGAACCTCCGTCCGGCCGTGTAGACGTCCAGCTTGCCGGTGTGCCGGTTGGCCCAGCGGTTGCCGATGCCGAGGACGAAGTCGGACTCCAGGAAGGTCGCGTTGCCGTAGCGGTGCGAGGTCTGCAGACCGACCATGCCGGCGTTCAGCTCGTGGTCGTCGGGCAGGACGCCCCAGCCCATGAGCGTGGGCACCACCGGAACGCCCGTCAACTCGGCGAACTCCACGAGGAGTTCGGACGCGTCGGCATTGATGACACCGCCGCCGGCGACGATCAGCGGCCGCTGCGACGCGTTCAGCAGCCCGATCGCCTTCTCGATCTGGGCACGGGTGGCGACCGGCTTGTAGACCGGCAGCGGCGCGTAGGTGTCGGGGTCGAACTCGATCTCGGTGAGCTGGACGTCGATCGGCAGGTCGACGAGGACCGGCCCCGGACGGCCCGAGCGCATCAGGTGGAAGGCCTGCTGGAACACTCCGGGGACCTGCGCGGCCTCCAGCACGGTCACGGCCATCTTGGTGACCGGCCCGGCGATGGAGGCGATGTCGACCGCCTGGAAGTCCTCCTTGTGGATCACGGCCGTGGGCGCCTGGCCCGTGACGCAGAGGATCGGGACGGAGTCGCCGGTGGCCGAGTAGAGGCCGGTGATCATGTCGGTCCCGGCGGGCCCGGAGGTGCCGAGGCACACGCCGATGTTGCCGGGACGGGTGCGGGTGTAACCCTCGGCCATGTGCGACGCGCCTTCGACGTGCCGGGCCAGGGTGTGCTGGATCCCGCCGGCGGCCTTCAGGGCCGCGTAGAAGGGGTTGATCGCCGCGCCGGGGACACCGAACGCGTCACGGACACCCTCGCGCTTGAGGATCTCGACTGCCGCGCGGGCAGCGGTCATACGAGCCATGTGCTCACTCCTGCTTCAGCTGCCGGACCCACTCCCGTCGCGCCCCGCGGTGAGCACTTCCGTTATTCCGTCAGTGACCTTTCCATCATTATTTCGCAATGCGGAAAAGCTTTTCTGCTATCTGGAATCAGATTAGGAGGGGCGGCAGGGAGCGTCAAGGGCGCGGGCAGCGCCGATCCACCGGTGCGTCTCGGGGTGTTTGCCTGCCGGAGCCGCCCCGGCTGGAGGACGATGAGGAGGCGTTCTCGGTGCGGCTCGGGTGGTGGGGTGGGGATCATGAGCGAGAGCATGGCGGTGCGGTGCCCGGACTGCGGGCGGGAACACCGGTACGCCCCGCCTGCCTACCCCTGCGCGTGCGGCACCCCGGTCGCCCCGCCCCTGAACCGCCGCGCCACCCCCACCTCCGTCACCCACCACACCTGGGACGAGGACTGGGTCACCGTCCGCTGCGGAGGCTGCGGCCGCGCCGGTGAGTGGCCCCATCCGGAGCTGGGCTGCGCCTGCGGGACCGTGCTGCGCGTGCCCGTGTCCGGCACCCTGCCCGCGCCGAGCCCGGGCGGCGCCCTCGGCACCGCCGGAGAGCCCGCCGGTCCCCGGGCGGCCTTCCGGCCCTTCACCATCCGCACGGACCGCGACGCGGTCACCGCCGTCGCCCTCTATCTGCGCTGGCTGGGCTACCGGGACATCCGGCGCGCCGACCGGCGCCAGCCGTCCGGGATAGGCCTGGCCGCGCGGGGCGTCCTGGCCCAGGTGGACCCGTCGGTCCGCCCGGCCTCGCGGCGCGATGTCGAGTGCCTGTGGCTGACCGCCATGACGGAGTCCACCGGCTGCCTCTACTTCTCCCTCGCCGGGTACGGCGAGGACGTCCGCGACCGCGCCGACGGCCTGGGCGTCTGCCTGTTCGTCCTGGACCTCACGGGCACCCCGCAGCCCGTGAACGGCGCGGCGACGGAGCTGGTCGCCCTGGGTGCGGGGGCCTGAGGCGGCGCTCGCGCGCGGCGGCTATCCGGCGGCGTACCGCTCCCGCAACTCGATCTTCCGCACCTTCCCCGACACCGTCATCGGGAAGGAGTCCAGGACACGGAGCGCGCTCGGGATCTTGTAGTGCGCCAACTGCCCGTCGCAGTAGGCCCGTAGCTCCTCCAGGGTGAGCGGTTCGGCGCCCTCGTGCGGGATGACGCAAGCCAGCACCTCCTCGCCGTACCGCTCGTGCGGCACCCCCACCACCTGGACGTCGGCGATCTTCGGGTGGCCGTACAGGAACTCCTCGATCTCGCGCGGGTAGATGTTCTCGCCACCCCGGATGATCATGTCCTTGATCCGTCCGACGATCTCGACGTATCCGTCCTCGCGCATGGTCGCCAGGTCGCCGGTGTGCATCCACCGGCCGGGGTCGACGGCCTCGGCGGTCTTCTCCGGTTCCTCCCAGTAGCCGAGCATCACGCTGTAGCCGCGGGTGCACAACTCCCCTGCGGTGCCGCGTGGTCGCGTCACCCCGGTCACCGGGTCGACGACCTTCACCTCGATGTGCGGCAGGACGCGGCCGACGGTGGCGGTGCGGTGTTCCAGGTCGTCGTCGCGCCGGGTCTGGGTGGACACGGGCGAGGTCTCGGTCATGCCGTAGCAGATCGAGACCTCCCTCATGTGCATCTCGGTGACCACCCGCTTCATCACCTCCACCGGGCAGGGCGAGCCCGCCATGATGCCGGTGCGCAGGGAGGAGAGGTCGTACGCGCCGAAGTCGGGGAGGTTCAGCTCCGCGATGAACATGGTCGGTACGCCGTACAGGGAGGTGCAGCGCTCGCGCTGGACGGCCTCCAGGGTGGCCCTCGCGTCGAAGGACGGGGCCGGGATGACGACGCAGGCGCCGTGCGAGGTGGCCGCGAGGTTGCCCATCACCATGCCGAAGCAGTGGTAGAAGGGCACGGGCACACAGATCCGGTCCCGCTCGGTGTAGGCGAGCGACTCCCCCACGAAGTAGCCGTTGTTGAGGATGTTGTGGTGGGAGAGGGTCGCCCCCTTGGGGAAGCCGGTGGTGCCGGAGGTGTACTGGATGTTGATGGGGTCGTCGCAGGACAGGTCCTCGAACGGCACCGGTGTCCCGCGCGCGATCAGCGCGTCCCAGCTCGGGTCCCCGAAGTAGACGGTCTCCCGCAGCCTCGGACAGCGGGTGCGCACTTCCTCGACCATCGCCCGGTAGTCGCTCGCCTTGTGGCTGAGCGAGGCGAAGAGCAGGGACACGCCCGCCTGTTCGAGGACGTACTCGACCTCGTGGGTGCGGTAGGCCGGGTTGATGTTCACCATGATCGCGCCGATGCGGGCGGTGGCGTACTGGACGAGCACCCACTCCGGACAGTTGACGGCCCAGATGCCGACCCGGTCGCCCTTGTCGACGCCGCTCGCGCGCAGCGCGTACGCCAGCGCGTCGACGTCGGCGGCGAACCGGGCGTACGTCCAGCGGCGACCGGAGGGCAGGTCGACGAGCATCTCGCGGTCGGGCCAGGCCTCGACCGCGCGGTCGAGGTTGACGCCGATGGTGTCGCCGAGCAGGGCGGTGCCACCGGTGCCGTGGGTGTAGGACAGCTCGCCGCTCACCGGAAGTCCTCCTCGCGGTACTCCGCGTCCGAGCCCGCGGCCGTGGCCTCGCGCAGCTGGATACGGCGGATCTTGCCGGACACGGTCTTCGGCAGGTCGCCGAACTCCAGGCGGCGGAGCCGCTTGTAGGGGGCGAGGACGGTCCGGGAGTGCTCGAACAGCACCTTCGCGGTGTCCGGGCCCGGCTCCCAGCCTGCCGCCAGCACGATGTACGCCTTCGGCACGGCGAGGCGCAGCTCGTCCGGCGCCGGCACGACGGCCGCCTCGGCGACCGCGTCGTGCTCCAGCAGGGCGCTCTCCAGCTCGAAGGGGCTGATCTTGTAGTCGCTGGCCTTGAACACGTCGTCCGCGCGCCCCACGTAGGTGATGTAGCCGTCCTCGTCGCGGGAGCCGATGTCACCGGTGCGGTAGAAGCCGCCGGCCATCGCCTCCGCCGTACGGTCCGGGTCGCCGTGGTAACCGGTCATGACACCGACCGGGCGGTTGGAGAGGTCGAGGGCGATCTCTCCCTCGTCGGCGCCGGGGGCGCCCGAGACGGGGTCGAGGAGGACGACCTCGAAGCCGGGGCCGGGCCGGCCCATCGAGCCGGTCTTGACTTCCTGGCCGGGGCTGTTGGAGACCTGGACGGCGGTCTCGGTCTGGCCGAAGCCGTCGCGGATGTCCACGCCCCAGGCGCGGCGCACCTGCTCGATCACCTCGGGGTTGAGGGGTTCGCCGGCGGCGACGACCTCCCGGGGCGGGGTCCTCAGCTGGGTGAGGTCGGCCTGGATCAGCATCCGCCACACGGTCGGCGGGGCGCAGAAGGTGGTGACGCCGGCGCGGTCCATCTCCGACAGCAGCCGGCCCGCGTCGAAGCGGGTGTAGTTGTGGATGAACACCGTCGCCTCCGCGTTCCAGGGGGCGAAGAGGTTGGACCAGGCGTGCTTGGCCCAGCCGGGCGAGGAGATGTTCAGATGCACGTCGCCGGGCTTGAGGCCGATCCAGTACATGGTCGCCAAGTGGCCCACGGGGTACGACACATGGGTGTGCTCGACCAGCTTGGGCCGGGCGGTCGTGCCCGAGGTGAAGTACAGCATCAGCGGGTCGGAGGCGTTGGTCGGCCCGTTCGGCTCGAACCGGGCGGGGGCCGCGTACGCCTCCTCGTACGGCCGCCAGCCGTCCACCGTGCCGCCGACCGTCGTACGGGTGTAACGGCCGGGCACGTCCGCGAACTTGGGGGCGTCCTCGGCCCGTACGATCACGTGCCTGACCCGGCCGCGCTCCACCCGGTCGCGCAGGTCGGCGGGGCCGAGCAGCGGGGTGGCGGGGATGACGACGGCCCGCAGCTTCATCGCGGCGAGGGCCGTCTCCCACAACTCCGCCTGGTTGCCGAGCATGACGAGGATACGGTCGTCGGCGCGGACGCCCCGGTCCCGCAGCCGGTTGGCGACCCGGGACGAGCGCTCGGACATCTCGGCGAAGGAGACCACGGTCTCGGTGCCGTCCTCCTCGACGATGTGCAGCGCCGCGCGGTCGTTCCCGCGTGCGATCACGTCGAACCAGTCGAGCGCCCAGTTGAAGTACTCGGGGCGTGGCCAGGTGAAGCCCTCGTAGGCCGTGGCGTAGTCCTCACGATGGGCCAGCAGGAAGTCCCGGGCCGCCCGGAACTCGTCCGTGGCGCTCGTCCTCGCCGACATGTGTCCTCCTCATTGCCGGACCGTTGCCTGACATCGTGTAATGCGTGATACACGTCTCACCACCCCCGAACGGGGGTGCGCCGCGCGGAAGGGGTGAGTTCGTGGCAACCGATCCCTCGTATCCCCTCGGGACGGTCTGGCCGGAAAAGGCGGACCTGCGGAGCGCCCTGCGCATCCTGCGGCGGTCCACCGGGCTGCCCCTCGCCTTCGCCGGGCTGGTCGAGCCCGGCCCCGGGCAATTGCGCATCAGCGAACTCCAGGGCCACCGGACGACCGCGCTCAGCGGTCTCGCCGTGCACGCGGGCAACGGCCTCGGCGGCAGGACGGTGGCCCTGGCCCGCCCCTGCTGGGTGACCGACTACTCACTGTCACGCCAGATCAGTCACGAGTACGACGCCGCGGTCGCCGCCGAGGGCATCCGCTCCGTCCTCGCGGTCCCCGTCGTCGTACGGCGTCAGGTGCGCGGGGTGCTGTACGGCGCCCTGCGCGCGGCGCAGCCGCTGGGCGACCGCACGGTGGGTGCCGCGCTGGACGCGGCGCGGGACCTGGAGCAGGCGCTGGTGGTGCGGGACGAGGCACGGAACCTGCTGGTCACGGCCCGGACGACCGTCGAGCACGGAGACTCGGCCGGGGCGTGGGAGGAGGTCCGGGAGGCGCACGGAGCGCTGCGCGCGCTGGCCCCGCGCATCGACGATCCGGCGCTGCGGGCGGAGCTGCTGCGGGTGTGCGGACGGCTCGCGGGCGCGTCCCCCTCCGGCGAGGTCACAGGCGATCGGGCCGTGCCCGCCCCGGGCGGCGGTGAGCGGACCGCCCTCACCGCGCGTGAGGTGGATGTGCTGGCCTGTGTGGCGATGGGCGCGACGAACGCGGTCGCGGCGCGGCGGCTGGGACTGCGTCCGGAGACCGTGAAGGCGTATCTGCGGTCGGCCATGCGGAAGCTCGGGGCGCACACCCGTCTGGAGGCGGTGGTGGCCGCCCGGCGGGCGGGGCAGCTGCCGTAGAACTCCGTCCCCGGCGGCCCGGCGGGCCCTCGTCGGGCGTGGTCCCGCGCCGAGACGGGGGTGTTGCGAAGCCCGGCTTTCATGTAACGGGCAGGTGAAATTCCCTGTGCCGTACCCTTCCTGTTATTTCCCACACCGGGTCTACGTTCCGAAATTCAATGACCGGATGCCTAATATTGGCCCGGACACGACACTCGAGGGGAGCGGTGGCCCGTGCGACGGGAGTACAAGGAGCCTGGGAGACCCCGCCCCGACCTGGTCATTGGCCGGGAGGAGCTGTTCACGGCGGCGCGTGAGCAGCTGGCGCGGGGCGGCAGCGTGCTCGTGCACGGTTCCGCGGGTATCGGGAAATCGACGATCCTGCGCGCTCTGGCCGCGGAATACGAGGAATCGGCACGGACGGTCCTGCGCTGCTCGGCCACCGAGTCCGAGTCGCATCTGCCCTTCCTCGCGCTGACCGATCTGCTCGGGCTGGTCATGGACGAGGTGTCCGAGCAGCTGCCCGCGCCGCAGCGCACCGCGCTGGAGTCCGCGCTCACCGGTCGTGGCGAGTCCACCCTCCAGCGCGACGGGCTCGCGCTCCGGCTGGCCGTGCTGTCGACCCTGCGCGCCCTGGCCGCCAAGGGCCCGGTGCTGATCGTCGCGGACGACCTCCAGTGGCTGGATCCGGCCAGTGTGGAGCTGCTCGGGTTCGCCGCGCGGCGGCTGGGCGAGCTGCCGGTGCGCATGCTGTGCGCCGTACGCACCTCGACGGACCCGCACGGTCACGAGCAGGACAGGTATCTACGCGCGTCCCCGCCCGACACCCTCGCCCTCCGGCTCACCCCGCTGTCGAGGACGCACGTCGCCGAGCTGCTGGAGCACCGCGGCCACACCGGTCTGCCCCGCTCCGCCGTACGCGACATCCACCGCACCAGCGGCGGCAACCCGCTCTTCGCCCTGGAGCTGGGCCGGGCCCTCGCCGACAGCCCGACGCCGCCGCGTCCCGGTGAGCAGCTGCCCGTGCCGACCTCGCTGCGGACCCTGGTCCTGAACCGGCTGGACATGCTCTCGGCCGAGGCCCGCCGCACCCTGCTCGTCGCCAGTGCCGGCGCCCGGCCCACCGTGGCGCTGCTGCGCGCCGCCGGGCGGGAGAACGCCGAGGCGGAGGCCGCGCAGGCCGTCGAGCTGGGGCTGCTCGCGCCGGAGCGGGAGGGTCCGGGCGTACGGTTCGCGCACCCGCTGGTGTCGGCCGCGCTGTACGCCGAGGCGACCGCCCAGGAGCGGCGGGCCGCCCACGCCGCGCTGTCCACCGCCGCCGTCGACCCCATCGAGCGGGCCCGGCACCTGGCGCTGTCCACGCACGGCACCGATCCGCTGGTCGCCGCGCGGCTCGGCGAGGCCGCGGCCGTGGCCCGGGACCGGGGCGCGCCCTCGGTCGCCGCCGAGCTGGGGCTCCTCTCGGCCCGGCGCACCCCGGCGGACGCCACACCGGGTCCCGACGAGCGGCGGCTGCAGGCCGCCGAGGACGCGCTGACCGCCGGGGAGAACGACCTCGGCCGGGACATCGCCCGTGAGGTGCTGAGCCGGGCCACCGAGCCCGCCGAGCGGGTCCGGGCCTGGATGGTGGTGATCGACGCGGCCGGGCAGTCGCTCGCCGAGGTCGACGCCGTGTACCCGCAGGTCCTCGCCGACGCGGGCGACGACCCGCGGCTGCTCGGCCTGGTCCGCTACCAGCTGGCCTGGCGCGCCCTGGTCCTCGAAGGCGACTTCGCGCAGAGCCGGGAGGAGGCCGCCCGGGCCGCGGAGCTGGCGGCGCGGGCCGAGGACCGGCGCACCGAGCTGCTCGCGCTCTCCTTCCAGGCCCAGACCGAGATGCTGATGGGCCACCCGGACGCGCCCATGACGATCAAGCGGGCCCTGAAGGAGCCGCAGGACCCGCAGCTGGCCTGCCACCACAACGGGGCGGGCGCGACCCGCTTCCGCTGGCTGATGATGAGCGACCAGCTCGGCGAGGCCCGCGCCACGATCACCTCGCTGCTGCGCGAGGTGCGCCGGCGCGGCATGGTCGAGAGCGAGGTGCACTACGTGCGCTTCCTCGCCGAGACCGAGCTGCGCTCCGGGCACTGCGGCCGGGCGCTCGACCTCGCCCGCGAGGGCTACGTCCTCGCCCGCGACTCCGGCATCGGCGAGGGCGCGTCCGCCATGCTCACCTCGCTCGCGGAGGCCGCCGGCGGCGATGTGGAGCGGGCCCGGGCGCTCGCCCGCGAGGCCGCCGACCGCGCGGAGCAGGACGGCGACCTGATGTACCTCTCCCGCGCCCTGGGCGCCCTCGGGCACGCCCAGCTGGTCGCCGGGGACGCGCCGGGCACGGTGCAGTCCCTGCGCCGCGTACGGGAGTTGGAGGACGGCCTCGGGATCTACGATCCCGCGCGCGGCCGGTGGCACGGCGATCTCGCCGAAGCCCTGGTACGGGTGAACGAGTTGACGGAGGCCCAGGACGTCATCGACGTCACCCGGCAGCAGGCGCTGCGGCTCGGCCGGGAGAGTGTGCTCGCCGTCCTCGACCGGGCCGAGGCGCTTGTGCGCGCGGCGCGGGGTGAACAGGACGCCGCCGTACGGCAGTTGACGTCGGCGCAGGACCGGCTGGCCAAGCTCGGCTACGGTCTGGAGGAGGCGCGGGCCGCCTTCGCCCTCGCAGGGCTGCGCGCCCTTCCGCAGGGGCCGGGCCTCGCCCGGCCGGGGGCGGCGCCGGCGTCCGGGCCCGGCTCGTACGACGAGGCGTCCCGGCTGTTCCGCCGCTGCCGTGCCCTGCCGTGGCTGCGCCGGGTGGAGGAGGCCTCCGTCGCCCCGGCGCCTCCGCAGCAGCCCGCGATCGCGCCGTCGGCGCTGGACGCCCTCGCCGTGCTCGCGGCGACCGAACGGCAGGTCGCGGAGCTGGTCATGGAGGGTGCGACGAACCGGGAGATCGCCGGCCGGCTCTACATCAGCGTGAAGACGGTCGAGGCGACACTGACGCGCGTCTACCGGAAGCTGGGCATCCGGTCGCGTGTGGACATCGTGCGACTGGCGGCGGGACACCGTACGAACTGACCTCCCCGGGACCGGCTGACGAGCCCCTCCCGGGACCTGGGCCCTGTCGTCGCGCCCGCGTCCGCCGCGCCTCGGCGGGACCAGGTGCGCGCAGCGACCTTGCGGCTTCAGCCTAGGCTCAAACCCCGGCCCGGGTCATCGAGGGTTTTCCCTTCCCAACTCCCTTAGGGGGATCCCCCCTTGGGAGGGGATGACTCCGGCTCCTATTTTTTGTGACGTGCCGCACGCCAGGGCACACAGACCGGCCCGCCGCCCCCGCTCGGCTCCCCCGAGCGGGGGCGGCACCGCAGGCTCTGTGCTCCACCCCCCACCCGCGCGTCCCCCACCGGCAACTCCCCCCTGAGGAGAACCATGTTCGGGTTCAACCGCGTCAAGAAGTCGATGGTCGCCGCAGCCGCCACCGCTGCCGCCGCCGCTGCCGCGCTGCTCACCGCGCCGGGCGCCGCCGCCGCTCCCCAGCCCATCGTGGGTGGTACGACCACCACCGCGAGCGCGTACCCGTACGTCATGCAGATCACGAACGCCTCGCAGAGCCAGTTCTGTGGTGGCACCCTCGTGTCGCCCACCAAGGTGATCACCGCCGCGCACTGCATGGTCGGCAGAACCACCTCCAACACCCGCGTCGTGGGCGGCCGCACCTACCGCAACGGCACCAACGGCACGGTCAGCACGCTCAGCAAGATCTGGATCCACCCGAGCTACAACAGCTCCACGATGACCAGCGACGTGGCCGTGCTGACGCTCGCCGTCGCGCAGCCCTACACCACGGCGTCCTACGTCAGCGCCTCGCAGACGGGCGTCTACGCGGCCGGGACCACCGCCCGCATCATCGGCTGGGGCACCACCTCCTCGGGCGGCTCCTCCTCCAACCAGCTGCGCACCGCGACCGTCCCGGTCGTGGCCGACTCGGTCTGCGGCAGCTCCAGCTCCTACGGCTCCGAGTTCGTGGCGAGCTCCATGGTTTGCGCCGGATTCTCCTCCGGCGGCGTCGACACCTGCCAGGGCGACAGCGGCGGTCCCCTGATGATCGGGGGCGTCCTGGCAGGCATAGTCTCCTGGGGTTACGGCTGCGCCGACGCGCAGTACCCCGGCATCTACACCCGGCTGACCACCTTCTCCAACACGGTGGCCGCGCAGATCGCCTCGTAGTCGAGGCGAGGCGCGAGCCGACAGACTCCCGGGGTACGTCCCCGGGAACTGCCAGGGGGCGCCGCGAACCTGCCACGAGCGGTTCGCGGCGCCCCCTCTCCATGCGCGGGGCGGGCGCCCGCTCAGCCGGCCGCGATGGCGAAGCGGATCACGTGGCGACCGTGCCGAAGCGGATCACGTGGCCGTGCCGAAGCGCTTCATGTGACGACCGTGCCGAAGCGGATGTCGTACGGTCCGTCGCCGTGCAGGGTGCGGAGCGTCCGCTCGGCCTCCGCCACCAGGCCGGTCCGCTGTTCCCCGGTGAGAGCGCCGAAGGGTTCCAGCGTGAGGAGGTTCTCGTCCAGCTTCCACAGACCGGCCAGGAACCCGTCGACGAGGAAGGTGCGATAGGCCTGGTTCCCTTGCCAGGAGCGGCCCTTGAGGTCCGGCGGGACCACGCGGGAGCGGTCGGCGTGGGAGAGGAGCAGGTTGTCGAACTCGGGGAGCAGCCGGGGCGGCGCCGGGGTCTCAGGGTCGGGGCGAGGCGCGTCCGGGAGGTCGAAGAGTTCGGTGCCGCGGTCGTCGCGGAAGACGAGCAGCTCCGGTCGCAGCCGCTCGAACGCCTCGCGCAGGCGGGTCACTCCGGCCCAGGCCTGCATGTCCTTCACGGAGGCGGGTCCGAAGGCGGCGAGATAACGCCGGACGACGGTCTCGGGCGCGGGTGCCTGCTGGGCGGGACGCCCGAGCCAGTGCTCGGCGGTGGTCAGGGCGACCTGCCCACTCCTGCCCCACAGGCCGCGCGGGGTGACCTGCACGAGCGGCAGCCGGCAGCGCGCGGCGAGGCCGAGAGCGAACGGGTCGGCGTCCGGCCACTCCACGATCAGCGCCTCGCGCAACTGCTTCAGGGTGCGCGGCTCCTCCTCGACGAGTTCCCGCGCGATCGCCTCCAGCCGCTCCAGGTCGACCCCGGCCAGCCCCTTGCGGAACAGGTTCAGCTCCCGCTCCCGGGCCGGCTGCACCAGCGGCCGCAGGGCGAGGCAGTCGTCGGCGGTGTGCGTGTGGATCGTGGACCGCATGGTGACGATGCGCACGACGTCGCGGTCGGCCATCAGCGTCGACAGCTGCTCGGGCGCGAAGCCGTCCAGCCGGGCGGCGAGGGCGTAGTACGGCGGCCGTACGTTCTGCGCCTGGAGCCCGAGGAGGTGGGTGACGGCGGGGTGGGCGGACACGGGCGGGGGTGTGGGGCCGCCGGTCGCCCGGGGGGCGGCCTCGGCGGACACGGGCGCCCGGTGCAGCAGGAGCTGGCGGGCCAGGGTCGCGCGGTTGAGGGCCTGGATGCCGAGCCGGGGGGCGGTCTGGGTCGCCTTGTTCGTCATGCTGCGCACGCTAGCGGGAGTCGCGGACAGGTTCTGTCCGCGATGGTCTCGACGCGCGCGGTCGGTGTTCGCGGCGATCTGCCCCGCACCGGGGTGCGGCGGTGTGCCGGGGGGGGCGCTCCTCACCGGGTGCGGCGGTGCGCCCGTCACCGGGTGCGGCGAGCGCTCAGCGGTCCCGCTGCCGGGCATGTGCGAGGCACCCGTCCCCGGCCCGCCACGCCGTCACCGCCGCGCCGCCCGCGTCGCGTCGTCCGCCTCTCACCACGCCCGCGCCGTTTGCCCCGTATATCCTGCTCGGTGATCGCACAGTCGTACGTGACGCGCAACTCGGAAGGCATCCACGATGGCCGATCGACGCGAGCGCCGGGGCCCGGAGAGCGCCGGCCCTGCCCCGAGGGGCGGCCGGAAGTCCGGCTGGCGCCGCGCCCTGCCCCCCTCGTCGGCACCACCCGCCCCGCCCACCACCCCGAGCCGTGAACCGGCGGCGCCGACCCCGGCCGAACGGGCGGCCAGCGTGGTCGAGGCGGCCGTGTACCAGGACGGCGTACGCGTCTCCTCGCCCGCCACGCTCGCGGACACCTTCCGCGAGCTGCGGGAGGCGCCGGCCGGGATGGCGTGGATCGGCCTCGCCCGCCCGACCGAGGGCGAACTCCTCTCCCTGGCCGCTGAGTTCGACCTCCACCCGCTCGCCGTCGAGGACGCGATGGAGGCCCATCAGCGTCCCAAGCTGGAGCGCTACGGCGACACCCTCTTCGTCGTCCTGCGCGCCGCCCGCTATCTCGACGCCCCCGAGGAGGTCGACTTCGGCGAGCTGCACGTCTTCGTGGGGCCGGACTTCGTCATCACGGTCCGGCACGGCGCGGCACCGGACCTGTCGGCCGTCCGCCGCCGCATGGAGGAGACCCCGGAGCTGCTGAAGCTGGGTCCCGAGGCGGTCCTCTACGCCATCCTCGACGCGGTGGTCGACGGGTACGCGCCCGTCGTCGCCGGGGTGCAGAACGACGTCGACGAGATCGAGACGGAGGTCTTCCGCGGCGACCCGGAGGTCTCCCGCCGCATCTACGAACTCTCCCGCGAGATGGTGGAGTTCCAGCGCGCCACCCGCCCCCTCGTCGGCATGCTGCACGGCCTCATGGCCGGCTTCGCCAAGTACGAGACGGACGACGAACTCCAGCGCTACCTCCGCGACGTCGCCGACCACGTGACCCACACCAGCGAACGGGTCGACGGCTTCCGGCAGGCCCTCACCGACATCCTCACGGTGAACGCCACCCTCGTCACCCAGCAACAGAACGCGGAGATGAGGGCGTTGGCGGAAGCGGGCTTCGAACAGAACGAGGAGATCAAGAAGATCTCCTCTTGGGCGGCCATTCTCTTTGCTCCGACGCTCGTAGGAACTATCTACGGGATGAACTTCGAGCACATGCCGGAGCTGGGCTGGAGCTTCGGATACCCGTTCGCGATCGGCCTCATGGGGGTTGTCTGTGCCAGTTTGTACGTGATTTTCAAGCGACGGGACTGGCTCTGATTCCCTCTTGCGGGGCCCAGTCCTATGCGCCCTTTACTCTCGCACCGGTCGCGGACCGGGCCAGAATCGGCTCTGGGGAGTCCCTGGGGAGAAGTGATGCGGCTGATCTCGCCTACCTGCCTCCACTGAAACCCTGACCAGCACTTTTGCCCTCCTGAAGCCGCTGGGGAGAATCCGGGGAGAATCAGCCGAGACACAGGCCCTGTAACTACAACTTCGTCGCCGCCCCGTTGCCCGCCAAGCATCCTGCCGGTGTCCGTTGCCGCATCCGCGATGGACAACAGACAGCGACATCGGCTCCATGGATGAAGCCACAAGCCCCCGGCCCTGCGCGGCCGCCATAATGGGGGCATGGCCTCCCACCCGCAGCACACCGGACCTGGGCCGAGGGATCTCTCCGGCGCGGACGCCGAGGACCTCGCGCTGTACCGGGAGAAGTTCCGACGCCGTCTACCGGATTTGCTGGACGAGCTACACGGGCCGACCCGCGGTGTCGTGGAGCTGCCGCTGCACCTGGCCTGGTCCGGGATGACCTCGTACGACCTGGACAAACCTCGCCAGCGCATGGGGCTGTACCGCACCGTCCTGCACGAGGGCCTGCGCGACGACCTGCCCCGCTACCTCAACCGGGATCTGCTCCTCCAGCTGTGGCCCGTACTGCGCACCCTCGTCGGCCGCACCGTGCGCACTGTGTGGGAGGACACCTTCCCCGAGCTCGCCTCCCGCACCCGGGCAGCCGCGTGACGGACATGCCGGAGCTGCACGCGCGGCTACTCGCGGATGTGATCGCTCTCGGCTCGCCGTACCCCTTGGTCCTCACCGGCGGGTACGCCGTGAGGGCGCACCGCCTCGTGAACCGACCCAGCCAGGACCTGGACGTCGCCACCGAGAACCCGGCGCCCATGGCCGACATCGCAGCCGCGCTCTGTAGCGGCCTGACAGCCCGGGGCTGGAAGGTGCAGGCGCTGGAGACCGCCCCGCTGTCCGCTCGCTTCACCGTGACGGACCCCGCCACCGGGCAGGAGTGCGAAGTCGACATCCTCAAAGAGATCTTCTGGCGACCCGTCGCCCAGAGCCCGTATGGGCCCGTCCTCGCCGAGGAGGACGTGATCGGGACCAAGGTTCGAGCCCTCGCCGACCGCGGAGCACCCCGCGACCTGATCGACGTGTTCGCTGCTTCCCGCCACTGGACGACCGCCGAGCTCGAGGAGTTCGGCCGCCGCCACGCCCGCGGCCGCTTCGAGCACGAGGACCTCCAGGCGAACCTCACCGGCGCCGAGTGGACCGACGACGAAGCCTTCACCGCCTACGGCCTCGACGACGCCACGATCACCGCTCTGCGCGCCTGGGCCGTGGAATGGGCCGGCGATCTCGCGACGCGTCTCCTCGAAGAGTCCGGTGACCTCGACATCGACTGATCACACTCGGGCGAGAGTCCCTCTGGCAGACACCTCCGTGCCGGCGGATCAGTCGCGGAGCAGAAGACCATATCGCAAAGGGGCCTCCGCGCTTCTGCGAGACGATGCGCCGGTCAGTGACCGAGCGCAAGCATCGTGAGCGCCGCGGTGATCGCTGGCAGCAGCACTATGGCGTGCCGCACGCAGCGGTTCTTGGCTCGGGCGATCCTGCTGGTCTCTGTCAGCGCAAGGAGTAGCCGGGCCTGGGGACCCGAACCGTCCCGTCTGAGTCCAGCCGACAAATCGGCGCGCGTTTTCGCACGCACCACGTCTTCGTAGTATGCAAGGAGGCCGCACCCCTCTTCGGCTCGTGCCCCACGGCGCGGGGCGAGAGCCAGGAGGAGAAAGACCAACGCCCCGGTCGTGGTGACCGCTGCCGTCCACCACAAGGGGACGGCCCACACGGCGTCAAGGGGACGCCGTACGAGGAAGAATCCGAAGAGTGTTCCCCCTGTAGCCAGAAGAATGGCCGCCTTGCCGTCGGCTCGCCCGATGTCCAGATAGTTCTGCGCGATGAGTTCTCGCGACAGAACCACCGCGTGGTCCGTGTCCGAGGCATGGCGTTCGGGCCGGGTCCTCAATCGGGCGAGGCGCGACGACAGACCCCTTGTCACGGCGTCCCTCCGCGAAAGCCGTTCACGCCGCTGCGCGGTGCACCCGAGTCATCCAGCCTGCGCAACACCTCCTCACCCTGGGGTACACCGACTTCGCCGAGGAGGCGTGCCAGGTTCACCCCGACGAAGCCCCGGTCCTCTTTCGTCAGCCCCTGAAGCGTTGCGGCCAACGTCCGCTCCCATCCATCACGCTCGGTGAGCAGCTTGTCGTGTGCGACCGTCCAGTCGAGCACTTCCCTGGCCTGGTCGGGGTGGTGAAGCAGCCAGAGCGCCGCCAGACCGACCGGCCCACCGGCGACCACCTCGCGGTAGAAGCGGTATGCCTCGCGGTGGGCCTCACCGAAGCCCGCCGGAAGGAGGAGTTCGGCCGGATGACTCGAAGCAGGCAGAAGGCCGGCTGGAGGGTCCAGGAACCAGTAGGTCAGACCCGCCCCGTCGATGCTCCGTGGCTGACCAGGGGGCTCAACCTGAGTGGTCCCGTTCAGGATCGGCGGCTGTCGAAGGGGATCAGAAGCACCCGGCGGTCCGCCACTTCCACGGACATCCTGGTCGATCAGCCGGCACACGGTGTCCTCCGTGAGGCCACTCCGCGCCGCGACTACCGGGTTGCTGACCTTCCAGGCGACTTCGTAGCGTGCTCGCGATGGGGTTGATGTCGCGGGGTCCCGGCGTGGCACCTCCACCACGGTCCGGCGTTCCGCCAGCGAGACCCATCCGAACGAGTCGAACTCCCATCGGAAGGCGGTCCGGAACGACGGTCGGGGGTACCCCCAGAAGTCTCCACCGCGAGGGGGCTCAAGGCGGTCCGTCTCCTGATCCGAGAGGAAGACCAGCGCGCGATTCGAAGACGATCCGAACCGCTGCCGCAACAGCTGCCGAACCGGTGAAGACTCGACCGGCGCAAACAGTGGCCTACTCATGACACACCCACCCTTCGCGATGCGTTCGTGTGATCTCGGTGGCGCCCCAGTAGGAATCGGATGACTCCCCGCCGATGGCGAGCGGTACGGGAGAGCTCGCTCAACACGTGGCCGAAGGCCGTCCTCTGGATCATGTCGGGCTCGGCTTCGATCCGCTCCAGCCCCTGGGCCACCGCTTCGTACGTGGCGGGATCATCAAGGCCCAGCACGACGATGGCGAAGCCCTGCGCCGGACAGCGCTCCAAAGTTTGGGCCAGGCTCATCCGGACGGCGCCTGGTGCCCCCGGCTGAGGGAACGTCGAAAGCGACAGGGAGTGGACAACGTGCACCGCCAACGTGTGCCGAGGTGTTCCCCGGCCGGTTTCCAGCCACCTCGCCACCGTCTCCAGGACCGCGACGTGGTTCCCCTCCTCGGTGAGGAGAGCGCCGAGCGCGAAGGCGACGGCGGCACGCAGCTTCGCCTCCAGCTCCGGAGAGGAGCCGTCGAGAATGGCGTCCAGGAGCTTGAGGGCCGCGGCCGGCCTGGCGAGACCGTAGCTACCTGCACAGGTCTCGGCGACCGTGCAGCGAAGAACGGCGGACGACCGGCTCCACCGGCGCATCTGCTCCTTGACCGCACCCGACACCAGGGGATGCTGGACGATCTCTCCCAGCGCCACTGCGACCAGACGTCGACGCCAGCGGTCGTTCGAGGAGGCGAAGCGGTGCAGCTGAGTCAGCGCGCCGGGGCCGGTGGCGTGCGCGAGTACCCGGCCTATGGCCTCTCCAGCGGCCAGATCGAGGCCTGGCTGATAGCGCATCTGCTCAAGCGCTTCCCACAGCACGTCCGGCATGCCTTCGAAGTCCAGCCACAGGTGCCGCAGGAGTGTCGCCGAGCGGTGCCTGCCGGAGAAGACGATCGGCTGCACGGGGTAGCGATACCGGTCGGCGGTAGACGTGCGAGGTGCCAGGGGACGGGCAGCGATGGCTTCGAGTCGGTCCTCGAACGAAGGGCCGAGGACGTCCGGCAACAGATCCTCAGGGCTCTCGTTCTCTCCCTTCTTGGCCACACGCGCGCCGAGTAGGGGGCGCATTGCTGTGGCGAACTGCTCGATCACCGTGCGGTCCTGTCCAGGAAGCAGAGCGACGGCTGCCATCAAGGAGACCTTGTCGGCACTGTGCCGAGCCTGAGCGAGTGCGGACCGGGCGGCAGCTTCGGTGCCGGTCAGGAGGTCCTTGAGCACGGACCCGGTCGGTGCCGAGGTCTCCACAGACTGCCGCAACGCATCCGACACGTCGACGGCGTCGCCGGGCAGCGGATGCGTCGAGAGGTAGTCGGTGAACTCGGGAGAGGCCAGGTGCCCCAGTGAGGCGTCCAGCTGTGCACTGTCGAGCCTCTCTTCAGCGGCCGCGAGCCTTAGTCGCCTCTCAGCAACCTCATACGGTCCGGGCCCGGCATGCACCGCTTCCCACCGGCTGGTGTCTGACGGCAACCAGGCATCCTGCGCCATGGTGACGACCAGGTGCGCCCCGGCGCCGCGCAAGGCCTCGGCCAAGCCCGCCAGCCGCACGTCGTCGAGGGATCGGGCGGATGCCGCCGGCAACCCCTGTAGGAGGTAACCACGGTCGGCCTTAGGACGCCATGTCGACAGATCCACCATCGCGTCCAGGCCCGTGACACCACCCTCGCCGTGCCTGTCGGCGAGAAGGGCAAACGCCGCCGTGCCGACGCCCGTTCCGGCCCTCGCTCTGAGCAGCACGATCCGGCTGTCCAGCGCCTTCCGACAGTGTGCGTACGACGGCGGTTCGACGAATCCGTACAGCCGGCCGCGCACCTCTTCCGCCGGATAAGGCCCCTCGCGCAGGCGCGGCTTGAGGATTCGCTCGGTGGCCTCGTCGTCCCACGCACTGATGTTCAGGTAGGTGAAGTCACCGCCGACGTTTCCCATCAACGCGACGCCGCTGTCCACCCGTTGCTGGCCCTCACGGAGGGAACTGCGCTGAGCCGCGCCCGGGCCGACCGACAGATCAGGCTGGTCGGTGTCCGGCTGGATGTCCGGCTCAGCGGCCGGGTCCCGTCCGGCGTTCACCGATGGTCCCCGTCGCCGGCCCGCTTGTCACCCACGACGTTGTCTCCGCTGCCCCAGTGCTGGTTGGTTCCGCGGTACGTAGTCGTGGGCGCGCTATAGGTGAAGTCCCGACCGACGTTGCCCATGATCGCGGCGCCTTCCCCGACATGCTGGGAGTTTCCGCTGTACTCCGCGCCTGGCCCCTTGTCCGGTGCCGCGCCGGGCGCCGTCGGCACCACGCCTACGGGTTCCTCACGCGGCTGGATGCCCGCCCGCACAAGATTCCCGGAGGGCGAAGGGACGTACAACCAGGCCCGCTGGGAGAAGTTCTTTCCTTCGACGGTGGCCGACACCTCGACACACCGGTCGGGGTGGAGCCCTGTGTAGGCGCCCAGCACGACGTCTTCGTAGACCCGTTCCGAGACGATTGCGGCGAGGTGGGTCACCTCCTCGCTCGCCGCGGCGAGGATCGCCTTGACTGGACGTGCGTCCAGGAGTCGGTGCATGTCGTTGCGGGCCGTACCGTTGCCGTCTCCGGGCTCGCCCCCGTCGGGCAGCGGGCCGACGTGGACGCTGGCCCGGAGCCTGATCCGCGGTCCGACGGCCTGCCGGTTGTACGAACCGAGCACGTCGTCCAGAACGCCCAGGAAGGGCCAGAGCACGAAGGGCAGATGCATCGGATCGAACCCGAAGACGACCCCGTCCCCCGTATTGGCGGGAAACCTCTGGGCATCGCGCAACTGGTGCAAGCCGGCCCGCTCGAGGGCCTGGTCCACGAGTTGGGGAATGAGCTGGCTGACCGGGCCGTGTTGAGCGGCGGGCAGGCCGGTGAAGTCCTTTGCGTCAACGGCGAACAGGGCACGGTACGGCGGGAGCGGTCGGCTTTCGGCATACGGATGAGGCATGGGGACAGGCACGCGGAATCTCCTGACGAATGGTCCGTTGAGCAGCCGTAGTCGGTCTGCTTCGAGGTTCCATCCGTGCCGCTCCGCTCAGTGCACAGCGCTGGGCGCATGGAGTGTGGCCCGGGTCACAGACCGTCGTCAATCGGCCGCCGCCCAGCGCCGCAGGGCTTCCACGTCCCTGATGACGATCACCCGCCGCGCCGTTTCGATGAGCCCGACCGCCCGCAGTTGCCCCAACGTGCTGATGACCGCATTGCGTGTCACGCCGATTGCCTGCGCGACCTCTTCCTGGTTCAGGCCGGTCAGCCGAACGACGTTGCTCTCCGCCATCTGACCGGTGAGCACGGCCAGCCTCAGGAGCGTGCGCGCCAACCGCACGGCCAAGGGCAGGGTCTGCAGTTCACCTCGGTGGAGGTCCGACTCGCGCATCCTGGCGAGTGCCTGGCGCATCAGATGGATGACCAGTCCGCGCTCCTCGACGAACCGCACGAAGCGCTCGGCGTCCAGGACGACCGCAACACAGGACGTCAAGGCGACAACGTCTGCCGTGCGTGCGGTTCCGTTGAAGACCGAGACCTCTCCCAGGAGGTCCCCCGGCCCTCGGAACGCAAGCCAGGTGTTGGCACCGTTGGGCTCTCGGCACACCACCTTGGCCAACCCGGAGGTAAGGGCCAGGAGGTGGGTCCCGGGAGATCCCTGCCGCAGCATCACGCTGCGCTTCGGAAAGGTCCTGGTCACGCCTTGACTGCGCAGGTCGCGCCAGACTTCATCGGACAGCACGAGTCGCCTTCCCATCACGCCCACACCGGTGCACATCGGACCCACGAGTTGTACGCCGATGGTGCGGGCAACGTCGACGATCAGGTGATGTTGACCGAAAGCGATCGTGGAGGTCCGGCACCGCTCGCTGCTCGGCCGGGAGCACACCGCCTTCCACGAGGTCGTTCGACCCCGGCGGGGCGCATCCTGGTTGCGGGACCCGGAGGGGGAGCGACTCGCTGAGGGGCCCGGTCGCCGGCACCTGTCGGCAGCCCCGGTCCCGCCACGTGACCGCAGTGGCGGCCGTACGCTGTCTCCCGGACCTCCCGGAAGGGGGGCCGGGAGCGGGTTCGTGTCGCTCTCCCGTCGACGTCGCGAAAGCGGTGCTGCCGTGAAGGTCCACCACCTCAACTGCGGGACGATGCTCCCCCTCACCGGCGCGCTGGTCTGCCACGTCCTGCTCGTCGAGACGCCGGGCGGGCTGGTGCTGGTGGACTCCGGGTTCGGGTTGCGTGATGTCGCCGATCCCCGGCGCCGGCTGGGGCGGGACCGGCATCTGCTCAGGCCGGTGCTCCGGGAGGAGGAGACGGCCGCGCGTCAGGTCGAGGCGCTCGGGTTCCGGCGGGACGACGTGCGGCACATCGTCGTCACGCACTTCGACCTCGACCACATCGGAGGGCTGGCCGACTTCCCCGACGCGCAGGTCCACACGACCGCCGCCGAGGCCCTGGGGTCCATGGTCTCCCCGTCGTGGCGGGAGCGTTCGCGCTACCGGCCGGTCCAGTGGGCCCACGGCCCGAAGGTCGTCGAGCACACCCCGGACGGCGAGGCGTGGCGCGGTTTCGCCGCCGCCGAGGAACTCGGCGCCGTCGCCCCGGGCATCGTGCTGATCTCCCTGCCGGGGCACACCCGCGGCCATGCCTGCGTCGCGGTGGACACCGCAAGCGGCTGGATCCTGCACGCCGGTGACGCCTTCTTCCACCGCGCGACACTCGACGGACACGCCCCGGTGCCGCGCGCCCTGCGCACGGTGGAGAACCTGTTGGCGGACGACCGGAGGAAGGTCCGCGACAACCACGCCCGGCTGGCCGAGCTGCACCGGCGCGAGGAGAGCGGCCTGCGCATCGTCAACGCGCACGATCCCGTGCTGTGGGAGAGGGCTCGCGGTACGGCGGCGTGAAGGACGCGTTTGAGGACGGGTTTGAGGACGGGTCGAGGGACAGCGCGAAAACCGGTCGGGGGCGCTGCGGTTCGCGGGGCGGGCGGCGCGGACGTCAGATCCAGCCGTCCAGGGACTTCATGAAGCCGTCGAAGTCGTCGCGGTGGATGGTGTGTCCCGCGCCGGTGACCGTACGGACCTCGAAGCCGCTCGCCCGGAGCCGGTCGGCGTCCTCGGCCCCCACCAGGAAGCTGGGGTCGGCGAGTTGGACCAGGGAGGGCACGGCGGGGCGGTCGGGGACGAAGCCGGTGAGCGGGCGGCCGCCGAGGAAGTGCGCGGAGGCGGCGTCCCACGCGGCCAGCGTGGCCATCTCGATGTCGACGTCCTCGGCGTCCCAGCGCGGGTTGAGCGCGACGGTCTGCGCGCGGCCGGCGCGCTTGAAGGCGGCGAAGATCTCGGGGCCGATGTGCCGGGCGGGGTCGGCCGAGGACCAGGCCGGGTCCGAGTAGACCGCCCGCAGAGGCCGCAGCCGCTCCACGGCGAGGGACAGGGTGAGCCCGCCCAGGGAGTGACCGAGGGCCAGGTCCGCCTGGCGGGGCAGCGTGTCGACGAGGTCGCCGGCGAAGAGTTCCGGGCTGTACTCACCGCGTGGCGAGACCCCGTGGCCGCGCAGGTCCACGGCGATCACCCGGTAGCCGCGCTCCACGAGCGCCGGCGCCACGCGTCGCCAGGTACGGGAGTCCGACATGATGCCGTGCACGAGCAGGGCCGTCCGCTCACCCGCGCCCCATTCCCGGGTGTGGAGCCGCACATCGCACCTTTCGTCCACGGAGACCGACGCGGCGCCGGCCTCCCGCTGCGCCTCAGGCTAACGCCCTCGGTCCCCTGGCTTCGAGCGCCCCGGGCCACCCGGCCGTTCCCGGCACGGCGAGACCTCCCGCGCCCAACGATGCGACGGGGGAGGCCTGTTCGGCCGTAGGCGCATGCGCGGAGAACCGGGCGAGGGTGAGCGCCGGGCCGTCGCCGGGGGCCGGATCAAGCGGCGTCGGGGACCGTGGCGTCGAGCGCCGTGCGGAGGGCCTCGGCCATCAGGGCTATCGCCTCCTTGCCCTCCGGCACCGGGCCGGTGTGGGTGAAGTAGTGGTCGACGCCCTCGAAGAGGCGGTGGGTGACCGGGACGCCCGCGGCCTGGAGGGCCTTGGCGTAGGCGTCGCCCTCGTCGCGCAGACGGTCGTTCTCGGCGGTGATGACGAGGGCGGGCGGCAGTCCGGTGAGGTCGTCGGCGAGGCCGGGCGAGACCAGGGGGTCGGTGAGGTCGGCCGGGTCGGGGACGTAGGCGGCGGTGAAGATCCGCATGAGCTGGGGAGTGAGCAGCGGCTTGGCGATGCGGGACCGCTTGGTGGCCGGGTCGGCGCGCATGTCGAGCGGGGCGGAGTCGATGATCTGGAGGCGGGGGGTGAAGGTGCCCCGGTCGCGGGCCGTACGGCAGATCCCGGCGGCCAGGTTGGCTCCCGCGCTGTGTCCGCCCACGGCGACCCGTGAACCGTCCCAGCCGTGCGCCGAGCCGTTCTCGACGATCCACTCGGTGACGTCGTAGGCCTGCGTGACGGCGGTGGGGAAGACTCGCTGCGGCGCGACGGCGTAGTCCACGTTGATCACCACACAGCCGGCCGTGGCGGCTATGGAGCGGCAGATGTGGTCGTCCTGCTCGGGGCGGGCCACGATGAAGCCGCCGCCGTGGAAGTTGACGTACACGGGGGCCGGGGCGGCGGTGTCGGCCGGCGGGCGGTAGACCGTGCACTGGACCGGTCCGGCGCCGGTCTCGATGCGAAGGGTTTCCGTCCGCGTCGGGACATCGGTGAAGCGCAGGTCCTTGTGGACACGGGTCATGACGCCGCTGAGCAGCAGCTGGACCCCTCTGGCCTTGAAACTGGCACTGAACGGCATGATCGGCCCCGCCCATCCCTACAACGTTGAATTAACAGGATTCCTGTTGATGGGATGATGGCCGCTGATCCTGTTTCGCGCAATGGTCGGGAGCCGGGAGATGCGGTCCGGCGGGCGCGCCGGTCAGCTCTCGGCGGGGGCGAGGAGCACGAAGTCCGCGCGGGAGGGGTCGAGACAGACGGCCAGCCGGCCGACGCCCTCCATGTCCACGGGCCCCATCTGCACACTGCCGCCGTGCCCGGTGACGGCGCCGACCGCGGCGTCGCAGTCGGTGACGGCGAAGACGGGGTGCCAGTAGGGCCGTCCGTCCGTCAGTGCGAGGTCCTGCGGGCGGAGTTGCATCACGCCGCCCTGCATCCGCTCCTCCGGGAGTCCGGCGGGCGTGACGAGGTTGTACGTGCCCGCGCCCTCCGGCAGGGGCATGTCGCCGAACTGCCAGCCGAAGACGCCGCCGTAGAACTCCTTGGCGGCCGCGGCGTCGGTCGTGTACAGCTCGGTCCAGGACAGTGAGCCCGGCTCGTCGGCCAGCTCGAACCCCGCGTTGGCGCCCGGCTGCCACGCCGCGAACTGGCCGCCCTGCGGGTCGCTGAACTGCGCCATCCGCCCCCAGTCGCCGAGATCCCGCGGCGCCACGCGCACCGTGCCCCCGGCGCTCTCCACGGCCCGGGTCGTGGCGTCCGCGTCGGTGACGGTGTAGTAGATCATCCAGGCCGGGTGCGCGCCCTTCTCGGTGAGTTCGCCCAGCCCGCCGACGATCTTGCCGTCCTTGCGGAAGACTCCGCCCTCGCCCTCCATGCCCTCGTCCGCGTCCCCGCCGCCGCCCATGGGCTCGTACTCCCAGCCGAGCACCGAGTGGTAGAAGGCCGCCGCGGCCGGTACGTCGGGGGCGCCGAGGTCGAGCCAGCAGGGGGAGCCGGGGGTGAGGTCGGTGGTGATCACGGGATACCCCTTCACGTTCGCGGATCCGGTGATCCCAGCCTGACACCCGCCCCGCGCGACCGCGCGTCGGCCGCGTCACGGGCGGGCGGGCCGGTCGCCGCCGGACTGCGGAGGGACCCCTACGAGGCGTCGGGTCAGGAAGCGTCGAGGTCGTCGGCGAAGTGACGGAAGCCGTGCCGGTCGCGGTGGATGCCCCACAGGGTGTCCGCGAGGACGGCCGGGTCCTTCCTGGGGTGCCCGGGGACGATCGCGCCGGGCACGACCAGCTGGGCGACATGGATGCCCTCTCCCGCGAGGGTGTCGTGCAGCATCCGGCCGTACGCGCTCTGCGCGGCGAACGCGACGGACGTGCCGGCCCGGTCGGGGTGCGGGACCACGGCGGTGCCGCCGTTGACGAGGAGGACCGTGCCCCGGCCGAGGCCGCGCATGCCGGGCAGCACCTGCCGGACGGCGGCGACCGCGCCGTAGACGGAGAACTCGATCGGGCCGACCAGGTCGGCGGCGCCCGTCCGAAGCACCGGCAGCATGTAGTCCCGGTGCGGCAGCGGGCTGTACTGCAGGACCTCGACCGGCCCCAGCGCCGTGTGCGCCGCCTCCAGCGCGGCGGTCAGGGCGTCCGGGTCGCGAACGTCCGCGGCGAAGCCCTGGGCCGTGACGCCCTGGTCGGCCAGGTCGGCGGCGAGCGCCCTCGTCCGCTGCGGGTCGCGGGCGACGAGCGCCACGGCGAACCCCTCACGGCCGAAGCGACGGGCGACGGCCGCGCCGAGGCCCGGCCCGGCTCCGATGACGGCGATGGTGGTCATGGCTTCCAGCTTTCCTGGCCGAGGGGCGCATGCGGCCGCGCCCCGGGGACGCGTTCTACGGTCCCCATCGTGACGCAGGGCGCGCCCGCGTCGGCACGACGCCCCCGGTCCGTCCACGCCGCGGTGACCTGGTAAGCCGCCCGCGGGAGCGCCGACGGGCGGCCGTACGCTGGCCCTCGTGGAGGACTACGACATCCTGGACACCCCGGACAGCGACGACCTGGACAGCGAGACCCCGGACCGCGAGAACACGGGCCGCGAGAACACGGGCGGCGACCCCCCGGACAGCGACACCACGGGCGGCCCGCAGCCGCGCGCGCAGTCGCTGATGCTCGCGTTCTTCGGCAACCACGTGCTGGAGGAGGGCGATCGCGACCGGTGCGTGTACTCGGGCAGCATCATCGACGTGCTGGGCCGGGTCGGCGTCGGTGAACAGGCCGTACGCTCCACGCTGACCCGCATGGTCAACCGGGGTCTGCTGCGGCGCCGGCGCGAGGGCCGCAGGATGTATTTCGGCCTCACACCGCAGGCGACCCGCGTCCTGCTGGACGGCCGCACGCGCATCTGGCGACAGGGCGCGGTCAACGACGACTGGGACGGCACCTGGACCCTCCTCGGCTTCTCCCTCCCCGACTCCTGGAAGCGCCGGCGGCACGACCTGCGCTCGCGACTGACCTGGTCCGGGTTCGGCGCCCTCTACAACGGGCTGTGGATCGCCCCGGGGGACGTCGACATCGCCGGTGTCGTCGCGGAGCTGGGACTCACCGGCCACGTCAAGATCTTTCACGCCCGGGCGGACGTCGCCACCGACATCGAGCTGATGATCCGCGACACCTGGGACGTGGAGGGCATCGCCGCCCGCTACGTCTCCTTCGACAAGCGCTGGACGGCCCACCTGGGCGCCGGTTCGGCCGAGGACCCGATCGCGACGCGTCTGCGGCTGGTCAGCGACTGGCTCCGGACCGTCCGCGCCGACCCCCGCCTCCCCGCCCGCCACCTGCCCCCCGAGTGGCCGGCCCGCCCCGCCGAGGACACCTTCCGCCGGGTCGCGTACCGGACCGAGGAGCCCGCTCGGCGGATGGCCGGCGCCCTCCTCGACACGGTCGCGCCGAACTGGCCCCGGCCCGCCGAAGCCGGCCCTGCCTCGCGTGGAGCCTTCGCGCACCCCCCGGACGGCCCCTAGAAGGCCGCCAGGGCCGCGAGCGGGACGGTGGCGGAGTCGTTCAGCTCGGCCCAGACCGTCTTGCCCCGGCGGAAGCGGCGGGTGCCCCAGTGCTCGGCGAGCTGGGCGACCAGGAGGAGGCCGCGGCCGCCCTCGTCGAAGACGCGGGCTCGGCGCAGGTGCGGGGTGGTGCCGCCGGAGTCGGAGACCTCGCACAGAAGGGTGCGGTCGCGGATGAGGCGCAGCCGGATCGGGGGCCGGCCGTAGCGGATGGCGTTGGTGACGAGTTCGCTGACCACCAGCTCGGCGGTGAACTCCAGCTCCGCGAGGCCCCACTCGCCGAGCTGCCGGGTGACGTGGGCCCTGGCCCTGGCCACGGCGGCGGGTTCGGCCTCCAGGTCCCAGGTGGCGACCTGGCCCGCACCGAGGCGGCGGGTCCGGGCCAGGAGCAGGGCCACGTCGTCGGGCGGCCTGGCGGGCAGCAGGGCTTCGAGCACGGCGTCGCAGGTGGCCTCCAGCGAGGCGGCGGGCCGGGCGAGGGCGTCACGGAGCCGGTCCAGGCCCGCGCCGATGTCGTGGTCCCGTGCCTCGACCAGGCCGTCGGTGTAGAGCGCGAGCAGGCTGCCCTCGGGCAGTTCGATCTCCGCCGTCTCGAACGGCAGCCCGCCGAGGCCGAGGGGCGGGCCCGGGGGCAGGTCCAGGATGTCGACGGTGCCGTCCGCCCTCGCCAGTGCGGGCAGCACGTGCCCGGCGCGGGCGAGGGTGCACCGGCGTGAGACGGGGTCGTACACCGCGTAGAGGCAGGTGGCACCGATGTCCCCACCTCCGCCGCCGGCATCGGCTCCCGCCCCGGCCTCGGCGTCGGTCCGGGTCCCCGCGCCCGCCCCCGCCACATCGTCCGCGTCGTCGTCCTCCGCCTCGGCGGCCAGGCGGATCACGACGTCGTCCAGGTGCGTGAGGAGTTCGTCGGGCGGCAGGTCGATGTCCGCGAGGGTGCGTACGGCCGTCCTGAGGCGACCCATCGTGGCGGCGGCGTGGATGCCGTGGCCCACGACGTCACCCACGACGAGGGCGACCCTGGCCCCGGAGAGCGGGATGACGTCGTACCAGTCGCCGCCCACCCCGCCGTGGGCATCGGCCGGCAGGTAGCGGAAGGCCACCTCGACGGCGGACTGGCGCGGGGTTCGGCGCGGGAGCAGGCTGCGTTGCAGGGTGAGGGCGGTGGCGCGGGCGTGTGTGTAGCGGCGGGCGTTGTCCACGGCGACCGCCGCGCGGGCGGCGATCTCCTGGGCCAGCAGCAGGTCCTCGTCGTCGAACGCGTCGGGGTTGCGGTCCCGGCAGAACTGCGCGACACCGAGCGTGGCGCCCCGGGCGCGCAACGGCACCACCAGCGTGGAGTGGACCGTACGGGCAGGGCCGGGGGGCTCGCCGTCCGCGCTCGCCGGCTCCCTGTCCCCCACCGTGCCGTCGCCGTCGTCCGTCACGCCCTCCCCCGCGCCCTCCCCCGCGCAGCCGTCGGCCGGGGGCTCCGCGGGGCCGTGCGGGTCGTGCGGTCCCCGGCCGCCGTCGTCGAGGCGATGCCTGGTCGGCCGGCCCGTGGCGAGAGCGCGGGCCGGTGGCGAGCCGGGCGGGAAGGTGTGGGGGTGCCGCCGGGAGGACGCCGGGTCCGGGTGGCCGGCCGACCGCTGGGCGAGGCGGTGGAGCGCGGGTGACGCGGACGGTTCGTCCGCCTGGGCGTCGTGGGCGGTGAGCACGGAGCGGAGCAGGTCGACGGTGACGAGGTCGGCGAAGTGCTCGGTGGCGAAGTCGGCCAGTTCCTGGGTGGTGCGGGCGATGTCCAGGGTGGTGCCGATGCGCACGCTCGCCTCGTTCACCATCGACAGGCGCCACCGCAGCCGCCGGTCCCGTTCCTCCTCGTACGCCACGACGCCCTGCTCGGAGGTGCGGTCCACGTACCCGGTCGCCGTGGCGATCAGGCTGCGCGTGGCCTCGCTGATCAGGGCCGCGTCGTCGGTACGCCGGGCCATCTCCTCCAGCAGCCGGTCGAGGACGATGCCCTGGCCGAGCCGGAAGGCCCGCAGCACCGCGCTGACGGGGATGCCGTGCCGGGCGACGCGACGGACGCGCTCCAGCTCGGCGTCCGGCACCTCGATGCTGTCCGGGTCCACGCCGTACTGGAGGGCGGACAGCACCGCCATGACGTGTTCGGCGACATTCTTGGAGGTCATGGCGTCGGGGTGCGCCCACAGTTCCGGCAGCTCCCGGCGCAGGCACCACTCCACCTCGGCGGTCAGCTCGTCCGCCCGGGGGACGAGCTCACGCGCGACGCGGGACACGAGACCGTCTGCCGTGAGGTCCACAGTCACGACGGTACGCCGAACCACCGCCCACGCCCCACCGCTGGCCCGCGGCCGCCGTCAGCCCGCGCGGCGCCGCCAGGGGGTCGACCACGTCTGCGGGTGGTCCTCCTTCCCGGCCCTCGCCCACGGCCGGTTAGGGTGACGTGGCGAATCGAACGTACGCAGGGCTGGCGGAGGGCACGTGGTGTCGGACGTAGGGCGGCTCGTCGCCGGGCGCTACCGGCTCACGGAGCAGATAGGCCGCGGCGGCATGGGCACCGTGTGGCGCGCCGGGGACGAGGTCCTCGGCCGTCAGGTCGCGGTGAAGCGGCTGCACGTGCAGCCGCATCTGTCCCCCGACGACCTCGTCACCCTGTACGAGCGCACGCGCCGTGAGGCCCGGAGCGCGGCCCGGATCGCCCACCCGAACGTGATCGTCGTCCATGACGTCGTGGACGACCATGTGGACGACCATGCGGACGGCCACGAGGACGGTGTGCGGGGCGGTTTCGGGACCGGGACCGGGGTCGGGACAGGTGACGGCCGGCCCTGCATCGTCATGGAGTACGTCCCGGCGCCCACGCTCGCCGACCTCCTCACGGACGGCCGGACCCTCCCGCCCGAGGAGGCGGCCCGGATCGCTCTGGGCATGGTCGCCGCGCTGCGCGCCGCGCACGCCGCCGGCGTACTGCACCGGGACGTCAAGCCCGCCAACGTCCTGCTCGCCGCCGAAGGGCGGGTCGTCCTCACCGACTTCGGCATCGCGATGACCGCCGACGCCTCCACCCTGACCAGGACCGGCGAGATGGTCGGCTCGATCCACTACATGGCCCCGGAGCGCATCCGCGGCCAGAAGCCCGGCCCGGCCTCGGATCTGTGGGCCCTGGGCGCGACTCTCCACCAAGCCGTCGAGGGCCGCCCGCCGTTCCGCCGCCTCACCGCGATGGAGGCCGCGTACGCCATCGCGGTGGACCCTCTGGAGCCCCTGAAGCAGGGCGGCGTCCTCGGACCCCTCATCGAGGCCCTGCTCGCCAAGGACCCCGCCGACCGCCCCACCATCGAACAGACGGAACGGGCGCTGCGGGCCGTGGTGGCCGGCCAGGCGACGACCGCCCCGCCGATACCGGGAGTCGGGGGCGGCCTCGTCGACGGGGCTCGCGACAGCCGGGACAGCGGGGTTCCGGTCGACGGGGACACGTTGCTCGCCGGCCGGTCCGCCGGGGAGCCGTCCACCGATCCCGGTGAGGGAACGGCACCAGGCCCCGACGCCGACCGACCGTCCCGCCAGGGCCGGAGGAAGCGCCGGATCCTCGTCCCGGTCGCCGTCGCGGTGACCGTGGCCGCGATGGTCGTCGGGGCCGCGCTGTACGTGACGGCGGACCCCGACGGGAACACCGTGTCACCGAGCGGTGGAAGGACGGCGACCGCCACCCCGCCCTCCACCCCGCCCGTCCCCGACGGCTTCCGCCTGGTCACGGAGAAGGGGCTCGGCATCTCCCTCCCCGTCCCGGACGGCTGGAAGGTCGCCAAGCGGACGGCCGAGTCGGTCACCTACACCGACGAGACGAAACTGGCCGGACTCACCATCGGCGTCGTGGACCCCGCCGGCTCGCACCCCATGGCCCACTTCGAGGACATCGAGGCGAACACCAAGCTCAACTACCCCGGTACGTACCGCAGGCTGCGCATGCAGAAGACGACCTTCCGTGAACTACCCGCCGCCATCTGGGAGTTCACCTTCCAGGGCCGCGCCCGCGCCTTCCGCGCCATCGATCTGGGATTCGGCCGCGAGGGCGAACGGGAGTACGACATCTACCTGTCGGCCCCGGACCTCGACTGGGACACCTACCGCCCTGTCTTCGACACGGCGAGGGACGGCTTGACGACGGGCGTCTCCTGATCCGGGACGCGCGGCACGGCGCGGGCGACGGGGCCCGTCCTGCGCCCCTCCTCCGCGAGACCCTCTTCCTCATGAGGCGCCCGTCCGCCTAGCGTGCGCCCCATGGACGACCACCGACAGCAGCCGCCCGCGGCGCACTCCGACCGCCTCGACCACTGCCCCTGGTTGTTCGAGAAGGAGGCGACGGCGGAGCAGCGAGCCGCGCAGCGGGAGCGGCGGCGGTCCCTCGGCGGTGACAGCGAGGTCGGCGAGCGCTGTTACGTGGCCGGGTCGGCGGCGGTGTACCCCGACCGGCTCCGCCTCGGCGAGGACTCGTACATCGCCGCCCACGCCTACGTCACCGGTGACCTCACCACCGGCACGGACTGCACGCTGAACCCGTTCACCGTGGTCCGCGGCACCGTCCGCCTGGGCACCGGCGTACGCATCGGCGCCCACACCTCGCTCCTCGGCTTCAACCACTCGACCGCTCCCGACCGGCCGGTCTTCCGGCAGCCCCAGACCAGCCGGGGCATCACCGTCGGCGACGACGTCTGGATCGGCTCCCATGTGGTCGTGGTCGACGGGGTCACCATCGGCGACCACTGCGTCATCGGCGCCGGGGCGGTGGTGACGAAGGACCTGCCCGCGTGGTCGGTGGCGGCGGGGAATCCGGCGCGACGGATCCGGGACCGTCGGGAGACGGGCGGTCGGGGACGCTCCGAGCAGGGGATGACCGGGGGTCGGGTGGCCGATGACGCGCTGGCCCGGTTCGCCGACACCGCCCGCGCCCAGGCCTGCGACATCATCGCCCGCTGCTGGGACGGCGAGCACTACACCGACCGCCCCGGCGCCGCCCCCACCGTGCGGGCGCACTGCGACGCCGTGGAGATCGCCGACCTCCTTTTGGCCTCCGTGCCTGAGCCGTTGGACCGCGAGCGGCACATCGAGCGTCTGGCCTCGCTCCAGGACCCGGAGTCCGGTCTGGTGCCCGAGCTCGGCGACCGGCCGCCGACGCCGGACGACGACGGCTTCGTCGGCGAGGGAGCGGCGCTGTACCACGTGCTGTCGGTGGGCTACGCGCTGGATCTCCTGGGATCGTCGTTCCCCCGGCCGATACGCGGCGTACGTGACATGACGGCCCCTCAACTCATCGCTCGACTGCAACAGTTGCCCTGGACGGACCAGGCATGGGGAGCCGGCGCCTGGGTCGACTCCTGGGCCACCGCCGCCCATTGGAACCTCCGGCACCCGGACACCACCGGACTCACCCCGGGCACCCTCGACGCGCTCTTCGGCTGGCTCCTCACCCGCGCCGACCCCTGGACCGGCATGTGGGGCAGCCCTTCGGCCACCACCGGCCGCCTGCAGGTGGTGAACGGCTACTACCGGCTCACCCGGGGTTCCTTCGCACAGTTCGGGGTACCCGTGCCGCATCCGGAAAGGGTCGTGGACGCGATCCTGGACCACGCCCGCGACACCCGCCACTTCGGCGCGGGCCGCGAGAACGCCTGCAACGTCCTCGACGTCGCCCATCCGTTGTGGCTGTGCACCCGGCAGATCGGCGGCCGGGGCGCGAGCGCCGACGGCTACCGTTCGGCCGAGATCCGCGGCTGGGCCGAACAGCGGCTCTCGGCCGTCCTGACCCGCTGGCAGGACGGCGGGGGGTTCGGTTTCGGCCCTGGCCCGGCGGGGCCCGGCCCCGAGCCGGGGTTGCAGGGGACGGAGATGTGGCTGGCGATCGTCTGGCTGCTGGCCGATCTGCAGGGCCGCTCCGACCTCCTCGGTTATCGGCCGCGCGGTGTGCACCGTCCCGAGCCGGCGCCGGGGGCGTGACGCGTGCCACTTCCGGAACGTCAGCGTCCGTCATGCTCCGTACGGGTGGATGTGTGTTCACCCAGGTGCCGGGCATCACGAAGGAACGGAACGGACGTCACAAGCGCGAGGAGGGGGCATACCTCATGACTCACTCGGTCACCACGAATTCCCTCCTGATCCGGCGACCCGTGCCCGTGTGCACTACCTTGGGGCGTGAACAGCCGAGCGGCCCACGTTTACCCAATTCTTGCCACATGAAGCCAGAACGGCTGAGCAGCTACTAGGAGCGGGGCTTCCCATGCGTAATGCTGGGAGGTCCCGCGCTTCACTCCACAGCCGCTGGCACGGGAGGGCATCGGGTGGTCAAGACAGTGAAGACGCCGTCCGGCGGACGGACGATCGCCTACGAGACCTGGGGCGATCCGGACGCACACCCGGTGTTTCTGCTGCACGGAACTCCCGGAAGCCGACTCGGGCCCCGCCTGCGCACCTTCGACCTCCACAAGCTCGGCGTGCGGCTCATCGCCTACGACCGGCCGGGGTACGGCGGTTCCGACCGTCATGAGCGCCGCAGAGTGGTTCATGCCGCCGAGGACGTCGCCCTCATCGCCGAGAAACTGGATCTCAAGAAGTACTCCGTGGTGGGCAGATCCGGTGGGGCGCCGCACGCGCTGGCCTGCGCTGCACGGAACATGGGCAGCCAGGTGGCGAGTGTCGCCGCGTTAGTCTCCCTCGCGCCACCGAAGCCCGACTGCGATGACGACAGCCCCGGCGACAGCGCCGTCGACGGACTCGACTGGCTCGACTGGCACAAGGAGATGTCCGAGTCCAATGTGTCGACCTATGAGCTGCTGCGACGCCACGCACCCGATGTGACAGAGCTGGGCGCGCTGCTGGCCCGCAACGCCGAGACCATCCGGCGCGACCCCACCGTTTTCCTCGCGTCCCTGCGCGACGAGATGCCGAGCGTGGACCGCGTGATCGTCGAGGACGCCGGGATCCGCCAGCATCTCCTCAGGAACTATTTGTCGGCGGTGGGCGAGGGGGAGGCGGTCGACCCCCGCGCGCCGATGGGCTGGGTGGACGACCTGGTCGCGTTCCGGCGACCCTGGGGCTTCGATCTCAAGGACATCGACGGTTCCGTGCCCGTATTGCTGTGGCACGGCGAACGGGACATCTTCGCCCCGGTCGCCCACTTCCACTGGCTTGCCAAGAAGATCCCCAGGGCCAAGGCCATGCTGCAGCCCTCCGCGGCCCACTTCGCGGCACTGCCAGCCCTGCCCCAGGTGCTGGCCTGGGCCCGGGACTCCGCCGACCGCTGACAGCCGCGGAGACCTGTGCGGCCGACACCGGCACCGGCACCGGCCGCACCGCCCTGCTCGCCCCTTCTAGATCGGGTGCGGTTCCACGTCGAGACAGCTCAGCTTCCACTCCTTGAGCGCCAGCACACGAGGGTGCTCCCTGCCGATCCGCTTGGTGAGGGCGGACAGAGCGTCATGGTGCTTGGTGCGCGCCTCGTCGGCGCGGCCCAAACGGCTCAGTACGACGGCATGGTTCCCCGCGCAGGTCAGCGTCGAAGGATGGTTGGGCTCAAGGCCCCCCTTGAGTAGCTCATAGGCCTCGAGGCTGGTTCCACGGGCGGCCTCCCACTCGGCGAGCGCCGCCTGCGCGACGGCAAGGTTCGTCCGGCAGATGAGTACATGCGGGTGGTGCTCGCCGTTGAGCTCGGTGAACCTCCGCTCGGCCTTGCGCAGCAAGTCCTCTGCCTCGGCGGCCACTTCCGGCGCTACGGCTCCACTGTCGTGCAGCAGCAGCACCGCGTGGTTGACCGAGCAGGCCACCGTCTGGGAGTGCATTTCCCCCAGCGTCTCACGCAGGTCGTCGTGAACCTTGCGGATCAGCTTCAGTCCCTCGTCGACGCGGCCTTGGGCGGCGATATCACCGGCGAGGCTCATCTCCAGCACCAACTGTTCGGAGGACGACTTCTCTCCGTCGGGTGTGGGAGTGCTCCGCAGCACATGGCGCACCAGCTCCTCGGCCTCCGCCGCGCGGCCCGCCCTGCGCAGGGAACCGGCCAGGCCCTTGACCGTGTTCAACACAGTCGGCGAGCCCTGGGTGAGGCGGGGATTGCGCAGACACCGCTCATAGGCGCGCTGAAGCAGCGTGACGGACTCTTCGTAGTCACCGCAGTCACGCAAGTCCCGACCCAGGTTCACCGCCGACTCGATGGTCAGGGGGTGGTCCTCGAGCTGAATCGCCTCCCGCAGTTCCAGTGTCCTCCGGTCGAGGTCACGGGCCTTGTGATACTCACCGGACAGACGCAGGGCCACAGCGAGATTGTTGGCCGCGCTGAGGGTCCGCGCATGGTCCTCCCCGTAGATCTCCCCGTACTTCTCGTACGTCTCCTCGTCGTAGCGCAGAGCCTCCGACAGCCGTCCCAGCCCACGCAGGTCGGCAGCGATGCTGCTGGTGGTCATGAGGATGTGCTGGTCGTCCTCGTCTTCCAGAACCGCGCGTTGCCGCTCCAGAACCTCCTGGTCCAGGGCGAGGGACTCCTCGTATCTGCCCTGGGCGCGCATGACGTTGGCGATCTGGAAGCGCATGTGGAGCGTCCAGCGTTCGTCCCGGGAGCCGTCCTTGGACCAGTCGACCACCCGCTGAGCGCTGTACTTCATGGCCTGGTTCAGCTCTCCCCGGCGGCGCAGCTGGCGAACCCGGTCGACGAACAGTTCCCTGATGCCCTCGTCAGCGGTGGTCTTGGCCCACGGCGTCGCGAGGTGCGGCCAGATGATGCGGTACCTCTCCCAGGTGTTGGGGTTCTCGGGGTCGTCCCCACCGGGCCGGGCGGCGACCAGCGAGCGATAGACCACCGCTTGTGCCGCCTCGCGCTCCTCCTCGCTCATCATCCCCCGCATCGCGACCTGCATCATGCGGTGCACCGTGATACTCCGGGCCTTACGGTCCACCGTGACTAGGGAGAACTTGCTCAGCTCCTTGTACGCGCGGGAGACCGTGCGGACGTCGCCGAGTGCCCGGGAGACCTCGAAGCCCTCCAGCAGATCCATCGAGATCGGCTCAGGACCGTAGTACGAACAGATCTGGAGCAGCCGCATCGCCGCCGGAAAGTTCGATCTCAGTTGCCCCAGAGCGAACTCCCAGGTGTGCTTGACGTCCCCGACGGTGTTGTCGGCCGGAGCGCCGGCGGCATGGGGCTGGAGCTGTTGGATGTAGCCGTGGACGTCGGCCCTGGTCTGTTCGATGTACGCCGCAGCACGCTCGATCGCGATCGGCAGGTCGCCCAGCGCCTCCGCGATCTGGTATGCCTCCGTCCGGCCGCAGTCGGGCAGCCGTGTGCGCAGGTGGGTGATGCTCTCGTTCCGTTCGAAGACGGGTACGTCGATCGTGTCCACGAAGCGCCCCCAGCCCTCGGCGAGCTGACTGGTGACCAGGATGTGGCCGCGCCTGCCGTCCATCAGGAATTCGAGGAGGTTGCCGGGCTCCGGGACGTTGTCCAGAATCAGCAGGTAACTGTCGTACCGGTCACCGTCGTTGAGCGTCTCATGGACAGCCTTGGCCGTGTCGGTCGGATTGGGCCGCTCCTGCAGATCGAGTTTCGCGGCCAGGTTCGCGTACGTCTCAAGGCCCCGGTAGTCCTCCTCGGCCTGGATGTGATAAACGACGTCGTAGTCGCTCTTGTAGCGGTAGGCGAACTCCTGGGCCAGCAGGGTCTTCCCGACACCTCCCATGCCCTTGAGGACGAGCGCTCGGGTGTCCTCCTGCCACAGCTTCTCCCGGATGCTCTCCAACAGTTCCGTGCGGCCCGTGAAGGACGACGTGCGCAGCGGGACCTGGAAGACAGCAGGCTCGGTTTTCGGGAAGCGGGGGAGTTTGACCTCGGCGCCTGTGAAGTGGCTGTGCGTCAGGGACTCCCCGCTTCGCCCGAACCACGCCAACAGCTTGTCGCGCCCCTCCTCATGGCTTCCGCAGCGCGTCATGTCGGCGAGCTGCTCCGTGAAGGGCGCCTCCAGAAGGACCTTGTCGACCTTCATGGAGACCAGTTGATGCGTGCGTCGGTCGCTCTCGGCCCAGACCGCTTCCCAGGTCGTACGGAACCGGGACGACCCCTGGTAGTCCTGAGAGAAGATGATCAAAGTGTGCGAGGCCGACTCGACACCGCGCTCGATCTCGTCCCGCACCAGCGCGCCCTCGACCGTGCCCTCCTGCGCCAGGTGGACCTTGAAACCGGCCTGTCCCAGGACCGCGCTCGCCCAATTGGCCCAACTCCTGTCCTGAGGAACGAAACTGACATACACATCGGAGATACTGGGCGGCCGATGGCGGGTGTACAGCTCCAGGGTCTTGCGACGCAGCGGCTCGTCGATGCGCGGCATCGAAACGACCTGACCGTCCGTGATGACGTCGGCGAGTCGCTCGTAGGCCGACAGCAGGCTCTTCGGGTCCCCGGGCTGCTCACGGAACGGGGCGAGCGTCTCCTCGTACGAGTAGATGGGCACGTACGGGATCTCGACACTGCGCCAGTAGTCCTCGGGGTCCCGTTCGGGGATGTGCTTGCGCACGATCCGGTCGAAGCGGTACTGGATCTGGCCCCGTGCCGCATCCAGCCGGTCGGCCTCGGCATTCTCCACTCGCATGGGGATGGGCAGGATCCGGATGTCCCGGTTGCGGTACAACATCCCGTCGATGCGCTCGGCGACACCGGCGGCGCCCTCGATGCTCTGGCTACTGGGGGTGAAGCAGGTAACCACGGCCTGCGGCAGACTGACGGTACAGATGTCGGAGATGTCGTTGAGTCCCGTACGGCTGTCGATGAGTACGTAGTCGAAGTTCTCGCTGAACTCGCGCTTGAGCCCCTCGAGGAACCGGGTGGCCAGCGGTCCCTCCATGAACTCCTTCCAGTCGAACTGCGAGAACGCCGCCAGGTAACCCTTGTTCTTCGTGCCGGCGGGGAGGTAGTAGAGCTGACCGCCCTGGGGGAAATCCCAGTCGACCTGGATGAGGCATCTGTTGAGGGTGATTCCGTCGGACACCCCCAGCTCGGCCGCGCCCGCATACTCGGGGATCGGCTCGATCCGATGGGTGGGATCGCCCAGGCCCTGCGCCGAGAGCACGAACTGGGTCGACCGACTGACCAGTTCAAGCACTCCCGGCGTCTCGCGCAACTGCTTCTCGCTGAGGAAGGGGTGCAGGAAGCGGTCCAGACCCGGAGCGTCGAGGTCCCAATCCACCACCAGGACACGGTTGCCTGCGGAGGCCAAAATCCACGCCGTGTTGGCGAGCGCCATCGTCCTTCCCGTACCGCCCTTGTACGAGTAGAACGTGATGATTCTGCGCGCGTCCTCGCCGGTCATGGCCTGTCCTCCGTGCGACGTCCGCCGCTAGGTGCCCCGTCGTCCCCGTCGGTGTCGGGCCGACGGGGCAGGTCCGCACCGGATTCCCGAACGTCCCGGGCACCGGTGGCACTCCGGGATAATTGCGAATGAATGTACCGCAAGTAGCGGATCTTGGTTGCCTCGGCCAGCTCGCTGAACCAGCGGGTGAAGACATCCACCCCGGTCAGCCCCCGGACCGCTTCCTGCTCTCCCGCACGGCCCTCGCTGAGGAAACGGGGAAAGTGTGTCAGCAGCAGCCCGCGCAGCCGGTCGGACTGTTCCTTGGTCTGCACGTCGTCCCCCGCCAGGGTGCTGAGCACCGCCGTCCACGGCCGCCTGGCTGCGTCGAACTCCCGCGCCTGGCTGGCCATGTGCGGATTCTCCAGGGCCCAGGGATCCACCACCAGGACCCAGGGCGCCGTAGGGATCTCCGCGCTCCTCAGCTCCGCCTGATGTTTGTGGAAGGGCAGCACGGTGGGCTCGAAGCCCAGATTGCGGGCCAGCGCCTCCATCTGCGCGACCAGGGGTCCCACCGTCTGGCCGTAGGGCCGCCAGTCCTGGACCCGTGGCCCGTAGCGCGTGTTGTCCCGGCCGACCGGTAGCTGCTCCTCGGTCGGGGCGAGCACGGTGATGTGCAGCGGGGAGACGAAGGGCGGGTCGGCGAAGGCGTCGTCGAATCCGGCCAACGTCGCCGGTTGCGTCGCCGGTCCTCCGCCGGAGGACGTCCGCGACTGCCTCGGTACGGTCGCCGCCTGGTCGACGATGCGCCGGGCGAGCCAGTCGGTCACCTGAGCGACCTGGGCGACGACCCGGCCCGCCGCGTGCTCATCCTCCGGGTCCGGCCGTTCGGTCAGCTCCGACAACTGGTCGAGCAGCCGGTGCAGTCCCATGGAGGCATAGCTCTCGGCGGCCTCACCGATGCCTTCGGGCACCTCCGGGTACTGCTCCTTGACCTTCTTCGGCAACGACGTGGGTGGATACGGCGTCCACAGCACCGGGAGAATGCCCGGTCGGGTACCCTGAGCGCCTACTTGCGTCACGGCGGTCCATTGGCGCCCGCACTGCGGATTGCTGAAGTACCGCTTCGAGTAGAGCGGGACGAAGACCTGGCAGCCGAGGAGCGCCTTGATCGACTTTTCGCCCGGCGCCCCGGGGAGCTCGACGAAACCGGCCTCCTCCCGCGACACTCTCGCGTGCAGCGCCACTTTTCCGCACAGTTGGTCGAAGAACTGGAAAACCAGGCGGTTGGGGTCCTGCGAGATGTCCCGGTGCCGGGGAGCAGGAACCCGCGCATAGCTCATGAAGAACATCGGCATCCCGCTATTCCCCCTCGAAGACGTTCCGGAGGTCACTGAACAGCTCCACGTCGCACGGTTCAAGGCTGGTTTGCTGTGCCACTTTGACGATCATCTGGGCGAGCGACCACACGGAGCTGCGGTACTTGGCGTGACGCCCCGCCTGCTTCAGCCCGTAGAGACCTGACTGTACGTAGTCCTTACCCAGATCCGGGTGGGCGTACTGCACTTCGGCGGCCACTGGCGGCAGCGTCAGATGTTGCTCCCCCACCCAGAGGACGGGGATGATCGCGTTGCCCGTGTACGGCCCGGTTCGGAGGCGCTGACGCCGTGCGAAGGCGTCCCATTCCTTGCCGCACCATTCTCTTCTGAAGTACCGGCTGTTGTAGATCGGCACGAAGACCCGGCAGGTGGCCAGGGCGTGCTTGAGTCTGCTTTCCCAGTAGTCGCCGGGTTCCATTCTCTTGTCGAGAAAACCGGGAAATTCCCGGCCGTCGTGATCGGTCAACTGCAAGATGTCGCTACATAACTGGACATAAAACTGTTCCAGCGCCGTGTCCGACGCGTCCTTCCTGACTCGCGCCCCCGCCAGTGGCGTGCGCGCATAGCTCATGAAGAACACATACGGATCGGAGGAATCCGCCGACTGATTCGTGCGAGAAGCCGGATGAATCATGGACTCGCCTTTCCCCTCCCCCGTCGCCCACCTCGGGTCTCCCGGTCCCGAGCATCACAGCTGGATCTTCTCCAGGATCCATTGGAACGCGAAAACCGCCGTGGGTGCCAGTGGTCTACCGACTCAAGTTGTATCGGACACCGTTACGACGAATGGGAGTTGATCCGACATTAGACCGCGGCTGGGCCGGTTTCGGCCACTCCGCCCAGTGTTTCCGCCTCGCCCCGCAACCCGCGTACGAAGCGGTGCCCGAGGGCCGTCAGGGAGCCGGTTCCGGCCACGGTGTCGAGGGCGTCCAGCACGGCCGTACGCCACTTGTCGGCCTCCGCCCGGGAGCGTTCGTACAGGGTGGCGCCGACACCGGCCGCACCGCGCCGGACCCGGATCCGCCACACGTCGGCGACGGCGTGGTGGGCGTACGCGCCCTGGAGGATGGCGTCGAGCGGCCGGGGGTCGGGGCGCCACAGCACTCGGTAGCGGCGTTCGTCGACGCCGTCGAGCAGGTCGAACATGTCGAGCATCGCGCCCAGTTTGACGTGCTGGTACTCGTGGACGAGCAGCATGGCCAGGTCCTCGGCCGTGCGGGGCAGGGCGATGCCCACGGCTCCGAAGGCGTGCCGGGAGGTGGCGCTGACGTCGTCGCCGGACGGTGCGGGGGTGAGCGGGGTGACCGTGCTCAGGCCGACGGCGATGGCCTGCGCGTAGTCGGCGTACTCGGTCCGGATCAGCTGCCAGGCCTCCTCGAACATCGCCTCCCACCGTCGGAATTCGGCCTCGGGGAGCCGGGGCCGGGGCTCGTAGCCGTAGCAGTCACGGGAGGGGTCCAGGTCGTCCAGGGCCACGTCCAGCCCGTCCGAGGACAGACGGCGCAGCGGCTGCCAGATCATGCCGTCGGGTGGCCGCTCCCGGCCCAGGGTGCGTCCTTCGACGGTGAGGGCGGTGTCGGCCGCCGTCACCGTCAGCGTCCGGGACGGCCGGTCACGGCTGTCACCCCGCAGCAACAGCCGCCCGATGCCGGGCAGATGGACCGCGGGGCCCTCGGGGCCGTGCCGCAGTGGTACGGCCAGGGTCAGCCGGCCGCCGGTGCGCGCGACGGCCGACAGCGCGGCCTCGGCCGGGTGGCCCTCGGCCCGCCGTCGCACCGACTGGCCGCAGGCGAGCGCCCACACGCGCAGATAGGGGTCGGCGAGCAGCACGTCCAGCGCGGCGGCGGGCAGGGCGAGGACCGCGTCCCAGCCGGGGGCCGAGTCCGCCGAGCCGCCGGTCACCGGGCCGTACCTCGCATCCGAGCCCGAGCCCGAGCCCACACCCGCACCGGCACCCGCACCCGCACCCGGCGCCGGGGTGCCCGGCCCCTGGGTGTCCGCGCGGCGGGCTGCCGCCAGCAGCGCGCGCCGCTGGCTGTTCTGGGCCGCGGCCAGCGACCGGACGGCGGCCGTGCTGCCGTGCCCGGCGGCCAGTTCGTCGAAGTGCCCCCAGGACAGGCCGTGCCAGCCGTGCCGGACGTCGGCGTCGTCGCGTTCGGTCGTCTGGACGTACTCGATGATCCTCAGCAGGTCCGCGCAGTAGACGGAGGGGTTGTCGAAGCCGTTGGACCTGCGGTGACGATGTCCGTAGAGGCCCCCGCCACAGACCGACACGACGGGACAGGCGCGGCACTGCGCGCTCAGTCCGTCCAGTCCGGCGCGGCGGGCCTGGATGCCCCGGTGGGCGGCGGCCTCCTCCAGGCGGTGGGTGTCGATGTGCATGCCGGTCCCGGGGGCTCCCGGATAGGCCGTCTTCAACCAGTCCGCCTGCTCGATGGCGCCGTCGGTCTCCACCACGAGCAGGTCCGAACTGCCCAGCCCCAGCGCCTCGGTGAGGCTGCCCCTGCCGCGGCTCAGCCGGCTGATCGACTCGAACATGCGGATCCGCATCGGCATGCCGTCGGCGGTCCACTGCTTGTGCACGGCGATCAGCCAGTGGGCGTACTCGGAGCCGGCCTCACCGCCGGGCCGGGGCGGCGGGTACTCCCAGGTGGCGTGCGGCAGCAGGAAGTCGACGGCGGGCGGGGCGAGTTCGGCCAGTGCCCGGTACACCTCCACGGGGTCGTTCTCGACGTCGATCGTGCAGAGGAGTCCGCCGAAGGCGCCCCGGTGGGCCGGCGCGCCCAGCAGGCGCACCGCGCGCACCACGTCCCGGTAGGAGCCCGAGCCGTCCCGTCTGATCCGGTGGCGGTCGTTCGACACCTCGTCCCCGTCGAGCGAGACGCTGGTGACGATGGACTCCTCGACGAGCATCGCGCAGAACGCGTCGTCCAGCCGGAGTCCGTTGGTCTGCATCCGCAGGTCGAGCGCGGCCACACCATCGAGGGCCGAGCGCAGTTCACGGGCGTAGCCGCGCAGCCGTTCCCGCCCGGCGAGGAGGGGTTCGCCGCCGTGCAGGACGACATGGACGCGGGTGAGCCGGTGCGCGGCGGCGTGCTCGGCGATCCGCTCGGCCGTACGACGGAACGTCTCCTCGGACATCGTCCCCGGACGCCCGCGCCAGCTCTGGTCGGCGTGCTGGTAGACGTAGCAGTGGTCACAGGCCAGATCGCACCGGCTGTGCACCTTGATCACGAACTGGCGGAAGGGCCGCGCCGCCACCGTCACCGGTACGGTTCCCCGTCGTTCCGGCCGGACCGGTCAGAGCGAGGACTGGAATGCGGCCACCGGCTCTCCGCCACCTGCGAGCATCCTTGCCATGGCCGACTCCTGAGCGGACTCCGGTACCTCGTCCAGTGAGGTGTCGTGCAAGTCCCTGACGACGCTCGTGGCGAAGGGCTGCTCGTACCTGTCCATAGGCGTCTCCTCGAGCGTACGGCTCCGGGCGGCACACCTCATGGTGACGGCCCGGTAACCGAACAGCAAGGCGATCGCCAGCCAAGTCGTGAATCGGGCAGACGGAAGACGTCGCCACCGCCTCGGAGGCGGTGCCACGACGCGGGTCCGGGGCTGGTGAACCCCGGTGAGCGGCAAGGGTTTTCGCCGTGCGCCGCACACCGTGGGCGCGAACGGCCGCGGTCGTCAGGATGCCTCTCCCGGACGCCCCTTCGGTCCAAGGGGCCGTCGAACCGGAGAGCCGTCCTGACGACCCGGCCGTGCCGGCGGCGGGACCGCTCGCGAGGAGCGGCCGCCGGGTGCTACGCGGCCCCGTCCTTCGAGGTGCCCACGGGTGCCGTGAGGTCCTCCGCTTCGGGGAGTTCTTCGACGTCGACGCCGCGCACCTGGGCGAGTTCGTGCTTGAGGGCGGCGAGTTCGGTACCACCGGCCATGTGGTTGGTGAGTTCGTCCAGGGTGACCTGGTCGCGGGCGGCGCTCAGTTCGAGGGTGCCGAGGCGCAGGACGCTGAAGTGGTCGCCGACCATGTAGGCGTGGTGGGGGTTGTGGGTGATGAAGATGACGCCGAGGCCGCGGTCGCGGGCGGCGGCGATGTACTTCAGCACCACACCCGACTGCTTGACGCCGAGGGCGGCGGTGGGCTCGTCGAGGATGAGGACGCGGGCACCGAAGTAGACGGCGCGGGCGATGGCCACGCACTGGCGCTGACCGCCGGAGAGGGTACCGATGGGCTGGTCCAGGTCGTCCAGGACGATGCCCATGTTGCGCAGTTCGGTGTCCGCGGTCTCCTTCATCCGGGCGATGTCCAGACGCCGGACGGGCCAGGGGCCCTTGGTGAACTCCGAGCCGAGGAAGAAGTTGCGCCAGACCGGCATCAGCGGGACGGTCGCCAGATCCTGGTAGACGGTGGCGATGCCCTTGTCCAGTGCCTCGCGGGGGGTGGTGAAGCGCACCGGCTCGCCGTCGACGAGGACCTCGCCCTCGGTGTGCTGGTGCAGGCCCGAGATGATCTTGATCAGCGTGGACTTGCCGGCGCCGTTGTCGCCCAGGACGCAGGTGACACGGCCGGGGTGGACAGTCAGGTTCACACCGTGCAGGGCGCGGACGTTGCCGTAGGCCTTGCCGGTGTTCCGCAGCTCGACCACGGGGGCCTCGCCCGCGCCCGAGGTCGCGGGGGTGGTGGTTTCGTTGCTGGTGGTCATGGGGTGGTTCACCTCCGGGTGGCCTGGCTGCGGACCCACAGATTGACGAGGGCGGCGATCAGGAGCATCACGCCGAGGAAGGCCTTGAACCAGTCCGGGTTCCAGTTGGCGTAGACGATGCCCTGGGAGACCATGCCGAAGATGAAGGCACCGATCACCGGGCCGACGGCCGAGCCGTAGCCGCCGGTCAGCAGACAGCCGCCGATCACCGCGGCGATGATGTACAGGAACTCGTTGCCCACGCCCTCGCCGGACTGCACCGTGTTGAACGAGAACAGCAGGTGCATGCCCACGAACCAGGCGCCCGCGCCGACCCCCATGAAGAGGGCGACCTTGGTGAAGTTCACGGGCACGCCGACGGCCCGCGCACTGTCCTTGTTCCCGCCGACCGCGAAGATCCAGTTGCCGAACTTGGTACGCAGCAGCAGCCAGGTCGCGATCGCCGCGAACGCCAGCCAGTAGAAGACCGTGACCTTGACGTCGACGCCGCCGATCGACACCTCCGAGGCGAAGACGCTCTTGGCCTGGTCGAAGCCGTCCATGTCGCTGATCGAGTCGGACGCCACGTTCTCGGTGAAGATCTTGGTCACCGCCAGGTTCGAGCCCTGGAGGATCAGGAACGACCCGAGCGTGACGAGGAAGCTGGGCAGCCCGGTCCTGATCAGCAGCCAGCCGTTGAACGCCCCCACCGCAAGCGACACGATCAGTGCGACGATCACGCCGGTCCACACGTTCACCGTCAGCTGGAAGCTGAGGATGCCGGCGGTGAGGGCGGAGGTGGTGACCGCGACGCCGGCGGACAGGTCGAACTCGCCGCCGATCATCAGCAGGGCCACCGGAATCGCCATGATGCCCATGACGGAGGCCTGGTAGAGCACGGTCGCCAGCGAACTGGCCTCCCGGAAGGACGGGGCCACCGAGAAGAAGAAGACGTACACCCCGATCGCGGCGATCAGAGCGCCGACCTCCGGGCGGGCCAGCAGCCGCCGTCCGAGCGAGCGCTGCGCGGTGCGCCCGTCCTTCTGCGTGCCGGCCGGCGGAGCCGGCGGCGAGGAACTCGCCGCCGGAGCCGTTGCTTGGGTCATTCAGATCACCGGGTGCCCTTCGCGGCGAACTCGGCGATCGTGTCGACGTTCTTCTTGTCGACGAACGCGGGGCCGGTCAGCACCGCTTCCTCGCCACCGCCGCTGTAGTTGCCGTTGTTCTTGTAGAGCCACATCGAGTCCACGGCCAGGTAGCCCTGCAGATACGGCTGCTGGTCCACCGCGAACTGGATGTCACCGCTCTTGATGGCGTCCGTCAGGTCCTTGTTCAGGTCGAAGGTGGCGACCTTCGCCTTGCTGCCCGCGTCCCCGACCGACTGGACCGCGGTCAGGGCGTAGGGGGCACCGAGGGCGACCACGTAGTCGATGGCGGTGTCCTGCTTGAGCTTGGCCGTGATGGTCGACTTCACGGACGGCATGTCGGTGCCCGTGACGTTGAGGGTCTCGGTGTCGCCCTCGAAGGTCTTCTTCACGCCCGCGCAGCGCTGCTCCAGGCCGACGTTGCCCTGCTCCTGGACGACACAGACGGCCTTCTTCGCGCCGACCTCGTTCAGCCGCTTGCCGAACGCCTCGCCCGCCACGCTCTCGTCCTGCCCGAAGAAGGACATCAGACCGAGGCTCTGCCAGTCGCTCAGACCGGAGTTGAGGCCGACGACCGGGATTCCCGCCTTCGTCGCCTTGGCCACGACGTCCTTCATCGCGTCGGGCTTGGCGAGGGTGATGGCGATGCCGTCGACCTTCTGGTCGATCGCGTTCTGCACCAGGTTGGCCTGGTTGCCGGCGTTCGGGTCCGCCGAGTAGATGAGCTCGATGTTGTCCTTGTCGGCCGCCGCCTGGGCGCCCTTGCGGACGATGTCCCAGAAGGTGTCACCGGGGGCCTGGTGGGTGACCAGCGCGACCTTCATCCGGGGCGTGTTCGCCTTGCCCGCGGAGGCGTCCGCCCCGCCCTCCTCGGACTCCTTCCCGCCGGAGCCGCTGGAGCAGCCGGCTATCAGCAGCGCGGAGGCTGCGGCCATGGCGAAGAAGGGAGCCACTCTGCGTGAGCGGGAGTACAACGTGCGGTCCATCTTTCCTGCACCTCACTGTGCGACAGGGGGAAAGGGATCGGGACAGCGTCGGGCGGAGCGCCCGCGCGGGCCCGGACTTCGAAAGTCCGGATCATTGTGCCGGTAGGCCGACTGCGCTGATTCGTTGGGACGGGATACAAACCCCTGGCGGACCCCCCTGTCAAGACTTTGTTAAGACATTATTTCACGAGCAAGTCAGGATGTCAGTACAAAGTCTTGACAGGGGGCCGCTTCGGGTCCTACACCTGGGATACATCCGGACCCGAGTGCGCGCATCCCCGCGCGCCGCGGACCTCCGGTGGCCCGCATCCCCGCCTTGAGGAGCGACGCGCATGGCGGAGTCCGCCGAATCCTTCGATCCGCTCACGACAAGCCGTGTCGCAATCGATCTCCATCCGTTGCAGACCGGCGTCCCTCTCGCGCGCGTCGAGCCGTCGGCGGGTTCCTCGGCAGTGCCTCCGGGGCTCCCGCCCCCCGGGCGGCCCGATGCCGGCGGCACGCTGATGCGGGCGGCGGCCTGACGCGGGCAGCCTGACGAGCGTCCGGCGGCGCAACCCCTGCGTTTCGGGGGGCGACAACCGCGACCGGCCCCCACGCACCCGCACCTCATCCGCACCTCCCGCACCCGCACCCGCCGAACGACAGGAGCCCCACTTGGCCGTCCGCATCCCCGACCTCGTGCGCGTGCGCGCCCTGCACCCCGAGGCCATCGCCGAGGCGGCGGCGCGCCGCACCCGGCGTCCCCTCGTCGGCGACACCGGCCGTCTGATGATCGTCGCCGCCGACCACCCCGCCCGCGGAGCCCTCCGCGTCGGGGACCGCCCGCTCGCCATGGCCGACCGCGCCGACCTCCTCGAACGCCTCTGCGAGGACCTGCTCCTGCTGGGCGCGCTGGAGGGGAAGGTCGTCATGGGCTCCCTGAACCGCGGCGGGCTCGCCGGCTCCTCGTTCGAGATGGACGACCGCTTCACCGGCCACCGACCGCGGGACCTAGCGCGGCTGCGCTTCGACGCGGGCAAGCTGCTGCTGCGGATCGACCACGACGACCCCGGGTCCCTGCGGACGCTGTACTCCACGGCCCGCGCGGTCGACGAGATGGCGGCCCGCCGACTGCCGCTGTTCGTCGAGCCCTTTTTCTCCCGCCGCGTCGACGGCAGGGTGCGCAACGACCTGGGCGCCGACGCCGTCACCCGTTCCATCGCCATCGCGGCCGGGCTCGGCGGCACCTCCGCGTACACCTGGCTCAAGCTGCCCGTCACCGACGACCCCGACGCCATGGGCGAGGTCCTGGAGACGTCCACCCTGCCGGCCGTGCTGCTCGGCGGCGAAGTGGGCAGGGATCAGGAGGGCGTCTACGAGAAGTGGCGCAAGGCCCTGCGCCTGCCCACCGTGCAGGGCCTGGTCGCGGGCCGCTCCCTGCTCTACCCGGCCGAGGGCGGCGTGGAGAGAGCGGTCGACACCGCGGTCGGGCTGCTCTGAGCCCGCCCCGCACACCAACCCACCACCACCCCAACCCGTGAGGTCCCGATGTCCCAGTCCCCCACCCGCCGTCTGACCGTCGCCCAGGCGCTGGTGCGGTTCCTGTGCGCGCAGTACACCGAGCGCGACGGGGAGCGCCACCGGCTGATCGCCGGGACCTGGGGCATCTTCGGCCACGGCAATGTCGCGGGGCTCGGCCAGGCGCTGCTGGAGGCCGGTGAGGAGGCGATGCCGTTCCACCAGGGCCGTAACGAGCAGTCCATGGTGCACGCCGCCGTGGGTCACGCCCGCCAGCTGAACCGGCTCTCCGCGCAGGCGGTCACCACCTCCATCGGCCCCGGCGCCACCAACCTGGTCACCGGCGCCGCCCTCGCCACCATCAACCGCCTCCCCGTGCTGCTCCTGCCCGGCGACTACTTCGCGACCCGCACCGCCGACCCGCTGCTCCAGCAGCTGGAGCACCCCACCGAGGCCGACGTCTCGGTCAACGACACGCTGCGCCCGGTCTCCCGCTTCTTCGACCGCGTCACCCGCCCCGAGGCCCTGATCCCGGCCGCCCTCAACGCCATGCGGGTCCTCGCCGACCCGGCCGACACCGGCGCCGTCACCCTCGCCCTGCCGCAGGACGTCCAGGCGGAGGCGTACGACTGGCCGGAGGAGTTCTTCGCCGAGCGCGTGTGGCGCGTACGGCGTCCCGCGGCCGACCCGGTGGAACTGGCGGAGGCCGCACGGACCGTCCGCGCCGCGCGGCGGCCGCTGATCGTCGTGGGCGGCGGCGTCCACCACAGCGAGGCCGAGGGGGCGCTGAAGGCGCTCGTCGACGCCACGGGCATCCCGGTCGCGTCCACCCAGGCGGGCAAGGGGTCCCTGCGGTTCGACCACCCGGCCGACCTCGGCGGCATCGGGCACACCGGCACGGCCGTCTGCGACGACATCGCCCGCACCGCCGACCTGGTCATCGGCGTCGGCACCCGCTACACCGACTTCACCACCGCCTCGAACACCCTCTTCCAGACCCCGGACGTCCGCTTCGTCAATCTCAACATCGTCGCGTTCGACGCCCACAAGCTGTCGGCCCGGACGGTCGTCTGCGACGCGCGGGCCGGTCTCACCGCGCTCACCGAGGCGCTGGAGGGCCACCGGGTGAGCGAGGCGTACGAGGCGGAGTACCGGACCGGCAAGGAGCGCTGGGAGCGGGTCGTGGAGGCCGCCTACACCCCGGCCGACGAGCACGCCGCTCCCACCCAGACCCAGGTGCTCGGCGCCCTGGACTCGGTCGTCGGCGACGAGGACGTGATCATCAACGCGGCCGGCTCGCTCCCCGGCGACCTGCACAAGCTGTGGCGGGCCCGCAGCCCCCGCCAGTACCACCTGGAGTACGGCTACTCCTGCATGGGCTACGAGATCCCCGCCGGGATCGGTGTCCAGCAGGCGGCGCCCGGCACGGTCGTCTGGTCGCTGGTCGGGGACGGCACGTATCTGATGATGCCGACGGAGATCGTGACGGCCGTCCAGGAGGGCCTGCCGGTCAATCTGGTCCTCATCCAGAACCACGGGTACGCCTCCATCGGCGGCCTGTCGGAGTCGGTGGGCGGCGAGCGCTTCGGCACCGCCTACCGCTACCGCGCCGCCGACGGCACCTTCTCCGGAGCCCCGCTCCCGGTGGACCTGGCGGCGAACGCGGCCAGCCTCGGCATGGACGTCATCCGCGCCAAGACCGTGCGGGAGCTGCGCGAGGCGCTCGCGACGGCGCGTGCCTCGGACCGGCCCACCTGTGTGTACGTCGAGACCGACCCGGCGCCCACCGCTCCCCCGGCGGAGGCCTGGTGGGACGTGCCGGTCGCGCAGACGGCCTCCCGCCCGGCGGCCATCGAGGCACGCGCGGCGTACGACCGCGAGGCGGCCGGCCGGCGGCGCCATCTCTGACGGGGCACCGCCGAAGGCCACCGAGGGGCCCGCGCACCGGTGCCCTTCGGTGGCCCCCGCTTCCGGTCGGACTCGCGACCGGTCCCGCACCGGTCTCCGGGCCGATCCCCGGGCAGGCTTCCCGGCCGATCCCCGAGCCGGCCTCCCCGCCACTGCCCCGCCCATGTCAGGACAATGCGATGACAGGGGTTCCTGTCATCCGGACGGACGGCTACTCTCATGGGCGTGACCAGCGCGACCACGGGGAGTACAGGGAGTCTCGGCCTCAGCGTCGACCGGAGCAGCCCGGTGCCGCTGTACTACCAGCTGGCCCGGCAGCTGGAGTCGGCGATCGAGCACGGCGCCCTCGCCCCCGGCAGCCTGCTGGGAAACGAGATCGAGCTCGCGGGCCGGCTCGGCCTGTCCCGCCCGACCGTGCGGCAGGCCATCCAGTCGCTCGTCGACAAGGGCCTGCTCGTACGCCGCCGGGGTGTCGGTACGCAGGTGGTGCACAGCCAGGTGAAACGGCCGCTGGAGCTGAGCAGCCTGTACGACGACCTGGAGGCGGCCGGTCAGCAGCCCACGACCAGGGTGCTGCTGAGCGAGGTCCGGCAGGCCTCCGCCGAGGTCGCGGCCGCCCTGGGCATCGCCGAGGGGGCCGAGGTGCACCTCTTCGAGCGGCTGCGCCTGACCCACGGCCAGCCGGTGGCGTACCTGGCCAACTTCGTGCCGGGCGGGCTGCTGGACCTCGCCACCGAGCATCTGGAGTCGACGGGCCTGTACCGGATGATGCGCAACGCCGGCATCACCCTGCACAGCGCCCATCAGAGCGTCGGCGCCCGTACCGCCACTTCCGAGGAGGCCGGACGCCTCGGCGAGCCGGAGGGCGCCGCGCTGCTCACCATGCGGCGCACGGCGTACGACGACACCGGCCGCGCGGTGGAGTACGGCACCCACATCTACCGGGCCTCGCGCTACTCCTTCGACTTCCAGCTCCTCGTCCGCAACTGACCGCCAGGGCAAGGGAGTTCAAGTACCGGGAACGGTCCAAGAACTCCGCTCGCCCCCGGTTCAGAGGTTCACCCACGCCCCCGACTCGGCCGAGCGGCTCATCGCGTCCAGCGCGGTGGCGCTGTGCACGGCGTCGGCGAGGGTGGTGCCGTGCGGGGTGTCCTCGGCGATCGAGCGCAGGAAGTTGTACGCCTCCACGACCTTGAGGTCGTCGTAGCCCATGGCGTTGGCGGAGCCCGGCTGGAAGGCGCCGTACGCGCCGTGGCCGGGGCCGACGAAGAGGGTGTGCACGGACTGGTCCTGGTAGGCCTCACCCCTGCTGACGCCCAGCTCCCCCATGCGGCGGAAATCCCAGAAGAGGGCGCCCTCGGTGCCGTGGATCTCGAAGCCGTAGTTGTTCTGTTCGCCGACGAAGACCCGGCAGGCCTCCAGGACGCCCCGGGCGCCGGAGGCGAAGCGGAGGAGGCAGCTGACGTAGTCCTCGTTCTCCACGGGGCCGAGTTCGCCCCCCGAGGCCCGGGTGTGGCCGGCGGTGGCGCCGGTGGGCCGGGCCCGTTCGGGGACGAAGATCGCGGTGTCGGCGGTGAGGGAGGTGATGTCGCCGAGCAGGTGACGGGCCAGGTCCACGCCGTGCGAGGCGAGGTCGCCGAGGACGCCGCTGCCGCCGCGTTCCCGCTCGTAGCGCCAGGTCAGGGCGCCCTCGGGGTGGGCGGCGTAGTCGCTGAACAGACGGATGCGCACGTGCGTGACGGTGCCGATCCGGCCGGCGGCGATCAGCTCCCGGGCGGTGGAGACGGCGGGCGCGTTGCGGTAGTTGAAGCCCACGGTCCCCTGGACACCGGCCCGGGCGGCCGCGTCGGCGACGGCGCGGGCGTCGGCGGCGGTGAGCCCGACCGGCTTCTCGATCCAGATGTGCTTGCCGGCCTCGGCCATGGCGACACCGATCTCGCGGTGCAGGAAGTTCGGCGCGGTGATGCTGACCGCCCGAATGCGGGGGTCGGCGGCCACCTCGCGCCAGTCCCGGGCGGTCGAGGCGAACCCGAACTGCCGGGCGGCCTCCTCGGCGCGGCCGGGTACCTCCTCGACGACGGTGACCAGCTCGGGCCGCAGGGACAGCTGCGGAAAGTGATGGGTCACGCGGGCGTACGCCTGGGTGTGCACCCGTCCCATCCAGCCGAACCCCACGACGGCGACACCGAGCGCACTCACCATGACTGCCCTTCCTCGACCCTGCCCGGACCCGCTCGCATCGTCACCGCGACCTGGGGACCGAGCGAGGGGTCGTGCCATGGGCTTGTTCGGTACGCGGCGAGCGTGGTCGACCGCGCTTTGGACCGGCGCTCTGGACCGGCGCTTTGGACCGTTCCAGAACGTACGCCGCTCACCATGCGGGCCCGTCTTCCTGGCTGTCAAGCCCTTTGACAAGCGCGCCGCCGCTATGGAACGGTCCACGCCATGAGACCCCCGACCATCCGCGACGTCGCCGAGCGGGCCGGCGTGTCGAAGTCACTGGTCTCCCTGGTGCTGCGCGGCTCCGACCAGGTGCGCCCCGAGAAGCGGGAGGCCGTCCTGACGGCCGTGGACCAGTTGGGCTACCGGCCGAACGCCGCCGCGCGCAGCCTGAGCGAGCGCCGCACCCGCACGGTCGGCGTCCTTCTCAACGACATGCGCAACCCCTGGTTCGTGGAGCTGCTGGACGGCCTCAACTCCCGGCTGCACGACAACGGCCTGCGGATGCTGCTGGCCGACGGCCATCTCAACCGGCGGCTCGGCGAGGACCTCACCCGCACCTTCACGGAGCTGCGGGTCGACGGGCTGATAGCGGTCGGCACCCTGCCGCCGTCCGAGGCCCTGCGCGCGGCGGCCGGGCTCATCCCGACCGTGGTGGCGGGCGCCCGGGAGCCCACGCTCCCCCATGTGGACGTCGTCGCGGGCGACGACCAGCTGGGCGCCCGCCTCGCCACCGAGCACCTCCTCGGCCTCGGGCACCGGCGTATCGCGCACATCGCCGGGGACGGCGTCGTCGGCGCGCTGCGCCGCCGCAGTTTCGAGACGGTGATGGGCGAGCACGGGCTGGGCGACCTGGCGTCCGTCGAGCGGGGCGACCTGACGGAGGAGGGCGGCTACCGCGCCACGGTCCGGCTGCTCGGCGCCCGTGAACGCCCCACCGCCATCGTGGCGTTCAACGACATGGCCTGCGTGGGCGCCCTCTCCGCCGCCGAGGAGATGGGCCTGAAGGTGCCGCGCGACCTCTCCCTCGTGGGCTACGACAACACCTACGTCGCCCGCCTGCGCCACCTCTGGCTCACCACCGTGGACAACGCCAGCCACGACGTCGGCCGGGCCGCCGCCCAGTGCCTCCTCGACCGTATCGCCGACCCGACGCGCGTCGGCAAGGTCGTCCTGACCACGCCGACGCTGGAGGTCCGCGGCACCACGGGCCCGCCGGCCGGCCACTGAGGCGTCGGCCGCCGGTCTCCCGTTCGCCCGGGGCCGCGCCGTCAGCCCGGCGGCGGCACGCAGTGGTCGTCCGGCGCGACACTGCGCCAGACGCGCCGCCCGATGTCCCTCAGCTGCCGCTGCTGGGTCCTCGTGAGCGCGTCGAACACCAGGTGCCGCAGGGCGTCGGCGTGCCCCGGCGTGCTCTCGACGATCTTGGCGTGACCGGCCTCGGTGAGCACGGCCAGCGTGTAGCGCCCGTCGGAGGGGTCCGGCTCCCGGCGCACCCATCCGCTCCTCTCCAGCCGCTTCACGAGATGGGACAGCCGGGACAGCGACGAACCGACATGCCTGGCCAGGTCACTCATCCGCAGGGTGCGTTCCTCGCTCTGGGAGAGCATCGACATCACCAGGTACTCCACGTGGCTGATCCCCGAGTCCTGCTGGAGACGCGTGTCCAGAGCACTCGGCAGTCGGACCATCAGGCCCGCCAGCGCGTGCCAGGTCTCGCTCTCCTCCTCGGTCAGCCCACACGACCGGCGCGGTGTCTCCATGGCCTCCATGACGCCCACTCTACGTGCCGCTCCAAGTGACCGCCCACGGCATGACTTGACGCTTCGATGGCTTGACGCTTCAACTCACGCACCCCTACGTTGAGCCCCGCATCCCTTGAACTTTCAACTCACAAGACCTCATGAACCGGACGTGCCCACCGTGAACGCCACCCTCTGGATCATCGCGAGCGTGCTCGCGGCCGCCTTCCTCGCCGCCGGCCTGATGAAGACCACCCGGACCAGGGAGAAACTGATCGCCTCCGGTATGAACTGGGCCGAGGAGTTCTCCCCGGCCGCGGTCAAGGGAATCGGCGCGGTGGAGGCCCTGGGCGCCCTCGGCCTGATCCTCCCGGCGGCACTGGACATAGCCCCGGTTCTCGTCCCGCTGGCGGCCACCGGCCTCGTCCTCACCATGCTCGGCGCGGTCGGCTTCCATGTCCGGCGCAAGGAGATCAAGGAGAGCGTCCCGAGCCTGGTGCTGCTGATCCTGGCGGCCGTGGTGGCCTGGGGCCGCTTCGGACCGTACGCGTTCTGACCGTCCCGCACCCGTTCCGCACCCGTCCCGCACCGGGACGGGTGCACTAGGAAGAACGCGCCCCCGCGGCCAGCAGCAGGGCCGCCGTCTCGGGGTGGGGGCCGGCGGTCGCCCAGTCGAGCGGGGTGCGGCCGGTGCCGTGGTCCTCGCGCAGGCCGGGGTCGGCGCCGTGGGCGAGGAGCGCGCGCACCGTTTCGGTATGCCCCCAGCACGCGGCGCCGCACAGCGGTGTGCCCTCCGCGCCGCGTCCGCTCTCGGTGTCGGGCAGGGCTCCGGCGGCCAGGAGCAGGCGGACGGTGTCGGCGGCCCCGTGGACGGATGCCGCGTACAGGGGCGTCGTCCCCTCGGCGTCGGCCGTCTCCGCGGGCGCTCCGGCACGCAGCAGCGTGTCGACCCCGGCGGTGTCACCGATCATCGCGGCCCACACCAGCCGCCGGGACAGCTTCTTCCGCCGCCGTATGTTCACCGTGCGCTCCCCCTCCTGAGGACATCCCGGGCGTCACCCCATCACACGCCCGGCCGGGAAGCGACCCGTTTCCGCGCAGGTCCGCGGCGGTGAGCGCCGGCGCCGGCGGTCCCGGTACGAGGAAGGCCGGCGGCAGCGGCATCCACGCGCTCAGCGCGGCCGTGGCCACGGCCGGGACGACCAGGCCGCTGCCGCACGGACCGCGCACCGCGTCCCGCGCCGATCCCTGCAGCACCGGGCGGGCCGGTCCCACGACGGATTCGGGGCGTGCGCAGGCACGAAGGCCGACCATCGCGGCGCCGACGCCGATGACGGCGGCGAGGAGCGCGAAGGCCCGGGAGTCCGGCGCCCGCGACGGCCGGGTCGGCGAGGACGAGGGTCGGGCCGGCGAGGGCCACGAACCCCGCGGCCGGGTCGCCGGGCCGCAGTCACCGCCGCAGGGCCCCGAGGAAGCGGCGGGCCGTGACCGGGCGGGCCTCCCGCGCGCCGGCCGGCGTTCACGCCGTGCGGGTCACCAGACGAGTTCGAGGCGCTCCGGGGAGCGGTGGATCAAGGTCGGGCGCATGGTGATGTGTGGGCCGTCCGCGAGGCGGAGGCCCGGCAGGCGGCTGGTCAACAGCTCCAGGGTGAGGCGGAGTTGTTCGCGGGCGAGCTGTGAGCCGGGGCAGGTGTGGGTGCCGGAGCCGAAGGAGAGGTGGCGGCTGCCGGCGGGCCGGGTGATGTCGAAGTCGTCGGGGCGCGGGTGACGCGAACCGTCCCGGTTGGCACTGCCGAAGGCCAGGAACACCGGTGTCCCGGCGGGGAGTTCGGTGTCGGCGAGGGTGACCGGCCGAGTGGTGACCCGGCGGAAACCCTGCAACGCGGTGTCGTAGCGGGCGGCTTCCTCGATGGCGGCCGGGATGCGTTCCGGCTCGGCGCAGAGCAGCTCCCACTGCCGGCGGTCGCGCAGCAGGTGCAGGAGGGTCGTCCCAATCAGGGCGGTCGTGGTCAGATGCCCGGCGATGAGCAGGTTCTGCAGATGGGCGACGACCTGATGACGGTGGTCGAGCGTCAGCTCACCGGCGCCGGCCCCGACGACGGACCTGATGAGTTCGGTGCCCAGGTCCTCGCGGGGGTCGGCGTGCCGGGCCCGCACGAACGCGTCGAGACGGTGGGCCGTGGCGACCACGTCCTCGGCCGCCGCGATCTGTTCGGCCTCCGTCATGGGCCGGAACAGCAGCTGCTCGGCCCGGTGACCGCCATGGACCAGCGCCGGTACGTCGTCCGGGTCGAACCCGACGAGGCGGCCGATGACCTCCCCGGGGAGGCGGCCCGCATAGGCGGACATCAGCTCGACCCGCCCGCTCTCGGCGCCCCTGCTCCCCTCGGCGTCCTTGACGAAGCCGTCGATCAGGGCTTCGGCCCGCTCGGCGGCATACGGGAGGACCGCCGCGACCCTCGCGGGCGACAGGCCCCGCACGATGGGTGCCCGCAGCTCCTGGTGCAGGGTCCCGTCGGCGGTGACGACGACGGGACGGCCGCCGAAGCCGCCGCCGAGCACGGCCAGCGCGGCGGGCGCGGGCATGACGTCCGGACGCAGCGCGTTCGCCGACGAGAAGTCCTCCGGGCGCCGCAGCACCTCCCGTACGTCGGCGTCCCGCGCGACCAGCCAGGAGTCCAGCTCGGGGACGTACGTCAGCCCCTCCGCCGCCCTGGCCCGCGCGTAGTGCGGATACGGATCCCGCTGTAACTCGTCGAGCCTGCCGTGCAGTTCAGCGTCCACGGGAGCACCTTCCGGCCAGGGGCGGGCGTGCGGTCGCGCTCATGGTGCCGTACGGCGGGGCGGCGCGGTAGGGGCTCCGCGCCGGGACGGGCCCGCGGGTCGGGAGGAGGGGGAACACTCCCGTGCGCCTACGATCGCCCCGTGGTTCTCTTCGTCCTGGAACGCCTCCCACCACTCCCCGCGGACCGCGCCTGGCAGCGTCTCACCGACTGGCCCCGGCACGCCGACGTCGTCCCGCTGACCCGCGTCACCGTCCGCACACCTCCCCCGACCGGCGAGGGCACGGTGTTCGTGGCCCGCAGCGGTGTCGGCCCGCTCGCCTTCGACGACCCGATGGAGGTCACGCTCTGGCAGCCGCCGGAAGGGGCGGCCGACGGGAGGTGCAGGCTGGTCAAGCACGGTTCGTTCGTCACCGGGTGGGCCGAGATCGAGGTCCGTCCGGACGGCGCGGGCGCGTGCCGTGTGGTCTGGCGGGAGGACCTGCGGGTACGCGGGCTGCCGGGCCTCTTCGACCGCCCGCTGGGGCTGGTGGCACGGTGGATGTTCGGGCGGGCGGTGGACGGACTGCTCGCGTCCGGCGCCCGACGGCCGGGCTGAGCCGACGCCTCCGACAAACCGTGGCCCGCTGAGCCCGTCCACGGCTGCGGTTCGACGTGGGCACGATGACCGCGCTCGACTTCGAGGACGGCTCGTCGGCGGGTGCCCTCGCCCGGTACCCGACGGTCCATACGCCGCTCGACGAACTCCCGTCCCTGTTCCGGGAGTTCCCTCGCGTCCTCGCGCCCGGCGGCCTCCTCGCGCCGGCGTACAGGGTGGGGGACGAGTGCGTGCACCTCACGCACGCGTACGGTCACCCCCTCGACCTCGACGGGGCCGGACACCACGGCGGCCACGCCCCGGGCGTACGTGCCGGCGCGCAGGCCGGGTGAACCGCCGGGAGGGCGGAGACCGGGGCCGGGGCCGGTCAGGACGGGCCCGGGTCTCCGTTGCGGTTGGTGGACAGGCCGTCCCGGCGGTCCCGGTCGCCGTCGCCCGAGGTGCTGAGGAGGGTGTCGCAGATCTCGCGGAGCTTGTCGGTGGCCTGTTTGGAGAAGAGTCCGCAGAGCCCGGCGATGCCGGAGAAACCGTACGGGTTGGTGGCGCCGGTGCCGGAGCTGCCCGCGAACAGGCCGCCACGCAGGAGGAGATAGACGAGGAGCGCGAGGGCCACCCCGATTCCGGCTCGCAGGAGGTACCACCACAGCCAGCTCGCGTAGAGCCGACGGTTGCCGACGTAGGTCGCGAAGGACGTGGCCGCGTGGACGAAGCTGCCGAGCGCGCTGCACACGACCACGGCGAGCAGCATCGCGGTGTCGGCGGTCAGGGACCAGTTTCCGAGCCCGAAGGGCGACCAGCGCGCGGTGGCCGTGGGTTCCGCCCCGGGCTCGACCGTCGCCAGCACGGCGGGCCAGAGCGTCACGAGGGCTCCGCAGACGAAGACGACGTCGGCGAGGAGGAAGAGTCCGAGCAGGGTCGTCGAGAGGGTGGACAGCCGCCGTTCGTCGGGGGTGGCGTCGGGTTCAGGGGCGGCGCCGTCGGCGGGGTCGGCCGGGTCCGCGCCAGGGGCTTCGCCCGATCCGGTGCCGGGGTCGTCTCCCGAGTCGGCGCCGGAGCCCTCACACGAGTGGGTGCCGGAGTCCTCGCCCGCGCCGTCATCGGTGGCGGAGCCCGCGTCGCGGGCGGCGGTGCTCTCGCCCGGGGGCGTGGCGCCGCCGTTCCCGCTCGTGCCTGCGCTACCGTCGCCCGCGTCCGCGCGCGGCGTGCCGTCCGGGCCCTGGTCCGCGCCCACGGCCGGGCGCTCCTCGCCGCTCGCCGTACCCAACTGTCCGCCCCCGTAGTGCTGTTGTCGTATCGCAACGGTCCGCCCTGTCGCCCTGGGGGTCAAGTCGCGGCGCGGGTTCGGGGGTTGGGGGTCAGGAGACCCGTAGGCTCGGCAGCCGTGTGACGTCGGGGGTGCCGTCGTGGTGGATCGGGGTGTGCGCGCCGGTCAGGGCGACGCCGCTGCCGCCGCGCCGGGCGGCGACGATCTCGGCGGCGATGGACAGGGCCGTCTCCTGCGGCGTGCGGGCCCCGAGGTCGAGGCCGATCGGGGACCTGAGCCGTGCCAACTCCATCTCGGTGACGCCCACTTGCCGGAGTCGTTCGTTGCGGTCGAGGTGGGTGCGGCGGGAGCCCATGGCGCCGACGTAGGCGACGGGGAGCCGGAGGGCGAGCTGGAGGAGTGGGACGTCGAACTTGGCGTCGTGGGTGAGGACGCACAGGACCGTACGGGCGTCCACGGCCGTCCGCTCCAGGTATCGGTGGGGCCAGTCGACGACGATCTCGTCCGCCTCCGGGAAGCGGTCACGGGTCGCGAAGACGGGACGGGCGTCGCAGACGGTGACGTGATGGCCGAGGAACTTGCCGACCCGGACCAGCGCCGACGCGAAGTCGATCGCGCCGAAGACGATCATCCGGGGCGGTGGGACGGACGACTCGACGAGGACCGTGAGCGGTGCTCCGCACCGTGAGCCCTGCTCTCCGATCTCCAGGGTGCCCGTGCGGCCGGCGTCGAGGAAGGCGCGGGCCTCGGCGGCGACGGCGCGGTCCAGTTCGGGATGGGCGCCGTAGCCGCCGTCGTACGCGCCGTCCGGGCGGACCAGCAGGGCGCGGCCCCGCAGGTCCGCCGGGCCGGAGACGATCCGGGCCAGCGCCGCCGCCTCCCCGCTCGTGGCGGCGGAGAGCGCGGCGACGACGACCGGGCGGACCGGGTCGCCGGCCCGCACCGGTGTGACGAGGATGTCGATGACACCGCCGCAGGTCAGACCGACCGCGAAGGCGTCCTCGTCGCTGTAGCCGAAGCGTTCGAGCACCGGTTCGCCGTCCGCCAGCGCCTGTCGGCACAGCTCGTAGACGGCGCCCTCCACGCAACCGCCGGAGACCGAGCCGATCGCGGTGCCCTCGTCGTCCACCGCGAGGGCGGCGCCGGGCTGCCGGGGAGCGCTGCCGCCGACGGCCACCACGGTGGCCACGGCGAAGTCGCGCCCGTGCTCGACCCACCGGTGCAGTTCTTCGGCGATGTCCAGCATGTTCGGTCTCCTTGAAGCGACGGGTGTGCGGACGGTACTCGGCGCCGGGCGTCTAGTGCACGCCCAGCCAGCTCTCGATCGGGTCGAGGGCGAAGAAGACGAGGAAGACCGCCGTCAGGCCCCACATGAACGCGCCGATCTCCCGCGCCCGGCCCTGGGCCAGCTTGATGGCGACGTAGGAGACGACTCCGGCGGCGACGCCCGCGGTGATGGAGTACGTGAACGGCATGATCACGACGGTCAGGAAGACCGGGATCGCGGTGGCCCGGTCGGACCAGTCGACGTGCCGGGCGTTCATCATCATCATGGCGCCGATGACGACGAGCGCGGCGGCCGCGACCTCGCCGGGCACGATCGCCGTGAGCGGGGTGAAGAACAGGCAGGCCGCGAAGAACAGGCCGGTGACGACGGAGGAGAGCCCCGTGCGGGCACCCTCGCCGACGCCGGTCGCCGACTCGACGAACACGGTCTGGCCCGAGCCGCCGGCCACGCCGCCGATCGCGCCGCCGGCGCCGTCGACGAACAGTGCCCTGGACAGCCCCGGCATCCGGCCCTTGTCGTCGGCGAGCCCGGCCTCGGTCCCCACGCCGATGATGGTGGCCATGGCGTCGAAGAACCCGGCGAGCACGAGCGTGAAGACGATCATGCCGACCGTCATCGCGCCGACGTCGCCCCAGCCGCCGAACTCGACGTGCCCGAGGAGCGAGAAGTCCGGCATCGAGACCGCGGCGCCGTGCAACTCCGGTGCGCCACCGGCCCATTGTTTCGGGTCGACGACGTCGAGGGCGTTGAGGGCGACGGCGAGGACCGTGCCGCCGACGATGCCGAGCAGGGTCGCCCCGGGGACGCCGCGGGCCTGGAGCATGAAGATCGCGAGGAGGGTGACCGCGAAGAGGAGGACCGGCCAGCCGGCGAGTTCGCCGCTCGGGCCGAGGCTGACCGGGGTCGCCCTGCCCTGGTGCACGAAGCCGGCCTTGTAGAAGCCGATCAGGGCGACGAAGAGGCCGATGCCCATGGTGATGGCGTGCTTCAGCGCGAGCGGGATGGCGTTCATGATCAGCTCCCGGAGGCCGGTGACGACCAGGAGCATGATGATCACGCCGTAGATCACGCACATGCCCATCGCCTGCGGCCAGGTCATCCGGGGGACGACCTGCGAGGCGATGACACCGGAGACGGAGAGGCCGGCGGCGAGGGCGAGCGGCACCCGGCCCACGAAGCCCATGAGGAGCGTGGTGACGGCCGCCGCGAGTGCGGTCGCCGTGATCAGGGCCTTCTGGCCGAGGGTGGTGCCCGCGGCGTCCGGGCCGGACAGGATGAGCGGGTTGAGCAGGAGGATGTACGCCATCGCCATGAAGGTCGTGACGCCGCCGCGGACCTCTCGGGGGACGGTGGAGCCTCGGTGGGTGATGTGGAAGTACCGGTCGAGACGGGACCGGCCGGCCGGGTCGACGGTGCCTTCGGCGGCCGTCCTCGGCTTCAGCGACTGTTGGGTCATGGGGCCTTCTCCCAAGGTTCACAGGGGCACCCGGCCGTCGCACTGGGCTGCGGCGGGATTTGGGAAGTGCCCGACCCGGGGGACGGCCCGAGACGAACGGGGTGTGCTGGTGGGTGCGTTGTCGGGTGCGGGTCCGGTGGGCTTCTCGCGCGGTTCCCCGCGCCCCTGAAAGCCAGGCCCCTGCGGGCCTGAGAGCCACGGCCCTGCGGGCCTGGAAGCCCAGGGCCCGTGCGGGCCCGAAAGCGGCGGCCCCGCACCCCTGAAAAGCCATGGGCGCGGCCCCTGCTTCTCAGGGGCGCGGCGAACCGCGCGACCAGCCCGCACCCACCCGCACCCGCCGACGAACCGAACCGCCCGAGCTCCTACCGCCCGGCGGCCACGGACTACGCCGTACCGGTCAGATGCTCCGGCCGTACCGGCGTCCGGTTCAGCTCCAGACCCGTCGCGTTCCGGATCGCCGCGAGGACGGCCGGAGTCGACGACAGGGTCGGGGCCTCTCCGACGCCGCGCAGCCCGTACGGCGCGTGGTCGTCGGCGAGTTCGAGCACGTCGACGGGGATGGTCGGCGTGTCGAGGATCGTGGGGATGAGGTAGTCCGTGAAGGACGGGTTACGGACCTTCGCGGTCTTCGGGTCGACGACGATCTCCTCCATCACCGCGATACCGAGGCCCTGGGTCGTACCGCCCTGGATCTGGCCCACCACGGAGAGCGGGTTGAGCGCCTTGCCGACGTCCTGGGCGCAGGCCAGCTCGACGACCTTGACCATGCCCAGCTCGGTGTCGACCTCGACGACCGCGCGGTGTGCGGCGAAGGAGTACTGCACGTGCCCGAACCCCTGCCCGGTCCGCAGGTCGAAGGGTTCGGTCGGCCGGTGGCGCCACTCCGCCTCGACCTCGACGGCCTCGTCCCCGAGGACGTCCACGAGGTCGGCCAGCACCTCACCGGTGTCGGTGACGACCTTGCCGCCCTCCAGGAGGAGTTCGGCGGTGGCCCAGGCCGGGTGGTACGTGCCGAACCTGCGCCGGCCCAGCTCCAAAACCTTCTCCCGGACCAGCTCGCAGCTGTTCTTCACCGCGCCGCCCGTGACGTACGTCTGCCGGGACGCGGAGGTCGAGCCGGCCGAACCCACCCGTGTGTCGGCCGGGTTGATGGTCACCTGCGTGACGCCCAGCTCGGTGCGGGCGATCTGCGCGTGGACGGTGATGCCGCCCTGGCCGACCTCCGCCATGGCCGTGTGGACGGTGGCGACGGGTTCGCCGCCGACGACCTCCATACGGACACGGGCGGTGGAGTAGTCGTCGAAGCCCTCGGAGAAGCCGACGTTCTTGATGCCGACCGCGTAGCCGACGCCCCGGACGACGCCCTCGCCGTGCGTGGTGTTGGACAGGCCGCCCGGCAGCTGTCGTACGTCGGCCGCCTCGCCCGCCGCGAGCCACTGGCGCTCCGGCGGCAGGGGCATCGCCTTGACACGGCGCAGGAGTTCGGCGACCGGCGCCGGGGAGTCGACCGGCTGGCCCGTCGGCAGGAGGGTGCCCTGCTCCATGGCGTTGATCCGCCGGAGTTCCACCGGATCCATCCCGAGCTTCGCCGCCAGCTTGTCCATCTGCGCCTCGTAGGCGAAGCACGCCTGGACCGCGCCGAAGCCGCGCATGGCGCCGCAGGGCGGGTTGTTGGTGTAGAGCGCGAGGGCCTCGATCTCGACGTCCTCGATGACGTACGGGCCCGCGCCGAGCGAGGCGGCGTTGCCGACGACGGCCGGGGAGGAGGACGCGTACGCGCCGCCGTCCAGGACGATGCGGGCCTTGAGGTGGGTGAGCCTGCCGTCCTTCGTGGCCCCGTGCTCGTAGTGGAGCTTCGCGGGGTGGCGGTGGACGTGACCGAAGAAGGACTCGAAACGGTTGTAGACGATCTTGACCGGCTTGCCGGTGCGCAGCGCCAGCAGGCACGCGTGGATCTGCATCGACAGGTCCTCGCGGCCACCGAAGGCGCCGCCGACACCGGCCAGCGTCATCCGTACCTTGTCCTCGGGCAGGCCGAGGACGGGCGCGATCTGGCTCAGGTCGGCGTGCAGCCACTGGGTGGCGACATAGAGGTCGACGCCGCCGTCCTCCGCGGGCACGGCGAGCCCGGACTCCGGCCCGAGGAAGGCCTGGTCCTGCATGCCGAAGACGTACTCGCCCTCGACGATCACGTCGGCGCGCTCACGGGCCGCCGCCACGTCGCCGCGGATGACCGGCTGGCGGTGCACGATGTTCGGGTGCGTGACATGGGCGAAGTGATGGTCGTCGCGGCCCTCGTGGACGAGGGGCGCGTCCGGCGCGGTCGCCGAGGCCTCGTCGGTGATGACCGGAAGTTCCCGGTACTCGACCTTGATCTTGGCGGCGGCGCGGCGCGCGGTCTCCGGATGGTCGGCGGCGACGATCGCGACGGGCTCGCCGTGGTGGCGGACCCTGCCGTGGGCGAGGACCGGGGTGTCCCGGATCTCCAGGCCGTAGTGGCGCACCTCGGTCGGCAGGTCGTCGTAGGTCATGACGGCGTACACGCCCGGTGTGGCGAGGGCCTCGGCCGTGTCGATGGAGACGATCTCGGCGTGGGCGACCGGGGAGCGCAGGATCTGGCCCCAGAGCATATCCTCGTGCCAGATGTCGGACGAGTACGCGAACTCGCCGGTGACCTTGAGGGTGCCGTCCGGGCGGAGCGTGGACTCGCCGATGCCGCCTCTGGTGCGAGAGCCCTGGGTGAGGGTGGTGGGCAGGCCGGTGGTTCCCATGATCAGACCCCTTCGGACTGCCGGGCGGCCGCGAGGCGGACCGCGTCCATGATCGTCTCGTAGCCGGTGCAGCGGCACAGGTTGCCCGACAGCGCCTCGCGGATGTCCGCGTCGCTGGGGTTGGGGGTGCGCTCCAGCATCTCGTCGGCCGCGACGAGCAGACCCGGCGTGCAGAAGCCGCACTGCACGGCGCCGGCGTCGATGAACGCCTGCTGGATCGGCGAGAGCGTCGCGCGCGGGGACACCCCGCCCACTTCACCGGTCTGTGAGTCGGCCCCTCGGGCGGCCCACTGTCTGGCCGAGTCGAGCGAAGTCCCGCCCGTGCCGGGCGAACCGCACGCACCCGACGCGCAACCACCGTGCTCCGCCCGCTGCTTGGCGAAATCCGCCAGGCCCTCGACGGTGACGACCTCGCGGCCCTCCACCTGTCCGGCCGCGACCAGACACGAGCACACCGGCACGCCGTCCAGCCGGACCGTGCAGGACCCGCACTCGCCCTGTTCACAGGCGTTCTTGGAACCCGGGAGTCCCAGCCGTTCCCTCAGCACGTACAGCAGGGACTCGCCCTCCCACACGTCGTCGGCTTCCTGCGGACGGCCGTTGACCGTGAAATTGACGCGCATCACGCAGCTCCCTCGGTGGCGGCGGTACCGCGGTACGACTCCCAGGTCCACATCAACGTGCGGCGGGCCATGACGCCGACCGCGTGGCGGCGGTAGCTCGCGGTGCCGCGGACGTCGTCGATCGGGTTGCACGCGCCGGCGCACAGGTCGGCGAACTGCTTGGCGACCGACGGGGTGATGATCCGGCCGTTGTCCCAGAAGCCGCCCTCGTCGAGCGCCGCGTTCAGGAACTCCTCGGCGGCCCTGGCCCGGACGGGGGTCGGCGCGGCCGAGCCGATGCCGGTCCGCACGGTCCGCGACGACGGGTGGAGGGCGAGCCCGAAGGCGCACACGGCGATGACCATGGCGTTGCGGGTGCCGACCTTCGAGTACTGCTGCGGGCCGTCCGCCTTGTCGATGCGCACCGCGCGGATCAGCTCGTCCGGGGCGAGGGCGTTGCGCTTCACGCCGGTGTAGAAGTCGTCGATGGGGATGAGCCGGGTGCCGCGTACGGACTCGGCCTCGACCTGGGCGCCCGCCGCGAGGAGGGCCGGGTGGGCGTCGCCGGCCGGGGAGGCGGTGCCGAGGTTGCCGCCGACGCCGCCGCGGTTGCGGATCTGGGGGGAGGCGACCGTGTGGGAGGCCAGGGCGAGGCCGGGCAGCTCGGTACGGAGGTTCTCCATGATCCGGGTGTAGGGGACGGACGCGCCGAGACGGACCGTATCCTCGCCGACCTCCCACTCGGAGAGTTCGCCGATGCGGTTCAGGTCGAGCAGATGCCCGGGCCGACGGTGGTCGAAGTTGATCTCGACCATCACGTCGGTGCCGCCCGCGATCGGCACAGCGGTGGGGTGCTCGGCCTTCGCGGCGAGCGCCTCCTCCCAGCTGGCGGGGCGAAGGAAGTCCATGTGACCGGCTCTCTTCTTCGTCTGTGTCGTCTTTTGAGCCAGATCATCGTGTGCGGCGGGCCCGGCTCGTCCATGGGCTGTTCACGTGTCGTGTGTCTCAGTACACAGCGCCCGCCCGACCCCGGTCAGTCACGGAAAACATGAAGGAGTTGGCTGGCCAAGGGGCGCATCTTGTAGATTCGTATGAACGGAGGCCCTCGGCAACCTCTTCGTTTTCGGCTGGAAACACCCCGCACACACACGGGGCGCCCGGCCTCCACGACCACCCTCCCGCGGAAGCCTCGGGCACGCTCCCCGGGCGAACCGAACGTTGTTTTCTAGACAAGAACGGCGGCGACGAGAAATGCGGCTGCGCGCACTGCTGGACACCGACGCGCTGGGTCTGCGGCTGCTCGGCGGCGGGGACGAGCTGGACCGCACCGTGCGCGGTGTGATGACCACCGACCTCAGGGATCCCAGCCGCTACCTCTCCGGCGGCGAGCTGGTGCTCACGGGCCTGGCCTGGCGCCGGGACGCCGCCGACTCCGAGCCCTTCGTACGGCTCCTGGCGGGGGCCGGGGTCACCGCGCTGGCGGCCGGGGAGGCGGAGCTGGGCGACATCCCGGAGGACCTCGTCGTGGCCTGCGCCCGGCACCGGCTCCCGCTCTTCGCGGTGAACGAGTCGGTGGCCTTCGCGACGATCACCGAGCACGTCGTACGGCAGGTCTCCGGCGAGCGCGCCGGAGACCTGGCGGCCGTGGTGGACCGCCACCGCCGGATGATGACCTCCGGCCCGGCGGGCGGCGGCCCGGACGTGGTCCTGGACCTGCTCGGCTCGGATCTGGACCTGCGCGCCTGGGTTCTCTCCCCCGCCGGCCGGCTCGTCGCGGGCCCCGAGGACGCCGGGCCCGCCCTGCCCTCCGACCTGCGCGCGCGGCTGGCCGCCGAGCACCTGGCGGCGACCCGCACGGGACGGCGCGGACCGTACCGCGTGACCGTCGGCACCACCACGTACTCGCTCTTCCCGATCGGCGGCGCGGGCCGCGGCTCGGAGCCCCTCGCGCGGGACGTGCGCGCGACCGTGCTGTCCGAGTGGCTCCTCGCGGTCGAGGCGGACGCCGGGGACTGGCCCGCCGAACGGCTCGACCTGCTGCAGGGCGTCACCCAGCTGATCGCGGTCGAGCGCGACCGGCGCGACGCGGCCCGCACGGTACGGCGAAGACTCGCCCAGGAGGTCCTGGAACTGGTGCAGGCGGGGGCGGCCCCGGCCGAGATCGCGGCCCGGCTGCGGGTGGCCGCGCCGGTGCTGCTGCCCGGTCTCGGGTCGGCGCCGCACTGGCAGATCGTCGTGGGGCGGGTCGAGTGGGACGGCGACGAGGCCGACAGCGGTCCGGTCACCCAGGCGCTTCTGGAGGAGATCCTCGTCGATCCCCTGGCGACGGGCCCGGAGCCGTCGGACCGGATCGCCGTAGCCCACACGGGTGGGGAGGCCATCGCCCTCGTCCCCCTCCCCGCGGTCTCCTCAGGGCCCGACGGTCCGGAGCCCGGCATCCACGCCGACACGCTCCTCACCGCCGTACGGGACCCGCTGACCGCCGGACTCGACGACGACGGACGGCTCACCCTCGGTGTCAGCGCCGCCGTGCACTCGGCGGAGGGCCTGCGCGGCGCGCTGGAGGAGGCCCGGCACGCCCGCCGGGTGGCGGCCGCCCGTTCCGGCCGGGTGTGCGCGGCGGGCCATCAGGAACTGGCCTCGCACGTGCTGCTCCTGCCCTTCGTCCCCGACGACGTGCGCCGCGCCTTCACGGCCCGACTCCTGGACCCCCTGCGCGACTACGACCGCCGGCACCGCGCCGAGCTGATCCCCACCCTGGAGGCGTTCCTGGAGTGCGACGGCTCCTGGACGCGCTGCGCCGCCCGGCTCCACCTGCACGTCAACACGCTGCGCTACCGGGTGGGCCGCATCGAGCAGTTGACGAGCCGGGACCTCTCCCGGCTGGAGGACAAGCTGGACTTCTTCCTGGCCCTGCGCATGAGCTGAGGTCATGGGGTGGTGGGCGAAGACCCATGTGCGCCGTCCGCACCCCATGACTTTGTGAATTCCTTCACCCACCCCCTTGGCCGGGCCACGGAATCCGTGCTGAGATGCGGCCACCACTCAAAGCTCAAGGGCGTGCTCGGGGAGGGCAACGTGGCGCACACCGCCATGTCTGGTAACGGAACGACCGCCGATGACGATCCACTCCAGACCGCGGTATGGCGGCTGCGCTCACGCGCCTGCTGGGTCGACGCGGCAGCCCTGATCGAGCCCGACACCCCACAGGCCTCGCTGCAGCGGACCGCGCTGCTCGTCGAGCGCTGCCTCTACACCGAGCAGGGCTGGGAGGAGGCCGAGGACGCGCTGCGCACGGCCGAGGCGCAGGCCCGTACCGACGACGAGCGGGGCGCGGCGGCCTGCGAGCGCGGCCAACTGGCGTACGCGGCCACGCTGCTCCATGTCCGGGACCGCGCCGACGAGGCGCGGGCCGCGCTCGGCCGGGCGGCGGCACTGATCGCCCCCGGCGCGCCCGGCCGGGCCCTTCTCGACTTCCGGCGGGGGGTTCTCGCCGAGAACCTCGCCCGCTCCCCGCAGGCCGCGCGTGCCGCCTATCGACGGGCCCACGCCGGGGCCACCGCGCACGACGATCTGCTCCTGCAGTCCTTCACCTGGCGTCATCTCGCCGGACTCGCCCTGCGCGACGGCGAGTTGGCCGAGGCACGGCACGGCTTCGCCGAATCCCTGCGGATTCGCGAGGAGTTGGGCTATCTGGTCGGCACCGCCCCGGCTCTCGTCGCCCTCGCGGACACCGAGTCCGAACCGGAGGCGTCGCGGCTGCGCGAGGAGGCGGGGCGGTTGTTCCGGCTCTTGGGCGGCGTACCGACCTGGCTGTCCCGGCAGTTGGCACCACCGCCGGCCGCGACGGCGTGACGGGGGGGGACGGGGGGACGGGGGGACGGGGGCATGAGGCCGCCGACGCGGCCTCAGCCCATCGCCCCGAAGTGCTTCTCCACCAGACAGCACGCCGCTTCCAGGTCCTCGGCCATCAACGCGTCCAGCAACGCGATGTGCTCCGCCGCGTCAGCCATCAGCTCCACGCGCCCCCCACTCCCGACATCCCCCAAGTGACCGACCCCTAGAGGCAGTTGCGTACGCCGGTGCAGATCGTCCGCGATCTGCAGCAGCTGCTCGTTCCCGGCCAGACCCAGCACCCCCCGGTGAAAGGCCCGGTCCGCGTCCCCGTACGTGGCCCGGCACCCGGTCGAGGCCGCGCGAGCCGTCTCGTCGGCGAGCGGCCGCAGTTCGCCCCAACGGTCCGCCGACACCGTACGCGCGAGCCGCATGACCACCGGCACCTGGAGCAGCGCCCGCACCTCCGCCAGCTCGGCCAGCTCCCGGGCGCCCCGCCGTACGACGCGGAAGCCCCGGTTGGGCACGACCTCGACCGCGCCCTCGATGGCCAGTTGCTGCATCGCCTCGCGCACAGGGGTCGCGGAGACCCCGAACCGCTCGCCCAACGCGGGCGCCGAGTACACCTCGCCCGGCGTCAGCTCACCGCCCGCGAGCGCGGCCCGCAGCGCGTCGAGGATCTGCCCCCGTACCGAGGACCGCTGGAGGACGGGCCGCTCCGGCGTGCGCGGCAGCGGCGTGCGCGGCAGCGGGATGGGCGTCTCGCTGTGCGTGTGCTCGCCCCGGGCCGCGTCGGTGACGCCGCCGGTGTCGCCGCGCACCGCGGCGGGGCCGGCGCCGTCCGCGGTGATGCCCCGCTCCCGGTCGACGTCCGCGACTCCGGGCTGCGCGGGCACGCGGTAGGCCGACGCCGGACGGGCGGCGGCTTGCGGCGCACTCGGGGCGGCCTGACGCGAGCGCGGTCCGGCCTGCTCCACGGGTCCTCCTGCGAGCCGAGTCGTGTGTCGAGTGGGTCGAGCAGCGCGGCCGACGGGGTACATGGGGGCGCTTAGGTCACTACTGGGGTTGTTACCGGTCGTAAAGCACCATAGGCGCACATGCCCTCAGTTCAAACCTCGACCACCTCGGGTAAGGTAAGCCTTACTTGGCCAGCGATGGCGAAACGGCGGTCCCCGCATGCCCCACTCAGCTCCGGCACCGGCCCTTTCCGCGCGCACGTCGCCCATGACGACCGCGTACGCCCGCCTGAGCGAGGTCCTGCCGATGGTGAGCGTGACAGAACTCTCCCCCATGGATCCGTTGCCCGACGGTGAGGGGTGGGTCCGCGCGGCCGGGCTCGCGGCGGCCGGATCCGAGCTCGACGCGTTCCTCGCCTGGGACGAGGCCCAGATACGCCGGGACCACGGCCGCGAGGGCCGGCCGGACGTGGTGGCGGCCTTCGGACTGCACCGGTACGCCTGGTACGCCTGCCTCCTCTTCACCGTCCCCTGGTTCCTGCAGCGCCGGGTGCCCCGGTTCCCCGCCGGGCAGGTGGCGTTCCAGCGGGAGCGGAGCCGGCTGGCGGTGCGTGGCGAGACGTTCAGCTGCCTGCCGGGCGATCCGGCGGCCGCCGAACCGGGCGCCCGGGTGGTCCCGGACGAGGATGCGCTGCGGGCCGAGCTGCGGGCGGCCTTCGCCGAGCACATAGAACCGGTCCTCGGCGGCTTCGGCCCCCGGATGCGGCGGCGGGGCCGGGCACTGTGGGGCATGGCGACCGACGAGATCGTCGAGGGGATCTGGTACGTCGCCGAACTCCTGGGCGCCGACGAGCAGGAGCGCTGCCGGCGCGAGCTGGAGCTGCTGCTGCCGGGGGCGACCCGGCCGTACGTGGGGGCCGCGGGCTTCCGTGAACTGACCGGCCCCGGCGGCGAGTCACTGCCCACCCGGGACCGGGCGAGCTGCTGCATGTTCTACACGCTGGCCCCGGAGGACACCTGTGTCACCTGCCCGCGCACCTGTGAGGCGGACCGGATCGGCAAACTGACGGCCGCCGCACGCAGTTGACGGGCCCTCGGGGGACGAGGATGCTTCTCGCCGGGCCACCCCCCGGCGATCGACCGCCGCCTGTGCCGTAAGATCAAATCCGGGTGGGACCCTCGTTTGATTACAGCTGGTTCACAAATTCCTCACTTGTCGCAGGAACTTTCCGTGGAACCACTCGAACGGGTAATCTCACTCGCACTCTACTCCCGTCCCTCGCGCGGTAGTTCGAGCAGAATGCCGCCTGGCGTCACTCATTGCACTTCTTTGGCGGTCTCTTGTCCCGAAACCCCCTGAGGGCCGCGAGGATTGGGCCACTATGGCGGGCGTTACGCCCTATCCCAATGCAAGGGACCCCCTGATGAGATTGACCGACATATCGCTGAACTGGCTGCTTCCGGGCGCCGTACTGCTCCTGGGGATGCTGGCGGCGGTTGCGGTGCTCGCGCGCGGCAAGCGCTCCGGGGAGCACGCGAAGACCGATGACTCGTGGGAACGCAGCGAGGAGCGCCGCAGGCGCAAGGAAGCCCTCTACGCCACGGCGTCCTACATCCTCCTCTTCTGCTGTGCCGCGGTCGCCGCCGCGCTCTCCTTCCGCGGCCTGGTCGGCTTCGGCGAGCAGAACCTGGGCCTCTCCAACGGGTGGCAGTACCTGGTTCCGTTCGGCCTGGACGGCGCCGCCATGTTCTGCTCGGTACTCGCCGTGCGCGAGGCCAGCCACGGTGACGCGGCCCTCGGCTCACGGATACTCGTGTGGACGTTCGCCGGTGCGGCGGCCTGGTTCAACTGGGTGCACGCCCCCAGGGGTCTCGGCCACGACGGCGCCCCGCAGTTCTTCGCAGGCATGTCCATGTCCGCCGCGGTGCTCTTCGACCGCGCACTCAAGCAGACCCGCCGCGCCGCGCTGCGCGAGCAGGGCCTGGTGCCGCGTCCGTTGCCGCAGATCCGTATCGTCCGCTGGCTGCGGGCCCCGCGCGAGACGTACAAGGCCTGGTCGCTGATGCTCCTGGAGGGCGTGCGCAGCCTGGACGAGGCCGTGGACGAGGTGCGCGAGGACAAGCGGATCAAGGAAGAGACCCGGACGCGCAAGCGGGAGCAGGAGCGTCTGGAGCGCGCCCACCTCAAGGCGATCAGCCGGGGCCACCGGGGTCTGCCCGGTCGTGGCGGCGGTGGCGGCGGTGGCGGGCGCCAGGTGGACACCACCGTGGAGCGCGTACCGGCGGCCCAGGTGGCCTCGGAGCCTGCCATATCCACGCCGGAGCAGCTGCCCGTGCGCTCGCGTCCCTCCCTGCAGCCCGTGCGCAACGCTGACAAGTCGCTCACCGTCGACCTCACCGCCGAGGACGACACCATGGCGCTGCCGCGACTCGACTCCCTGGAGCGCAAGCTCAAGGATCTGGAGCAGCAGTTCGGCTGAGGAAGCCGGCGGCTCGGACGGAGTCGCACATCGGACAGGGGCGCGGCAGAAGCCGCGCCCCTGTCCGTTTCACGTCGAGGAGGACGCCAGCCCGCCGTCGAGGTCGAACCAGACCGCCTTGCCCACCCCGTGCGGCCGTACCCCCCAGGCGTCGGCGAGCGCCTGGACGAGGAAGAGGCCGCGTCCGTTGGTGCTGTCGTCGGCGTTCTGCGCCCTGGGTCTGGGCCTGCGTCCCACGAAGTCCCGGACCTCCACGTGGAGTCCGCGCGGTGAGACGGTCGCGGTCAGTACCGCGTCGTGGTCGGTGTGGATGAGCGCGTTGGTGACCAGCTCGCTCGTCAGCAGTTCCGCTATCTCCGATCGTTCCGGCCGCCCCCATTGCCGCAGCAGCTCCCGCAGGGCCCTGCGGGCCTCGGGCACCGCCTTCAGGTCCGCCCGCCCCAGTGTGCGTTCCAGCTGTTCCGCGTCGGCCCTGTCCTTCGGGTCGCCGACCGCTTCCTCCACCACCTCTGCCGAGGAGGCCCCTGTCGCCACGGGACCACTCCCTCGCGCCTGCCTCTTCATGACCCCCGCCCACGCGCCGATGACGATTCCCCCTGTTCCCGAACACGCACACGGGGATCCATGCCCCGTCCGGATCGCGGCACTCATGTCGAATCGTCAACGACCCTCCGTACGCTTTCAAACGCACAGGGTCAAGCCAGCTGTCGCCACCGCGGGAGAGCGCTTCCCCTCCCCCGAAACCCCCGCACGGCCCGCCGGACCCGTCCGCCCACCGCACCCGCGCCACCCCCACCCGAGGCCGAGGGCGGACGCAACTGCCCATGCCGGGCCCCGGATCCGGCCACATCCCACCCGCGGACGGCCGCCCCGCGCGCACCGCGATGCCGACCCGGACCGGCGGCCCGGCTCGATGATGTTGATTGGCCGGAAACCTTCGCTGGTACAGGCCAACCCGCGGCTGATTGACGCCCTTGCGCGTCCCGTGGGGTTGAGGTCTCAGGCCTCCCACACGGCGGCGGCCGTACGGTCGTCCGCGTAGCCCTTGACCCTGACCTGGGCATCGGCGAGGAAGGCGGCGAGACCGGGCGGCTCGCCGGCCCCCCAGCGCGACGCCAGATGTTCGGCGAGCGGGGCCTCCCCACGCAGCGGTTCGGCCAGGCCGCTGCTGCACAGGAGCAGGACGTCCTCCTCCCGGGCCACGGAGGCGCGGAAGCGGAAGGGCTCGCGGGGCGGCGCGGGGGCGGGTTCGTACGGGCTCGGCGGGGTCGTGATGTTGAGGTCCATGGTGAGGCGGTCGCCGTCGGGGGTCTCGTGGGGCAGCGAACCGAAGCCGAGCACCGGCGCGCCGGCCGTGTCGGCGACCCGGGGCTCTATGTCCTGCCACTCCCCGTCCCGCAGCCGGAACAGCCCGCCGCCGCCCACCCCGAAGAAGACGCGCGTACGGCACCCGGGGTCGGCCGGGATCAGCAGGCAGCGCAGGCTCGCCGTGTACTCCTCCGGGTCGAGCCCCTGCTCGACCGCGCCGGCGCGCAGTTTGCCGAGGCTGCGGTCGGTCAGCCGGTGCAGACCGGACTTGAGGTCGCCGCGCCGGGCCGTGCGGATGTCCTCCACCAGCCGTGCGTGGCTCAGCCCGACGGCCCGCCCGATCCACCGGCACGCCTCCGCCGCCGCGCGGTGCGCGCCCGGTGTGGCGCGGGCGCCGGTCGCCACGGCCACCAGCACGAGCGCCTGTTCGCCGAGGCCGAAGCGGGCGGTGAGGAGCGCGTCGCGGCGCGGCTCCCCCCGGTAGCGCGCCGAGTCGCCGCGCAGCGACGCGGCGCGCAGCGTGCACGCCCCGTAGCGCGCGCCGTCCAGCACCGTGTCGGCGACCAGGTCACCCAGATCCTCCGGGTCCGCCGGCGGCAGCGCGGTCGGTTCCGCGTCGTACGTGGGCGGCCCGGACCCCACGTACTCGACCCGCACGCGCCTGCTCCCCGTGACCAGGGTGGCCTCCTGCGCCGGGAGCGTGGGGGGCGGGGCGTCGGACGGTTCGGTGGCCGGGGAGGGTGCGGGGGTGCCACCGCGGGACAGACCCCCGGGGTGCACGCTGCCGCTCTCGGGCGGCGCATCCGCCGGGGGGCTCACGACGGGCACGCCACCCGGGGACCGCTGCGCGGGCGCACGCCACCCGGGCGCGACCGCGCGGAAGCCGGGCGGGGTGGGCCCGGACGGAAAGGTGACCGGCCCGGACGCCTGGGCCACCGGCGGCTCCCAGGGCGCCCGCTGCGAAGCGAGCCCGCGGCGGGGGTCCGCGGCGGGGACGGGGGCGGGCGGAAGGGTGGGGGCCGGGGGCGGAGGGGCGTGGTCGGGCAGGGGAGGGGTGAGGTCGGAGGGCGAGGACGCAGGGGTGTGGTCCGGCGGAGGCGGGATGCGGTCCGGCGGAGGCGGGATGCGGTCCGGCGGAGGCGGGATGCGGTCGGATGCCGGCGGGTGACCCGACCGGTCGCCACGGTCGCTTCGCCGGGGGTCGCCGGGCGAGCCCTGCGGCGGCACCCTGTCCGTGTAGGGGCCGGGGGCGTGGCCGGGGGGCGGCGGGACCGCGTCGGTCGACGGATTCGGCGGGGTCGGGCCGCTGCCCGTGCCGCCCCGCCGTCCGTCGGGCTCGCCGCGTGACGTGGCCCTGGTGGCCGATGTGCCCGGCACGGCCGCCCATGCGCCGGAGGTGCCCGGTACGGCCCCCCAGGCGCCCGGCGGACTCGACGCCCTCGGCCGACTCGGCGTACTCGCCGGGTCGGGTGCGTCCGGCACTTCCGGTGCGTCCGGCACTTCCGTTGCTTCCGGCGCGTTCGGCACTTCCGGCGGAACCGGTGCATCCGGTCCGTCCGGCGCGCTCGTCGGAGTCGTCCGCGGCTTCCCGACCGTGTCCGCCGCCGAGGCGAAGCGGTCGTCGAGGGAATCGGCCGCGACCGAGGGGCCCGTGTCCCCGTTGATGTCGTCGTCGTACAACTGCCGCCACCAGTCGTCCTCGTGACCGGTGGGCCTCTCCCCCTGCTGGCTCATCCCCTGATTGTCCACCTCAGGAGCCATATGAAAACGGGGCATCCGGAAAATCGGTCCGCAGAGCCGACGACGTCACGGCGTGTCGGACTACACGTCGAACTCCGGTGCGAGGCAAGGGAGTCGGGGAAAGTCGAGGGGTCACAGGGATCCGGGCCACGCGGCTCGGGCGCGTGGCCGGTCGGCCCGAGTGTGCGGCATGTCGTCGGATCCCGCTGTGGGGCCATGCCTCGTCGGCCGCCCGCCGGCCCGGCTCGTACGTGTGCCGGCCCGGTGACCTGGACCGATATATCTGACCTGCGCTTTCGCGCGCGGTCCTGCACCCTGGGCAGATGGGAGCGTGGGAACTCCTGCTGGTCGCGGTGGTGCTGCTGCTCGGCCTGTGCGGAGTGCTGGTGCCCGGCGTGCCGGGGTCCTGGCTGGTGTGGGCCGGGGTCATGTGGTGGGCGCTGGAGGATCCCCGGCCCGCCGCCTGGTGGGTGCTGGTCGGCGCCACCGTCGTGCTGCTCGTGTCCTGGGCGGTCCGCCGGGGCCTGCCACCCCGGCGCCTGACGGAGAGCGGCGCCACTCCCCGCATGGGCGTGTACGCGGGCTCCGGCGCGTTCCTCGGCTTCGTGCTGCTCCCCGTGCTCGGCGCGATCCCGGGCTTCGTCGGCGGTATCTACCTCTCCGAACGGCTCCGCCTCGGCCGTCACGGCGCGGCGAAGGCCGCCACCCGCACGGCGATGCGCGCGGGCGGGTCGAGCGTGCTGGCGGAACTCTTCGCGTGCCTGCTGGTGGCGGGGGCGTGGGTGGGTGTGGTGTTCGGCGGCTGAGACCGGCCCACGCCGTCCGGCACCACCGCGCGCCCCGCACGGCGCGCCCCCATGCCGCGCCCCCACACCGCGAGCCGCCACGCTAGAGCACGCCCTCCAGGCCGAGGAGGAGACGCTTGCGGCCGAGGCCGCCGGCGTACCCCGTGAGGGTGCCGTTCGCGCCGATCACCCGGTGGCAGGGGCGGAGGATGAGGAGGGGGTTCGCGCCGATCGCCCCGCCCACGGCCCGTACGGCGGCCCGGGGCGCCCCGATACGGGCGGCGATGGCACCGTACGTGGTGGTCGCGCCGTAGGGGACGTCGTCGAGCGCGGCCCAGACCCGGCGCCGGAAGTCGGTGCCCTCGCCGCGCAACTCCAGCCGGAACTCCGTGAGGTCCCCGGCGAAGTAGGCGGCGAGCTGCTCCTCGGCCGCCCGGAAGGGCCCCGGGTCACGCACCCAGCCCGGCAGCGGGACCCGCCCGCCCTTCTGGTCCGGCACGGAGAGCGAGGTGAGGGCGCCGGAGCCGTCGGCCGTGAGGAGGAGGGGGCCGGTGGGGCTGTCGACGACGGTGTAGTAGGTGTCCTGCTCGGTGCTCACGACTGAACTCCTTGTCCCAGAGCCGTTTCCTGCGCCTGTGCCCGTGTCTTGGGTTGTGCCTGTGCCCGTGTCTTGGGTTGTGCCTGCGACTGCGTCCGCACCCGTGTCCGCGTCCGTCGCCGGGCGGCCGTGACCGGCTCCCGCTCGTCCGCCGTGCCGAGGTGCTGGAGGGCGTACGAACGCCAGGGCCGCCAGGCGTCCGGAAGAGTCTCGTCCCGGGGTGCCGCGTCCGGGTCGCCGAGGGCGCGGGCGCGGATCGCCGCGACGGTACGGGGGCCCAGTCCGGGCAGGGCGAGCAGGGCCGCCTCGGTGGCGTCCCGGTCCGCCCCCACGTCGAGGCGGACGGTGCCGTCGGCCAGGGCGGTGGCGAGAGCGCCGAGCGGGCCGGCCTCGCCGGTCAGCGCGGCCGGTTCGGGGAACAGGTGGGTCAGCGTCCCGTGCGGGACGTCCAGGGTCTTGCCGTACGCCTGTACGAGTCGCGCCGCCTCCTCGCGGCCCACGAGCGCCCGTACCGCGAACTCCTCCGGATCGGCCGCGCCCGGCGAGCGCAGCCCCGGCCGGGCGGCGACGAGCGGGGCGAGGCGCGCGTCCTCGGCGAGGCGCGCGTCCACGGCGTACGGGTCGGCGTCCAGATCGAACAGCCGCCGCAGCCGCTGCACGACGGTGGTCAGGTCCCGGGGGTCGGTGAGACGCAGCCGGGCGTCGAGCCAGCCGCCGGGGTGCTGGGCCGCGGACGGGGCCGGGGGCGGCGGTGTGCGCGGCCGGCCGCTCACCGGCCGTTCTCCGACCTCGGCGATGGCGGTGCCGTACGGCAGGCGGAGGGTGCGCCGGTAGGTGCGCCGGCCGCGTGCGCCGGTCATCTCCTCGACGCCGGTGACGGCCTCGGCGGCGAGGACGTCGAAGAGCGCGGTGGACTGGTACGGGCCCCGGTGAGCGAGCCGGAGCGGGATACCGGCGCTCGGCGAGGCCGCGGAGCGCCGGGGTGCGCCGGCGCGAAGGCCGCTGGGCGTCAGGGCGTACACGGCCTTGATCGTGTCGTTGAACTGGCGCACGCTGGCGAAACCGGAGGCGAAGGCGATCTCGGTGACCGGCAGCGCGGTGGTCTGCAGGAGCACGCGGGCGGTGTGGGCCCGCTGGGCGCGGGCCAGGGCGACGGGCCCGGCGCCGACCTCGGCGGTGAGCTGCCGCTGGACCTGGCGCGCGCTGTATCCCAGCCGAACGGCCAGCCCTGCGACGCCCTCCCGGTCGACCACGCCGTCCCCGATGAGCCGCATGGCCCGCCCCACGGCGTCCGCGCGGACGTTCCACTCCGCCGACCCGGGGACGGCGTCCGGCCGGCACCGCCGGCAGGCGCGGAAGCCCGCGCCCTGGGCGGCGGCGGCCGACGCGTAGAAGCGGACGTTCTCCCGTTTCGGCGTGACCGCCGGGCAGCTCGGCCGACAGTAGATTCCGGTCGTCCCGACGGCGAAGAAGAACTCGCCGTCGAACCGCCCGTCCCTACTGCGTACGGCCTCGTACCTGGTGTCCTCGTCCCTCATGACATCAAGTGTCGGCGACGGCGACGAGCGGGGCTGGCGGGATTCGGACACGACGCTGGGCGCCCCGGGGGACGGGGAAGGGAAGCAGGGGCGCGCGGCCTCGCCTCCCCCGGGGGCGTGCGCGCGGAACCGCGCGACACGCCCCTCCCGCCCGCGCCGGGATCAGCGACGGCCGCCCCTCTTCGCCTCCATCGCCGCGCGGCCCTCCGCGCCGCGCCGCTTCCACTCCTTGCGGATCTCGGCCCGCACCCGCGCGTCGCTCTTGGCGACGATCCGCTGGTTCTCGCGGAGCAGCTTGCGGTAGCTGTCGAGGCGTCGCTCCGGCAGTTCACCGGACTCGACCGCGCCGAGGACCGCGCAGCCGGGCTCGGCGATGTGCGCGCAGTCGTGGAAACGGCAGTCGGCGGCGAGGGCCTCGATCTCCGCGAAGACCTGTCCGACCCCGCTCTCGGCGTCCCAGAGGCCGACGCCGCGCAGGCCCGGGGTGTCGATGAGGACCCCGCCGCCGGGCAGGGCGAGGAGGTTGCGGGTGGTCGTGGTGTGCCGTCCCTTGCCGTCCACGTCACGGATGGCCTGGACGTCCATCACGTCGTCGCCGAGCAGCGCGTTGGCGAGGGTCGACTTGCCGGCGCCGGACTGCCCGAGCAGTACGGAGGTTCCGCCGGAGAGCACCGCGGCGAGGACGTCGAGGCCCTCGCCGAACGCGGAACTGACCGTCAGCACGGCGACGCCGGGCGCGACGGTCTCCACGTCCTGCACCAGATGCGCCAGTGTGGCGGCGTCCGGCACGAGGTCGGCCTTGGTGAGCACGACCACCGGTTGCGCCCCGGACTCCCAGGCCAGCGCGAGGAACCGTTCGACACGGCCGAGGTCGAGTTCCAGGGCGAGCGACACGGCGACGACCGCGTAGTCGACGTTGGCCGCCAGGATCTGTCCCTCGGCGCGCTTGGAGGAGGTTGAGCGTACGAAGGCGCTGCGGCGGGGCAGGTAGGTGCGGACGTAGCGGGGGTCGCCCGCGGGTTCCACGGCCACCCAGTCGCCCGTGCACACCACCCGCAGCGGGTCGTGGGGGGTGACGAACGCGGTGTCGGCCCGCAGCAGACCGTCCGAGGTGATGACGTCGCACTGCCCGCGGTCGACCCGGACGACACGGCCGGACAGCAGACCCTGCTCGGCGTGGACGGCGAACTCCGCTTCCCAGCCCTCGTCCCAGCCGTACGCGGCGAGGGGGTGCGGGGAAGTCGAAGAGGCCGAAAGAGAAAGGAGGTTCAAGGGAAACCCTTCACAAGGGCGGCCCCGGCGGCACGCGTGTGCGCGCTGTGTGGGAAAGGTCAGCCGGAGGCCACGGGGGTGGAGTGGATGATCTTCTGGTTGCGGGCAGCGCCCATCACAGAGACAGCCATCGGTCACACCTCCCGTTTCTCCGTACGACTGACGTACTTCCGCGTACTGGTTCGTCCTACTGACACACGACTGACAGCGGCAGCCGTGAGCCACCGCGTGAAGCCCCCTCAGGATAGGAACACCCGGCGGCGCACGCCAGCCAATTTCTCAGGGGCTTGGAACGGCTGCCGCACCGCAAAGGGGCGGGGGACCGACGCCCGGGTTCCCCCGGCCGTCGGTCCCGTACGGGTCACTTCCCGAGGAAGGCGAGGAGCGCGGTGTTGACCTCCTCCGCGTGGGTCCACAGCAGACCGTGCGGGGCGCCCTCGATCTCGACGTAGTCGGCGGAGGGGAGCGCCTTGTGGAAGGGGCGGGCGGTGCCCTCCACGGGCAGGATCCGGTCGCCCGTGCCGTGCAGGATCAGGGCCGGCACGTCGATGGCCGGGATGTCCGCCCGGAAGTCGGTGTACCAGGTCGACGGCGCGGCGGCGGCGGCGAAGAACCCGCCGCCGGCCGCGACGTCCCAGCTGTGGCGGACCGCTTCCTCGCTGATCCTGGTGCCGAGGTTCTCGTCCAGGTTGTAGAAGTCCTCGTAGAAGGCGGTGTAGTAGGCGTACCGGTCCGCCTTCACGGCCGCGACGACGCCGTCGAAGAACTCCTTCGGGGCGACCCCGTCGGGGTTGTCGTCGGACTTCAGCAGGCAGGGCTCCAGCGACGCGAGGAACGCCACCTTGGCGATCCGCTCCGTGCCGTGGGCGGACACGTAGCGGGCGACCTCGCCCGTGCCCATGGAGAACCCGACCAGGACGGCGTCACGCAGGTCGAGGGTCTCCATCACCGTGTTCAGGTCGGCGGCGAAGGTGTCGTAGTCGTAGCCGGTCGTCGGCTGGCTGGACTGTCCGAAACCGCGGCGGTCGTACGTGATGACGCGGTACCCGGCCTCCAGGAGTACGGCGCTCTGCCGCTCCCAGGAGTGCCCGTCGAGCGGGAAGCCGTGGATGAGGACGACCGGCTGACCGCTCCCGTGGTCCTCGTAGTAGAGGTCGATGGTGGTCGAGTTCTCCTGGCCCACGGTGATGTACGGCATGGGGTTCGTTCCTTCGTTCGCGGATGACCGGCGTCCGGCTGAGCGGCACGCACGGCGGGAATGCGACGACCATAGGAAGAATCACCCGCTGTCGATCGTCCACGAGTGCACCGGTTCTTGCCCGGCAGCGCAAGGGTGGAGCCGGGGTTCGCGTTCGCGGGGGCCCGCCGGCTGTCCGCGACGGTGCGCCGCGACGGGCGCCACCGCACGCGCTGCGGGGCGGGGCGGAGCGGGGCGCGCGCCCCGGGCGGGCTCTGGGCCCTCCGGGACGCGACGCGTTCACTTCCCCGTCGCGCAGGGACTCCCGTCGAGGGTGAACTTCACGGGGTCGGGGTTGTCGAAGCCCTGCCAGATGCCGAGGAAGCCGACGCCGAAGGTGCCGCCCGCGGCCACGGACTTGTTGTAGTCGGCGGCGGTGACGCTGACCTGCGAGCCCTCCTGGTCGAAGGTGCCGTCCCACATCTGGGTGACGCGCTGGTCGCCCGCGTAGGTCCAGCCGAGGCGCCAGCCGTCGATGGCCTTCTTGGAGGTGACGGTGACGGTGGCCTGGAAGCCGCCGGGCCACTCGTTGACGAGCTGGTAGCGGACGTGACAGACGGCCTTGGGCGACTTGCCGGGGTCGACCGGCTTGTGGGAGACGCGGGCCGGCGACGAGGAGTCGCCCTGGGGCTCCTCGTTACTGTTGCCGCCCTTGTCCTTGTCGTCCTTGTCGCCCTTGTCGTCCTTGTCGCCGGAGCCGGTCGGCCCGGGCCGGGTCGTGCTCTGCAGTTCGGACCCCTCCCCGGACGGGGGCGGGGACACCGGGAACCTCGGGTCCTGCTGGACCACCGGTGAGTCGTCGGCGGACGGGCCGCCGGCGACCGTGTCGTCCTCGCCGAAGGGCATGAGGGAGACGGCGAGCGCCAGCACGGAGACCAGACCGGCGGCGACGAGCAGCCCGTTGCGGCCGAACCGGGGCCCCGGCTCCCGGCCCGGTGAGAGTCCGCGGTCGCTACCGGTGGCGTCGGCGCGCCCGGGGAGCAGCCCGGCGTCGGCCGCGCGGCGGCGGCGCTCCAGGTAGGCGAGTCCGCCCCAGCCGATCACGCCGCCGGCGAGCGCGGCGGGCAGACCGCCGCCGTGCAGGCCGAGACAGGCCGCGGCCTCGGCGCACTCCACGCAGGTGGCGAGGTGGCGCGAGAGGTCGTCGGGGGTGTCGGTGCCGGGCGACCGGGTGACCGCGTCCAGCAGCCGGGCGTAGCTGCGGCAGTCGGGGTTCATGGGTGTGTCGAGCTGGCTGCGGGCGCAGCGGTCCCTGAACAGCGCACGCACCTGGTCGAGTTCGGACCGGGCGACTTCCGGGTCCAGGCCGAGGCGGCGGGCCACCGAGCCCAGCGGCAGCGACTCGACCTCGGCGAGCCACAGCAGGGCCGCGTCGGGTTCCTGCATGTCACGCAGGGCGCGCAGGGCGAGGGGGCGGTGCAGCGGCGGGCCGGTGTAACGGGCGGCCTTGTCCGAGTTGAGCCACAGGCGCAGGTCGGGGTCGAGCCGGTGACCCTGGCCGCCCGTCTCCCAGGTCGCGGCGGTGGTCCTGACCCAGGTCAGGAGGAAGGGTATGCGTGGCAGTCGCAGGGCACGCCGTCCGGCACCGCGGTCGGCCCAGATGTCGAACTCCAGGGCGCGGGCCTCGTGCATGCCGTGCGTGAAGGCGTCGGTGGCCAGTTGGGTCGCCGCCGTCGAACCGGACGTGCACAGGTCGGCGTACGACAGGACCGCGTCCCAGCACTCCGAGAACAACGCGGCCTCGGCGGCGTCCTGGGGCTTCGGCAGGTCGGGCATGGGTCTCCTGCATCCACAGAGCGAGGGGGGAAGTTCGCAAAAGCGGTCAACTACCCTTTGCTTCAAGGGAGTTGGGGGGACCACCTTGCGGGTGGCCCAGAGCTTTTCACGGTTTCCGCACAACTGACAAGCCGCGTCTTCAACTGCCGTCACCAGCGGTCACGCTTGTGGAGTGGTACGTACGCCGGACCCGATCGACTCAACGGTCACAGGAGTTACCGAAGGGAAACGTCGTCGGTACTCTCCGTGTCGGCCCCCCTTCTCTCCCTCTCTAGCCCCTGGTCGTCTCCTCGGCCGCCTCCTTGGGCGCCCCTTCGGGCACCTCCTCGACGGCCGGGAGGCTGTCCATGAAGGAGCTGACGGAGAAGACGGCGTTGCCGGGGCCGGGCGGGCCGTAGCCGGGCGGCGAGGACAGTCCGAACTCGTCCATCGTGGCGCGATAGGCCTGCAGCAGCCGGATGTGGTACTCCAGCGGCGCCCCCTGCGGGTTGGCCTTGCCGAGCGGGGTCGTGGGCTCCGGGCACCAGGTGGTGAAGCGGGGCGTGATGCCGTGCGACATGAAGAAGCGCAGGCCCTCGGTGGTCGAGGCGATGGCCTCGTCGACCGTGGTGAACCCGAACGGCTCGGCCATCTCCACGCCCGCCACGAAGTTGGGGATCACGTTGCGCGCGCCGAAGACGCCCGCCGAGTCCAGGATCCGCTTGTGCCACTCGTCGCGGCCGACGTAGCGCTCCTTGCCGGGGCAGTACATCTTGAAGAGGTACTCGTCCCACACCTCGTAGTTGGGGTGGTAGATCTTGACGCCGTAGTCGTGGAAGCGCTTGACGTCGTCCATCGGCAGCGCCTGGGCGACGACCTTGCCGATCCAGCGGTCGGGGAAGCGCTCCTCGATGGCCTTGGCGTAGTGGCCGTAGAAGTCGGCCTCGTCCCGGCCGGAGACCGTCTTGGTGATGGCGCCGCCGGTGAGCGTGTACGCGGTGGAAGTCTTCGCCGTGTCGTACCGGTCGATGATCTCCAGCGCCTCCAGGACCTCGTCGACGTCCTTCACACCCGTGTACGGCCGACCCGCCGCCTTGTGCTGGCGCCAGTTGTGGTTGATGTCGCAGTACTGGCACTCCTCCTTCGCGCCGAAGTACTGGCAGACCCGGAAGACGGTGAGGTAGATCAGGTAGCCCCACTGGATCGTCGGGGCCACCTCCATCACGGACTTCCCGTTGGAGAGGGTGTGCCGGTAGTACTCGGGCATGGGCGGCACGCCGACGTCGGCGATGCGCCGCCCGTCGAGGTAGAGGCCGAGGAGGCCCTCCTCGTCGGAGGCCACCCGGTAGGGCGAGGCGGGGTTGACCCGTACGGAGACGACCGTGCGCCGCAGGTCGTACGGGCCGCCGGTGAGGATGATCTCCTCCGGCGGGCGGCGCAGTGCGGCCTCGCCCAGCTCGGGGAGGGTGCCGTGGTCGAAGGAGAAGATGAAGTACGACTTCGGCTTGACATCGCCCTTCTCGTTGTCGCTCAGCGCGGAGGCGTCGAACGCCACTCCACCCCTGAGCAGGTCCTCCTTGAAGACGGCTTCCCGTGGCACGTGCGGGAACCTCTCCATCAGGTCCTCCACCAGTGCGGTGCGGCTGCCCATCCCGTTCTCCTCGCTCCCGACGTCACGCAAGAGGTCGTCCGTCGTCGTTGTTCGCCACCTCACGGTATGCCTCCGCGGGCGGGGACGTGGGAGCGGGGGCCCTCGGCGGGGCGAGGGTGACGGCGGTCACCGGATTCCTCGTGAGTGCCGCCGCGCGGGCACCGGCCGCCGGGAGCGGTCCGGGGGGCGGCGGCCGCTCCTCGTGCCGGGGCCGGTCGATTCGTTCGGGTGCCTCGTGGCATGGGCCGCCGCGGTGGCGGCGCCGGGTTCACGCCATGCGTTCCAGCGTCGTGCGGTCCAGGGCATGGGCCAGTTCCCGGCCGGTGGTGAGGCGTTCGGCCTCTTCCGTGACCGCGAGGCCGAGACGGGCGACCTCGTTGCCCTGGGAGCCGGCCAGGTGGGGGGTGACGAAGGCGTTCGGCAGGTCGAGGAGGGGGGAGTCGGCGGGCAGGGGTTCGGGATCGGTGACGTCGAGGATCGCGGAGAGCCGGCCGGCGCGCAGCTCGTCGAGGAGGGCGTCGTGGTCGACGAGGGCGCCGCGCGCGGTGTTGATCAGGACGGCCCCGTCGGGCATGAGGGCGAGTGCGCGGCGGTCGAGGAGCCGGTGGGTCTCGGGGGTGTCCGGGGCGTGCACGGTGACGATGTCGCAGGTGCGCAGCAGGTCGTCGAGCGGCAGCAGGGGTACGCCGAGGGCGGCGGCCCCGGCCTCGTCGACGTAGGGGTCGGTGAGGCTCACCCGGAGGTCGAAGGGGCGCAGCAGCTCGATGACGCGGCGGCCGATGCGGGAGGCGCCGATGACACCGACGCGGCGGCCGTGGTTGCCGATGCCGGGGACGAATCCCCAGCCCGGTGAGGCGCGCTCGGTCCGCAGGCGTTCACGGCGGCCGAGGATGTCCTTGCCGGCGAGCAGGATCATGGCGAGCGTGTACTCCGCGACGGGCACGGCGTTGGCGGCGGCGGCCGTGGAGACGGCGATCCCCCGCTCCCAGACGGCGGGGGTGACGAACCCCTTCACCGAGCCCGCCGAGTGCAGCACCGCCCGCAGCCGGGGCGCGGCGTCCAGGACCGCCCGGTCGATACGGGGGCAGCCCCAGCCCGTGACCAGCACCTCGGCCTCGGCCAGCGCCTTGTGGACCCGGGGGTCGGCGAAGTCCTCGGCGACCAGGGCGGGATCGATCTCGACGCTCTCGCGCAGCCGTGACAGCACCTCCGGCGGGAAGACCCGCGGAACGTTCTCTGCCGTCATGGCGAACAGGGCGAGCGGACGCTCGGGCAAGGAAGGACCTTCCGACAGGGGGGAGGCAGGCGACAGCAACCGCTCTCTACGGTAGGCAGGCGCCTGCCAGAGGGTCAATGAAGGAGCGGTGGGACCGGGGCGGAGAAGATGGCCCTCGACAGCGACGGCTCGTGGAGCGCAAAGGACATCCAGCATGACGGCGGAGACCCTGACCAACTGGGCCGGGAACATCACGTACACCGCGAAGGAGCTGCACCGTCCGCGCACCGTCGACGCGCTGCGGGCCCTGGTCGCGGGCAGCGAGCGCGTGCGGGTGCTGGGCAGCGGGCACTCGTTCAACGAGATCGCGGAGCCCGGCCCCGAGGGCGTTCTGCTCTCCCTGACCGGCCTGCCACCGGCGATCGACGTGGACACGGTGGCCCGTACGGTCCGGGTCGGCGGCGGTGTCCGGTACGCGGAGCTGGCCCGCGCGGTGCACGCCCACGGTCTCGCCCTGCACAACATGGCCTCCCTCCCGCACATCTCCGTCGCCGGCTCGGTGGCCACCGGCACCCACGGCTCCGGCGACGGCAACGGTCCGCTCGCGGCGGCCGTGCGCGAGGTCGAGCTGGTCACGGCGGACGGGTCGGCGCTGACGCTCACGCGTGGCGACGAGCGCTTCGGCGCGGCGGTCACCTCGCTCGGCGCCCTCGGCGTGGTCACCGCGCTCACCCTCGACCTGGAGCCCGCCTTCGAGGTGACCCAGCACGTCTTCGGAGAACTCCCCCTGGACGGACTGGACTTCGATGCCGTGTCGGCGTCGGCGTACAGCGTGAGCCTCTTCACCCGCTGGCAGCACGCCGGCTTCGACCAGGTGTGGGTCAAGCGGCGCCGGGACCGGCCCACGACCGACTTCCCGTGGGCCGCGCCCGCCACCGAGGCGATGCACCCGGTGCCGGGGATGCCGGCGGTGAACTGCACCGAGCAGTTCGGGGTGCCCGGCCCCTGGCACGAGCGGCTGCCGCACTTCCGGGCGGAGTTCACGCCGAGCAGCGGGGAGGAACTGCAGTCGGAGTATCTGCTGCCGCGCCCGTTCGCCCTGGACGCCCTGCGCGCGGTCGACGGGATCCGGCACGCCGTGGCACCGGTGCTGCAGGTCTGCGAGGTCCGGACGATGGCCGCCGACGAGCAGTGGATCGGCCCCGCCGAGGGCCGGGACACGGTCGCGCTGCACTTCACGTGGATCGCGGACGCGGCACCGGTCCTGCCGGTGGTGCGGCGGGTGGAGGAGGTGCTCGCACCGTTCGAGGCGCGGCCGCACTGGGGCAAGGTGTTCACCGTGCCGGCGGCCGAACTGGGGCGGCTGTACCCCCGGCTGGGTGATTTCCGGCGGGTGGCCGACGGGCTGGACCCCGCGGGCACGTTCCGCAACACCTTCGTACGGGAGGTTCTCGGCGCGTAGAAGCTCACGGTCGTTCTCCGGCCACGGTCGGCGGTTCGCCGGACGACTTCGTAAACCCCCTTTCCTAACCCCTTGTAGAAAGCCCCTTCCGCGCCATAGCCTTCGACCGCGCCGGGGCAACAGGCCTCGTCATGGCCTGGAGGGATCGAGGGGATCATGTCGTCGGTGAAGCGCACCTCACGCGACATTCGCACCGCGAACCGCTACGAGGTGCTCCGCCAGATCATCGCCAAGTCTCCCACCTCCCGGCAGGAGCTGGCGGCGGCGACCGGGCTGAGCCTCGCCACGGTCGCCACGCTCGTCGGCGAACTGCTCGACCTCCGCATGATCACCGAGGTCGGGTTCGAGGACTCGGCCGGGGGCCGCCCCCGGGGACTGGTGGCCGTCAACGCGTCGGGGGGCGCGTTGATCGGCGTCGACATCGCCGAGACGTACGTCCATGTCGAGCTGTTCGACCTGGCGCTGAACGTCCTGGCCCGGGCCGAGGAGGACGTCCGGCCCGGCGAGAATCTGCCCGAGCAGATGGTGGGGCACGTGGCCGCCGCCGTCGGCTCGGTGGTCGCGCAGGCCGGCATCGAGGGCGCGCGGGTGCTCGGCGTCGGGGTGAGCGTGCCGGGGCAGGTGGACCGCGCCACCGGCATCTCGGAGTACGCGCCGAACTGGGACTGGCACGACGTGCCTCTGCTCGACCTGCTGACCGAGCACATCGCCTATCCCCTGTACCTGGACAATCCGCTGCGCGCCGTCGCGGTGGCCGAGCTGTGGTTCGGGGCCGCGCGGGGGCGCGGTGACGCCGTGATCGTCAACCTCGGGACCGGTGTGGGAGCCGGGCTCGTTCTGGGCGGCGGGCTGCACCGGGGCGTGAGCAACAGCGCCGGGGAGTGGGGCCACACCACGATCGTGCTGGACGGCCGACTGTGCCACTGCGGCAACCACGGGTGCGTGGAGACGTATGTGGGCGCCCCGGGGATCATGCTGAACCTCCGGGAGCTGAGTCCGCGCAGCACGCTGCTGCATCCCGAGGACCAGACGGCCACCATCGCCGCGCTCGCGCGGGGGGTGGCCCGGCAGGACCCGGTGGCGATCAAGGTGGTGCGCGACACCGCCCGCTATCTGGGTGCGGGCATCGCCGACCTGGTCAATCTCTTCAATCCCGAAGTGGTCGTGCTGAGCAGCTGGGTCGCGGCCGCCCTCGGTGAGCCGCTGGTCGCGGAGGTGCGCGAGGCCGTCGCCCGGCACGCGCTGCCGCGCCCGATGGCCGCCACCGACATCGTCCTCTCCCTGATCCCCACCGACCCGGCATGCCTCGGCGCGGCGACCTTCGCGCTGGAGGGCGCGCTCCAGTCGGTCGGGCAGAAGCCGGGCAGACGCGCCGCCCCGGGCAAGCCCGCCGTACGCCGTCGAGGGCGCCTCGACGAGCGCGAACGGCTGCACCCACACCCCTGAGCCGAGGGCCGCCGGACCCTGACCCGGCGGCCCTCACCCCCACGTCAAATGCATTGCACCGCACGGACGTTCGGAACACCGAACCGAATACAACGCTTCGAACAGACTTCGTCCAACCCCTTGCCGAAGCCTTAGCCGAAGGTTAACGTCCCGCACCGCAAGCCTCTTTGAGCCAACTGGCACTGAGCCGCCGAGCCGTGGGCGCAGCGCCGCAGCCGTACTCGAGACAAGGACGTCAGCATGTCGGCAATGAGCAACAGCAACTTCGACCGCCGCTCCGTACTGCGGGCCGCCATGGGTCTGGCCGCCGCCGGCGGTCTGGCCGCATGCGGCAGCAACACCGGCCGGAGCAACGGCGGGGGGTCGGGCGCCGGTCTCACGCAGTACTTCCACGCGTACGGCGAGGCGGGCACCGAGCAGGCGATCAAGAAGTACGCGAAGGCCTACAAGGGCGGAAACGTCACCACGCAGTGGATCACCGGTTCCAACTTCGAGAGCAAGCTCTTCGCTTCGCTGCTCACGGACAAGGCCCCCGACTGCTTCGAGTTCCACCCGCAGCTGCAGATGATCGAGAGCGGTCAGGTCGCCGACCTCAGCGATCTGATCAACCCCGTCAAGGACGACTTCAACCCGGCCGACATCGCCTCGCACACGGTCGACGGGAAGATATACGGCATCCGGATGATCGACGACCCGCAGTTCTTCTTCTACCGCAAGTCGATGTTCGAGAAGGCCGGTGTCGAGGTCCCCCAGACGCTGGAGGAGCTGGCCGAAGCCGCCGCCAAGCTGACCACCAGCAAGGTCAAGGGCGCCTACCTCGGCAACACCCTGCACTCGATGATCAACCCGCTGATCTGGTCGGCCGGCGCGCAGCACCTCGACGACAAGAACCAGATCGCCTACCACACGGACGCGGTCGTCGACGGCTTCAAGCAGCTGCGCAAGCTGTTCACCAGCGGTGATCTGCTGCTCGACGCCCCGACCGACTTCTGGGACCCGTCGGCGCTCAACCAGGGCCTGACCGCCATGCAGTGGTGCGGCATGTGGGCGATGCCCCAGATGCAGGAAGCGCTCGGCGACGACCTCGGCATCTTCCCGTTCCCGAAGGTCGGCGACGCGGGCAAGCTCTCCGTCTACAACGGCGGCTGGTCGATGTTCGTCAACGCCAAGGGCAAGAACGTCGACGAGACCAAGGAATACGTGAAGTGGCTGTGGATCGACCAGAAGGAGTACCAGGAGGACTGGGCGCTCTCCTACGGCTTCCACATCCCGCCGCGCACCTCCATCGCGCAGTCGGCCGAGAAGCTGAAGTCGGGTCTGCCCGCTGAGGGCGTCAAGCTCTTCAACGAGTACGGCAACTTCGACAACATCGGCTGGACCCAGGCGAGCATCACCGCCCTGGAGGACGTCCTCGCCAACTCCGTGCGCAAGGGCGGCGACCCGGACAAGGAACTCACCAAGGCCGACGCGAAGGTCAACAAAGAGCTCAAGAAGCTCTTCGGATAGGCCGGCGGACAGGTACTCACACCATGTCGACCATCACCAAGGACGGCGTCTCCAGCCCCGCCCCGGCCAAGGCCTCCCCGGCCAAGCCGCGGCGGGGGCTGCGGGGCTCCCCCACCTTCAACTTCTGGCTCTTCACCGGGCCGTTCCTGATCGGCCTGGCGGTCTTCGTCTACCTGCCGATCCTGTGGAGTCTGTATCTGTCGTTCTTCGAGGCCCGTTTCACGGTCACCCCGAGTACGTTCATCGGCTTCGAGAACTATGTGACGATGCTGACCGACGAGGACTTCATGGGGTCCCTCGTCACCTTCACGATCTTCGCCCTCTTCATCGTGCCGACCACCTGGGCGGCCTCGCTGGGGCTGGCGCTCATGGTGAACCGGCTGCGGTTCATGCGGGCGTTCTTCCGGTCAGTGTTCTTCCTGCCCACGGCGGTCAGCTATGTCGCCGCCTCGCTGGTGTGGAAGATGTCCATCTTCAGCGGTGTCCGCTTCGGCATGATGAACACCTTCCTGGGCGTCTTCGGCATCGAGAACACCTCCTGGCTGGCCACCCCCGACCCGCCGTGGTACTGGCTGGTCATCCTGAGTGTCCGGCTGTGGCTCCAGGCCGGCTTCTACATGATCCTCTTCATCGCGGCCCTGCAGAACATCCCGCAGGAGCTGTACGAGGCCGCCTCGATCGACGGTGCGAAGCCGGGCTGGCAGACCTTCTGGCACATCACCCTGCCGCAGCTGCGGGCGACCTCCACCGCCGTGATCCTGCTGCTGCTCGTGGCGGCGTACCAGGCCTTCGACGAGTTCTTCAACCTGCTGTCGAAGACCACCTGGGGCAGACCGCCACTTGTCGAGCTGTATTACAAGGCGCTGGGTGACAGCCAGGACTACGGCGCGGGCAGTGCGGGCGCGCTGATCCTCACCGTACTGATCTGCCTCGTCACCCTGCTCCAGGGCAAGTTCATGGGATTCGGAAGGGGTGAGGAGTCCAAGTGACCACCACCACGACACCTCCGGCGGACCGGGCGGACGTGTCGGCCAAGCCGCGTCGCGTGCGCACCGGCAGTGTGATCGGCTCGACCGGGCTGTACGTCGCCACCGGCTTCGCCGCCCTCCTCTTCCTGATCCCGTTCTATCTGATCCTCCGCAACGCGCTGATGACGGACCCGGAGATCACGGGCGAGGAATGGCAGTGGTTCCCCACCGACATCCAGTGGGGCAACATCAGCGAGCCGTTCGACGATCCGTCGGTCGACTTCGCGCGCTCGCTGTGGAACTCGGCGGTCGTCGGCGTCCTGCACACCGTGGGTACGCTGCTCGTCTGCTCGCTGGCCGGCTACGGCCTGGCACGTATCCCGTACAAGCACGCCAACAAGATCTTCTACGCGGTGCTGGGCACCCTGATGGTCCCCACCGCCGTGACCTTCGTGCCCAGCTTCGTGCTGGTGTCCTCCCTCGGCTGGATCGACACCTACCGGGGCCTCATCATTCCGGGCCTCTTCAGTGGTTTCACCTGCTTCCTGTTCCGGCAGTACTTCCTGGGGTTCCCCAAGGAGCTGGAGGAGGCGGCGCGTGTGGACGGGCTCGGATACATGGGCGCGTACTGGCGGGTGGTCGTACCCAACTCGCTGAACTTCTTCGCCGCGATGGCGACGATCACGTTCATCAGCGGGTGGAACTCCTTCCTGTGGCCCCTGGTCATCGGTCAGGACCCGAGCGCGTGGACCGTCCAGGTCGCACTCTCGAACTACATGACCGGCCAGACCGTCAACTTCCACCTGATCTTCATGGCCACAGCCATCTCCATCCTGCCCCTGGTGTTCGTCTTCCTCTTCCTCCAGCGCTGGCTGGTGCAGGGCATCGCGCAGACTGGGATCAAGGGCTAGGAAAAAATCAGCAAGGAGACCGATGTCTTTCCGCACCACCGGCACCACCACCTCCTCCACCGGCACATCCGTCGACTACGTCGAGGACGTCTCGCCGGGCAGCGGGGCCCTGCCGCCCCGTGCCTGGTACGCGTCCTCCGACGCCCGGTCGCTGTCGCTCAACGGGAGCTGGCGCTTCCGCCTCTCCCCCAGCGCCGACGCCGAGGACGACTCGTTCGCGGCGCAGGGGTACGACGCCGGGGGCTGGGCGGAGGTGGCGGTGCCGGGCCACTGGGTGCTGCAGGGGGACGGTGCCTTCGGGGCGCCGATCTACACCAACCACCTGTACCCCTTCCCGGTGGACCCGCCGCGGGTGCCGACGGAGAACCCGACCGGCGACCACCTGCGGTTCTTCGACCTGCCGCAGGAGTGGCCCGCTCTCGACGAGGGCGGGGCGGTGCTGCGGTTCGACGGTGTGGAGTCCTGTGCCCGGGTGTGGCTGAACGGCACGGACATCGGTGAGTTCAAGGGGTCCCGGCTGCCGCACGAGTTCGCGGTCGGGCACCTGCTGAAGCCGGCGGGGAACGTGCTCGCCGTCCGGGTCCACCAGTGGTCGGCGGGCTCCTACCTGGAGGACCAGGACCAGTGGTGGCTGCCCGGCATCTTCCGGGACGTCACCCTGCTGCACCGCCCTGCGGGCAGCGCCCTCGACTTCTTCGTGCACGCCGCCTACGACCACACGGGCGGCATCGGGACCCTGCGCGTCGACTCCGACGTCGACGGCCGGGTCCTCGTGCCCTCCCTCGACATCGATGTCGCGACCGGCGAGCCGGTGACGGTCCCGGTCGAGCCGTGGACCGCCGAGACCCCGAAGCTGTACGACGGCGAGCTGGTCACCGAGGGCGAGCGCGTCCCGCTGCGGATCGGCTTCCGCACGGTCGTGCTGGAGGACGGCCTGCTGAAGGTCAACGGGAAGGCGATCCTGTTCAAGGGCGTCAACCGGCACGAGTGGCACCCGGAGACGGGCCGCGCCCTGGACCTGGAGACGATGCGCGAGGACGTGCTGCTGATGAAGCGGCACAACCTCAACGCGGTCCGTACCTCGCACTACCCGCCGCACCCGGCCTTCCTCGATCTGTGCGACGAGTACGGCCTCTGGGTGATCGACGAGTGCGACCTGGAGACGCACGGCTTCACCGAGCAGAACTGGCGGGACAACCCCGTCGACGACGACCGCTGGACCCCGGCCCTCCTGGACCGCGCGGCCCGGATGGTCGAGCGCGACAAGAACCACCCCTCGGTGGTCATCTGGTCGCTCGGCAACGAGGCCGGCACCGGCCGCGGCCTCACCGCCATGGCCGAGTGGATCCACGGCCGCGACGGCTCACGTCTCGTGCACTACGAGGGCGACTGGGACTGCCGCGACACCGACATCTACTCCCGGATGTACGCCGACCACGCCGAGACCGAGCGCATCGGCCAGGGTCTGGACGGCGGTACCCACAAGCGCCGCGGGCTCCCCTTCATCCAGTGCGAGTACGGCCACGCCATGGGCAACGGCCCCGGCGGCATCGCCGACTACCAGCGCATCTTCGAGGCGCACGAGCGCATCCAGGGCGGCTTCGTCTGGGAGTGGATCGACCACGGCGTCACGCACCCGGAGCTGGGCTACGCCTACGGCGGCGACTTCGGCGAGGAGCTGCACGACGCCAACTTCGTCTGCGACGGCCTGATCTTCCCCGACCGGACGCCGTCCCCCGGCCTGATCGAGTTCAAGAAGGTCATCGAGCCGGTCCGTATCGACGGCGACGGTAGGGCCGGAACGGTCCGGGTGCGCAACGCGTTCGACTTCGCGGATCTGTCGGAGCTGGCCTTCGAGTGGGCGTACGAGGTCGACGGGAAGACGGTGGAGGCCGGCGCCCTGGCGGTGCCCGACCTGAAGCCCGGCGAGTCGGCCGAGGTGAAGCTGCCGCAGCCGCCGTCCGGCGGACCGGCGGGCGAGGCGCTGTGGACCGTACGGGCGCTGCTGGCCGAGGACACGGCCTGGGGCAGGAAGGACCACCAGGTCGCGTGGGCCCAACTGCCGTCCGTCGAGCGGCCGTCGCCGACCGTCGCGTCGAGCAACCGCCCCGCGGCGAGTGAGCGGCTGATCCATCTCGGCCCGGCCTCCTTCGACGTCCGCACGGGCGCGCTGAAGACCATCGGCGAAGTCGACGTGACCGGGCTGCGCCTGGACGTGTGGCGGGCACCGACGGACAACGACGCCGCCGATCCCTGGCACCCGGTCCCGCCGTACGCAAAGCTGTGGCGCAAGTTGGGCCTGCACCGTATGCGACACCGCCTCGACGGGGTGGAGTTGGGCGAGGACGCGCTGACCGTGCGCACGCGAGTGGCACCGGCCGCCGCGGAGGTCGGCCTGCGCACGGCCTATCGGTGGACCGCCGACGACACCCGGCTGAAGCTGACCGTGTCGGTGGCCCCGGAGGGCGACTGGACCGTCCCGCTCCCGAGGCTCGGCATCCGCTTCGGGCTGCCGTCGGCGAACGCGGTGACGTGGTACGGCGGCGGCCCCGGCGAGGGCTACCCCGACACCAGGTCGGCGTCCCTGGTGAGCCGTCACCACTCCACGGTGGACGAACTGCAGACCCCCTACCTCCGCCCCCAGGAGAACGGCGCCCGCCCGGACGTGCGCTGGGCGGAACTGGGCGGTCTGCGCGTCGACGGTGACCCGGAGTTCTGGTTCACGGCCCGCCGCTGGACCACCGAACAGCTGGACGCCGCCGAGCACCTCACCGACCTGCGGGCCGGCGACACGGTCTGGGTCAACCTCGACCACGGCCAGATGGGCATCGGCTCCCAGTCCTGCGGTCCGGGCCCGCTGCCGCAGTACCAGCTGCTCGCCGGGCCGGCGGAGTTCTCGTTCGTGTTCTCGGCGACGAGGTCGTAAGGAGCAGGTGGTGGGCCGGGGTGGAGCGGCCGGTCGGCGATCACGCCGACCGGCCGCTTCTCACGGGCCGCGAGCCGCTCCTGGACGGTGCTCAGAAGCGGATCGGACGGCACCGCGAGGGACAGGGCGTCCCGAGGGCCGGTCCCCCCGCACCAGAAGGGAAGAGGGGGCGGCCGGCCCCGCGTCCGTGCTCTTGATCGGGGTGGTGACGGCCGTGACCGTGCCCGTGCCCATGCCCATGCTCCATGAAGCGCCGCCCGGTTGCCGCTGCCGTCCGCGGCCGCCTCCGCGGCACGACCCTGCCGCCTGTGGAGGATCGAGGGGGCACATGAACGTCGAACGATCACGGCGTGGCTGCCGGGTGCCAGGGATACGACGGATCACCTCGTCCCTCACTGTTTCCCCAACTGACCTTGCACGTCACACTGATTGACGTTGAACCTGAGCACCGCTCATCTTCCCCACGCCCCCCGGAGAGCCCCCATGCGTTCCACGAACCCCCCGCGCCCGATGCGAAGACTGCTCGGCGCGTTCGCCGCCGGCGCGCTGGCCGTCACCGGTCTGGCCACCACCGGCGCCACCCCCGCCGCGGCGGCCACCGACGGCACGTTCAACGTACTGACGTACAACGTCGCCGGTCTGCCGGAAGGACTCAGCTCGGGCAAGCCCGCGACGAACACCCCGCTGATCTCGCCGCGTCTCGGGGCGTACGACATCGTCAACGTGCAGGAGGACTTCAACTACCACGCGGCCCTGTACGCGGGCGACAATCACCCCTACCGCACGGCGACCAGCGGCGGGGTGCCCTTCGGCGACGGCCTCAACACTCTGTCGGACTACGCGTTCGACGACTTCCAGCGGGTGAAGTGGAACACCTGCACCGGCACCAACTGCCTTACCCCGAAGGGCTTCTCGCTCGCCCGCGTACGGCTCGACGAGGGGGTCTACGTCGACCTCTACAACGTGCACACGAACGCCGACTCCGACGACGCCGCCATGGCCGCGCGCCGCGCCAACGTCACCCAGCTCTCGGAGTTCATCAAGGCGAACTCGGCGGGCAACGCGGTGATCGTCATGGGCGACACCAACACCCGCTACACACGCACCGGCGACAACATCCGCAGCCTGGCCGGCGAGAACGGCCTCACCGACCCGTGGGTGCAGCTGGTCAAGGGCGGAGTCGCCCCCGCCCTGGGCAGTGACGCGCTGGTCTGCCCGACCACGGCCCCGGCCAACGACTGCGAGGTCGTCGACAAGGTCTTGTACCGGGACAGCAACGTGGTCGACCTGACCGCGAGCCGCTACAACAACGAGTGGGCGAAGTTCCTCGACTCGGCGGGCGGCAACCTCTCCGACCACTTCCCGCACACGGTCGACTTCTCCTGGAAGCTCAACCCGCGACTGCGGGCCAGCGACTTCGCCGGCGGCCCGCACGGCACCGCGTTCACCGACGCGGACAACCTGCCCTCGACGGTCTCGCCCCGCACCCTGACCCTGCGCGGCGCCTCCCGCCTCGACGGGATCTCGCTCACGCTCGACGGCGGTACGACCCTGACCCACGGCGGTACCGGCGGCACGGCGGCCTCCCTCACCCTGGCCTCCGGCGAGCACCTCACCTCGGTGAAGCTGACGCAGGGCCAGAAGGACGGCCGTACGCGGATCTTCTCCGCCGCCTTCGGCACGGACAAGGGCCGCACCCTCGCCTCCGGCACGGCCACCTCCGACGCGAAGACCTTCACCGCTCCCACCGGCTGGCAGATCGTCGGCTTCACCGGCCGCGCGGGAGACGAGATCGACAAGCTGGGCGTGCTGTACGCACCGATCGGCTGAGCACCCCCGGCACGAGGCCGTCCCCCGGACCCCAGGCCCCACCCCGACCGCCACGGGGTGGGGCCGGCCGGGATACACCTCTCCCCGGCGGGGACGGTCGGGGGCCGGGCCGGTGTCCCTATCATCGGGCCATGACGACACCGACAGCCGCCGGCAAGCCCTGTGCTTGCGGGAGTTACTCCTACCTGGTGCCCCTTCACGAGGACGCGGGCGGAGACCAGGTCTGGGAACGCAAGACCACCGAGTGCACGAGTACGACGCAGAGCACCTACGCCCAGGGCCATGACGCCAAGCTGCGAAAGTTCCTGGTGTCGGCGGGCGTCGCCGGCCACCGGGTCCACCGCGCCGAGGGCAATATCGTGATCGTCAAGGACCCGGCACGGGTGGCCGCCGACCTCGGCTGGGAGAGCGACGTGCGCGCGGCCATCGACAGAGGCAAACGGGCGTCCTGACGGTCGGAAGCCCATGAGCCGGCCGGTCCCCCGCCCCACCGTGACCACCAGGGGGTCCGGCCGGCGGGTGGGCCGGCCGGCGGGGGCCGGACCGCAGGGGCCGCCGCCGACGCGTCCGGGTACGGCACAGGGGCGGGCGGACCTTAACCTAGAGCCCCTAGGTTCCCGTCCCGTCCAGAGGTGGCCCATGCCCCGAGCCGGTCTCACCCCCGACCGCGTCACCGCGGCCGCCGCCGATCTCGCCGACGAGGTCGGCTTCGAGAACGTCTCGCTGTCCGCGCTGGCCCGCCACTTCGGGGTCAAGGACGCGAGCCTGTACTCGCACGTGCGGAACCTCCAGGACCTGCGCGTCCGGATGGCCCTGCTGGCCGGTGGCGAGATGATCGAGCAGATCGCGGCGGCCGTCGCCGGACGGGCCGGCAAGGACGCGCTCGCCGCCTTCGCCGGGGCCTACCGCGAGTACGCCCTGCGGCACCCCGGCCGGTACGCGGCCACCCAGCTCCCGCTCGACCAGATCCCCGTCACCGACTCCCCCGCCCTGCGCCGCACCGCCGAGATCACCTACGGCATGCTCCGCGCCTACGGCCTCGACGAGCCCGATTCCACGGACGCCGTACGGCTGTTGCGCAGCACCTTCCACGGTTTCTGCGCCCTGGAGGCCGGCGGCGGCTTCGGCGCGCCCCGCGACGTACGCAGGTCCTGGGACCGGTGCGTCGAGGCGCTGCACCTGGCGCTCACGCACTGGCCGCGGGAGAACCCCGAGACGGCGTGATCCGGCCGGAGCCGCCCGTGAGGTCCGGTGGTCCCACACGATCTCCGGCCCGACGGCGGCAACCTTCCGCCGTCTCGGGGACGACCACAGGACATGACACCTGCAACACCCACCCCCTCCGCCTCCGCCGCCTCCGCTCCGTCCCGCCACCGCCGTCGCCACCTCGCGCGCAAGCCCGTCGTCGGCTCGCTCGTGGCCGCGTCCGTGCTGGCGGGTGCCTGGTACGCGACCGCCGGGGCGGCGCCCACGGCCCCCGCCGCGGCCGGTGGTCTCACCGTCACGAACACGACCGTGACCCTGCCGGCGAAGTTCCCCTACCTCTCGGCGGGCTACAACAACAGCCGCGAGTGGACGCGGACGGCGACGGCCGCGGCGCCGAACGGCACGCTGCGGGTCGCCTGGCCCGCGTCGGACGGCATCCATGTCACCCCGCTGACGGCGGCCGGGAAGCGGTCGGGCGCCGACACGGTCGTCAAGGGCACGAAGGAGGTCGGCGGGCTCGTCGCGCACGACGACGGGTTCGCGCTGCTGACCCGCGTCGCCGACACCAACAAATGGAAGGAGACGGCCGCCGCGCTCATCCGCTACCAGAACGGCAAGCAGACCTGGCGGACGAAGCTCACCGCCACCTCCTCCCACGACACGGCCCCGCTGCTCGACGGCCAACTCGCCTGGAACGGCAAGAAGTACGGCGCCTACTTCGTCGTGCACGGGGCGGGCGGCTTCGCCGACGGCCACTTCGGCGACAAGCTGTCCTACGTGGGCCCGAAGGGCAAGAAGCTCGGCGGCGGCTGGGGCTGGGGCTGCTCCCACAACGAGGGCATAGCCCTGCGCGCCGAGACCAGCGGCGACTTCGCCTCCCTCTGCTTCGACGACTGGCGCTCGGGCCTGTTCGTCTCCACCGGCATCGCCGCCCCGGACGACGCGCCGGTCGTGCAGCGCGAGCAGTGCTGGGCCGGCTACTGCGGCGGCACCTTCGCGGGCCGCACCGGCGACCTGGTGAAGTCCTCCACCGGCCGCTACGCCACCGCCTTCGCCTCGCGCGGCGCCGCCTCCGCCAAGAAGAACCCGGACGACTCCAGCGGCCGGGGCTGGACGGTCGAGCCGAGGACGAGCACCCACCAGGTCGCGCTGGCGTTCCTCAAGAACCGCACCACACCCTCGGGCAAGCCGGTGTACCTCACCTCCCGCAAGGGCACCGAACACGTCAACGTGCGCGTCGCCCCGTACGGCAAGGACCGGCTCCTCGTCTCCTACGAGACCCTCAAGAACGCCACGTGCGCGAGCGGCACGTGCACCGGCACCTTCACGGGCACCCACGTCCGCCTCGTCGACTGGAACGGCAAGCTCCAGGGCGCCGACAAGGTCGTGAAGGCCCGCGTCTGCGGGGACATCGCGGTCCTGAAGGACGGGACGCTGACCTGGGCCTACGCCCCCGTCACCCCGTCCTACGCGACCGCCCTCAACGGGGCGTCACCGACCACGAAGACGCTGAGGATCGCCCGTGTGACGCCGTGAACACGAACTGGGCCCGCTCACCGTGGGCCCAGTGCACGGACAGCTCATAGTCGCCCCGCACCTCCACCGAGACCAACTCCGGCAGGGGCTGGGGGTCGGCGTCGGCGGTGAGGCGGGCGAGGGCGACGAAGAGGGTCGCGTCCGCGTCTGCCGTCGCACCGGTCAGGCCCGGCCCGGCGGCGGCGCCCGACAGACCGTACGCGGGGTGGAGTGCGCACCGCACGCCCTCCGCCTCGGCCCAGCCCGTCACCCGCACCGGCGTACCGGGGGCCGCGCCCGTCACCAGATGGGCCCGGACCTCCACCGCCCCCCGGGCCGCCACCAGGCTCGTGACCCGGACACCGCCCTCGCCGACCGAGTGCCGGGAGGCCGCCCAGCCCTCGCCCACCCCCAGCGGTTCGATGTCCGTGCGGCTCGCGTCGCCGCCGACGATCACGCTGTTGTCGTACGACTCGGCGGGCTCCGCCAGGGGTACGGGCCGCGTCACCGTCGAGTAGGCGAGCCGGGTGTAGAAGGGGTCGTAGCGGACGTCCTCGCTGCCGTGGTTGTGGAGGCGGACCAGGCCGTCCGAACGCGTGGACTGCAGCAGCCAGTTGGGCGGGCCGACGGGACGCAGCTCGTCCTCGCTCTCCACCGGGCCCGGCTCCTCCGTCGCCGTCCACACCTCGTGGTCCGGGGGCAGCAGGAGGCCGAGGAAGCCCTTGCTGGCCCAGTACGGGGAGGCGGGGCCCGAGTAGCCCTGCAGGACGGTGGAGTCGGGGCCGTGCCAGCCGAGGGACAACAGGCCGTGCTCGTCGACCGCGCCCCGGTCGAGGAAGTACTTCAGCGCGCCCGACGCCAGCCGCCGTGTCTGCCCCGGCGACAGCGGCGTACGGCCCGTGAGGGCGCCCAGCCACAGCGGGACGGTCGTCGCGAAGCGGTAGGTGAGGGAGCGGCCCTGGTGCAGGGGGGCGCCGTCGCCGCCGAACAGCCGGGCGTAGTCGTCGAGATGGGTCGAGAGGCGGTCGCCGTAGTGGGCGAGGAGGCGGTCGTCCTGGGCGAGCCAGGCGTGCAGCACCGGGTAGAGGTGCATGGCCCAGCCGTTGTAGTAGTCGAACTTGCGGCCGTCGCCGTCGGTGTACCAGCCGTCGCCGAGATACCACTGTTCGATGCGGTCGAGGCGCTGGTCGATGACGCGGCGGGCCGTCTCCGGTTCGTGGCCGATCTCTTCGAGGAAGCCGCCGACCGTCACCGGGAACAACTCCCAGTTGCAGGGCCAGGGTTCGGCGGTGAGCGCGTCGCCGAGCCAGGCCGCCGCGCGTTGCTGAACGGCGTCGTCGAGGCGGTCCCAGAGCAGGTCCCGGGTCACTCGTAGGGCGAAGGCGATCGACGCGGCCTCGACGAGGGGCTGCGTGCGGTCCTCGATGCGGGGCCAGACGCCCGCGACTCCGGCCGCGAGGCCGTCCGCGTAGCGCGCGAGCGCCTTCTCGTCCCGGCGGAAGGCGGCGAGCAGGAGGGTGCGGGCGTATCCCTCCAGCCCGTCGGAGAGCCGGCCCGTCCAGCTGGCCCGGTCGCCGGGCAGCTGGTAGAGCGCGCCGTCGGCACTCGCGTACGGCTCCACGGCGGCCAGCAGCGCGTCGGCGGCGGCCTCCCAGTGGGCGCGGGTGTAGCCGGTGTACGGGCTGATGGTGTGGTCTTCTCGCGGCTGGGAGGGCATGTGGCGTGCGCTTTCTTGACTGGGGACCGGGGCGGGGCGGTTCGGGGTGGCGGGGTGCGTGACGTGTGCGGCTGGGTTTGGGCTTCTCGCGCAGTTCCCCGCGCCCCTGAACGATCAGGCCCTACGGGCCTGACTGGGGCGTAGCCCATGGTTTCAGGGGCGCGGGGAACTGCGCGAGACGCTTCGCTCCGCCGCAGGCGCCGACGTACGCCACGCCACCCGCCCCCTCTCTCGCGCAGACCTGGGGCGCCCCGGTTCCGGTCGGGACGCCCCAGGGGTCTCATCCCATCCTGGTCCTGCCCTCGGGCACCAGGCCCTGGGCGACGAGTTCGTCACGGACGAGGCCGGCGTAGACGGTCGCACCGTGCGTCGACGTATGGGTGTTGTCCCGCTTCTCGTTGTAGAGGTACAGCGCCTTGGAGCCTTCCGTGCCCAGCGACTCCACCAGCGCCTTGGTCTTCGCGGTGAGGTCGATCAGCGGCACACCGTGGGCGGCGGCGACCGCGCGGGTCACCGCCGGATGGTCGACGCCGAGGCCGTTGACCAGCAGGGCGGTGCCGTTGTTGAGGGTGCCGTCGGAGTTGAACCAGCGGCGCACGATCGGGGTGACCAGTACAGGCTTCCCGCCCTTCTCGCGGACGCCCGCGACCAGGGTTTCCAGGTTGGCCCGGTAGGTGGCCTCGTCGGTCTGCTTGTCGTTGTGGGCCAGCTGGATCAGCACCAGGTCGCCGCGCCCGATCCGCGGCCGGACGGTGGCCCACAGCCTCGGGTCGGCGAGGTAGGACACCGTACTCTCCCCGGAGTCGGCGTAGTTGGCGACCGACAGCCGCTTCGTCAGGTACTGCGGGAGCTGCTGCCCCCAGCCGGAGTACGGCTCGCCCGGCTGGTCGCAGACCGTGGAGTCGCCCACGAGGAAGATCTGGCGGGCCCCCTTGGCGGGGGTCACCCGGATGTCGGCGAGGGCGGGCGCCGAACCGCCGACGACGAGGTCCAGGCCGGGGCTGCCGTCGGGCCCGGTCGGCTCGCCCTCCGGGGTGCGGACGTCGACGGTGAAGCTGCGCCGGACGGTCGCACCGGCGTCGGTGGCCGTCTCCGCCAGGAGCGTGCGGCGCGTCTCACCGGTGATCTTCGTGGCGGCCGCCGTGTCACCGCCCAGCCGGACCCGCACGTCGTAGGTGCCGGCGGGCACGTCGAAGTGGCAGACGTTCGCGGTGCAGCTCTCCGGGCCCAGCACGGGCCGGCCCTGGTGCGCCTCGGCCGGTACGGCCGTCAAGGCGGTGCCCAGGGTCGTCGCCACCGTCAGCGCGGCGATGGTGAAACGTCTCATTGCGGCTCCTCCGAGGAGTGACAAAGCCCGGCGGCTGGACGGTACATCGTTCGACAAGCGCTTTCTAGAGCTGTGCCGGCATTCACATGATTGCCAACTTCCACCCAGTGAAAGCCCTTTCGCGAAAACGATTCAACTGTCACCCTTCCGAATCACCGCACTCCCCCCACCGCCCCCGAGGAGGATCCCCATGTCCGAATCCACGCCCGCGGCCACGCCCGCGGCGGCCTGCGACACACCCCCGCCCGCGTCCGGCCCGAGCCGCCGCGGCCTCGTCGTCGGCGCCGCCGCCACGGCGGCCGGTGCCGCGCTCGCCGGGCCGCTGGCCGGCACCGCCCGCGCCGCCGCCTTCGGCTACACCGACGACGGCACCCACTATGTGATCGACACCGGCGCGAACCTCGTGTTCAAGGTCCGCAAGAGCAACGGCGACCTGGCCTCGCTCGTGTACCGGGGCACGGAGTACCAGGGCTACGGCGGCATGAACTCGCACATCGAGTCCGGCCTCGGCAGCTCGACCGTCACCGTCACCCGGTCCGGCTCGACGATCCTCGTCTCCGTCACCTACGGCACGCTGAAGCACTACTACGCGGCCCGCAGCGGCGAGAACAACGTCTACCTGTGGACCAACAAGGCCGACACCTCGGTCTCGGCGACCCGCTACATCCTGCGCGTGAAGGCGGGCCTGTTCCTCAACGACGAGCCCGACTCGTACACCTACACGAACAGCACCATCGAGGCCTCGGACGTGTTCAGGAAGTCCGACGGCCAGACCCGCTCCAAGCACTACTCCAGACTCCGCGTGATGGACTACGAATACATCGGCTGGAAGACCGGCAGCGTCGGCCTGTGGATGGTCCGCAGCAACCACGAGAAGGCCTCCGGCGGCCCCTTCTACCGCTCCCTGCTGCGCCACCAGAGCGCGGACGGCGGCGGCCTCTACGAGATCCTGTACTACGGCCAGAACCAGACCGAGGAGCAGCGGTTCGGTCTCCAGGGCCCGTACGTCATCGCGTTCACGGACGGCGGGGCTCCCTCCTCGTCGCTGTTCCCGGGCACCCTGACCACGCCGTGGGCGGACTCGCTCGGCCTGTCCGGGTACGTCCCCGCGAGCGGCCGGGGCCGGGTCGCGGGTGTCGGCATCACCGGCCGGAACACGTCGCACGCCTACACGGTCGGACTCGCCAACTCGGCGGCCCAGTACTGGGGTTCGGCGCGGGCCTCGGACGGCTACTTCTCCGTCCCGGGCGTGCTGCCGGGGACGTACACGCTGACGGTCTACAAGGGTGAGCTGGCGGTGTACACCACCTCGGTGTCGGTCACCGCGGGCGGGACGACGACGCTGAACTCGATCGCGATCCCGTCCACCAACGACCCGTCCAACGCGGGCGCGATCTGGCGGATCAACGACTGGAACGGCACGCCGAGCGGCTTCAAGAACGCCGACCTGATGACGTACGCGCATCCGTCGGACGTCCGGGCCGCCGCCTGGACCGGCAACGTGGTCGTCGGCAGCGGCACCGAGACCTCGGGCTTTCCCTGCTACCTCTGGAAGGACGTCAACAGCGGTCTGCTCGTGTACTTCCGGCTGACCGCCGCGCAGGCCGCCGCCGCCCACACCCTGCGCATCGGCGTGACGACGGCCTACGCGAACGGCCGGCCGCAGGTCGTCGTCAACGACGCCTGGACCTCGGCGATCCCCTCCCCGCCCACCCAGCCGAACACCCGGTCGCTGACGAACGGGTCCTATCGGGGCAACAACCACACGTTCACCTACAGCGTCCCGGCGTCGGCCTGGCTGACCGACACGAGTCAGTACAACGTGCTGCGGATCAACGTGGTGAGCGGGTCGGGGACGACCGCCTATCTCAGTGCGGGGACGTCGGTCGACGCGATCGACCTGTTGAACTGACCTCTGATCATGTTCCGCGCGTCCACTGCTGATTGGTGCCGCTGCCGCACGCGTACGTGATGACGGCGGCGCCGTCGGCGGTGGACGCGCCGTTGACGTCCAGGCACTTGCCGGTCGCGCGGGACTTGACGTTCACAAAGGATCCGGTGGTGGTGAGCGACCACTGCTGGGCGGTGGACGAGGAGTTGCAGTTCTCCTGGGTGACCGTGCCGGCGTTCTCCTGGACGCACAGGGAGCTGTGCCGGGTCGTCAGCTGGTAGTAGCCGCTGCCGACGGACTTGAACCAGTACTTCTGGTTGTTGCCGCCGTTGCAGGTGTACTGCTTGATCTGGGCTCCCGGCCACTGCGACTGGCTGGTGACGTCGGCGCACTTGGACGAGTGGCGGGCGATCAGCGTGTTGTACGTGGCGCTGGTGCCGCTGACCGTGCCGGTGGCCGTGTCGACCGTCAGCTCGGGGGTCCAGGACATGGACATCGTGGTCGAGGTCGGGAAGGTCAGCGGCAGCCAGACGTAGCGGGAGTCGTTGACCGTGCCGCCGATGGAGTTGCCCCAGCGGTCGCCCAGGTACAGGTACGAGGTGGTCGAGGTGCCCTGCACGGGCAGGACGTACGCGGTCTGCGAGCCGAAGGTCGTGGCGTCGCCGACGTTGGTCATGGCGGTCCAGGGGCCCGCGATGCTGGTGGCGGTCGCGTACTGCTGCTGGTTGGGGTTCCAGCCCGTGGCGCCCGAGGTGAGCATGAAGTAGACGCCGCCCCGCTTGAACAGGGCCGGAGCCTCACGGTGGCCGCCGTGCCAGGGGTCGGCGACGAGGGCGGCGATGCCGGTGTAGTCGGCGGTGAGCCGGTAGATCTGCAGGTCGTAGTTCTCGCGGGCCGCCGAGATCATGTAGCCGGTGCCGTCGGTGTCCACGAAGACGGTGATGTCACGGGACATGTGGGTGCCGAGCGGACGGAAGCTGCCCTGCCAGGTGTAGTCGCCGTCGACGGTGTCGGAGATGGCGACGGCCGCGCGGGCCTCGCTGTAGTCCGTGCCGTTCTCCTTGTGCATCCACATCACGAACTTGCCGGTGGCCGCGTTGTACATGACCTTGGGCCGCTCGATGTTGGCCGTCGCCAGCTCCGGGGCGGTGGCCTCGGTCAGGACGTTGTTGCGGAACTCCCAGTTCTTCAGGTCCGTGGAGCGGTACGCCGACACGTACCTGAAGGTGTTGTCGGCGTTGCGGTTCTCGCCGAACCAGTAGTAGTAGGTGCCGACCTTGATGACACCGCCGCCGTGGGCGTGCAGGGGGTTGCCCGAAGTGTCCTTGAACTGGACGCCGTTGGGAATCGTCTGCGGCGCCGCCTGGGCGGGACCCGCGGTGACGAGGGCGCCGGCCAGCGCCAGACAGAGCGCGAGGAGCATCGCGTACGCACGTCTCATCTCAGCTCTCCTTACCGGGTGCTCGGGGTGGGTGCGTCGGCGACGGGTACGCCGAAGTCGGGGGTGCCGTCGGGCTTCCAGCGCAGGCGCTGGACGCGGGTGTGCCGGTTGGGGTCGTCGAGCGGGTCTCCGACGATGTCCTTGTACTGGCGTGCGTGGTAGACGAGGACGTCGGTGCGGCCGTCCTCGGCGACGGTGAAGCTGTTGTGGCCCGGCCCGTACTGTCGTGTGGTGTCGTTGCTGGTGAAGACCGGGGTCGGGGACTTCGACCAGTTGGCGGGGTCCATGAGGTCGGCGTCCGCGTCGACGGTCAGCAGGCCCATGCAGTAGTTGAAGTCGGTCGCGCTCGCCGAGTACGTCATGAAGAGACGGCCGTTGCGTTCGATGACCGACGGCCCCTCGTTGACCTTGAAGCCGATGACCTCCCAGTCCAACTCCGGTGTCGTCAGCCGTACCTGAGGTCCCGTCAGGGTCAAGGGGTCGGCCATCTTCGAGAGCCAGACGGCGGTGTTGTTGTCCATCCCGGGCTCGTGCTGCGCCCACGCCAGGTAGCGGGAGCCCCGGTGGGTGAAGGTGGTGGCGTCCAGGGAGAAGGTCTCCCAGGCCGTCTTCAGTTGCCCGCGCTCGACCCAGGTGCCCCGGGACGGGTCCCGATGGGAGTTCTCCAGGACCCAGATGCGGATCGCCCAGATGTCCTCGGCGGGCGCGGAGGCGAAGTAGATGTACCACTTGCCGTCGATGTGGTGGATCTCCGGCGCCCAGATGTGCGCGCCCATCGCACCCGTCTCGTGCTTGCGCCAGATCACCGACTCGGCGGCCGTCGACAGCCCGCGCAGGGTGCGGGATCTGCGCAGGACGATCCGGTCGTACTCGGGTGCGGTCGCGGTGAAGTAGTAGAAGCCGTCGGTGTGCCGGTTGATGTGCGGGTCGGCGCGATTGCGGACCAGCGGATTGACGTACGCCGGCCGGGAGGTGGCCGCCGGGGGCGTGGCCGCCCGGGCGGCGGTGGCGGGCAGGGCGGTCAGGGCGCCCGCGGCCAGGGCGCTCTTGAGGAGCAGCCTGCGGTCGGGGGGATCGGGGAGTTCGTGCTCGCGGCTCATGCGGTCCGCCTCTCTGCGGGGTTCTGCACGTGGGGGGAGGTCGGGGGGAGGTCGGGGGGACAGGGAGAGGAAAGGAGAGACACAAAAAAGAACAGATTCGTTCGACATTTCGCACAAGATCAGTCATGGCGAACGGCGAAAAGGTAAGGGCGTGTTACGTCCAGGTCAACGGGTCGGGCAAGACGAACACATGAGCACAGGAACGAACCGATGCGCGGAAGCCGGACTTCACGAAGTTTCTGTTATCGGGGTGAGCCCCGGACCGTCTCCGACAGCGTGCACAGCCAAACCCACAAGACAGCGGCCGCCGCAGGAGCCCTGGCGGTCACCGCCCTGATGCTCGGCGCCCCCACCGCGACCGCCGCCGGCCCCCGCGACGCGACCACCGACGTGCTGGCCGGGCGCGATGTCACGCTCGCCGGGGACACGGTGGTGACCGTGCCGTCGGGGACGACCCGGTACGGCGGTGTGTTCAGCGGCACCGGCACGCTCACCGTGCGCGGCGCCGGAACACTGGTCCTCACCAGGGACAGCGACTTCACCCTGCCGAAGTCCCGGCAGCGGCAGAGCGTACGGATCCTCGGCGGCAACCATCCCCACGTCACCGTCACCCGCCCGGACCCGCCGGCGGTGACCGTCGAGCGGGGCGCGACCCTCCAGTACGGCGACAGCGGCTCGACGGGTGTGATCGGCCACTACCCGTACGGCACCCCGGCGTTCCGGCTCAACCAGAACAACATCCGGGTCGACGGCACCCTGCGGCTCGCCCTGAAGGACGTGGCGTACAACCTGGGAACGATCAGCGGCTCCGGGCTGGTCAGCCAGCCGCGGTTCCTGTGGGCCACCTGGGACCTGTCGGGCACCCATCCCTTCAGCGGTGTGATCGACAACGGCACCCAGGTGAACGCCGGACGCCCGGAGTACGCGACCTCCCTGCCGAACGCGCGCAAGGTCCTCAACCAGGGCACCTGGACCGTGGACACCCCGCTCGGCCGGACCGTCACCCAGGGCATGGACTTCTACCAGCGCGAGTACGGCAGCGACATCAACGTGCAGTCGCGGCCCGGCGGCAAGGTGATCCTCACCGGGCAGTACAGCTGGTCCGACCGGGGCGGCGACACCGACCCCTCGCTCAGCGACCCCGCCCTGAACTGGACACCCGCCCGCAAACACGTCAACAAGCGCGGCACCAACATCAAGGGTGCCGACGTCCAGTGGGGCGACGGCACCACGAACAGGATCTTCATGCCGGGCACCGCCGAGACGGTGTACATCAACCTGCTCGCCGCGCGCTCCCGTTCGCGGCTCACCTTCGACTACGACGGGCCGGTCACCCTGGGCGCCCCCATCGGCGGCGGCCGCTTCCACGACACGCTCTCCGCGCCGGGCGCCGGGGACATCGTCGTCAAGGGGACCAAGGGCAACGACGTCACCTTCGCCGCCGTCCAGTACTACAACGGGTCGACGACGGTCGAGAAGGGCGCGGTACTGCGGCTGGGCAGTGGCAGGTCCGGCGGCGACGGCGGGCTGTACACCGAGGGCGGCCTCTGCGAGGTGGTCGACAACGGCTCACTGATCGTCCGCAACACCGCCAGGCCCGTGACGCTGTCGCGGATCGGCGGCAGCGGCTCGCTCACCCAGTCGGGTAAGGCCACCACCACGCTGACCGGCGGCGCGGTGACGTACACCGGGCCGACGACCGTCACCAGGGGCACGCTGGCCCTGCGTTCGGGAGCGACCCTCGCCCACAGCCGCACCGTGCGGCTCACCACCGCCGGGGCGACGCTCGACGTGGGCACGGCCGGGCTCACGGTGACCCGGTCGCTGTCCGGCAGGGGCACGGTGAAGGGAGCCGTGACCAACGCGGGGGCGGTCGTGACCGGCCTCACGGTGACGGGCGGCTACACGCAGACGAAGAAGGGCCAACTGGTCCTGCGCGCGAAGCCGTTGAAGGTCTCCGGCGCGGTACGGCTGGCCGGCGGTCTGGACCTCGCGGCACCGGCCGCCGCCGGCGGGCCCGGCGCGAAGGTCACCGTGATCGACCACCGGGGCGAAGGCCGGAACAGCGGGTCGTTCACCGGGCTCCGCGAGGGCGCCGAGGTGAAGCTGGCCGAGCACACGTACCGGATCACCTACCGAGGCGGTGACGGCAACGACGTCGTCCTCTCCCGGGCGAAGGCGAACCGGTCACCGGCGGTGAAGGCCGCCGCGGGCTCCGGCTCCGGTGGCCCGCAGACCCGTACGCAGAACGCGAGTGCCTCCGCCGGCACCGGCCTCGGCTGGTGGCCGTACGCGCTCGCCGTCGGCTGTCTCTCCGGGCTGCTCGCGCCGGTGATCCGAAGGCGCAGGAACAACCGCCGCCGCGGCGGCGGGCGTCACGCGGCCACGGGCTGAGGCACGGGCGTGCCGTCCGGCTCAGACCCCGGCCCCGGCGACCGTGTCCGCCTCGTCCTGGGCGCCCTCCTGCCGGCCCCGCAGCCACACGTAGACCGGGATGCCCGCGAACAGGAACAGGGCGCCCTGGTAGACGGCCGCGTAGCCGGCTCCGGCGATCAGCCAGAAGGAGAAGGCGAAGGAGAGGGCGGCGACGATCAGGTCGCGGACCAGGCCGGCGGGGCGGACCCGCTCGCGGGTGCCCCTGGCCAGCCAGTACAGCTGGGCCGCGGCGGACAGCAGGTACGGGACGCAGCCGGTGAACGTGGTGATGAGGACGAGGACGCGGAAGGCGGTGTCCGGGTCGTCCGCGTAGTTGACGACGATGAGGAGCGAGCCGAGGACGGCGGTGGCGAGGACGCCGAAGCCGGGCACACCGCCCTTGCCGAGCCGGGCGAAGGGCTTCGGGAAGAGACCGTCGCGGGCGGCGGCGTACGGCATCTGCGCGCTGAGCAGGACCCAGCCGTTCAGGCAGCCGACGATCGAGGCGACGGCGACCAGCGCGATCACCGTGCCGCCCCAGCTGCCGCCGGCCATCGCGTTCACGGCGTCGGCGAAGGGCGCCCCGGACTCCACCAGTTCCTTGTGCGGGACCAGGCCGAACACCGCGACCGTGCCGAGGATGTAGACGAGCGCGGAGGCGAGCGTGCCGAGGACGCTGGCCCGGCCCACGGTGCGCTCGGGGTCCTTGACCTCGCCCGCGCTGACGGCGGCCGACTCGACGCCCAGGAAGCTGTAGAGAAGGAGCGCCGCGGCGGCCGCGAGGGCGCCGGGCGTGCTCTCGCCGGAGGCGTTGAACGGACCGTAGTTGTCGGTGTCGACGAAGAACAGACCGATGGTGGCGACCAGCAGCAGCGGCACGAACTTCAGCACGGTGGAGACGATCTGCACCGCGCCCACATAGCGGGTGCCCGCGAAGTTCGCGGCGGCCGGCAGCCACAGGGCGGCCAGGGCCACCAGCGCCGGGACGGCCTTGCCGTCGCCCAGGGGTATCAGCACGTCCACGTAGCCGACCACGCCGACGGCGAGCGCGGCGATGCTGACCCAGCACATCGTCCAGTACGACCAGGCCGACAGGAAGCCCGCGAAGGGGCCGAAGGCGTCGCGCGGGTAGACGTAGAGACCACCGGTGACCGGGCTGCGCCGGGCCAGCTTCCCGAAGAGCAGCGCCAGCAGGACGGCGGCCACGGAGAGGACGCCGAAGGCGAGCAGACTGACCGTGCCGTACGGGGCGACGGCGGCGGGGAGCGTGAAGATGCCGCCGCCGATGATGTTGCCCATGACGAGGGCGGTGGCCGCGACGACGCCGAACTTGCGGCCCGGGGCGGCCGCGCTCGCGCCGGGCCCGGCGGCCGGGGTCGCCCCGGCGTCGCCGGCCGGGCTCGGTTCGGGCTCGGTGGCCTCGGGGGTGCTGGTGGTGGTCATGGCGGTTCCCGGGGGAGGGGGCGGGGTGGGGACGGGGAGGGCGTGATCGTACCCCCGCAGTCCACATGGTGGTCGATCTGTTCACACACTGGACATACTCGGGGTCCGCCTCAGGGGCTCGGTTACCGTCGTCGGCATGACCAGCAACGCACCCGGCAGCCTCTCCCCCGTCCCCGGCCCTCCCGTCGGCCCCTTCGCCGCGGCCCTCGGCACCGATGTACTCGTCCTCGACGGCGGTATGTCCAACCAGCTGGAGTCCGCCGGGCACGATCTGAGCGACGAGCTGTGGTCGGCGCGGCTGCTCGCGGAGCGGCCCGAGGCGCTCACCGAGGCCCATCTCGCCTACTTCGAGGCGGGCGCCGACGTGGCGATCACGGCGAGCTACCAGGCCACCTTCGAGGGCTTCGCCAAGCGCGGCATCGACGGGGGGAGGGCGGCCGAACTCATGGCCCTGAGCGTCGAGTCGGCCGTGGACGCAGCGGTGGAGGCGAAGACGCGGGGCCGCTCGGGCCCGCTGCTGGTGGCCGCCTCGGTCGGCCCGTACGGGGCCATGCTCGCGGACGGTTCCGAGTACCGGGGCCGGTACGGGCTGAGCCCGGCCGAGCTGGAACGGTTCCACCGGCCCCGCCTGGAGGCGCTGGCCGCCGCCCGTCCCGACGTCCTGGCCCTGGAGACGATTCCGGACACCGACGAGGCCGAGGCCCTGCTGCGGGCGGTCCGCGGCCTGGGCGTGCCCGCCTGGCTGTCGTACACCGTCGCCGGCGACCGCACGCGCGCCGGGCAGCCGCTGGAGGAGGCCTTCGCGCTCGCCGCCGACTCCGAGGAGGTCGTGGCCGTCGGCGTGAACTGCTGCGCCTCCGACGACGTGGACGGCGCGATCGAGACAGCCGTCAGGGTCACCGGCAAGCCGGTCGTCGTGTACCCGAACAGCGGGGAGACCTGGGACGCGTCGGCCCGGGCCTGGACCGGGCGGTCCACGTTCACCACCGAGCAGGTCAAGGGGTGGCGGGCGGCCGGGGCCCGGCTCATCGGCGGATGCTGCCGGGTGGGGCCGGAGGCCATCGCGGCCATCGCGCGGACGCTGGGCTGAGGACCCGCCACGCGGCCGGCGCTTGCCCGCGTGAGCGATGGCGACAGGTCCCCGCGCCCCTTGCGGGACACGGGGACCTGAGTCGCGGATCCGGTGGTCACGGCGTCACTTCGGGTCGCTGTTGAACCTGGCGGCCGACCAGAAGTAGCCGAGCACCGCGAGGCCCAGGCACCAGACGAGGGCGAGCCAGCCGTTGTGGCCGATCTCGGTGCCGAGGAGCAGGCCGCGCAGGGTCTCGATGGCCGGGGTGAAGGGCTGGTACTCGGCGATCGGCTGGAACCAGCCCGGCATGGTGTCGGCCGGGATGAAGGCGCTGGAGACGAGCGGCAGGAGGACCAGCGGCTGTGCGCTGTTGGCGGCCGCCTCGGCGTTGGGGCTGACCAGGCCCATGCCGACCGCGATCCAGGTGAGCGCCAGCGAGAACAGGGCGAGCAGCCCGAACGCGGCCAGCCATTCCAGGGGGGTGGCGTCGACGGAGCGGAAGCCGATGGCCACGCCGACCGCGCCGACGAGGACCACGCTGGCGACACATTGCAGCACGCTGCCGACGACGTGCCCGATGATCACGGAGCCGCGGTGGATCGCCATCGTGCGGAAGCGGGCGATGATGCCCTCGTTCATGTCCGTCGCGACGGACACCGCGGTGCCGACGACGGTGCCGCCGATGGTCAGCATCAGGATGCCCGGGACGATGTAGGCGATGTAGTCGGAGCGGTCGCTGCCTCCGATGCCGGCGCTCATCACGTCGCCGAAGATGTAGACGAAGAGCAGGAGCAGCATGATCGGGGTGAGCAGCAGGTTCAGGGTGAGCGACGGGTAGCGGCGCGCGTGCAGGAGGTTGCGGCGCAGCATCGTGGAGGAGTCGCGGACGGCGAGGGCGAGGGAACTCATCGGACGGTCTCCTTGGTCTGGGTGGCCTGGGTGGCCTGGGTGGCCTGGGTGGCCTGGTGGGGGAGGGTGGTGTCGGCGGTGAGGGCGAAGAAGACGTCGTCGAGGTCGGGGGTGTGGACGGTGAGTTCGTCGGCCTCGATGCCGGCGGTGTCCAGCTGGTCGAGGATGGCGCGCAGTTCGCGCTGGGTGCCGTCGCTGGGCAGGTGCAGGGCGAGGGCGTCGTCGTCGCGGGTGGCGTGGGGTTGTGTGCCGGCGGCGGTGCGGTAGGCGGTGGGGTCGGTGAAGCGCAGGCGTACGTGTCCGCCGGGGACGAGGCGTTTGAGTTGTTCGGGGGTGCCTTCGGCGGCGATGTGGCCGTTGTGCAGGACGGCGATGCGGTCGGCGAGCTGGTCGGCTTCTTCGAGGTACTGGGTGGTGAGCAGGACGGTGACGCCGGTGGTGACGAGTTCGCGGATGATCTGCCACATGGTGTGGCGGGAGCGGGGGTCCAGGCCGGTGGTGGGTTCGTCGAGGAAGATGATGCGGGGGTCGCCGACGAGGGTCATGGCGATGTCGAGGCGGCGTCTCATGCCGCCGGAGTAGGTGGAGGCGGGTTTCTTCGCGGCGTCGGTGAGGTCGAAGCGGTCCAGGAGTTCGGCGGCGACGCGTCGTCCTTCGGCCTTGGTCAGGTGGTGCAGGTCGGCCATGAGGAGCATGTTCTCCTCGCCGGTGATCAGGCCGTCGACGGCGGAGAACTGCCCGGTGACACCGATGGCCGCGCGTACGGCCTGGGGGTCGGCGGTGAGGTCGTGGCCCGCGACCTGGGCCTGGCCGCCGTCGGCGGGGACGAGGGTCGAGAGGATCTTGACGGCGGTGGTCTTGCCGGCACCGTTCTGCCCCAGCAGGGCGAAGATCGTCCCTTCCGGGACGGCGAGGTCGATGCCGTCGAGGACGGTCTTGTCACCGTAGGACTTGCGCAGCCCCTTCGCCGCGATGGCCGGGTCGGTCATGAGAGTCGCTCCTTCGAAGGTCACGGGTGGCGGTCGGGGGGGGTCAGAGACTGCGGGCGGTGATGTCGCCGTAGCCGGTGGTGGCGCTGATGTCGAGCCGGGCGGCGGCGCCCTCGCCGTTCCTGAGCGAGTTGCGGATCCGGCCGTAGGAGGTGGAGGCGTCCAGCGAGGCCGAGACGCCGGCGGCGGCCCCGACGGAGATCTCGCCGTGTCCGGTGCGCAGGGTGACGGTGCCGCCCGTGGCCTCGGTGACGCGCAGGTCGCCCTTGCCGCTGGTGATCTCGGCGGGGCCGTCCAGACGGCCGACGAGGGCGTCGCCTGCCAGGAGGGCCAGACGGGCGCCGGCGACCTCGTCGAACTTGACCGAACCGTGCGCGCCGTCGATGGAGACCTCGCCCAGCCGTCCGACGCCGCGGAACTCGGCGGCGGCCGCCGTGGCCTCGACCCGGGAGCCGGCGGGCAGCTGGACCGTGACCTCCAGGGTTCCGGAGGGGCCGAGGAGTTCACTCTTCGCCTTGGGGGCCTCGATCCGCAGCACCCCGTCGCGGTAGTCGACCGTGGTCCGTTCGGCGGCCTTGACGTCACGGTCCTTGGAGGCGTTGGCGGGCCGGACCTCGACGATGGTGTCGACCCGGTCGGCGGCGATGAACCGCACGCGTCCGGCCGGGATGTTCAGCACCGCGGAGATCGGGGCGGGGGTGTCGAACTTCTGCATCGTTCTCTCCTTCGCGTCTTGTTTCTGACAATGGAAAAGCTACGTTGCGTTCACAGTTCCAGCAACACACTTGTTGCATAGCTCTACCATTTATGCAGCTAGAAGGCCCTAATTCGTTGCGATGAGTTCGAGACTAACGCAACGGAACGCCCACATCTCGTTGCAATGAATCAAGGTGAACGCTATGGTGGGCGCACCACGGAGCACGAAGGAGACAGCGATGCCGGGAGGCAGGCTCACTCAGCAGGAACGCCGGCAGATCGCGCTGGGGCTGGCCGACGGCCTCGCCTACGCGGAGATCGCCAGACGGCTCGACCGTCCGACGTCGACGGTCACCCGTGAGGTGATGCGCAACGGCGGCCCCACCGGCTACCGCGCCGAGCTGGCGCACCGCGCCACCGAACGCCGCGCCCACCGCCGTCGCCCGGCCACGCCCCTCGCCGCGCGGGCGCCCGAGCAGCCCCACGGGCGCGACGCCGCGGCCGTACGCGAGTACGAGGAGACGTTCACGACCGTCATGATGGCCTCGGGAATGCCCACGATGATGGCCCGGGTGATGGCCTGCCTCACGCTCACCGACAGCGGCAGCCTCACCGCGTCCGAGCTGGCCGAGCGTCTCCAGGTCAGCCCCGCGTCCATCTCCAAGGCGATCACGTTCCTCGACGGCCAGGGCATGGTCCGCCGGGAACAGGGCGAGCGGCGCCGCGAGCGCTACATCGTCGACGACGACGTCTGGTACCAGTCGATGCTCGCCAGCGCCCGTGGCATCGCCCAGGTCGTCGAGACCGCCCGTCAGGGCGTCGGTGTCCTCGGCACCGGCACTCCCGCCGCCGCACGCCTGGAGAACGTGGCCCGTTTCCTCGACTTCGTCAGCGAGAACACCCTCCGCGCCGCGGAACAGGCCCGCGCGATCCTCCACACCAAGCCCCCGGCGCCGGCGGACGACAAGACCGCCGAGCCCGGCTCGGCGCACGCCTAGACGGCGTCACGGACTGCGGCGGAAGCGGCGCAGGGCCGGGGGGAGCGGGCCTCCGCCGGAGGTGACGAAGGTGCCCGCGCCCTGGACTCTGCGGGGGCGTCTGGCGTCCGCGTCCCAGAGAGCGAGTTCGGGGTCGTAGGGACCGAGGACCATCCGGATGCCGTCCGGGGTGTCCGCGTCCACCGGGCTGTCGAAGACGCGCACCGGGTGGGTGGTGTCCCAGGCGGGCCAGCCGGGGGTGCCCTCCGTGACGAAGCGGACCCAGGCGGTGTGCATGGCGGCGGCGAGGTCGTGCGGCGGGTCCTCTCCGGCGAGCTTGGCGGACGCCGAGGTGTCGCCGGTCTCGAAGACGAAACCGAGTTCGAGGGCGTGGCAGGAGCCGAGGGCGGGGGTGCCGGAGGGCCAGGCGAGCTCGTAGAGGTAGGACCGGGCGTGGTCGAGGCGGGCGTCCGCCACGCGGTGCAGGGGGACGCGCAGCAGGTGGTCGGTGACGAGTCGGCCGACCAGGTCGGCGGTGCCCGTGTCGGGATGGAGTTCGCGGTAGCCGCGGGGCAGCTCGGGGCCGCAGCGGCAGCGGGCGCGCGCACCGGCCAGGGCGACCGTGCCGAGCCGGTCGACGCGTTCCTGGAGGCCGCCGGGGACGAGCCAGAGGCGGTGTTCGTCGCGGGTCCAGCCCATGAGGAGGTCGGTCCCGGGAGCCGCGCCGTGCTCGGTCAGGGCTTCCAGCGGATCGGTGGGCAGCAGATCGCCGTCGACGACGAGACCGAAGGCGGGGCCGCCCAGCACCGGGCTGCTGAGGCGGCCCGCCTCGGCCTGCGCCTCGACGAGAGCGGTCCGGTCCACGGCGGCGAAGGCCTCGGCGGTCGCCGGGACCTTCAGCCGGGTCGCCATCCGGCGGACCATACGGCGCACCTTGTCCCGGTCCAGGGCCTCGGGCGGCCCGCTCTGCAGGACGGCCCGCCGGAACAGGCCCCGCGCGCGGGGGACGGCCAGCAGCGCGCCGACGCTGATGGCGCCCGCCGACTGGCCGGCCAGGGTCACCCGGTCCGGGTCGCCGCCGAACCCGGCGATCGCCTCGCGCACCCACTCCAGCGCGGCCAGCTGGTCACGCAGTCCGCGGTTGTGCGGGGCGTCCGGGAAGAGGCCGTAACCCTCCACTCCCAGGCGGTAGTTGAGGGACACCAGCACCACACCGTCACGAGCGAAGGCGGCACCGTCGTAGACCGGGACCGCCGACGAGCCCCGGGTGAGGGCACCGCCGTGGATCCAGACCATGACCGGCAGCCGGGCGGCGGGGTCCGGGGCCGGTGTCCACACGTTGAGGTTGAGGCAGTCGTCGCCCGGGACGACGGGGTCCGACAGATAGCGGGCGAACGCCTCCGAGTACGGCGGCTTCGGAGGCGTCGGCCCGAAGGTGACGGCGTCCCGCACCCCCGCCCAGGGCTCGGGCGGGACGGGCGGGCGGAACCGGTGGGGGCCGAAGGGCGCAGCCGCGTAGGGGATGCCCCGGAAGACCGCGATCCCGTTCTCGTGGCCCTCCCCGTGCTCGTACGTGCCCCGTACGAGCCCGTACGGCGTCCTGGCCACGGGGCCCTGCCGGTCCGCCGTCATCGCACCAGCTCCTCACGCCCGCCCGCTCGTGGACCGTCGTCCACCCCAGAGCACCACATCCCCTCGCGGTATTCCGGTCGTGCCGGGTCTTCGGACGGCCGTTCGGGGGACAACGGGCCCGTCCGGCACCATCGGGGGTACATCAGGGTGCCGAAGCCCCGGTGGTCGTAGCCGCCGGCCGAGCCGTAGTCACCGCCGCCGCCCTCGGGACGGACCCGTTCGGCCATGGCGGTGATGCACGGGACGGACAGACCCCGTCGCCGTGCGTAGTGGTGGTGGACGAGGTCCCGCACCCGGGCGGAGCCGGCCCCGGCTCGCCGACGAGACGGCCGTGCGGGTCTGCCGGGAGCGGAGGCTGCCGGCCAAGCGGCTCACCGAGCACCGGGCGGAGGTGGAGGTCACCGTGGACGCCCGGCCGCGTGCCTTCGGCGAGGCAGGACCCGGTCGCGGCGGAGTTCACCGCGGACTTCAGCGGGTTCCGGCTGGTGTGCGAGGTGGAGTGAAGGGGTGGGACGAGACGCGGGAAGCGGCGGGCGAGGACAGGAGGGCGCACCGGTTCGGGAGCGGGTGCCTCCCAGGTGAGGGGCGGCCCCTGCGCGACGGGCGCGCGTGACCGGAGGCGAGGCCGCGGGCAGGCCGCGGAGGCCTGGGACCTGTCGTCGAGTCCCCGGCCGCCTGCCCGCCGGACGGAGGGTCAGACCGCGGCGAGCCGGGCGACCAGCAGCTCCACCCTCGGCTCGGAGTACTCCCGCGGCACCCGTCCCGACCGGGTCAGGGTCGCCACGCCGTGCAGGGACGCCCAGAACAACTCGGTGAACAGCCCCGGGTCCACGCCGTCCCCGGCGACCTCGCCGAGGCACTCCAGCAGCGCGGCGAAGGCGTCCTTGAGGGGTTCCGGTGTGTCCTCCCGCGCGAACGCCAGGCCGCCGTCGAGCTGGAACATCGCGTCGTAGACCGCCGGGTTGCGTTCGGCGAAGTCCAGGTAGGCGCGGGCGAGGGCGGTGACCCGGGCGCGAGGGCCGCCGTCCGCCGCGGAGACGGCGGCCCGCAGCGCCGCGGCCATCTCGACCGCGCCCTCCAGGGCGACGGCGCCGATGATCTCGCGCTTGCCGCGGAAATGGCTGTAGAGGACGGGCTGGCTGTATTCGATGCGCTCGGCGAGCCGACGCGTGGTGACCGCGTCCCAGCCCTGCCGCTCGGCGAGTTCACGGGCCGTCGCCACGATGAGGCGCTCGCGTTCCGCCCGCTCGCGCTGCTTGCGTTCCTGTACCGACATGCCTCGATTCTAGCACCGCTAGACAAAGGAGCGTTAGCAGTACTAGCGTTGCCTCAGAAGCTAGCAACACTAGATATTGCGAGGGTCGCCATGCTCAACGCACTTGAGGTCGTCACCACCGTGCTCGTCGGCCTGATGGTGGGGGTGGAGTTCTCCGTCGCCTTCGTCATGAACCGGATCTTCGACGCCCTCCCGGACGACAGCAATCAGCAGGCCCGCTCCCACGGGGGCCGGATGCTCGGCGCCGTGATGCCGGTCTGGTACATCGGCTCACTCGTCCTCGTCGGCATCTGGGCCGTCGCCGGGTGGCAGCACCACGGCACCGGTCTCGTCATCGCCGCCGGCGCGCTGCTACTCGTCAGCGTGATCATGTCGATCCTGCTGCTCGTGCCGATCAACAACCGGGGCAAGACCTGGACGTCCGACGACCGGCCCGAGGACTGGAAGCAGCAGATGAAGCGCTGGGAGCGCTACCACCACGTCCGCGTCGCCGTCATCGTCGCGGCCTTCACCCTGCTGGTCGCCGCCCTCGCCTGAGGCGACAGGGGGCCCTCGCGTCCCCGAACCAGGGGATGCGAGGGCTCGTTTTCCGGGGTGCGCGACGGCACTCCTCCCCCGGCCCTCCTTGTTCGAAGTTTCGAAAGACTTGGCCTGGGCGGTCCTGTGAATCCCCGCTCCTTCCCGCCGTGTTGAGTTGGGCTTACCGTAGGAAGCGCTTGCTATGCGGTGCACACCTGCGCCGCGCAGAGACGCTGTTCGAAAATTTCACCGGCCTTCGGGACGGGGCCCTGAGAGGTGGAGTCGCGATGGTGCGTGGCGGGAGCGCGACGGCCGGGCCGACGCTGGCGGTGGTGGCACGCGAGGCCGGGGTGTCCGTGCCGACCGCCTCGAAGGTGGTCAACGGCCGCGAGGACGTGGCCCCGGAGACCAGGCGCCGGGTCACCGAGGCGCTGGACCGGCTCGGTTACGTCCGCAGACCCCGCTTCGAGGCGTCGCAACCGCCGCGCATGGTCGACCTGGTGGTCCACTCCCTGGAGAGTTCCTGGTCGGGCGCGGTCCTGCACGGTGTCGAACGGGCCGCCCACGACGCCGGCCTGGAGGTCGTGGTCTCGGCCGGCCTGACCCGCACCCGGGGCGCCCGCCCCGAACGCGGCTGGTTCGACAAGCTGACCGCGCGGGGCTCCGCGGGCGTGCTGTTCAACCTCGCCGAGCTGTCCCCCGCCCAGTACTCCTGGCTGACCCAGCACCGCATCCCGTTCGTGCTCATCGACCCGGTCCTGGAACCGCCGCCGGGCGTGGTGTCGGTCGGCGCGGCCAACTGGCAGGGCGGGATGACCGCCACCGACCATCTGCTGTCCCTGGGGCACGAGCGGATCGCCGTGATCGCCGGATACCGGCGCAAGATGTGCGGCAGCGCCCGGGTGGCGGGCTACCGCTCGGCGCTGACGGCCGCGCGGATCCCGTACCGGCCGGAGTACGTCCGTTACGGCAACTTCATGGAGACCACCGCCCACCACCGCATGCTCCAGCTGCTCGACCTTCCCGAGCCGCCCACCGCCGTGTTCGTCTGCTCGGACAAGATGGCTCTCGGGGTGTACGAGGCGCTGGCCGAGCGGGGGCTGCGCGTGCCGGACGACATCAGCGTGGTCGGATTCGACGACCTTCCCGAGGCCCGCTGGGCGACTCCCGGGCTGACCACCATCCGCCAGCCGCTCTCGGAGATGGCCCAGAGTGCTCTCCGGCTGCTGGTGCGGATGATGGAGGGCGACCAACCGGAGGGCACACGCACGGAGTTGTCGACGCGGCTGGTGGAGCGGTCAAGCACGGGGGTGCCGCGCTCGGCCTGAGCAGGTCGGCGCGGGTGGGAGCCTGGTGCGATTTGGTTCGGTCAAGTGGTTGCGGCGACCCTGAGTTCCGGTGAACGGTTGGCGTCGTGCGACCGTACGGATAGGGATCGCCCCTCGGGTGTTCCGCGGCCGCACCGGCCCCGGCCCACTTCGCGCCACCAGCACCGAGCTCGACATGCTCCACAGGGAAGGACCTTCGGGTTGTCGCACATACGCTCTCCGCAGCTTCCGGGACCGACACCGGCACCGGACGACGACAAAACCCCCGACGGAGCCGCCCCTCCGGAGCCGGCGTCGGAAGCGGGTTCCCCGGACGCGGCAGCGACGGCTGGCGAACAGACAACGGCGGAAGCCGGTACGGAGACAGAGCCGGCCCCCGGCGTCGAGACCGAGCCGGAGCCCGGGGCCACGTCCGAGCCCGAGGCCCAGCCGGAGCCCAAAGCCAAGTCCGAGGCCAGGACCGAGGCCAAGTCCGAGGCCAAGTCCGAGGCCAAGTCCGGGGCCAAGTCCGGGGCCAGGACGGAATCCGCGCCCGAAGCAGAGACGCAGACGGAGTCGGAGCCGGCGACGAAGTCGCAACCGATGACGGAAGCCGAGCCGGAACCGGAACCGGAACCGATCACGGAACCGGATTCGGTGACGGAACCGGATTCGGCATCGGAGCAGACGTCGGACCCGGGGTCGAACCCGGATCGGGATCCGGAACCGGAAGGGGAACCGGAGCAGGATTCGACCCCCGACCCGCAACCAGAGCCCACCCCGACATCGGCCCCTGCCCCCTCCCCGTCCCCCTCGCCGACCACCGCCACAGCCCCCTCCGGCTGGCGGGCCGCGCACCCCCGGGCCGCGCGGGCCGTCACCTGGGCCGTGACCGGGCTGGCCGTCGCGCTCGTCATGTTCGCGCTGCTCGTGCCGAACGACATCACCCGCATGGAGTTCGGACGCTTTCTGCGGATCCCGGCGGAGGGCATCCTCGTGGCCGGGCTGCTGCTCGTCCTGCCGACGAAGGCGCGGCGCGTGGCGGTGGTGGTGGTCGGGGTCCTGCTCGGGCTGCTGACGATCGTCAAGGTGCTGGACATGGGGTCGTACTGGACCCTGGACCGCCCGTTCGACCTGGTGCTCGACTGGATCCTGCTGGACGACGCGCAGTCGTTCATGAAGGACTCGCTCGGCGGTGGCGCCGCGCAGGCCGCGACGGTCGGGGTGGTCCTCCTCGCGCTGGCGCTGCCGGTGCTGATGACGCTGGCGGTCGTGCGGATCAGCAGGCTGATGGTGCGCCACCGGCACACGGCCGGCCGCACGCTGCTCGTCCTGGGCACCGCATGGATCACGTGTTCGACGCTGACGCTGGAGGTGTCCGACGTCCCGGTGGCCTCGCACAGCGCGGCGACGCTCGTGGAGAACCGGATCGAGGCGGTGAGCGACGGGCTGAAGGACGGAGAGGCGTTCCGTAAGCAGTCCGCGGTGGACGCGTTCGCGGACGTGCCGCCCGACCAGCTCCTGACGGGGCTGCGCGGCAAGGACGTACTGATCACGTTCATCGAGAGCTACGGCCGCTCCGCGATCGACGACCCGCGGATGGGTGAGCCGCTCAGCGAGACGCTCACGCAGAAGACGCGGGAGCTGAAGGACGCCGGTTACGCGTCGCAGAGCGGCTGGCTGCGCTCCCCCATCACCGGCGCCGGCAGCTGGCTGGGCCACTCCACGTTCCTGTCCGGTCTGTGGATCAAGAACCAGTCGCGTTACGCCAACCTCGTCGCGAGCGACCGGCTCACCCTGACCGAGGCGTTCCGTCGAACCGGCGCCTGGCGCACGGTCGGTGTCGTGCCGGGCACCCAGATGGCCTGGCCCGAGGGCAAGTACTTCGGCCTCAACCACATCTACGACTCCGACCAACTCGGCTACAAGGGTCCGAAGTTCAGCTGGTCGACCATGCCCGACCAGTACACGCTGAAGGCCTTCGAGGAGCTGGAGCACGGCAAGAAGGGCCGCGGGCCGATGATGGCGGAGATCATCCTGACCTCCAGCCACAACCCGTGGGCACCGATCCCGCGCACGATCCCCGACGACCAGGTCGGCGACGGGTCGGTCTACCACTCGCTGCAGAAGGCCGAGGGCAAGAACCCCACGGAGGTCTGGAAGGACCCGTTGGCCGTACGGGACGAGTACCGCAAGTCGATCCAGTACTCGGTGAGCAGCCTCGTCGACTTCGTCGCGAAGCACGGCTCCCGGGACACCGTGCTGGTCTTCCTCGGTGACCATCAGCCCAACAAGACGGTCACCGGCGACAACCCCAGCCATGACGTGCCGGTCTCGATCGTCGCCAAGGACCCCGAGGTGCTGAAGAAGGTCGCCGACTGGGGCTGGACCGACGGTCTCCAGCCGGCCGACGACACCCCGGTGTGGCGGATGGACAAGTTCCGCGACCGCTTCATGACGGCGTTCGGCCCGCAGGGGGAGAGCGCGCCGTAGGAGGTCCGGCCGGCTCGCCCGCCCCGGTGCGGCGGTGTCCGGGCTCACCCCGAGGTGCCCACCTCGTTGTCGGGTGCCCCGTCGCCCACCGGGGGGAGATCGCCGCGTTCGGCCGGCTGCCCGTCGTGCGGGGACGAGAGCGCGGGCCGGGGCTCGTCGTGGCGGCTGCGCGGGAGGATGCAGGCCAGTTCGGCGTCGGTGGGGCGGTGGGCGGCCCGGGCGGCGGTGCGCAGGGTGGCACGGTCGACGGCGTCCGTGGCGGCGCTGATCAGGACGAGGTGCCCGTCCCGCGGCACCGCGTACTCGTGCTGCCCCGCCGAGGTGCGGTACCAGGCGTCCCCGTCGCGCTCACAGCCGACCGGCCCCTCGGTGCCCCGGCCGAGCGGACGCTCGGGACAGCTCTCGGCGGTCATCGTGCCTCGGTCGACGTGGAGCAGGAGCTGGGCGCTGTTCCTCCGGGACCAGTAGGCGGCGGAGAAACCGTCGGCGCCGTACACGCCGACCGACTGACGGGCCAGCGTGAATCCCGGGGCCTCGGTGACGTAGACGAGCCCCGGCGCGAAACCCAGTGCCTCGGCCCGAGCGGTCAGCTCCGCCCGGTCGGGGACCGGCGCCAGGGGCGCACGGCCCGTGTCCACGACCTTGTCCGTCCCGCAGGCGGTGAGCAGCAGCGACGGCAGCAGGGCCAGGGGCAGCAGGACACGCGCGGTACGGGTCATGTACATGCTTACATCCTGCCGCACAGCTGTCCCACAGGTGGGCCGAAGAGTCCGTACTCGTGAGAGCGCTTGCTCACCCCGTTCCCGTCGGGGTCCGTGTCCGATTCCTTCAAGACCGGCCGTCACCGGTCCGCCTACGGTGACCGTATGACTCCACGACTCGACGCGATCGGGATGGTGGCCTCGGACATGGCCGCCTCCGTCGCCTTCTACCGCCGCCTCGGTTTCGCCTTCCCGGAGGGCGCCGAGAACCTGCCGCACGCCGAGGCCCACCTGCCCGGCGGGCTGCGGCTGCTGCTCGACACCGAGGAGACCGTCCGCTCCTTCCACCCGGGGTACCGCCCGGGAACGGGTGGCGGCGCCGGGCTCGCCCTGCTGTGCGACAGTCCGGCCGAAGTCGACGCGGTGTACGAGGAGTTGGTGGACGCGGGGTACCGGGGCGAACTCAAGCCGTGGGACGCGGTGTGGGGCCAGCGGTACGCCGTGATCCTCGATCCCGACGGCAATGGCGTCGACCTCTTCGCACCCCTGCCGGAACCCGCCGCCGGGTGACCGGCCGGACCGCTCCCCGCGGTCACCGCCGACAGCGACGGCCGGGTGCCGAGCGGGACGCCCGCCGCGCTACCGGCCGGCGAGCAGTTCGCCGAGCGGCAGCCCCGTCAACTCCCTGACGTCACGGGCCAGATGCGCCTGGTCGGCGAAGCCGGTCCGGGCGGCCGTCTCGGCGAAGGGCAGTCCGTCCCGGGCGAGCGCGAGCGCCCGTCGCAGCCGGAGCACCCGCGCCAGCGTCTTGGGTCCGTACCCGAAGGCGACGAGCGACCGGCGGTGCAACTGCCGGGCTCCCAGGCCCAGTCGGTCGGCGGTCGCCGCGACGGACCGCCCCGCGTCGAGGTCGGTGACGATCTGCCGCAGGACCGGATCGGGCAGGCCCACCTCGGCAGCCCGCTCCAGGACCACCTCCTCCAGCCCGCTCGCCGGATCACGCGCCGCGTTCACCCGGGCGGTGAGCCGTCGCACGACCACCGGGGACCACAGATCGCCCAGTTCCACCCGCCGGTCGCGCAGTTCGTGCGCCGGTACACCGAGGAAGGCGGGCGCGGCACCCGGAGAGAAACGCAGGCCCGCCCAACTGCTCGGAGCCCCCTCGGTGACGTACGCCCTGGTGTCCGGACCGGCGACCAGCAGCCGCCCGTCGTTCCACAGCAGGTCCATGCACCCGTCCGGCAGTACCCGCCCGGGGCCGGCCCCACCCGGGCCGTCGGGTGCGTTCGTCCACACGACGGCCCCGTCACCCAGCCGAGAAGCCCTCTCCGCGTACACACGCAGAAGGCTACGCCTGTGGCCACCGGCCGCCCGGGGCCCGGAACGCCGAGCGGCGTGGGGGTGGGGGGTGCGGGGGATGCGCCGGCCGCGGGCCGTCCGTGGCTGATCGCGGCTCCCCGTGCCCTACTCCTCCCCCTTCTTCACCGGCGGCCGCAGTCGCGACGTCACGTCCTCCGGGGGGAGGAAGCGGGACCAGCGCTCCGGGAACTCGGAGGGCATGTCGGGGTCCTCGGGGTCGTAGGTGCGGGCGGCCGCGGCGCGGGCGACGTACTCGGCAGCCTGTTCCTCGCGGAGGCGTTCGTTGGCCGCGCGGGCGGCGGCCGTGGCGGCGGCGGGCCAGACGCGGTCGATCGCGGCGTTGACGGCGGCGCCGACGAGGACGGCGAAGGCGCCCACACCGATCCAGAGCAGGACCGCGACGGCGGCGGCCAGGGAGCCGTAGATCGTCGCGCCCTCGACCGTGTTGGAGAGGTAGATGCGCAGCAGGAAGCTGCCCAGCACCCACATGCCGAGCGCGACGAGGGCGCCGGGGACGTCCTCGACCCAGGGCGAGCGGACCGGCACCGACACGTGGTAGAGCGTCGTCAGGAAGACGATGGACAGGACGATCACGACGGGCCAGTAGAGGACCTGGACCACGGTCGCCGACCACGGGACGATCCGGACGACGGCGTCGGGCCCGGCGACCATCAGCGGCAGGGCGATCGAGCCGATCAGCAGGGCCACGATGAACAGCAGGAACGCCATCAGGCGGGTCTTGACGATGCCGCGGACGCCGTCGAGGCCGTACATGACGGTGATGGTGTCGATGAAGACGTTCACCGCACGGGAGCCGGACCACAGGGCGAACAGGAAGCCTATGGAGATGACGTCGGGGCGACCGCCCTTCATCACGTCGTCCAGGATGGGCTGCGCGATCTGCGCGACCCCCTTCTCGGACAGGACGGTGCGCGAGGCCTCCAGGAGGTTCAGCTCCAGGCTGGCGATGGTGGCGGCACCGGTCCAGTCGTCGACGTAGCCGAGCAGGCCGATCATGCTGAGCAGCAGCGGCGGCACGGAGAGCAGCGAGAAGAAAGCAGCCTCGGCCGCGAGGCCCAGGATGCGGTACTCGATGCAGGAGTTGACGGTGTCCTTCAGGAGCAGCCAGGCGGTCCTGCGCTTGGACACGTCCCGGTAGAGGGCACGCGCGCGGTGGAGACGCCCATGCGGGCTCTCGGGCGATGGGGGCGACTGACTTGCTGGCTGCACGCCCTAAAGGTATCCGCCTGCGCGTGTCACCCTCACCTCCCGGTGCCGTCGGCCGCGGCCGAGTCCGCGTGCGGCGCACGGTTCCCTCCGGTCGCGTGACGGGGCAGCAAACAAAGGGAAACCCAGGAGAAACCAAAGGTGATTCCGAATCGCCTTTTCTGTCATGCACGTGCTGGCCGAATCACTACGGGGAAGAAAGGTGAACGTTCGGGCGCATTCGTGTCATTCCTCGGAAAGTTTCCCGCTGGAGCGTGGGGCGGGTTCGGGTCCGACACCTCCGAAGTGATCGGGAAAGGGGCGGGAAAGCGTCAATCGTCCGGCCCCGCTTGACCCGTTCCCGAATGTACCGAAAGAATCCGGATTGCATTCCGCTGTGCCCATCCGGACCAGCCGCCGGCACAGCGCACGCCGGGGAACTCGCCCAGGTCCCGAGCAGGCCTGATCAGTTCCGTCCCACACGTCACCGCATTCGATTTCCGCAACTCTCCCCGCAACTCCCCCTCCTTCTGTCATTCCGCGCGCCGTCCCGTTCACCCCCGGGCGCCTTCCATCGCCATACCTGTCGCGGAGAAATTCAATGACATTGCCAGCGCCACGACCCGTGGTGGAAATACCGGGCGAGGTCCAGGGGGCCGAGCCGGACGCGGCGGAATCGTACACCGCCACCGAACGACTCTTGGCCGAACTCCTGGCCGACGTCGCTTGCGTCGAACACATATCCGCAGAAAGTCATTTCTTCGACGATCTCGGTGCCAACTCGCTGACGATGGCGCACTTCTGCGCCCGGGTCAGAAAGCACCCCGAACTCCCGTCGGTGTCCATCCGGGACGTCTACGGCCACCCCACCCTCCGCAGCCTCGCCGCCGCGCTGACGAAGGCCGCCGCGACGCCGGCCGCCCCACCGCCGCCCGCCGAGCCCGTGCCCCCGGGCAGCACCTTCCGCTACACCCTCTGCGGGGTCGTGCAGTTGCTCCTCTTCGCCGGGTACTGCCTCCTGGCCACCACCGGATACATGCGGGGGTACGAGTGGGTGGCGGACGCCTCGGGGTTCGTCGCGGTCTACCTGCGCTCGGCGGTCTTCGGCGCGCTCGCCCTGTCCGCCCTGTGCGTCCTGCCGGTCGCCGCCAAATGGCTGCTGATCGGGCGGTGGAAGCCCGTGGAGTTCCCGGTCTGGGGCCCGGCATACCTGCGGTTCTGGATCGTCAAGGCGCTGCTGCGCACCAGCCCGATGCTCCTGTTCGTCGGGAACCCGCTGTACGTGCTGTACCTGCGCGCCCTCGGCGCCCGCATCGGACCGGGCGTCACCGTCCTCAGCCGCACCCTCCCGGTCTGCACCGACCTGCTGACGATCGGCGCGGGCACGGTGATCCGCAAGGACTCCTCGTTCCTCTGCTACCGGGCGCGCGCCGGACGCATCCGCACCGGCCCCGTCACCCTCGGCCGGGACGTCTTCGTCGGCGAGCACACCGTCCTCGACATCGGCACCGCCCTGGGCGACGGCTCCCAGCTCGGCCACTCCTCCGCGCTGCGCGACGGCGAATCGGTCCCGGCCGGTGAGAGCCGGCACGGCTCACCGGCCCGGCGCACGGACGTGGACCACATCAGGGTCGCCCCGCTCCCCTGCGGCACGCTCCGGCGGGCCGGATACGGGCTCGCCGCCCTGCTCCAGGCACTGCTGCTGTACGTGCCGCTGACCGTCGGCGGCACCTGTCTGCTGCTCACCGCCGCCCCCGCGCTGCACACCCTGCTCGACCCGGCGTCACTGCACCTCACCACCGCCCGCTTCTACGCCGAGGCGGCGGCCCTGTCGCTCGCGCTGTTCGCCGGCTCCGTCGTCGTGGCCGCCGTCGCCGTGTTCGTCGTACCGCGGCTGCTGCGCCCACTGGTGAAGCCGGACCGCACCTATCCGCTGTACGGCTTCCACTACTCGGTGCACCGCACGGTCGCCCGGCTGACCAACCTGAAGTTCTTCACGTGGCTGTGCGGCGACAGCTCCTACATCGTCCCCTGCCTCAGGGCCCTCGGGTACGACCTCTCCCGCGTCGAGCAGACCGGCTCCAACTTCGGGACCGCGGTGCAGCACGAGACGCCGTACCTGGTGAAGGTCGGCGCGGGCACGATGATCGCGGACGGTCTGTCGGTCATGAACGCGGACTACTCCTCCACCTCGTTCCGGTTGTCCCGGACGGCCATCGGCGGGCACAACTTCCTGGGCAACGCCATCGCCTACCCGGTGGGCGGGCGGACCGGCGAGAACTGTCTGCTGGCCACGAAGGTGCTGGTGCCGCTCGACGGCGAGATCCGCGAAGGTGTCGGGCTGCTCGGCTCGCCGCCCTTCGAGATCCCCCGCTCGGTGGAGCGCGACAGCCGCTTCGACCATCTGCGCGAGGGCGAGGAGCTGCGCCGGCGCCTCGCCGCGAAGAACCGCTTCAACCTGCGCTCGATGGGGCTGTTCCTGTTCCTGCGCTGGCTGCACGCCTTCGCGCTCACCGTGCTCGGCTTCGCGGCCTTCGACCTGTACGGCCACGGGGACGGCCCGGCCGGGCTGCTCGCGCTCACCGCGCTGCCCCTGGCGGCGCTGGTGTTCACCGTCCTGTACTACGCGCTGGTGGAGAGGTCCCTGACCCGCTTCCGGCCGCTGCGGCCGAGGTTGTGCTCCATATACGACCCGGTCTTCTGGCGGCAGGAGCGGCTGTGGAAGCTGCCGGGCGCCCACCTGGAGGTACTCAACGGCACTCCCTACAAGAGCCTCGTCTGGCGGCTGCTGGGGGTGCGGATCGGGCGCCGGGTCTTCGACGACGGGGTGTACATCACCGAGCGGACCCTGACGGCCGTCGGGGACGACTGCACGCTCGCCGCCGGGAGCAAGATCCAGGCGCATTCGCAGGAGGACGGCACCTTCAAGTCCGACCACGTCACGATCGGCGCCGGCAGCACGCTGGAGGTCGGGGCGTTCGTCCACTACGGCGTCGTCCTCGGCGAAGGAGCCGTGCTCGCGCCCGACTCCTTCCTGATGAAGGGCGAGGAGGTGCCGCCGCACGCGCGCTGGGGCGGGAACCCGGCGACGGAGAACACCGGAGCACGGTGAATCGGGGGGAAACGATGGACCGTTCGCAGGCGGGCAGGGCTGCCCGCACGTACTGGCACGAGGTGCTCACCGCCGGGGGGCGGACCGTGATACCGCGGTGGAGCGCCGGCCCGGAGAAGGGGGTGGGCGTTCACGAAGCCGCCCTGCCCGAAGGGCTGTTGACGGCCGTCGACGGCACGGCCGCGCTGCTCGCCGCCCACGCGAAGGTGCTCGCCGCGCTGACGGGCGAGAGCGAGGTCACCACCGGTTGGCTGGAGGACGGCCGCCTGCTGCCGTGCCGGCTCGGCGTCCCGCCCGACGGCACCTGGCGCGCGTTGCTGGAGCACGCCCACCGGGTCACGGCGGAGGTGCTGACGCACGCCGGACATCCGGTGGACGCCTTGAGGCAGGAACTGGGCCTTACGGAGCCGCCGTTCGAGACGATGCTCGACACCGGCGGGGGCGACGGCGACCTCGACACGGACGTGGCCCTGCGGGTGGGGCTGGTGCACCGCGACGACGGCCCGGCGCTGCGGCTGCGCTACCGCACCGACGTGCTCGACGAGGACGGCGCGGCCCGGATCGCCGGGTACCACGTCACCGCCCTCACCCTGCTGGCCACCGGACCGGACACCGGGCACGGTGGGCGGAGCCTGGTGTCGGACGACGAACTCCGGTTCCAGCTCGACGGATTGGCCGGGCCACTGCGCGACCTGCCGGAGGCCCGGGTGCACGAGCTGTTCGAGCAGCGGGTCGCGGCGCACCCGGACGCCGTCGCGGCCGTCCACGGTGAGCGGCAGTGGACGTACCGCGAACTCGACTCCCGTGCCAACCGGCTCGGCCGGGCCCTGCTGGCCCGGGGCCTGGGCCGCGAGGGTGTCGTGGCGGTGGTGACCGAACGCGACCTCGACTGGATGGCGGCCGTCCTCGCGGTGTTCAAGGCGGGCGGCGTCTATCTGCCGGTCGAGCCGCACTTCCCCGCCGAGCGCATCGCCACCACACTGGCCCGCGCCGGATGCGAGCTGGTGCTCACCGAACGGGGCAGCACGACCACGCTGGACCGGGCGCTCACCACACTGCCCGGGGTGCGGCGGCTGCTCGTCGAGGACGCCTACGACGAGGGCCACCAGGACTCCGACCTCGGCCTGGAGATCGGTCCGGAGCGGCTCGCGTACATCTACTTCACGTCCGGTTCCACGGGCGAGCCCAAGGGCGCGATGTGCGAGCACGCCGGGATGCTCAACCACCTCCTCGCCAAGCTCGACGACCTCGGCATCGGCGAGGGGGACACGGTCGCGCAGACCGCGCCCCAGTGCTTCGACATCTCCCTGTGGCAGCTGCTGGCCGGACCCCTGGCCGGTGGCCGGACCCTCCTGGTGGAGCAGGAGGCGGTCCTGGACGTCGAGCGGTTCGTCGACCGCGTCGCGGACGGCCGCGTGAACGTGCTGCAGGTCGTGCCGTCGTACCTGGAAGCGGTCCTCGCCCATCTGGAGCGGCACCCGCGCGAACTGCCCGACCTGCGCCGGGTGTCGGTCACCGGGGAGGCGCTGAAGAAGGAGCTGGCGGATCGCTGGTTCGCCACCGAGCCGGGGACACCCCTGGTCAACGCCTACGGGCTGACCGAGACCTCGGACGACACCAACCACGAGGTGATGGACCGGGCTCCGGAGGGGGGCCGGGTGCCCCTGGGCCGTCCCGTGCGCAACGTCCGCGTGTACGTCGTCGACGAGCGTCTCTCCCTCGTGCCGCTGGGCGCGCCGGGGGAGATCGTCTTCTCCGGGGTGTGTGTCGGGCGGGGGTACGTCAACGATCCCGAGCGCACCGCGCAGGCCTTCACCACCGACCCCTACCGGCCCGGCGAGCGGCTCTACCGCAGCGGGGACCACGGGCGCTGGCGGCCCGACGGGAAGCTGGAGTTCCTCGGCCGCCGGGACACCCAGGTCAAGGTGCGCGGCTTCCGCATCGAGATCGGCGAGGTGGAGAACGCGCTGCTCAAGGTGGCGGGGGTGCGGGACGGCGCGGTGGTGGTCGCGGGGGGCGAGCGTCTGGTCGCCTTCCACTCCGGCCGGCCCCTCGCGGCCGAGGAGCTGCGGGACCGGCTGGCGGCCTCGCTGCCGGCGTACATGGTGCCGTCGGCGTTCCACCGGCGCGAGAGCCTGCCGCTGACCGCGAACGGCAAGACCGACCGACGGACGCTGACGGCGCTGGCCGAGGAACTCGACGCGGTGGACGGCCGGCCGTGCGAGCCGCCGGCGACGGCGACCGAGGAGCGGCTGGCCGACGCGTGGGCCGAGGTGCTCGGTGTGCCACGCGCCGGGATCGGCCGGCACGACCACTTCTTCGACCGGGGCGGCACCTCGCTGTCGGCGGTGAAGCTCGCGATCGCCCTGCGGCGGGCGGTGTCCCCCAAGGACGTGACCGCCCATCCGGTGCTGTCCGGGCTGGCCGGACTGATCGACACCAGGGCCGCCGCCGCCCCCACCGCCTTCGGGAGGACGTCATGAGTTTCCTGAGCCGCCGCGCCGCCGGGCGCCGCCGGAAGGACGCGGCGGCGGCCCCGTCGCCCGCGACCGCCCTGCCGCTGCCGGACATCGAGCTGTCGACCGACAGCCCCCCGCTGCTTACCGTCTCCCCCGCCGAACCCGCCGCCCGGTGGGCGGCCGGGCGGCGGGACTCCCTGCGGGCCGCCGTCGCCGAGCACGGCTCGGTGCTGGTGCGCGGACTCGGCCTGCGGGACGCCGCCGAAGTGGGCGCCGTCTTCCGGGGACTGACCGACACGCTGATGACCGAGAGGGAGGCGTTCGCGCCCCGGCGGACGTACGGGCGGGGCGTGTACTCGTCGACGGCCTGGCCGCCGAACCAACCGATGTGCATGCACCACGAGTCGAGCTACGGCGTGCAGGTCCCCGGACTGCTGCTCCTCGCGTGTCTGGAGGCCGCCGAGCGGGGCGGGGCCACCGGGATCGCCGACTCGGCGGCCGTCCTGGCCGCGCTCCCGGCGGAGTTGACCGAACGGTTCGAGCGGGACGGCTGGCTGCTCACCCGCTCGTACAACGACGAGATCGGCGCGTCGGTCGCCGAGGCGTTCGGCACCGACGACCGGACCGTCGTCGAGGCCTACTGCCGGGCGCACTCCATCGACTTCGACTGGGGGCCCGACGGGACCCTGCGCACCCGGCAGCGGCGCCCCGCCGTGCTCCGGCACCCGGTGAGCGGCCACCGGTGCTGGTTCAACCAGATCGCGTTCCTCAGCGAATGGACGATGGACGCCGAGGTGCGCGAGTACCTGGTGGACCTGTACGGGGCCGACGGGCTGCCCTTCAACACCCGTTACGGCGACGGCGAACCGATCGGCGCCGACGTCGTCGAGACGCTCAACGAGGTCTACGAGGCGCACACCGTCCGCCGGCCGTGGCGGCCGGGCGACCTGCTCCTCGTCGACAACCTCCGCTGCGCCCACAGCCGTGAGCCGTATCAGGGCCCCCGCGAGGTGCTGGTGGGTCTCGCGGACCCGGTACGGCCGGCGGACTTCCGGCCGGGCGGCTTCCCCACGAAGGAGAGTTCCGTATGACCGAGGTTCCGGGTTTCGCCGTGATCTCCGGCGCCCAGGTGCAGCAGGCCCTGCGGGGACGGGAGCGGGAGATCGTCGAACTGGTCGAGTCCGCCTACCTCCTGCACGGGAACGGGGAAACCGGCGACACGGTCAACCCGCCGTCGTACTTCCTCCGCTTCCCCGACCGTCCGTCCTCGCGGATCATCGCGCTGCCCGCCTCGCTCGGCGGGAGGTTCCAGGTGGACGGGCTGAAGTGGATCTCCAGTTTCCCGGAGAACACGGCGTCCGGGCTGCCGCGCGCGTCCGCCGTGCTGATCCTCAACGACCATGCCACCGGCTATCCGTTCGCGTGCCTGGAGGCCTCGGTCATCAGTGCCACCCGGACGGCGGCGTCGGCGGCGCTGGCGGCCGACCGGCTGAGCGCGCGCCGGGGGGCGCCGCGGCCGGCCCGGGTCGGCTTCCTCGGCACCGGCCTGATCGCCCGGTACATCCACACGTTCCTCGCGGCGACGGACTTCGCGTTCGAGGAGGTGGGGGTGCACGACCTGTCCGCGGACAGCGCGGCCGGGTTCCGGGGGTACCTGGAGCGGTCCGGCGCCGACGGGCGGGTGACGGTGTACGAGGGCGCCGAGGACGTGATCCGGGCGAGCGACCTGGTGGTGTTCGCGACGATCGCGGGCGAGCCGCACGTCCATGAACCGAAGTGGTTCGCCCACAACCCGCTGGTGCTGCACGTGTCGCTGCGCGATCTCGCGCCCGAGGTGCTGCTCGCGTCGGCGAACTTCGTCGACGACGTCGAGCACTGCCTCAAGGCGAACACGTCACCGCACCTGACCGAACAGCTCACCGGCGCGCGGGACTTCCTCGACGGAACGCTCCACGACGTCCTCACCGGCCGGGTGTCCGTGCCGGCGGACCGTCCGGTGGTCTTCTCGCCCTTCGGCCTCGGGGTCCTCGACCTCGCGGTCGGCGGTCATGTCCACGAGCACGTGGCCCGCTCCGGCGGACTGCGGGTCGTGGACGACTTCTTCCACGAGCTGCGCCGCCACGGCTGAACGCCGGGCGCAGCGCGTACGACAGTGCACAACCAGGGGGGCAGCGGTGCCAGTCATATCCGTTCCCACGGACTTCAACGAGGAGGAGCTGTACGTCGATCTGCGCCAGGTCGTCGGACAGCGGCTCTTCCTGAAGTGCGAGGGGTTCAACTTCGCCGGCTCGATCAAGCTCAAGGCCGCGTCCGAGATGGTGCGGGCCGCCGAACGGGAGGGGCGTCTGAGGCCGGGCTCGACGCTGGTCGAGTCGTCGTCCGGCAATCTGGGCGTCGCGCTGAGCATGATCGCGGCGAGCCGGGGCCACCGGTTTCTGTGCGTGACCGACTCCCGGTGCAATCCGCAGACCCGGCGCGTGATCGAGGCGCTGGGCAGCCGGGTCCACGTCATCTCCGAACCGGACCCGCACGGCGGTTTCCTCGGTGCCCGGATCGCGTACGTGCGCGCGCTGTGCGCGACCGATCCGCGGTACGTGTGGCTGGACCAGTACACCAACGAGGCGAACTGGCAGGCGCACTACCGCACCACCGCGCCCGCCGTCGCCCGGCAGTTCCCGCGCCTGGACGTGCTGTTCGTGGGGGTCGGCACCTCGGGGACGCTGATGGGCTGCGCCCGGTGGTTCTGGGAACGGCGGCGCCGGGTGCGGATCGTCGCGGTGGACAGTGTCGGCTCGGTCGCGTTCGGCGGGGCGCCGGGCCGCCGGATGATCCCGGGGCTCGGCACGAGCGTGACCCCGGCGCTGCTCGACGCGTCCTACGTGGACGACGTCGTCCGGGTGGAGGAGGCCGACACCGTACGGGCGTGTCACCGCATGGCCCGGCGCGGCTTCCTCTTCGGGGGCTCCACCGGCACGGTCGTCAGCGGCGCCGGCGCGTGGCTGGCCCGCAACGGCTCGCCCGACACCACGGCGGTGGCGATCTCCCCGGACCTCGGGGAGCGCTACCTCGACACGATCTACCGGCCGGGCTGGCCGCAGGAGCAGTACGGGGAGGGCGTGGCGGCCCCGGAGGAGGAGTTCGGCACGGGTGACGTGGGGACGGGCGAGCTGGCGGCGCCCGTCTGAGCCGGCCTGAGCGATCCGGTGCCGGACCGTCCTGGTCCGGCACCGGACACCCGCCCGTCGGATACTGGTGAGCGTCGCCGTGACGACGTGACACCGAGGGGTAGGTTCCGGATATGGCATCCAGCACCCACGAAGTGACCAATCAGGCTCCGCCCCTGGTGGACTACGACGTCTTCGCCGCCGACCAGGTGCTCACGGAGGCGGTCGAGCGGTATCTGGCGCCGGAGGTGCTGGAGGAGGCGCGCGGGGAGCTGTCGGGGTTCGGCCGGACGGCGGGCTCCGCGCAGGTGCAGGAGTGGGGACGGCTGGCGAACGAGAATCCGCCGAAGCTGCGGGCGTACGACCGGTACGGGAACCGGGTGGACGAGGTGGAGTTCCATCCGTCGTGGCACCGGCTGCTCGGCAAGGGGGTGTCGGCCGGGCTGACCGCGGCCTGGACGCGGCCCGGGGGGCATGTGCGGCGGGCGGCCGCGTTCGTCGTCTGGACCCAGGTCGAGGCCGGCAACGGCTGCCCGCTGTCCATGACGCACGCGGCGGTGCCCGCCCTGCGCACGGACCCGGCGCTCGCCGCCGAGTGGGAGCCGCGGCTGACGTCCATGCTCTACGACTGGGACATGCGGCCCGCCGGGCAGAAGGCCGGCGCCCTCTTCGGGATGGCCATGACCGAGAAGCAGGGCGGCAGCGACGTACGCGCCAACACCACCGTCGCCCGGCCGCTGGCCGAGGACGGGACGTACGAGCTGACCGGGCACAAGTGGTTCTGTTCGGCGCCGATGTCGGACGGGTTCCTCGTGCTGGCGCAGGCTCCGGGAGGTCTCACGTGCTTCCTGGTGCCCCGGGTGCTGGCCGACGGGTCACGGAACGTTTTCCGCATCCAGCGGCTGAAGGAGAAGCTGGGCAACCGCTCCAACGCCTCCGCCGAGATCGAGTTCGACGGGACGTGGGCGCGCCGGGTCGGGGACGAGGGGCGGGGGGTGCGCACGGTCATCGGGATGGTGGCGGCCACCCGGCTGGACTGCGCGCTGGGCGCGGCCTCTCTGATGCGGCAGGCGGTGGCGCAGGCGGTGCACCACTGCGCGCACCGGGAGGCGTTCGGCGGGCCGCTGATCGACAAGCCGCTGATGCGCAACGTGCTCGCGGATCTGGCGCTGGAGTCGGAGGCGGCGACGGTCCTGGCGATGCGGCTGGCGGCGGCGTACGACGCGGCGGAGTCGGGCGACGAGAACGAACGTTCGTTCCTGAGGCTCGCGGTGCCGGTGGCCAAGTACTGGGTGACCAAGCGCTGTGCCCCGCTCGTGGTCGAGGCGTCCGAGTGCCTCGGCGGCAACGGCTATGTCGAGGAGTCCGGCATGCCCCGTCTGCTGCGCGAGTCCCCGCTCAACTCCGTCTGGGAGGGCGCCGGAAACGTGCAGGCCCTGGATGTGCTGCGCGCGCTCCAGCGCGAACCGGGGTCCCTGGACGCCTACTTGCGGGAGGTGGGCCGGGCGCGCGGCGCCGACCACCGGCTCGACGGCGCGATCAAGGGCCTGCTGACCGAACTCGCCGACCTGGACGGCATCGAGGCCCGCGCACGCCGGCTCGTGGAACGGCTCGCCCTCGTCCTGCAAGGGGCGCTCCTCGTGCGGTACGCGCCCCCGGCGGTCGCCGACGCGTTCTGCGCCTCCCGGCTCGGCGGGGACCGGGGCACGGCCTTCGGCACCCTGCCGCACACGCTGGATCTGGCGTCGATCGTGGAACGGGCCCGTCCGGTCGGCTGAGCCGCCGCCGCGCGGAATCCCGCCCGCGGCGGGCGCCCCTCTTTCGGGTGGTCCGAGGGCGGGTGGCCCGATTCTCGGATGGGCCGACACCGGGCTGTACGACGCGGGAGTGGTGCTGCGCCGACACGGCACCACCCCCGCTTCCGGAGCCCCCTTGAGGAGCGTGTGCGTCGCACCGGGGCGACGTCGAACATGTTTCAGGGAGAGCGGGGCGGTCCGCCAGGGTTGCAGGGGGTTGCAACTCGTCGGCGCTCTGTGGCCGGAGTGTGCCCCTCCGTGGCCGAAGAGCGGCAGACTGGGAAGCCCACAGTCAACACCGTCGCGCAGAGCCGGGTTTCCACGGCCACCGGGGCCGAGGAGCCAGGGGCCTGCCGGGGAGGAACGAGTGCCGCACTCGCCGATGGAAGTCGCGCGGCTCACCGCCACGGACGCCGCCCGAGCGGCCCGCATCCTCGGCGAGGTACGCGCCCACACCCTCGACGGCCGGCCCTCGAAACCCGCCCCGCGCCCCGCGATCCGCGAGTCCTGGGGCCGTACGGTAGGCAGCGGTGTCGACCCCGACCACGACTTCCGCTCCGACCTCCTCGGCCTCGACGAGATCGAGCGCCGCCGCCGGACCACACGGCTGCGCCACGTCCTGCCGGTGCTCCGCGAGGGGCTGCTCTCCCTGGCGGACACCGCGCAGCACATCATGATGATCGCCGACGCCGACGCCCGGGTGCTGTGGCGGGAGGGCAGTCCGGCCGTACTGCGCAAGGCCGACGGACAGGGGCTCGGGATCGGCGCGGACTGGCGGGAGCAGACCGTCGGCACGAACGGCATCGGCACCCCTCTCGTCTCCCGCCGCGCCGTCCAGGTCTTCTCCGCCGAGCACTTCGTGCGCGCCCTGCACCCCTGGACCTGCACCGGCGCCCCAGTCACGGACCCGCGCGACGGCAGGCTGCTCGGCGTGGTGGACATCAGCGGACCCCTGGAGACCCTGCACCCCGCCACCCTCGCCCTGGTCGACTCGGTCGCCAAACTCGCCCAGGCCCGGCTGCGGGACCTGCATCTGACCTCGCTCGAACAACTGCGCGCGGTGGCGGCCCCGGTGCTGGCCCGTATCGGCGGCCGCGCGGTGGCCGTGGACCGGGACGGCTGGACGGCCGCGGTGACCGGCATGCCGTACACCAGCCGCGTCGCCCTCCCCAAGTCGCTCTCCCCCGGCCGCTGCTGGCTCCCGGCGCTCGGTCTGTGCACCGTCGAGCCGCTGCCCGACGGCTGGCTGATACGCCCCACCGCGGACCCGGCGCCCGCGCCGAGCGCCACGCACATCACCCTCGACGTCTCCCACCCGCGCCGCTGGAGTGTCACCGTCGCCGGCTCCGCGGGCTCCTGGACCCATGAACTGACCCCCCGACACGCCGAACTGCTGTACCTCCTGGCCCTGCACCGCGGCGGCCGCAGCGCCTCCGCCCTCGCCGACGACATGTTCGGCGACCCGGCCCGCACCGTCACCGTCCGCGCCGAGATGTCCCGCGTACGCCGTTACCTCGGCGCCTTCCTCGACCACCGCCCGTACCGCTTCACCGAGCGGGCCGACGTCGAAGTCCGGCTGCCCGAGGCCCCGTCGGGCCTGTTGCCGCACTCGGTGGCACCGGGGGTGGTGCGGGCGCGGGGCGCCTGCGCGCGTGGGCCGTTCCGCGACGAGGGGCCCCTGGGACATCAGAGAGCCGAGCCGGTCATCTGAACCCAGGTCGAACATCCGCAACAGCTCCCGGTGAACGGATCATGGCCTCGGGGTGAGGGATCTCCCTGTATTTCCCGGGACCTCGGCGTGACACGTGTCCCACTGCCGTAGCATCGCTGCCAGGCCGCCCCACCTGCCTCCCCGTCAAGATCTTCTTCACGGCGGGCAGTTGGCCGTCCCCGGGAGGTTTTATGCAGCACCGCGGCAGGCACCGACGACGCAGAAGGGGACGTGCGCTGCGCGCGTCCCTGGCGGGCACCGCGCTGGCGCTCACGGCGGCGGCCACGCTGATCAGCACCTCGCAGGCCGCGGGCGGCAGCACGCCGGGCTCCCTCACCTCCCTCACCTCGGCCGGTGAGCTGCGCAGGCTGCAGCTCCGGGAGACCCTGACCGACCCCGCCGAGCTGCACCGTCTGGCCCGGGCGACGGGCGGCCCGGTCGGTGTCGAGGAGGTGCTGCGCAGCGCGAACCACGCGATGCGCGGCGAGGACGACTGCTTCGACAGCGAGAAGGACAATCTGCCCGTCGAGCCGGTGGCCGTGCGGGCGTACTGCTGGGAGGCGGGCGACGCGGTCAGCGACAAGTGGACCCCCCGCTCGGTCACCACGTCCCGGGACAACCAGGTCATCGCGGCCGGCTGGTCGCACACCGGTGTGCGGAGCGTCCCGCCCGGCGGCGGCGCGGCGAACGCGGACCGCGGCGGCACGGACGGCGCGGACCGGGACGGCACCGGCCTCGTCCCCGTCGACGAGAAGGGGCTCGCCCGGGTCGCCTTCGTCGACGCGAGCGACCCGGCGAACCTCGCCTACCGCTGGGTCCTGCTGGTCGTGCCGACGGCCGGCGGCCAGGGCTTCGAGGGCCTGCGCTCCCGGCTCGGCGGCATGGCCTGGTACGACGACAAGCTGATCGTCACCGCGCAAGGTCCCGGCGGCCGCCAAGGGCGGGACGACTCGCTGTACGTGTTCGACCTGGCCCGCTTCCTGCGCGCCGACGTGACCGACAGCGACGCGATCGGCAAGGCCGACAAGCCGGGCAAGGGCGCCAAGGCCGGCAAGGGCTGGTCGGCCCACCACTACCGGTACGCGCTGCCCGCGGTCGCCTCCTACAGCCCCCCGTCGGGCGACGGCTGCGACGCGCGCGACAACGACGGGGTGCCCTGCTTCGGCTCGCTCTCCCTCGACAGGACGTCGACACCGCCCACGGTCGTCGCCGGCGAGCGGTTCCGCCCCGGCCGGGAGGAACCCGCCCGCGTCTGGCGCTACGCCCTCGACGTCACCGGCGACCGCACCGGCCTGCTCACCACCAGCGGGCGCCGGAGCGACGCCGTGGCGACCGAGGCGTACGAGACCGAGGCCACCGGTGTCCGGGGGGTCCTCGCCCACCGGGGGGACTGGTACGTCGAACAGGCCGCGGAGAATCGCGACACGCACGGCAGCCTCTGGCGGCAGGACGAGGAGGGGGCCGACGCCGCGAAGTGCCCGGCGAACGAGTCGAGCGGGACCTCGGGCGCGGACCTGGAGTCGTACGCCTGCTGGGGGCGGCACAGCGCCTCCCTCTCCTACTCGCCGGAGACCGGCGAGGTGTGGACGCTCACCGACCCCGTCCCGGAGCGTGTGCTCTACGCGGTGCGGCTGCGGGACGTCGACAGCGCGCTCGGCTAGGGCGACCGGCAGGCCCACAGACCCGGCCCGCCCCAGCGACCCGGCCCGGCCTTGGAGGCGGGCCGGGCGTCGTGGTTCCCTGGGCCCATGAGCAGCAGTCCCGTCACCACCTGGTCCCTGGAGCAGACCTCGCCCAGCGATCTGCTTCCCGCCGCCGCGCCCGGGGGCGACGACGTCCGGATCGTGCGCGCCGAGGTCCCCTCCCCCGAGTTCAGCCGCTTCCTGTACGCCTCCGTCGGCGGTGACATCCGCTGGACCGACCGGCTGTCGTGGTCGTACGAGCAGTGGTTGCGGCACCTGGGCCGCCCGGGGGTGGAGACCTGGGTCGCCCACGACCGGGGGACGCCCGCCGGCTATGTGGAGCTGGAGCCGCAGGACGACGGGGTCGTGGAGATCGTGTACTTCGGGCTGGTCCCGGCGTTCCGGGGGCGGCGCATCGGCGGGCACCTGCTGTCGCACGGGACGGCCCGCGCCTGGGACCTCGCCGAGCGGTGGCCCGAGCTGCCGCCGACCGAGCGGGTGTGGCTGCACACCTGCTCCCTGGACGGGGAGCACGCCATGGGGAACTACCTGCGGCGGGGGTTCCGGCTGTTCGACACGAAGGTGACCGAGGAGGCGGACGTCCCGGCGCCGGGGCCCTGGCCCGGAGCGGCCGTTCCCACACCATGACCCACATCACACCGTCTCGCCATGCGAGACATCCTTGTCCGACATGTGGATAACGGTGGACTCGGTCTAAAGAGCCGTGCCACGCTTCCGTCATGTCTGGAACTGGAATTGCCTTGGTGAGTCGGCGGCACGTCGACCTCGGCCGCATGTCCAGCGCCATCTGTCCGGTGAGCTGACGCCCGACCGCGAGGGGTTGGACGACCCCGGGCCCCAGCGCCGCACCTCCTCTGTTTCAGCCCGCGCAAGGACGCGCAGGCGCCGCACACGCCGCCCGCGTGTGCCCGCATGCGCGCCCAAGCGCAGGTCAGAGCCGCCTCCCCGCCTTTCCCGAAGGACATACACCCATGGCCGCCACCCCGCAGAACCCCGCCACGCCCCGCCGCAAGGCGAGCCGTCACCGTGGTGAGGGCCAGTGGGCCGCGGGGCATTTCACCCCGCTGAACGGCAACGAGCAGTTCAAGAAGGACGACGACGGTCTCAATGTGCGGACACGCATTGAGACGATCTACTCCAAGCGCGGCTTCGACTCGATCGACCCCAACGACCTGCGCGGCCGCATGCGCTGGTGGGGGCTGTACACCCAGCGCAAGCCCGGGATCGACGGCGGCAAGACCGCGATCCTGGAGCCGGAGGAGCTGGACGACAAGTTCTTCATGCTGCGCGTGCGGATCGACGGCGGGCGGCTGACCACCCGCCAGCTCCGGGTGATCGGTGAGATCTCGCAGGAGTTCGCGCGGGGCACCGCCGACATCACCGACCGGCAGAACGTGCAGTACCACTGGATCCGCGTCGAGGACGTGCCCGAGATCTGGGAGCGGCTGGAGGCCGTCGGCCTGTCCACCACCGAGGCCTGCGGTGACACCCCCCGTGTGATCATCGGCTCGCCCGTCGCCGGGATCGCCGCGGACGAGATCATCGACGGCACGCCCGCGATGGAGGAGATCCAGCGGCGGATCATCGGCAACAAGGACTTCTCGAACCTGCCCCGCAAGTTCAAGTCCGCGATCTCCGGCTCGCCGCTGCTCGACGTGGCGCACGAGATCAACGACATCGCGTTCGTCGGTGTCCGCCACCCCGAGCACGGCCCCGGCTTCGACCTGTGGGTCGGTGGCGGCCTCTCCACCAACCCCAAGATCGGGCAGCGGCTCGGCGCGTGGGTGCCGCTGGACGAGGTCGCGGACGTGTACGAGGGCGTCATCTCGATCTTCCGCGACTACGGCTACCGGCGGCTGCGCACCCGCGCCCGCCTGAAGTTCCTGCTCGCCGACTGGGGCACGGAGAAGTTCCGTCAGGTCCTTCAGGACGAGTACCTGAAGCGCGAGCTGGTCGACGGCCCGGCGCCCGACCAGCCGGTGGCGCGCTGGCGCGACCACGTGGGCGTGCACCCGCAGAACGACGGCCGCTTCTACGTCGGGTTCGCCCCGCGTGTGGGCCGCGTGGACGGCACCACGCTGACGAAGATCGCCGACCTCGCCGAGGCGCACGGCTCCGGCCGGGTCGCGACCACCGTCGAGCAGAAGATGATCGTGCTCGACGTCACCGAGGAGCAGGTCGACTCGCTCGTCTCGGGCCTGGAGGCGCTGGACCTCACGGTCAACCCCTCCCCCTTCCGGCGCGGCACCATGGCCTGCACCGGCATCGAGTACTGCAAGCTCGCCATCGTCGAGACCAAGGCGCGCGGCTCGCTGCTGATCGACGAACTGGAGCGCCGCATCCCGGAGTTCGACGAGCCGATCACCATCAACATCAACGGCTGCCCGAACGCCTGCGCGCGTATCCAGGTGGCGGACATCGGTCTCAAGGGCCAGCTCGTCCTGAACGACGCGGGCGAGCAGGTCGAGGGCTACCAGGTGCACCTCGGCGGCGCGCTCGGTCTGGAGGCCGGCTTCGGCCGCAAGGTGCGCGGCCTGAAGGTCACGGCCGACGAACTGCCCGACTACGTCGAGCGGGTGCTCAAGCGCTTCCAGGACGAGCGCGCGGACGGCGAGCGGTTCGCCACGTGGGTCACCCGCGCCGACGAGGAGGCCCTGTCGTGAGCGAGCGAGCCGCCCCCTTCCACTGCCCCTACTGCGGTGACGAGGACCTGCGCCCCCACGAGGCCGGACACGGCGCGTGGGAATGCGGGGCCTGCAATCGAGCCTTCCAGTTGAAGTTCCTCGGGCTGCTGTCCCGGGGATTTCAGCGAGCCGACAGCGGAGGGGATCACATATGACTACCGTTCAGGCGGATTCCGACACAGCGGCTTCCTCGCCGGACACGGCCGGCCCGGAAGCGGCGAAGCGCGCCGAGCTCAAGGCGCTCGCCGAGCAGGCCGGCCGTGATCTGGAGAACGCCTCGGCGCTGGAGATCCTCCAGTGGGCCGTGGACACCTTCGGCAAGAGCTTCTGCGTGACCTCCTCCATGGAGGACGCGGTGGTCGCGCACCTCGCCTCCCGGGCCAGGCCCGGCGTGGACGTCGTGTTCCTGGACACCGGCTACCACTTCCCGGAGACCATCGGCACCCGGGACGCCGTCGAGGCCGTGATGGACGTCAACGTCATCACGATCACCCCGCGGCAGACGGTCGCCGAACAGGACGCCGAGTACGGACCGAAGCTGCACGACCGCGACCCCGACCTCTGCTGCTTCCTGCGCAAGGTCAAGCCGCTGGAAGAGGGCCTGACCCGGTTCGACGCGTGGGCGACGGGCCTGCGCCGCGACGAGTCCGAGAGCCGGGCGAACACCCCGGTCGTCGGCTGGGACGACAAGCGCGGCAAGGTCAAGGTCTCCCCGATAGCGCGCTGGACGCAGGACGACGTGGACGCCTACGTCGCCGAGCACGGCGTGCTCACCAACCCCCTGCTCATGGACGGTTACACCTCCGTGGGCTGCGCGCCCTGCACCCGCCGGGTCGCCCCGGGCGAGGACGCGCGGGCCGGCCGCTGGGCGGGCAACACCAAGACCGAGTGCGGGCTGCACCTGTGAGCGCCGCAGTGCCCACCGCCACCGCCGAGACAGCCGACACCGTCGGGAGCACCGTCCCCGGGACGGGCCGTGCCCCCGAGACGAACCAGGAGAACCTAGTGACGACCGGAGTCACCGGAGCCACGGGAGCCACCGTCTGGCTCACGGGTCTGCCGAGTGCCGGCAAGACCACCATCGCCCACGAGCTGGCCGGCCGCCTCCGCGCGGACGGCCACCTCGTGGAGGTCCTCGACGGCGACGAGATCCGCGAGCTCCTCACCGCGGACCTGGGATTCAGCCGCGCCGACCGCCACACCAATGTGCAGCGCATCGGCTTCCTCGCCGAACTCCTCGCCCGTAACGGCGTCAAGGCCCTCGTGCCGGTCATCGCGCCCTACGCCGACAGCCGGGAGGCGGTCCGCAAGCGCCACGCCGCGAGTGGTGCGGCGTACGTCGAGGTGCATGTGGCCACGCCCGTCGAGGTGTGCTCGGAGCGCGATGTGAAGGGTCTGTACGCCAAGCAGGCGGCCGGCGAGATCTCCGGGCTGACCGGTGTCGACGACCCGTACGAGGCTCCCGAGACCCCGGACCTGCGCATCGAGTCGCAGAACCAGACGGTCCAGGAGTCCGCGGCGCTGGTCCACCAGCTGCTCACCGAGAAGGGTCTGGCATGACGACGACCGTCGCCGCCGTCTCCGGGGAGACCGGCACCCCCTACACCCTGTCCCACCTGGACGCCCTGGAGTCCGAGGCGGTCCACATCTTCCGCGAGGTGGCGGGTGAGTTCGAGCGGCCGGTGATCCTGTTCTCCGGCGGCAAGGACTCCATCGTCATGCTGCACCTGGCGCTGAAGGCGTTCGCGCCCGCGGCGGTCCCCTTCTCCCTGCTGCACGTGGACACCGGGCACAACTTCCCCGAGGTCCTGGAGTACCGCGACCGCACCGTCGCCGACCACGGGCTGCGCCTGCACGTCGCCTCCGTCCAGGACTACATCGACCGCGGAGTGCTGAAGGAACGCCCGGACGGGACGCGCAACCCGCTCCAGACGGTGCCGCTGACCGAGAAGATCCAGGCCGAGAAGTTCGACGCGGTCTTCGGCGGCGGGCGCCGCGACGAGGAGAAGGCCCGCGCCAAGGAGCGCGTGTTCTCCCTGCGGGACGAGTTCTCCCAGTGGGACCCGCGCCGCCAGCGCCCCGAGCTGTGGAACCTCTACAACGGCCGCCACGCCCCCGGCGAGCACGTCCGCGTCTTCCCGCTGTCCAACTGGACCGAGCTGGACGTCTGGCAGTACATCGCCCGCGAGGGCATCGAGCTGCCGCAGATCTACTTCGCCCACGAGCGCGAGGTGTTCCAGCGGGCCGGCATGTGGCTGACCCCGGGCGAGTGGGGCGGGCCCAAGGACGGCGAGAGTGTCGAGAAGCGCCTGGTGCGCTACCGGACCGTGGGTGACATGTCCTGCACGGGCGCCGTCGACTCCGACGCGACCACGCTGGACGCCGTGATCACCGAGATCGCCGCCTCCCGGCTGACCGAGCGCGGCGCGACCCGCGCCGACGACAAGATGTCCGAGGCCGCGATGGAAGACCGTAAGCGCGAGGGGTACTTCTAAGCATGAGCACGATCACCGCCGAGGAGCTCTCGGCCACCACGCTGCTGCGGTTCGCGACCGCCGGTTCCGTCGACGACGGCAAGTCCACCCTCGTCGGACGGCTGCTGCACGACTCCAAGTCGGTCCTCACCGACCAGCTGGAGGCCGTGGAGCGGGTCTCGGCCAGCCGCGGCCAGGAGGCCCCGGACCTCGCGCTGCTCACCGACGGCCTGCGGGCCGAGCGGGAACAGGGCATCACCATCGACGTGGCCTACCGCTACTTCGCCACCCCCCGCCGCCGCTTCATCCTCGCCGACACCCCCGGCCATGTGCAGTACACCCGCAACATGGTGACGGGCGCCTCCACGGCCGAGCTGACGGTGATCCTCATCGACGCCCGCAACGGTGTCGTCGAGCAGACCCGTCGGCACGCGGCCCTCGCGGCGCTGCTGCGGGTGCCGCACGTGGTGCTCGCGGTCAACAAGATGGACCTGGTCGACTACGCCGAGCCCGTCTTCGCCGCGATCGCCGAGGAGTTCACGGCCTACGCCATTGAACTCGGCGTCCCGGAGGTCACCGCGATCCCGATCTCGGCGCTCGCCGGTGACAACGTGGTGGAGCCGTCCGCGAACATGGACTGGTACGGCGGCCCGACCGTGCTGGAGCACCTGGAGACGGTCCCGGTCGCCCACGACCTGAGCCACTGCCACGCGCGCCTGCCCGTGCAGTACGTCATCCGGCCGCAGACCGCCGAGCACCCCGACTACCGGGGCTACGCCGGTCAGATCGCCGCCGGTTCCTTCCGGGTCGGCGAGCAGATCACGGTGCTGCCCTCGGGGCGTTCCACGAAGATCGCCGGCATCGACCTGCTCGGCGTGCCGGTCGACATCGCCTGGACGACCCAGTCGGTGACGATCCTCCTGGAGGACGACATCGACATCTCGCGCGGCGACCTGCTGGTGCCCAGCAAGGACGCCCCGCCGACCACCCAGGACATCGAGGCGACCGTCTGCCACGTCGCCGACGCGCCCCTGACCGTCGGCCACCGCGTGCTGCTCAAGCACGGCACCCGTACCGTCAAGGCGATCGTCAAGGACATCCCGTCCCGGCTCACGCTCGACGACCTGTCCCTGCACCCGCACCCGGGACAGCTCGTCGCCAACGACATCGGCCGAGTGAAGATCCGTACCGCCGAGCCGCTGCCCGTCGACTCCTACTCGGACTCGCGGCGCACCGGTTCGTTCATCCTCATCGACCCGAACGACGGCACCACGCTCACGGCCGGAATGGTCGGCGAGTCGTTCGCCTCCCCCGAGCCCGTCAAGGACGAGGCCGAGGACGACGGGTGGGACTTCTGACATGAACTCCCAGGACTTCTACGCGACGTTCGCGAAGGAGGGCGGCCGTGTGGGCAGCGGCGCCCTCGGAAGCGGGCAGGGCGGAGTGGCGCGATGTGTGCGCTGACGTACGCGCACTGCCTGCGCGCCCTCACCCCCCACCGCCGTAGACGAAAACCCGATTTCCCGGCCACGACCTGAGAGACCGTGACCGCCGGGCCTCCGAGAGGAACACCTCCCGTGCCTGCACACCGCTCCGCAGCCTTCCGACGTACCCTCGCGGCCGTCACCGCGCTCCCGCTGCTGGCCCTGGCCGCCTGCGGCTACGGCTCCGAGTCCACGGACGCCGAGACCGACAAGGTCGCCGCCGGCGCCGAGAAGATCGACGGTCTCGACACCGTCAACATCGGCTACTTCGGCAACCTCACCCACGCGACCGCTCTCGTCGGTATCCAGAAGGGCTTCTTCCAGAAGGAGCTCGGCGCCACCAAGGCGAAGTACACGACCTTCAACGCCGGTCCCTCGGAGATCGAGGCCCTCAACGGCGGCTCCATCGACATCGGCTGGATCGGCCCCTCCCCGGCGATCAACGGCTACACCAAGGCCGACGGCGCCAACCTGCGCATCATCGGCGGTTCGGCGTCCGGCGGAGTGAAGCTCGTCGTCGACCCGGACAAGATCAAGTCCCTGAAGGACATCAAGGGCAAGAAGATCGCCACCCCGCAGCTCGGCAACACGCAGGACGTGGCGTTCCTCAACTGGATCGCGGAGCAGGGCTGGAAGGTCGACGCGAACACCGGCAAGGGCGATGTGTCCGTGGTCCGCACGGAGAACTCCGTCACCCCGGACGCCTACAAGTCCGGTGCCGTCGACGGCGCGTGGGTGCCGGAGCCGACCGCGTCCAAGCTGGTCGCCGAGGGCGCGAAGGTGCTGCTGGACGAGGCCGACCTCTGGCCGGACAAGAAGTTCGTGATCACGAACATCATCGTGCGCCAGGAGTTCCTGAAGGAGCACCCGGACGTGGTGGAGGCCGTGCTGCGCGGCTCGGTCAAGTCCAACGCCTTCATCGGCTCCAACGCCGACGAGGCGAAGGCCGCGGCGAACGCCCAGCTCAAGGCCGACTCCGGTAAGGAACTGCCGGCCGACGTGCTCGACCCGGCGTGGAAGTCCATCCAGTTCATCAACGACCCGCTGGCGTCCACCCTGCAGACCGAGGCCGATCACGCGGTCAAGGCCGGCCTGCTGGAGAACCCGAAGCTCGACGGGATCTACGACCTGACGCTGCTCAACAAGGTCCTGAAGGCCGAGGGCGACGACGAGGTCAGCGACGCCGGTCTCGGCGTCAAGTAACCGCGAAGTCCGATGAGTTCCCAGGAGGTGACGACCATGGCCACCGCACTCGCCAAGGCCGCCGACGGCGTCCAGGCGGCGCAGCACGCCGCCCGTATCGAGCACGTATCGAAGTCCTTCTCCGGACCGGCCGGGCAGCAGCTCGTGCTGGACGACATCACGCTCGATGTCGCTCCCGGCGAGTTCGTCACCCTCCTGGGGGCCTCGGGCTGCGGCAAGTCGACGCTGCTCAACCTGGTCGCGGGTCTCGACGCCCCGACCGCGGGCAGCATCACGACCGACGGGCGTCCGGCCCTGATGTTCCAGGAGCACGCCCTGTTCCCGTGGCTCACCGCGGGCAAGAACATCGAACTCGCCCTGAAACTGCGGGGAGTCGCCAAACACGAGCGCCGTGAGCGGACCGAGGAACTGCTCGGTCTGGTCCGGCTGAAGGGCGCGTACGGCAAGCGGGTGCACGAGCTGTCGGGCGGTATGCGCCAGCGCGTCGCCCTGGCCCGCGCCCTGGCGCAGGAGAGCAAGCTGCTGCTGATGGACGAGCCGTTCGCCGCGCTCGACGCCATCACCCGGGACGTGCTCCACGACGAGCTGACCCGGATCTGGAACGAGACACAGGTCTCGGTGCTGTTCGTGACGCACAACGTGCGTGAGGCGGTACGGCTCGCCGAGCGGGTCGTCCTGTTGTCCTCGCGCCCCGGCCGGGTGGCCCGCGAGTGGACCGTGGGCATCCCGCAGCCGCGCCGCATCGAGGACACCGCCGTGGCGGAGCTGTCCGTCGAGATCACCGAAGAACTGCGTAGGGAGATCCGCCGCCATGGCCAGCACTGAGACCGAGAGCGGCACCGTCCCCGGCAAGAACGTCAGGGAGGTCAAGGGCGTCAAGGACGCCGACGATCTCGCCGGGCTGGAGGCGGGCCTCGACGCGCTGGACTCGGTGCAGACCGGGCGGCCGCCGCTGCGCCAGGTACTCGTCCAGAAGGTGCTGCCCCCGATCACCGCGGTCGCGCTGGTGCTGGCGGTCTGGCAGCTCCTCGTCCTGGCGGAGGTCGCCCCCGCCTACAAGCTGCCCGCTCCCTCGGCGGTCTGGGGGGAGGTCCGGCAGGCCTGGCTCCAGGGCACGCTCCTGGAGGCCATCTGGACCAGCGTCTCGCGCGGCCTGCTCGGCTTCCTGGCCGCTCTGGCGATCGGCACCCCGCTGGGTCTGCTGGTGGCCCGGGTCCGGGTCGTCCGGGCGGCGATCGGCCCGATCCTCTCCGGTCTGCAGTCGCTGCCGTCGGTGGCGTGGGTGCCGGCCGCGGTGGTCTGGCTGGGCCTGGAGCCGTCGGTGATGTACACGGTGATCCTGCTCGGCGCGGTCCCCTCGATCGCCAACGGCCTGGTGTCCGGCATCGACCAGGTGCCGCCGCTGTTCCTGCGGGCCGGCCGCACCCTGGGCGCGACCGGGCTGAAGGGCACCTGGCACATCGTGATGCCGGCGGCCCTGCCCGGGTACGTGGCCGGTCTGAAGCAGGGCTGGGCGTTCTCGTGGCGCTCGCTGATGGCCGCCGAGATCATCGCCAAGGCCCCCGACATCGGCTCGGGTCTCGGGCAGATGCTGGAGGCGGGCCGCACCAACAGCAGCATGCCGCAGGTGTTCCTCGCGATCTTCCTCATCCTGATCGTCGGTATCGCCATCGACCTGCTGATCTTCAGCCCGCTGGAGCGGTGGGTGCTGCGCAGCCGCGGTCTGATGGTGAAGAGCTGATCCGCATGTCCGAGAATCCGGTTCTCCTCGTCGTCGCCCACGGCAGCCGCGACCCGCGGCACGCCGCGACCGTGCACGCCCTCGTCCGGCGGGTGCGGGCGACGCGCCCCGGGCTGCGCGTGGAGACCGGCTTCCTCGACTTCGACGTCCCCTCCGTCCGAGGTGTGCTGGAGTCGCTGGCGGCACAGGGCGTGCGGGACGTGGTGGCCCTGCCCCTGCTTCTGACCCGCGCCTTCCACGCCAAGGCGGACATCCCGGCGGTCCTGCGGGAGGCGCCGTCGTCCCTGCGCATCCGCCGGGCGGAGGTCCTCGGCCCCTCGCCGCTGCTGCTGTCGGCCCTCGAACGCCGGCTGTACGAGGCGGGGCTGAGCCCCGCCGACAAGTCCTCGACCGGGGTCGTCCTGGCCTCGGCGGGGTCCTCCGACCCGGAGGCGATCGCGGTGATCGCCGACATCGCGCGGGAGTGGTGGCACACCGGTTGGTGCGCCGTGCGACCCGCGTTCGCCTCCGCATCCCTGCCCCGCACCGAGGACGCCGTAGGGGAACTGCGGGCCCTCGGCTGCGAGCGGGTGGCCGTGGCGCCGTACGTCATCGCACCCGGCCGGCTGCCGGACCGGATCGCGCGGGGCGCGGCGGAGGCGGGCGCGGACGTACTGGCCGAGGTGCTCGGCCCCTCCCCCGAACTGGCCGCGCTGCTGCTGCGCCGCTACACCGCCGCCCTGCGGCAGGGGCAGCTCGTCGCGGCCTGAGCCGTCCGGCGCCGCCCTCCCCGTGGTCAGGCGCTCAGCTTCGGGTCCCTGCCGCTCGACGCCAGTGCCCTGTCGAACACCGGCGCGTCGGCCGGTACCGGGACGGGGTCGGCGAAGCCGTCGTACTGGCGGTAGAGGGCGCCGTGGGTCTTCACGACGCCGAGGACGAAGTGGGCCGCGGCGTCCGGGACACGGAAGGGCTGACCGGTCGCGGTCGCGACGTCCCAGCCGTGGACGGCCATCTCCTTGATGACCATGCCGGCGAGGTCGGCGGCGGGCAGCGGGCCCATGCCGAGGTCGATGTCGCCCTCCCACAGCGCCGGGTCGGCCCAGGCCGTGACCGCGCGGTCCAGCTGGGCGGCGTAGGCGTCGGCCCAGTCGGGGGCGGCGGTGAAGTCGCGCTTGGTCAGTTCCTCGGGCAGGGGGGTGCGCAGGGCACGGTGTTCGAGGCCGTGCGAGGTGTACAGGACCCAGTGGTTGACCAGGGCGCGGACGTCCCAGTCGCCGCAGTGGGTGGGCCGGTCGAGGTGGTCCGCCGTGACGCCCCGGGCGACCCGGGCCGCCTCGGCGGCGCATGCGCGCATGTACGGGTGGTGCGGGTGCGTGGTGCTGTCGTGGCTCTCCATGCGTCCCACGCTAGGGACGGCGCGCCCGGTCCTCTTGAACAAACGCGACAGCCGGCCGCCGGTCCCGGTCAGCCCGCCCCGGTCAGCTCCGCCAGTTTCACCACCGTGTTCCAGTTGCGGGTGGTGGCGATCAGGCCCTTGCCGAGGCGCGGCCTGGACAGGGCCTCCGCCAGCTTGGAACGGCCGAGGCCCTCGGGGGCGTACAGGTAGAGCGCGCGGTCGCCGATCCTGAACTCCTCGGGGAGGAAGGCCTGTTGATCGATCGACTCGAAGCGGGCCGGCTCCACGGCTTGCGAGAAGTACGTGACGTGGAGCTGCTTGCCCTGCAGTTCCGCCGCCGGGAACGGGCAGTCGGCGCGCACGGCCTCCAGATACGCGTGATCGCGTACGAGGACGTCGACGGTGAAGCCGAAGTGTCCCGCGAGGGCGGTCGTCAGGTCGGCCGCGAGGGTGTCCTCGTCGCCGTGGTCACTGGTGAAGACCGCGTTGCCGCTCTGGAGGTAGGTGGCCACGCCGGTGTGGCCGAGGCCGGTCAGAAGGGTGCGGAGGTCGGCCATGGGGACCTTCTTGTTGCCGCCCACATTGATCCCGCGCAGGAGCGCCGCGTACGTCGTCATGGGGTCACGATAGGCAGGTCGGGGCCGGTGCACCCTGAGGGGCGGCCCCGAGAGGGCGGGATAGGTGTAGGGGACCGCTGTCCTCCCTGGTGGGGAGGGGGTGCGGTCCGAGGGGAGGACTCGTAGGCGCGGGTGTTCACCGGACAGCACGATGAGATGCCTTTATCCAGCTCATACCTTCGAAACGAAAGGTGGCGGCAGGGGGTCGCCATCGACATCGAGGGGGCTGGCCCGTCATGGGGAACGGAGACGTACGGGTGCGGGGGATCGCCGCCCGCGCCGGCGGCTGGAGCGCCCGGCACCGGTGGGCGGCCGTCGGTGTCTGGGTGCTGTTCGTCGTGCTGACGATGGGGATCGGCTCGGCGATGGGCTCGGTCGAGGTCGAGGACAGCGACCAGCTCAAGGGGGAGACCAGCACGGCGGCCCACATCGTCGAGGAGGCGGGGATCGAGGAGCCCGCCGGTGAGAGCGTCCTGATCCAGGCGAAGGGCGACGGCACCAAGGCCACGGACCCCGCCTTCCGGGCCGCCGTGGACGACGTGATGAAGGCCGTCGGCGACACCGGGAAGGTCATGGACGTGACCTCGCCGTACGCCGCGGGGACGATCTCGAAGGACGGCCGCAGCGCACTGGTGCAGTTCGACATGCGCGGCGCCTCGGACACCGCGGGTGAGCGCATCGAGCCGGTGCTGAAGGCCGTCGAGGGCGTCCAGGAGGAGCACGGGACGCTGCGGATCGAGGAGATCGGCGGCGCCTCGATGATGAAGACGTTCGACGACGCCTTCGGGGAAGATTTCCAGAAGGCCGAGTACTCGGCCGTGCCGGTGGCGCTCGGCATCCTGCTGATCGCGTTCGGCGCGGTCGTCGCGGCGCTGCTGCCGGTGGCGCTGGCCGTCACCGCGATCATCGCGACGATGGGCCTGATGGCCATCGTCAGCCATGTGATCCCGATGAGCGACACCGCCAACTCCGTGATGCTGCTGGTGGGTCTGGCCGTCGGCGTCGACTACTGCCTGTTCTATCTGCGCCGTGAGCGCGAGGAGCGTGCGGCGGGCCGGGACGCGCAGACCGCGCTGCGGGTGGCCGCGGCGACCAGTGGCCGCGCCATCATCGTCTCCGGTGTCACGGTGTGCGTGGCGATGGCGGGCATGCTGTTCACCGGGCTCGCCGAGTTCGAGGCGATGGGCCTGGCCTCGCTGATGGTCGTCGCCGTCGCGATGGTCGGTTCGGTGACGGTGCTGCCGGCGCTGCTGTCGCTGCTGGGCGGGCGGGTCGAGAAGGGCCGCATCCCGTTCCTGCACCCGGACAAGCGGCGCAGGAACGGCGGCTCGGGGGCCGGTGCGGAGAGCCGCTTCTGGAACGCCGTCCTGCGGGTCGTCCTCGCCAAGCCGGCGCTGTCGCTGGTGGTCGCGACCGGTGCGCTGCTGGCCGTGGCCGCTCCCGCGGTCGGGATGAAGACGCAGAACCTCACGCTGGACCAGGAGTTCGGCGACTCGCTGCCGATCGTGCAGACCTACAACCGGGTCAACGAGGCCTTCCCGGGCGGTTCCGAACCGGCCGAGGTGGTCGTGAAGGCGAAGGACATCAACGCCCCCGACGTACGGGCGGCGTTGGCGGACTTCAAGAAGGAGGCCGTCGCCTCGGGTGCCTCGCGGGGCCCGGTGGAGATCAAGGTGCACGACGCGCAGAACGTGGCCTTCGTGTACGTGCCGCTGGTGGGCGGCTCCGACCAGGACAGGGCGGGCGCGAGCCTGGACAGGCTGCGGGACGAGGTACGGCCCGCGACGCTCGGCGAGGTCGACGGCGTCGAGGCGCCGATCACCGGGCAGGTCGCGGGCAACAAGGACTTCAACGACCAGCTGACCGGAGCAGTCGTCCCCGTCTTCGCCTTCGTCGTGGTCTTCGCCTTTCTGCTGATGCTGCTGTCGTTCCGCTCGCTGACGATCGCGGTCACGTCGATCGTGCTGAACCTGCTGTCGGTGGGCGCCGCGTACGGCATCCTCGTCGCGGTCTTCCAGCACGGCTGGGGCGCCTCGCTGGTGGGCGCGGAGGGCGTCGGCGCGATCATCACCTGGCTGCCGCTGTTCCTCTTCGTGATCCTGTTCGGGCTGTCGATGGACTACCACGTGTTCGTGGTCTCGCGGATCCGTGAGGCCCGGCTGCGGGGCCGTACGACGAAGGAGGCGATCCGGCACGGTGTCGTCACCACGGCGGGGGTCGTGACCAGTGCCGCCGTCATCATGGTCGCCGTGTTCGCGATCTTCGGGACGCTGTCCATGCAGTCGATGAAGCAGATGGGTGTGGGCCTGGCGGCCGCCGTCCTCATCGACGCGACGATCATCCGGGGTGTGCTCCTCCCGGCGGTGATGGCCCTGCTCGGCGAGCGCAACTGGTACCTGCCGACGTGGCTGAACCGGCTGCCGGACCTCACCCACGACGAGTCGCCGGAGCCCGCGCCGCTGTCGGCCAGGGAGGGCGAGAGGGTACGCATCTGACCCGGGGAGGGGTACGGACGGGGGCCGGAGGCGGTGTCATCGCCTCCGGCCCCCGTCCGTACCCCCGTGCGTGTCCCCCTCGGGCCGACCGGCTCAGGCGGCCGCGGCCATGTCCCCCCGGTCGAAGGAGTCCAGGGTGCGGGTGAAGTCGCGGGTGGAGAGCAGCAGCTTGTAGACGATGGCCAGCTCGAAGACGAGCAGCAGGGCGCCGGAGACGATGGTCGCCATCATCACGGAGTCGATGAACGGGCCGATCATGAAGACGCCCATCTGGAACTCGATGCCGCTGATCAGGTGGGGGCGGACCCGGTGGCGCAGCAGGAAGGACCGGACGCGCAGGTAGGCGGGGAAGCGGCGGCGGAACTCCTGGTGCAGGTCGACGACCTGGGTCTGCGGCGCGGCCTGGGTGACCTCGGCGGTGGCCGTGCGCAGGTCCTGCTCGATGTCGGCCTCGGGGTTCTCGCGCAGCAGGTCCTCCATGAAGGCCAGTTCCCGCTCGTTCTCGGCGCGGCGTGCCTCGCGCAGCCGGGCCTTGATCTGCTTGCGCATGGTGTGGCGGACCTTGAAGGTCTCCAGGGAGTTGATGTAGCGCAGGGCGTCGCAGCCGATGACGGCGGCGGCGAGCCAGATGTAGAAGGTCTCGCCGGTGCGGTGGTACTGCCCTGCCATCAGGGCCACCGAGCAGGCGGCGACCCGGACCCGGTCGAAGACGAAGTCGAGCCAGGCCCCGAACACGGACCCCTGGCCGGTGAGCCGGGCGACCTTGCCGTCCATGCAGTCGAGGATGAAGCTCAGGTGGTAGACGACGGCACCGGCGATCAGCCAGCGCCAGTCGCCGAGCGCGAAGAAGGCGGCGGAGACCAGACCCAGTACGAAGGCACCCCAGGTGAGCTGGTTGGGTGTGATCCTCGTGTACTTCGCGGTCAGCCGCACCAGCGGTGTGGCGACCGGGTCGACGAGCAGCACGGTCCACCAGGCGTCCCGCTTCTTCTGCGTGACGCGGCGCACTTCCGCGAGGTCGGGTATGTCTCGGCGCATGGGTCAACTTCCTGGCGTTCGAAGTGAATTCACACCCAGCTTGGGTTTCGTTCATCCGAGGAACAAGAAGCGCCGACCACAACCTTTCGCGGGGGGTAACGGTCCAACCCGGCAACAGAGTCAATGCGTCCATCTCGCGGAGCCGACGTTACCCCAACGTTATGAAATGACCGGACCGTTACCGAAAATGTGCCGTGACTTCACGATAAACGTGGAACCTGACGGCTTGCCCCGCTATCCGCTGCTTATCCGCGCCGCCCCGAACCACCGGCCAGCTCCGCCTCGATGAGGTCGGCGGCGCGTCGGGTGCCGCCCTCCTCCGCCATCTCCCGCTGCAGTTCCTTGAGTCGGCGGGCCACGTCGGGGTCGTCGACGAGGGCGAGGACCGCCTCGCGCAGGGCGTCCGCCGTCGCCTCCTCCTTGGGGAGGTGACGGGCGACGCCGAGCGACTGGAGCATGTCGGCGTTGCCGAACTGGTCGACGGCCTGCGGTACGGCGACCATGGGCGTGGCGGTGGCGAGCCCTTCCTGACTGCCGCCGGCGCCCGCGTGGGTGATGAACGCGTCGGCCTGCCTGAGGATCGCGAGCTGCGGCACCCAGTCCCGCACCTCCACACCGGCCGGGATCTCACCCAGCTCCGCCGGGTCGACGTGCCTGCCGACCTGGAGCACCGTGTGCCAGCCGGGCAGGTCGCCGAAGGCCCGCACGCACGCGCGGTAGAAGTCGGGCTGCTTGGTGAAGGCCGACCCGAGCGAGACGAGCAGCACCTTCTCGGCGTGTGCCGGCCGCGTCCAGTCGCCCTGCGCCGCACGGTCGCCCTGACAGGCGCCGACGAAGGTGTGGCGGCTCTCGTCGACCCGGTCGGCGTGCGGCTGGAGGGCCTTCGGGATGAGGACCAGCGAGCGGCCGGGTCGGGCGCCGAAGGAGTCGGGGTCCGCGTCCATCCCGTTCTCGTCCAGCCAGGCCTGGAAGCGGGCGTAGTAGGCACGGCCCCGCTCGGTCTTCCTCGGCTCGGCCCACATGGGCGCGGCGACCTCCTCCTCGTAGCCGGTCCAGGCGACCAGGTTCGGGGAGAGCGAGATGGCCCGCACACCCCAGCGGCGGGCGAGGACGGGCGCGGGGTAGGAGGTGATGTCGTGCAGCACCAGGTCGGGTTCGTCACCCTCGTACGCCTCGATGAGCTGCGGCAGAGCCTGGATCGCGTCGTCCAGGAAGGGCTCCACGTTGTCGAGGAGCGTGCTCCCCCACGCCTCGGGGTCGGCGTCGGGGCCGGGCAGTGTCGACCGCCAGATCCTGGGCTCGGCCCCGGCCTCCGCCACCTTCCGCGCGAAGGCGGGCGGAATCGCGTACGTCACCCGGTGGCCCCTGGCCACCAGCTCCCTGATCACTTCGAGGCTCGGGTTCACGTGGCCGTGGGCGGCGATGGAGAACATGGCGATGTGGGAGGTCATGGCTCGATAGTACGCGAGACGATACGTCTCGTGCAATCAGGTTTTCGGGGTGCTCCGCCGGGTGCGGGTCCGGTGGGGCTTCTCGCGCAGTTCCCCCGCGGCCCTGAACGACCAGGCCCTGTGGGCCTGAAGGACAGCGGCACCGCGGGCCGGAAAGCGAGGGGCGCAGCCCCTGCTTTTCAGGGGCGCGGGGAACGGCGCGAGGAGCCCCCACGCACCCGCACCCGACCACGCACCCCCTCGGCATCCCTAGCGCTGGTATCGGGCCAGGACCAGGTTGCCGTCCCGCTCCAGACGTCTCCGCAGCTCACCCAGGCCGATCGCCCCGCTGTAGTACTCCTGGTACGCGGGGGTGGCGACCTTGTCCTTCCATTCCGGGTAGCCGCGTACGGACTGGGCGGGGGCGGAGCGGAGGTGGGCGGCGAGAGCCGTGCCGACGGCCCAGTCGTGCTCGCTCGTGCGCAGCGCCGGGTCCTTCAGGGCCTCCGTGCCGGTCGGGAGCATCCAGTCGCCGAGGGCGAGGCGGACCATGTTCTCCGGGCGCAGCAGGAAGTCGATGAACTCGGCGGCCTCCTTCTTGTGCGGGCTGTCCTCGGCGACCGAGAGGGTCTGCGGGCTGACGCCCTGGGTGAGGCCGTCGGCGCCGGCCGGGGCGGGCAGCACCTGCCAGTCGAAGCCCTCGGGGGCCTGCTGCACGATCTGCTGGCGGTACGAGAAGCCGAGCGGGACCATCGCGTACCTGCCGCCGAAGAAACCGGGCAGGGTGTCGGAGCCGCCCATGCCGAGCGTGGTGCGGGGCGCGCTCCCGTCGGTGTTCACCTGGTCCCGCACGGTCCTCGGGACGACGGCGTCGGCCGCCTCGAAACGGACCTCGACCCGGCCGTCCGCGTCCCGGTGGAACAGCTGCCCGCCCGCCGACAGGGAGAGGTTCAGGGTGGCCGACACCGGCTCCTTCAGCGGCCAGGCGACCCCGTACCCGCCGTCGCCGCTCAGCTCCCCGACGACCTCCCGGAACTCCTCCCAGCTCCACGGGTCCCCGGGGGTCGGCATGCGCACGCCCGACTTCCGCAACCACGTCGCGTTGGCGATCAGCACCCTCGGTTCCTGGAGGAACGGCACGCCGTAGATCCCGTCCCCGAACGTCGTCGTCTCCCAACTGCGCCCCGGAATGTCCGTCCTGAGCCGCTCGGGCAGCAGCTCGCGCAGGTCGGCGAGGTAGCCCCCGTACGCGAAGTCCGCGAGGTCGTCGGAGGCGTCGTGGATGATGTCCGGCGCCTCACCGCCCTCGAAGGAGGTGAGCAGCTGGTCGTGGACGCTGTCCCAACTCCCCTGGACGTACTCGACCTCGACGCCCGGATGGGTGGCGTTCCACTCCTTCACCAGCTCCTTGTTGACGGCGACCGACTCCTCCTGCCAGGCCAAGGACTGGAAGCGGAGAGTGACCCGGCCGTCGGCGGGGTCACCCTCGCCGGCCGTGCAGCCGCCGGCCAGCAGGCAGAGCAGCAGGGCCGCGACCGGCCATCGGGCGCGCATCAGCCCTTCACCGCCCCGGCGAGCATGCCGCCCGTGATCCGTTTCTGGATGACCGCGAAGACGACCAGCGAGGGGAGCGTCGCGAGGAAGGCCGCGGCGGCCAGGGGTCCGAGGTCGGCCACGCCCTCCGCACCGATGAAGTGGGTGAGGACGACCGGGAGGGTCTGCTTCTCCGGGGTCTTCAGCAGCACCAGCGCGAAGAAGAACTCGTTCCACGCGGTGATGAACGCGAACAGCGCCGTCGCCACGATGCCCGGCGCCAGCAGCGGCGCCGTCACCGACACCAGCGTCCGCAGCCTCCCGGCCCCGTCCACCGCGGCCGCCTCCTCCAGCTCGACGGGCACGGCCCGGACGTAGCCGACGAGCATCCACAGCGCGAACGGCAGCGCCCACACCACGTAGACCATGACCAGCCCGGACACGGAGTCGATCAGCCGCAGGTTCTTCAGCACCAGGAACAGCGGAATGATCACCAGCACGAACGGGAACGCCTGGCTGACCACCACCCACCCGGTCGCCATGCGCGACAGCGTCGTGCGGTGCCGGGCCATGACGTAGGCCATCGGGGTCGCGACGAGTACGGCGACGACGGCCGCGCCGAGCGCCGCGAGGAGGGAGTTCAGCGCGGCCTCCAGCAGCGGCTGCTCGTCGAAGGCCTGGCGGAAGTTGGCGAGAGTCGGGTTCCCGGGGACCCAGGTCGGATGGAGACTGCCCAGCTCGCGCGCCGGTTTGAAGGCGGTGGAGACCAGCCAGAGGAAGGGGAACGCGAGGAAGACGAGATACGCGAGAAGGGCCAGGTACTGGCCGGCGCGCGCGGTCCTGCTGGTCCTCACGCCTCACCACCCCGCCGCAGCTGGCCGGCCAGACGGAAGGCGAGGACGATGGAGATCACCGCGACCATCACGCATCCCATCGCCGCCGCGTACCCGAACTGCCCGTAGCGGAACGCCTCCTCGTACGCGAAGAGCATCGGCAGGCGGGTACGGCCGCCGGGGCCGCCGTTGGTCAGGACGTAGACCAGGGCGAAGGAGTTGAAGTTCCAGATCAGGTTGAGCGCCGAGATGGCGAGGGCGACGGGTCTGAGGGCGGGCCAGGTGACCGTGCGGAAGCGGCGCCAGGCGCCGGCGCCGTCCATCGCGGCGGCCTCGTGCAGTTCGCGCGGGGTGTTCTGCAGCCCGGCGAGCAGGGCGACGGTGGTCTGGGGCAGGCCCGCCCAGACGCCGACCACCATGACGGCGGGGAGGGCGATGGCCAGCCCGCTCAGCCAGTCGCGGCCGTCGCCGAGGCCCAGGTCGCGGAGGGTCTCGTTGAGGATGCCCGCGTCGGGGTTGTAGACGAGCCGCCACATGATGCCGACGACCACCTCGGGCATGGCCCAGGGGATGATCGCGAGCGCTCGTGCCGGCCAGCGCAGCCGCAGGGGCTGGTTCAGGAGCAGGGCGAGACCGAGGGCCAGCAGGAACTGCGGCACGGTGACACCGAACGCCCACAGCAGGCCGATGCGGAACGACTCCCAGAAGAGGGTGTCGTGCAGCAGGTCCTGGAAGTTGAGGGTGCCGATCCAGCGGGTGGGCTCGGTCCGCCCGGACTGGGCGTCGGTGAACGCCAGCGCGATCCCGTAGAGCAGCGGTCCGACGCTCAGCACCAGGATGGGGATCAGCGCGGGCAGCACCAGGAACCAGGCGCCGTGGTCGATCGGGCGCCGCTCCCGGCCGTCCGCCGGGGTGCGCCGCTTGGCCGGTCGCGTGCGTTTCGGCTTCGCGGTCGCCAAGGTCATGTCCGTCATGGTCCTGAGGGCATGACAGGGCGTCAAGGCAGCGCGCACAGGCTCCGACCTGTGCGAATGCGAGACTGGCCGCGAATGGCGTGAACCCGGCGCCCCCGAGGGGAGCGTCGGCCGTACGGACACGGAGGCGACGGATGGACGAGGCTCGGGCGCGGGACGTACTGGACGCGACCGGTGTGCTGCCCGGTGCGGCCGGGGACGCGCGGCTGCTCGCGCTGGGCGAGAACGCGGTGTTCGCCGCTGGTGACCTGGTGGTCAGGGTGGGCCGCGACGCCGAACTCCTGGACCGGGCCCGCCGCGAGCTGGGCATCGCGGCCTGGCTCGCCGAGGCGGGCCTCCCGGCCGTGCGGGCCGCCGAGCCGGAGGCCACGCTCGTCGAGGGGCACCCGGTGACCGTGTGGCACCGCCTGCCCGACGCCGTACGCCCCGCGGGTCCCCGCGATTTGGCCGAACTCCTACGGCTGGTCCACGCCCTGCCCGCCCCGCCGTTCGCGCTTCCCCGCCGTGAACTGCTGGGCGGCGTGGAGCGCTGGCTGCGCCTGGCCGGCGACGCGATCGACCCGGCGGACGCGGCCTACCTCCGCGAGCGGCGCGACGGCTTCGCGGCGGACGCGGCCGCCCTCACCCCGCGGCTGTCCCCGGGCCCGATCCACGGCGACGCCCTCCCCCGCAACGTGCACGTCGGCCCGGACGGCCCCGTCCTCGTCGACCTGGAGACCTTCTCCGGCGACCTGCGCGAGCACGACCTCGTCGTCATGGCCCTCTCCCACGACCGCTACGGGCTGCCGGCGCGGGACTACGAGACCTTCACGGCCACCTACGGCTGGGACGTGCGGGAGTGGGACGGCTGCTCGGTGCTGCGCGGCGCCCGCGAGACGGCGAGCTGCGCCTGGGTGGCGCAGCACGCGCCGAGCAACCCGGCGGCGGCGGCCGAGTTCGCCCGCCGTGTCGCCTCGCTGCGCGAGGGGGACGAGACGGTCCGCTGGTATCCGTTCTGAGCGGCTCCCGGTCAGACGGCCCGGAGGATGAGCGCCACCTCGTCGATCTCGGCGTCACGGGCCTGGGCGAAGCCCCGGTCGTGGCCGGTGACGACGAAGCCGCACTTCTCCAGCACGCGGATCGAGCCGCTGTTGTCGGCGGCCGCGTGGGCGTACAGGGGCCGGGTGGGGACCAGGTCGATCAGGGCGCCGAGCGCGGCCGTGGCGAGGCCCCGGCCCCAGTGGGCGCGGTCGATCCAGTAGGTGACCTCGCGTTCGTCCGGCGGCCCGAAGACCGCGGCGGTGCCGACGACCTCGCCGTCGGCGAGCACCGTGCGCGCCAGGACGTCGGGGTCGGCACGGACCTTCGCCCAGTGGGCGTCGAAGAGCGCGCGGTCGTAGTGGTACGCCCCCGTGAAGGCGGCGATCCGCCGGGCCTCCGGATCGGAGGAGAACTCCCAGTACAACGGCAGGTCGCCGTCCCGGATTTCGCGCAGGGAGATCACGGCGGCCGTCATACCGTCTCCTCGGCCGACTCGCGCAGCGGCCAGGTCGCGTCCACGACCGCCTCGGGGTTGCCCTTGCGGCGCAGGAAGGCCTGGAAGTCGGCGGCCCACTCGGCGTACCACTCGATCTGGCGGCGGTGCAGCTCGGCCGGCCCGAGGGCGGCGACCTTCGGGTGGCGCTGGGCTATCGCGCGGGCGAGCCGGGCGGCGGCCAGGGCGTCGGCGGAGGCGTCGTGCGCGCTGTCGAGCGCGACGCCGTACTCCCCGCAGACCGCTTCGAGGTTGCGCTTGCCGCGGCGGTAGCGGTCGACGGAACGGTCGATCGTGTACGGGTCGATGACCGGCGCCGGGTCGGTGCCGAGACGGTCGCGCAGGGACGGCAGGGCGTGCCGGCGCAGCTCGGCGGAGAGCAGGCTCAGGTCGAAGGCCGCGTTGTAGGCCACGACCGGGACGCCCGTCTTCCAGTAGGAGACGAGGACGTCGGCGATGGCGTCGGCGACCTGGTCGGCGGGTCCGCCCTCGGCGACCGCGCGGGCGTTGGTGATGCCGTGCACCGCCACGGCCTCCTCCGGGATCTCCATGCCCGGATCGGCCAGCCATTCCCGGTGTCCGACCGGCTCCCCGTCCCTGACCTCGATCACCGCGCCCGTGACGATACGCGCCTCGCGCGGGTCCGTCCCGGTGGTCTCCAGGTCGAAGCCGATCAGCAGCTGCCGGTGCCAACCCATGCTGGCCCCCCTTCTTGGTGGTGCTTTCCCCCAGTGACCACCACCATCGCATGGGCCACTGACAATCCGAGGACCGCGTTCCGCCCGACGCCGCGCCACCACGTCACGGCCCGCGTCACGCCCGGCTCACGACACCGGTCGCGAGTCCGCCCACGCCACTTCGAACTCCTCCCGGTAGGTGTCCAAAAGACCGAATTCGCCGTTGTCGCCGGCTTTGAGGACCCGGCTGCCGCCGCGCAGCACGAGGACCGGCGCCTCCATGCCCCGGGTGCGGCGCAGATACGTCTGGACGACCGCGACCCCGTCCGAGCCGTCGCCGTCCACGAGGTAGGCGGTGAAGCGCGGCGTCTCGTCGAAGACCTGGATCTCGAAGGCGTCGGGATCGCGCAGCCGCGAGCGGACCCGGCGCATATGGAGGATGTTCATCTCCACCGCGCGGCTCAACTCACCCCTCTTTATGCCCAGTTCGCGCTCGCGCCGCTTGACCGCGCTGGACGCCGGGTTGAGGAAGAGCAGCCGCGCCCGGCAGCCCGACTCGGCGAGCCGCACGAGCCGCCGCCCGGAGAAGTTCTGCACGAGCAGGTTCAGGCCTATGCCGATGGCGTCGAGGCGGCGGGCGCCGCCGAACAGGTCCTCGGCGGGGAACTGCCGCAGCAGCCGCACCCGGTCGGGGTGGACGCCGACCACGTCCGCGTACCGGTCGCCGACCAGCTCCTCGACCGCGTCGACGGGCAGCCGGCGCGCGGAGGGCACGTCGCTGCCCGCGCCCAGGATCTCCAGCAGCTTCGCCGAGGCACGCTCGGCCTGGGCGAGGACGGCCTCGGACAGGGCCCGGTTGCGGGAGACGACGTTCCGGGTGACCTCCAGCTCGTCCAGAGCCAGTTCCACGTCGCGCCGCTCGTCGATGTAGGGCTCGAAGCAGGGCCAGTGCTGCACCATCAGCTCGCGCAGCTGGGGCAGGGTGAGAAAGCTCAGGGTGTTGTCGTCGGCGGGGTCGAGCAGATAGCCCTTGCGGCGGCTGACCTCGCGTACGGCGACGGCACGCTGCACCCACTCCTGACCCGCGGGTCCGGCGGCGGCGACCACCCAGTCGTCGCCGTGGACGGGCTCGTAGACGGGCCGCAGCACCGCGGCCACCACGGCGCGCAGCCGCTGTTCGACGAGGTTCAGCCAGATGTAGGCGCGGCCGGCCCGCTGGGCGCGGGTGCGCACTTCGAGCCAGGCGTCGGCGTTCCAGTCCAGTTCCGGGCCGATGGATCCCGTCTCCATCGGCCGTGCCAGGGACACCGCGCCGGGCGGGACATCCGTGGAGTTCCCCTCGTGACCCGTGTCGCCCGTGTCACCAGGAGGCAGCTCCAGCCCTCCCGAGCCCACCCGCGTACCGCCTTCCGCTCCCCTGAGCCGACCCCTACTCAACGATCAAGGAGGGTACTCCGGTAGCGGATGACGATACAGCCGGATGGGCAGGTCCTTTCCCAACTGCCGGACGTGACGGCCCTGTTCCGCCCCGTTGCCGGGCCGGGAGTGAGCTGATTCATAGGCGGTCGGCGGCGAGGACCCGACACTGGCGGCCTCCGGAGCGTCACGAAGTGTCCCGCACTGGGCAGGAGGGACGTATGTCCTAGGAGGTTCCATCAGTTTGGGGGAGACTCCCCTCGGAGTCGCCCCCAGCGGCGCGCGACAACTGGAAGAGTCGTATCCATGCAGGTCTGGCCTGGACAGGCGTATCCACTCGGTGCCACGTACGACGGCGCCGGTACCAACTTCGCGGTCTTCTCGGAGGCCGCGCATCGAGTCGAGCTGTGTCTGCTGGACGACGACGGCTCCGAGACGGCGGTGGAACTGCGCGAGACGGACGCGTTCGTGCGGCACGCGTACCTGCCCGGCGTGATGCCGGGACAGCGGTACGGCTTCCGCGTGCACGGCCCGTACGCGCCGGAGCGCGGGCTGCGCTCCAACTCCGCGAAGCTGCTCCTCGACCCGTACGCGCGTGCCATCAGCGGCGCGGTCAAGTGGGGCGAGGAGGTGTACGGCTACCGCTTCGGGGCGCCCGAGGAGCGCAACGACCTCGACTCGGCGCCCCACATGATGACGTCCGTCGTGGTGAACCCCTACTTCGACTGGGGCGACGACCGGCGGCCCCGCACCGAGTACCACCACACGGTGATCTACGAGGCCCACGTCAAGGGCCTCACCATGCGCCACCCGGGGCTGCCCGAGGAACTGCGCGGCACGTACGCGGCGCTCGCCCACCCGGCGATCATCGAGCATCTGACCGCGCTGGGCGTCACGGCACTGGAGCTGATGCCCGTACACCAGTTCGTGAACGACCACCGGCTCGCCGACATGGGCCTCTGCAACTACTGGGGCTACAACACGATCGGCTTCTTCGCCCCGCACAACGCGTACGCCTCCTGGGGCGACCGGGGGCAGCAGGTGCTGGAGTTCAAGTCGGCGGTGCGGGCGCTGCACGAGGCGGGGATCGAGGTCATCCTCGACGTGGTCTACAACCACACCGCCGAGGGCAACCACCTGGGGCCGACGCTCTCCTTCAAGGGCCTCGACAACCCGTCGTACTACCGGCTCACGGACGACCCGCGCTACTACATGGACACCACGGGCACGGGCAACTCCCTGCTGATGCGGTCGCCGCACGTCCTGCAGCTGATCATGGACTCGCTGCGGTACTGGGTCACCGAGATGCATGTCGACGGCTTCCGCTTCGACCTCGCGGCGACGCTGGCCCGGCAGTTCCACGAGGTGGACCGGCTGTCGTCGTTCTTCGACCTCGTCCAGCAGGACCCGGTGGTCTCGCAGGTGAAGCTGATCGCCGAGCCCTGGGACGTCGGCGAGGGCGGCTACCAGGTGGGGAACTTCCCGCCGCTGTGGACCGAGTGGAACGGCAAGTACCGCGACACCGTGCGGGACCTGTGGCGCGGCGAGCCGCGCACGCTCGCGGAGTTCGCGTCCCGGCTGACCGGCTCCTCCGACCTGTACCAGGACGACGGGCGGCGCCCGCTGGCCTCCATCAACTTCGTGACCTGCCACGACGGCTTCACGATGCGGGACCTGGTCTCCTACAACGAGAAGCACAACGACGCCAACGGCGAGGACAACCGGGACGGGGAGAGCCACAACCGGTCCTGGAACTGCGGGGCCGAGGGCGAGACCGACGACCCCGGGGTGATCGCGCTGCGCGTCCGCCAGATGCGGAACTTCATCGCCACCCTGATGCTGTCGCAGGGCGTGCCGATGCTCAGCCACGGGGACGAGTTCGCGCGTACGCAGGGCGGCAACAACAACGCCTACTGCCAGGACAACGAGTTGTCGTGGGTGCCGTGGCCGTCCGACGGCAGCGGCGAGGAGGGGGACGGGGACGACGGCGGGGTCTACGGGGACCTGCTGGAGTTCACGCGCGCGATGGTGTGGCTGCGCAAGGACCACCCCGTCTTCCGGCGGCGCCGGTTCTTCCACGGGCGGCCGGTGGAGGGGACGCACGACGAGCTGTCGGACATCGCCTGGTTCACGCCGCAGGGGCAGGAGATGGAGCAGCGGGACTGGGACTCGGCGCAGGCCGGGGCGTTGAGCGTGTTCCTGAACGGCAACGCGATCTCCGAGCCGGGTGCGCGCGGTGAGCGGATCGCCGACGACTCGTTCCTGCTGATGGTGAACGCGTCGGCCGAGCCGCTGGAGTTCGTGGTGCCCGTCAACCACGGGCCGCAGTGGCAGATGGTGGTGGACACGGGGCGCGAGGACGCGGTTCCGGCGGACGGGCCGAAGGTGGCGGCCGGGGAGAGGGTGAGTCTGGTGGACCGGAGTCTGGTGGTCTTCCGCAGGCCCGCCTAGGTGGAGTGCCCCGTGATGCGCGAGGACCCCCGCGTCCCCGGAAGCGATACGTGTCGTCGCGTGTCACGGTGCTCCAAATGTCGTGGGGCGGGTACGTAGGACTGCATGACCTCTGTCGTGCCTGCCGCCACCTACCGCATCCAGCTCCAGCCCGGCTTCCCCTTCGCCGCCGCCGCGGCCGCCGTCCCGTACATCGCCTCCCTCGGCGTCTCCCATCTGCACCTCTCCCCCGTGCTGGAGGCCGTCCCCGGGTCCGCGCACGGCTACGACGTGGTCGACCACGGGCGGGTGCGGGAGGAACTCGGGGGCGAGGAGGGACTGCGGGCGCTGGCCCGCACCGCGCGGGAGCACGGACTCGGCCTCGTCGTGGACATCGTGCCGAACCACATGGCCATGGCCCCTCGGCACAACCGGGCGCTGTGGGAGGTGCTGCGGGAGGGGCCGGAGTCGGCGTACGCGCGGTGGTTCGACATCGACTGGGAGGCACAGGGCGGCCGGGTGCTGCTGCCGGTGCTCGGGGGGCCGCTGGGCGCGGAGATCGACCGGTTCGTGGTCGACGGGCGGGAGCTGCGCTACTACGACCATGTGTTCCCGCTGCGGGAGGGCACCGAGAAACTGCCGCTGCCGCAGCTGCTGGACGCGCAGTGGTACCGGCCGGTGTGGTGGCGGCTGGCCCGGACGGAGCTGAACTACCGGCGCTTCTTCAGCATCTCGGAGCTGATCGGGGTGCGGGTCGAGGAGCCGGACGTGTTCGACGCGACCCACGCGATGATCCTGCGGCTGCTGGAGGAGGGAGTCGTCGACGGGCTGCGGGTCGACCATCCCGACGGGCTCGCCGACCCGGACGCCTATCTGCGGCGGCTGCACGGGGCGACCGGCGGGCGATGGACCGTCGTCGAGAAGATCCTGGCGGACGGGGAGCCGCTGCCGGCGGCCTGGCCGGTCGCGGGGACCACCGGCTACGACGCGCTGCGGCACGTCGACGGGCTGTTCACGGATCCGGCGGGGGCCGATGAACTGCTGGACCGGTACCGGCGGTTCACGGCCGCGCAGACCGACCGGGGCGGCGACTGGGAGTCGACCGTGCGGCGGGCCGCGTACCGGGTGCTCACGCACGAACTGGTCGCCGAGGTGGAACGGCTCACCCGGGTGGCGCACCGCCTGTGCGAGCGCTCCCCGCTGCTCGCCCTGCGCGACCAGGCGCCGTGGGCGCTGCGCACCGCGCTGTGCGAGCTGCTCGCGCGGATGGAGGTGTACCGGCCGTACACCTCCGAGGACGCCTCCCTCGTCGTCACCGAGGAGGCCGCGGCCGAGGCGCGCGCGCTGTTCGTGGTGCCCGAGGAGGCCCGGTCGGTGGACGCCGTACGGGATCTGGTGCTGGGCCGGGCCGGTGACGGGCCGGAGCACGCGGAGTTCCGGGCCCGGTTCGCGCAGACCTCGTCGGCGCTGCGGGCCAAGTCGGTGGAGGACACGGCGTTCTACCGCTATGTGCCACTGCTCTCGGCGAACGAGGTGGGGGGCGATCCGGGCAGCCCGGCCGTGTCGGCCGAGGACTTCCACGCCTACTGCGCCCGGGTGCAGCGCGACTGGCCGGCGACGGGGACCGTGCTGTCGACGCACGACACCAAGCGCAGCGCGGATGTGCGGGCGGCCATCGCGGTGCTCGCGCAGTGCCCGCAGCGGTGGGGCGACGTCCTCGCGGAGGTGACGGGCGCCGGCGACGGGGCCGGGGCAGGTGTGCCGGATCCGCAGCTGGCGTGGGCGGCCTGGCAGACGGCGTTCGGGCTCGGACCCGCGGACGGCGACCGGCTGCGGGACGCCCTGCTGAAGCATGTGCGGGAGGCCGGTCTGCACACGTCCTGGACCGAGCAGAACCCGGCGTACGAAGAGGCGGTGGCGCAGTTCGTCGCACGGGGCCCCGCCGTGGACACCCGGGTCGCCGCGCTGCGGGAGGAGCTGGAGCCGTACGTACGGGCCAACCGCCTCGGCGCGGCCCTGGTGCAGCTGACCATGCCGGGGGTGCCGGACCTCTACCAGGGCACGGAGGACGAGTACCGGGCGCTGGTGGACCCGGACAACCGCCGGCCCTTCGCGTCGCGCGACGCGGGCCCCGACGCGTCCGAGAAGTTCCGGCTCACCTCGGCCGCGCTGCGGCTGCGCGCGCGGCGGCCGGAGGTGTTCGGGGACGCGGCGACGTACGTACCGCTGTCGGCGGACGGGCCCGGGGCCGGGCACTGTGTGGCCTTCGCCCGGTCCGGGGAGGTGGTCACGGCGGTGACACGGCTGTCGCTGCGGCTGGCGGAGGCCGGGGGCTGGCGGGACACCCGGCTGACGCTGCCGGAGGGCCGGTGGGCCGAGGTGCTCGGCGGAGAGCGGGAGTTCACGGGTGACGTGCGGGTGGCGGACCTCTTCGGGACGCTACCGGTCGCGCTCCTGGAGCGGGTCGGCGCGTGAGGGCGGCTCCCCCGCCGGGGTGACGGGGAGGACGTCACCCGGCGCCGGGGCGGGGAGCGGTGGCTCTCGTACGGGGAATCGGTGAATGCGCTCGGGCGCCCCTGGGCGCCGCCCCCCATAAAGGCGGACACTGGGCATATTCCCCACCCGGCCGTGCCGGGTGTGCGGATGCTGATGCCAGGTGGACTGGACGGGGGTGGGTCTGCTGTCGGAGCTCGGTTATCCCACGGTGGCTGAACTGGAGGCCGCGGCACGGACTCTGACGGTGCGCCGGCCGGGACTGTGCGCGCTGCGGCGGATCGGTGTGTCCCGCGCGGGCCGGCCGCTGCGGCTGCTGTCCGTGGGCCATGCGAGACGCGCGGTCCTGGTCGTCGCGGGCGCCCACGCGAACGAGCCGACCGGCGGCTCCACGGTGCTCGCGCTGGCCGAACGGGTCCTGCGGGAGCGGGAGTTACGGGCCGGTGTCTCCTGGCACTTCGTGCTGTGCGCCGACCCGGACGGGGCGAGTCTGCACACGACCCCGGCGCCGCGCACCCTGTTCGACTATCACCTGGGGTTCTTCCGGCCGGCCGGTCCCGAGCAGCCGGAGTGGTCGCCGTCGGTACTGCCGCCCGACCGGCTGCCGCCCGAGACGCACGCCCTGCTCGGTGTGCTGGACGAGCTGCGGCCCTACCTCCAGGTGACCCTGCACGGCACCGATCTCGGCGGCAGCTGGGTGCAGTTGACGAAGGACGTGCCGGGGCTGGCCGAGCCGTTCGCCAAGTCGGCGGCCGAGCTGGGGATACCGGTGGAGAGGGGCGCCTCGGACGCCGCGGGCTGGCCGGTGTCCGGCCCGGGGGTGTTCGTGATGCCCCGGCCCGGCGGGCACGCCGCCTACCCGAGCATGCCGGACGACGCCCGGCACAGCACCTGGTACCACGCCCACCGGTACGGCGGCCTGACGGCGGTCGTCGAGGTGCCGATGTGGGCGAGCGACCTGGTGGACGACATCGCCCCGCACCCGGCCCCGGCGGCGGCGCTGCGCCATCTGGCGCGGCGGCTCCTCGCGGACGCGGGCCAGGTGGAGCGGGTGCTCGCTCAGGCGCTGCCCGGGCTGCCGGGCCCCGAGGGGCCGCTGCTGCGGGCCGCCCGGTGGGCGCTGGCCCTGGTGCCGGGGCTGGCCCGGGACTGGACCGACGGGCCGGTGCCGGACCTGTCGACGGCGTACGTGGGCAGTGTGGACGCCTTCGGGCGCCGGCTGCCGCTGCGGGCCGCGGCGATGCTGCGGCGCGTCCTGGTGGAAGCCGAGGCACCGGGGGCGCCCCTCCTCGAAGGGCTCGTCGCCGAGTGGTGCGAGTCCTTCGCCGACCGGTTCCGCGCCCGGCCGGTGCCGCTGGCCGACCAGGTCGAGCATCAGGTGCGCACGGTGCTGGCGGCCGCGTCCTGTGCGCTGGGGACCACGGGGACCTGAGGGGTCAGTCCGACAGGGCGAACACCGCTCCCGTACGGGCCGCCATCACGCACGCGTTGGCGAAGGTCCGTTCGTAGGCGACCTGTCGGCCGTTCCACTGGCCCTCGGCGGTGGCGCGGACGGGGGCGTACATCTGGGTGCAGAGGGTGGGCCGGTGGGGGATGCGGGCGATGTCGCCGCCGGAGCGGCGGAGGTCCGCGCAGGCCTCGGTGGCGCGGCCGTGGCCCTGCGGCGGGTCGCACAGGAGCAGGGCGCCCCGGGTGTCGGAGGAGCGGGCGTCGCCGCGGGTGAGGGAGACGTAGAGCCAGTCGCCCTGGACGGCGGTCGCCCGGCCGGGGGCCGAGGCGGCGACGCTGAGGAGGGCGAGGGCGGCGAGCAGGCCGGCGCGTACCGCGCGGGTGGGGTTCGTCATTCCCGGTGCATCGGCACGGCGGGCTCGGAACTCCATCCCGGCTCACCCGAACGGGAGCCGTCCGGACGCCCGGACGCCAGGTCGAACGCGGCGAGGACCACACGGGTCTGGTACTCCGCCTGGCGGGCGACGGGGATCCAGCGCGCCCGGTAGCCGTCGCGGTAGTCGGCGCACCACTCCTCGACGAGCCGGTCCAGCTCGGGCAGCGCGCCTGCCGGGTCGCGTCCGGCGCGGGTCACCAGCTGGTGCAGCAGCCCGGCGGTGCGCAGGGCGACCCGGCGGCCGGAGATGGCGAGGGTGGTGAGCCGGGCGGTGTCGAGCGGGGGCAGCGGCCGGGCGTCGGCGTCGTGGACGTCGGGGTCCCAGGAGTCGGCGAGGCCCGGCCCGACCAGGAGGTAGTCGTCGACCGGGGCGAGGAACCGGGCGGCGTCCGGGCCGCCGCCCACCGAGGTGCGCACGCGGCCGAGGATGCCCTCCAGGAGCCGGGTGTCGCGGCGCAGCGCGCGGCTGACACGGCGCAGCACGGCGTCGGCGTCGGGCGACGGGGAGCCGTCCTCGACGGCGGTCACGCCCCACATGGGTGCCTCGACCACGGCGGTGACCGTGCCGTAGCGGTGCGGGTGGTACCAGGTGGACTCGACGGCGGCCTCGGTGATGGCGGCGGCCAGGTCGCCGCGGCGCGGGGGCGGGATGCGGTAGACGGCGGGGCCGAGGCGGGGCCAGTACAGGGTGTCGTACGGGCTCAGCTCGCGCGGGATGCCGAGGCGGGCGGCGGCGCACGCGACGCGCCGGTCGAGGCCCGGCAGGTCGCGGGTCAGCTCGACGAAGCCGCCGCCGACGTCGACGCCGTGCAGGGAGCACTGGAAGAAGGGCCGCAGTTCGTCCTGGAGGTCGAGCAGGGCGCGGGTCTCGGGCATGACGGCGCCGGCGGCACCGTCGGGCAGCCATTCGGGCTGTTCCAGGAAGCCGGGGCGGAAGAAGTGCCGGAAGTGGTGGCCGAGGGTGTACGGGCCGGACAGCCAGCCCTCGTTGCGGCGGGAGCCGTCGGGGTCGAGGCTCAGCAGCAGGTTCCAGGTGGTGTCGGCGCCCTCGCTCAACCGGGGGTCGGCCAGCACCCGTTCGGCGAGCCGGAGGACGGTGGCCCCGCCCACCGGCTCGTTGGCGTGCGGGCCGGCGACGACGAGGGTGTGGCGGCCGCCCCGTCCGACGGACAGCAGCCACATCGGGGTGCCCGCCCGTGAGGTGCCCACGCGGCGCAGTCGGGCGCGGTGCGGATGCCGGTCGACGAGGGTTGCCGCGCGGGCGGACAACTCGTCCACGGTCGGATAGCGGAGGAGTGGCGGCAGGGCACACACCTCCACGAATGTGGTGCCGTCGGTTCACCTGGTGTGCATGGTGTACACACAGTCAGTCATGGCCGAGAACGCACGTCAACACCCTGGAAGGGAAGGGAAGTCGACAAACTCGCTGCGTAAATCCCAGGCCAGAGCTTTACCGTGGGATCGGTCGGAAGGTCATTCCGAGGAGAGGCGGAAGTTCATGCGGCCGAAACTGACCTGATCGCCGTCACGCACGACGGCCGCGCCGATCACCCGACGGCCGTTGACGGTCGTGCCGTTGGTGGAGCCGAGGTCGCGCAGGATCCACAGGCCGCCCTGGCGGCTCAGCTCGGCGTGCACCCGGGAGACCGTCTCGTGGCTGAGCCGAAGGCCGCTGCCGGGGTCGCGGCCGATGCGCAGGGCGTGCTCGCTCCCGGGGTGCGGCAGCTGGAGCTTGGGGAGCCGCTCGGCCTGCCAGGCCCGGCGCAGCTTCACACCGAAGCCGGAGACCGCACCGACGGTGCCGAGCACCAGTCGGGACCAGCGCTTCTCGACGGGCAGATCGGCGACGAGCACGGCGAGTTCGTCGGAGCGACGGGCGGTGAGCGCCAGCTCCATCCGCCGGATGAAGGTGTCGTGCGACAGACGGCCCAGTGCGACGCCGTCACGGAGCGCCCTCAGCGCGCGGTCGCGCTCGGCGTCCGACAGTCGCGCGGGGTACGTGTGGAACTCGAAGGACGACGTCACGCGTGTGATTGTCGGTCAGGGGGACCTGGGGTGTCCAGACAAGCCGTAAACGGTGACCATCCCCGGACACATGCCTGACCGGTGGTGCGACTCACGGGGCGAAAGCGGCGATCCGACCGCGCGGAGATCCCGTTTGGCGCACGATGGAGGCGAGCGGTTCCGGCACGTGTCCCTACGGCCCGGAGCGGCTCGGCCCCTGACTACCCAGAAGGACCACCGGCAGCCGAGGGAGAAGCGTTCCGTGCAGTTCGAGGTGTGGGCACCGCAGGCCGACCGTTCGACGCTCCACCGCGAGGGCGTGACACACGCGATGGAGCGCGATCCCGAGCGGCCGGGGTGGTGGACGGTCGAGGCGGAGGGATCGGACGGCACGCGCTACGGCTTCGCCCTCGACGACGGCCCGGTCCTGCCCGATCCACGCTCGCGCCGGCAGCCCGACGGCCCCGACGGCCCGAGCGCGGTCGTCGACCACGGGCGGTACGCGTGGCGCGCCGCGTGGTCCGGGCGCGGGCTGGCGGGCGCGGTGCTGTACGAGCTGCACATCGGCACCTACACCCCCGAGGGCACCCTGGACGCGGCCGCCGGGCGCCTCGCGCATCTGGTCGAACTGGGCGTCACACACGTGGAGTTGATGCCGCTGTGCCCGTTCCCGGGGACGCACGGCTGGGGTTACGAGGGCGTCTCGCTGTGGGCCGTGCACGAGCCGTACGGCGGTCCCGAGGCGCTGAAGCGGTTCGTGGACGCGGCGCACGAGCTGGGGCTCGGGGTCGTGCTCGACGTCGTGCACAACCATCTGGGCCCCTCCGGCAACTACCTGCCCGTCTTCGGCCCGTACTTCACCGAGCGGCACCACACGCCCTGGGGCGCGGCGGTCAACCTGGACGCGCCCGGTTCGGACGAGGTGCGGGCGTACTTCCTGGAGAGCGCGCTCGCCTGGCTGCGCGACTACCGCCTCGACGGACTGCGGCTGGACGCGGTGCACGCGCTCAAGGACACCCGTGCCCTGCACTTCCTGGAGGAGCTGTCGACGGCCGTCGACGCGCTCGCCGAGCAGGTGGACCGCCCGCTGTTCCTGATCGCCGAGTCGGACCTGAACGACCCGCGCCTGGTCACCCCGCGCGCGCAGGGCGGGCTCGGGCTGCACGCCCAGTGGAACGACGACTTCCACCACACCCTGCACACCACCCTGACCGGTGAGGCGCAGGGCTACTACGAGGACTTCGCGCGGGCGGGCCTGGCAGGTCTGGCGAAGACCCTGACGGGCGGCTACTTCCACGACGGCTCGTACTCCTCCTTCCGGGAGCGCCGCCACGGCCGCCCCCTGGACCGCATGAGCCTGTCCGCGCACCGGCTGCTGGGCTACACCCAGACCCACGACCAGATCGGCAACCGGGCCCAGGGGGACCGCCTGGCCGCGACCCTCTCCTCCGGCCTGCTGGCCTGCGCGGCCGCGCTCGTCCTCGCGGGACCCTTCACCCCCATGCTCTTCATGGGCGAGGAGTGGGCGGCCTCCACTCCCTGGCAGTTCTTCACGGACCACACCGACCCGGAACTCGCGGAGGCGGTACGGCGGGGGCGGCGCCGGGAGTTCGCGGCGCACGGATGGGCCGAGGAGGACGTTCCCGACCCCCAGGACCCGGCGACCCGCGACCGCTCCTGCCTCGACTGGTCCGAGCCGGCGCGCGAGCCGCACGCCCGGATGCTGGCCTGGTACCGCACCCTCGTCACCCTCCGCCGCACCTTCCCCGACCTGTCCGACCCCGACCTCTCCGACGTCAAGGTCGCCTACGACGAGGAGGCCCGGTGGTTCGGCTTCCGGCGCGGTGACGTACGCGTGGCACTGAATCTGGGCAAGGAGACCGCCGCGATTCCGGTCGGCGTCCCGCACGCCCGGGTCCTGGCGTCCTGGGACCCGGTGTCGGCGCCGGGCGCGGACGGGATGCTGACCCTGGGCGGGGAGTCGTGCGTGGTGCTGACGGTGGCGTGAGCGCGGCACCCGGCGCCAGGACGAGGGCCCGGTCCCGTCAGTCCTCGCCCCGCAGATCCGTCACCCTCTCCAGCAGGATCGCCTCCCAGGTCCGGCGCAGACGGTGGCGGAGGACCGGGAGGGGAGCCCGGCCCCGTCCGCGCAGGCCCTCCGCGAGGGCGATGACCGTGTCGCAGCGGGCCAGCCAGAGACCACGCAGACAGGGCCGGGCACCGTACCCGGCGAGGGTGGCCGCGCGGACGGCGGCCGGAGAACCCACGGCCGTGGCGAGCCCTGCGATGTCCTCGGCGGGGTCGCCGACGGCCGTGTCGGTCCAGCCGAGGACCCCACGGACCCGGCCGTCCGCGCTCACCACGAGGTGGTCGCCCGTCAGCCCGTGGTGGACCAGCACCGCCCCCGGCGCCGTCAGCTGCGCGGCGCTCCCCGAGGTCAGCTGCCCGAGCCGCCCCGCGTCGAACTCGTCCGCGTCGGCGAGGACCCGCGCCGCCCGCCCCGCCGCCGTGCGCAGTGTCTCCAGCGAGCGCGGGGCGTGCCGCGGCACCCCGAGCGCCTCGGCCTGCCGCGGCGGCACCTCGCGCAGCCCCGTGAGGAGCGCCGCCAGATCGGCCTCGCCCACCGCGGAGACGTCGTGGTCCTCGGCCGTGCCGCCCGGCAGTCTGGTGTCGAGCGTGTAGGTGAGCGCGCCGGACCACTCCCCGTGCGCGACGCTCACCGGGACGGCCACGCCGATGTGCGGACGTACCAGGTCCCGCAGCCGCAGCTCGCGCTTCTGCCGTACGACGGCGTGCCGGTCGGTCGTCAGGCGCAGCACATGGCGGGTGCCGACCCACCAGGTGCGGTGCGTGTCGTCGCCGGCGACGGGCCGTACGTCGGGTCCGTCGGCGCGCTCGCCGCCGCCCCGGCCCGCCCCGTTCCGCAGCAGGGAACGGACCAGCAGGCGGACGCTGTCCGCGGTGGGTGTCGGTGCCTGGGTCATGGTCGCGCCGTCGTCCGGGGGCTCAGAGCAGCGAGGGTACGCGCTCGGTCACTCGACCACCGCCATCTCGCGCGCGGTGTTGTTGAGGCGTCGGCCGCCGTCCTCGGTGACCGTCACGATGTCCTCGATCCGGACCCCGAACCGGCCCGGCAGATAGACACCGGGTTCGACCGAGAAGCACATGCCGGGCACGAGGGGGCGCTCCTCCCCCTCGACCATGTACGGCGGTTCATGGGTGGTGACGCCGATGCCGTGCCCGGTGCGGTGGACGAAGCGGTCGCCGTACCCGGCGTCGGTGATGACGGCGCGGGCGGCCCGGTCGACGTCCTGGCAGGCCGCCCCGGGCCGTACCGCGCGGAACCCGGCCTCCTGGGCGGCCCGTACGAGGTCGTGCACCTCGCGCTCCTCGGCGGACGGTTCGCCGACGTGGACGGTCCGGGAGGTGTCGGAGCCGTAGCCGTCCTTGAGGCCGCCGAAGTCGAGGACGACCATGTCGCCGTCGCGGATGACGCGGTCGCCGGCCTCGTGGTGCGGGTTGGCGCCGTTCGGGCCCGAGGCGACGATGGTGAAGTCGACCTGGGAGTGCCCGGACCGGCGCAGCAGCCCGGCGAGGTCGGCCGCGACCTCGGCCTCCCGGCGCCCGGCGAAGGGCACCTGCCGGATCTCCTCGTACGCCCGGTCCGCGGCCTCGCCCGCCGCCGCCATCCGCCGCAGCTCTGCCGCGTCCTTCACGGCCCGCAGCATCGGCAGGCTCTCGGTGAGCGCCGTGTACGTCGTCCCGGGCAGCCGCCGTCGCAGACCGAGCAGGTGCAGGGCCCAGGTGTTGTCGCTGACGCCGAAGCGGCCGCGCGGGCCGAGGACGGAGTGGGCCGCCTCGTAGGGGTCCTTGCCGTCGGTCCAGTCGCGGAGCGTGAGCGCGGGGCCGCCGGGTGCCCCGGCGGCGTCCGGGGCCTCCAGGGTGGGCACCACCAGCACCGGGTCCTCGCCGTCGCGCAGCACCAGCATCGTCAGCCGCTCGGTCTCCGGCGGCCGGTGCCCGGTCAGCCACACCAGGTCCGGGCCGGGCGCGATCAGCAGCCCGTCGAGCCCGGCGTCCGCGGCGGCCCGTGCCGCGCGCCGCATGCGGGCCCGGTAGTCGTCGACGGTGAAGGGCGGGGGCGGGCCGGTCATGCTTGCCTCCGTCTGCTCGGGGCTCCCTGGACCTACGGGCAGCATCCTGCCCCTCCGCCGCCGCGCACGCGAGCCGATTGCTTCATGGCGTCGGCTGTCGTGGGGCCCCGGCCTCGCCCCTCCGGCGCGATCCGGCCCGCGGACCCCGGTCCGGCGACGCGCCACGGTCAGGTGCTCACTCCCGGTACGGCCACCAGGTACTGCCGGGTGCCGTTGGCGTGGCGTACGGCGAGCCTGAGCGCCGTACCGGGGCGGGCGGCGGCGATCGCCCGCGCGAGGTCGGCCGCCGTGCCGGTGCGGGTGCCGCCCAGCGCCAGCACGACATCGCCGCGGACCAGGCCCGCGCTGTAGCCGGCGCCGGGCACATGGACCCCGGCCACGAGCGCCCCTCGGCCGGGGGCGTCCGCGGGGGCGTCGACGACGTCGACACCGAGGGTGGGGCGCACGGCCGCCATGGGGCTCGCGGGCGGCGAACTCCTCTGCCCGGGGGCCGAGGACAGAAGTCCCGGCCGGGCCCGGCCGCCGTCGGGCCGGGCGGTGGCCTCCGACGCGTCCGCCCGCGGTTCCGCGAGTCGGCTCATGCCGATCACGGTGGCGCCCATCGTGCCGAGCCCCACGCCCGACAGGACGAGGGCCACACAGACGACCAGGGCGAACAGCAGGGTGATCAGTCGCTGCCGGGCGCGGCGGGGTGCGGCGTGCGGGCGCCGGGCGGTGCCGGACGGGCGGTCCTCACCGGACTCCCGGCCCGGCATGGGTTTGGGTCTCAACGCGGTCTGTTCCATGGTGTCGCCACCTCCGGCCGGACACCTACCCGGGCCGTCCCGGCCCGACGAGCCCCGAAAGAGTGAGACTGACACCCCGTCATATCGGTCTGTGCCGGAAACCGTGCCGCGTAGCGGCACACCGGTGGAGAAGGCCGGCGGCAACGCGCCTCCAGCCGGAGCCCGGTCGGCGACGGCAGTCGGCCGCACCCGGTCCTGCGGGCGTTCGCCCGGGCCGCGGTCGCGCACGCGACCCGGGCGGCGGCGCCCCACCCGGCCTGACCCCGGGGCGGCTCGGTCCGGCCGGGAGCGGCGCGGCTCAGCCGGTGAGCGCCGGCGCGAAGGACAGGACCGGGGGACGGTCCGGGACGAAGCCGTGGGCCCGGCGGGCCAGGAACTCCGGCTTGTAACGGTCCACCGAGCGGTGCCAGTTGAGGATGCCGGACAGCCAGTTCTGCAGGTCGGTCACATAGCCGCCCATGATGTCGCGCGCCTCTTCTGTCAGCCCGAAGTCGTCGTAGACGACGGGGAGTTCATGGGCCACGACGTGTTGGAACTGCTGCATGCGCTGGGTCATCAGGTCGTGGATCACACCGAGCGCGGTCGGGTAGTCGCAGCCGAAGAAGTTCTGCACGACGAGGATCGCGTTGTGGACCTCGCCCTCGTACTCGATCTCCTTCTGGTAGGAGAAGACGTCGTTGACGAGGCAGGCGTAGTCGATCGCCGCGTTCTCCAGTGAGCGGACGGGGCCGCTGCGATAGACCGCCTCCGGGATCTGTGGGCCGTGGCCCATCCGGCACATGCTGAGGGTGAGGTCGGAGCCGAAGGTGGCGCGGCGCATCTCCAGATAGTCGACCGGGTCGGGGACGCGGTGCTGGATCTGGTTGAACACCTCCCACACCCAGCTCTCCGTCATCTTGTCGACGGATGCCTTCAGACCGCGCCGCTGGTCCGGGGTCATCCCCGCCGTCGTCCGCGCCCAGAGGTCGATCAGGCCCCGTTCCATGCCGTTCACCGGGAGGGGGACCGGCTCGCCCTCGACGGGCATGCAGTCGGAGAGCCGGGCCGTGGTCAGCCGGGCGGCGGCGAGGTCGCGGCGGTGGCCGAAGACCAGGGGGTAGTAGTCGTCGCCGTAGGTGCCCCAGGCGAGCCACTGGGAGCTGAGGTCGAGTTGCTCGGGGGTGGCGTCCGGGTCGAGGCCGGCCGAGCAGAGGGGCAGGTCGGCGGCGGCGAGCCGCTCCTCGTCCCAGACGCCCTCGCCGAGGATGCCCGTCGCGTGCGCCCAGGCGGTGAGGCGGGGGCGGGCGCCGTCCAGGTGCGGGGAGAGCTCCACCTGGAAGGGCATGAAGAAGTCCGGCAGTCGCGACGGTCCGACCTTCTGGTACGGCTGATGCGTGTGCGCCCGCAGCCGTTCCGCGGCGGCGGTCGCGAGCAGTGCCCCCACGTCGGCGGCGGACGTGCCGAACCCGGCCCGGGCGACCAGGGCGGGGCCGGACAGGACCGTGCCGCCGAGGTCGAGCGGGCCGCGCGAGGCGGCGGCCCCCTCGTTCATGTAGCGGCTGGAGCGCATGTGCCACTCGTGACCACCGGACTGCCAGTCCTGAAGGCCCTTCGTGTACGCCGCGACGGCGGCGGTCTCGGCCGGGGTGAGGCCCTTCTCCAGGGCGATTCCGGGGACTTCGGTGAGCGCGGTGTTCTCGAACTGGTGCAGCCGGGAGGTGAGGATGTCGTTGACCGTCTCGGCGGCCTGCTGGGTGCCGCAGCCGAAGAAGGTCTCCAGGACGAGCACGCCGTTGCTGTTCTCGCCCTCCTCCTCGACCTCACGCTGGTACGAGAACAGGTCGTTGCGCAGATGGACGGCGTCGGAGAAGGTCTCCATCAGGACCCTCAGGGGCCTGGACTCCGCGACGCAGGCCGGGACTTCGCAGGTCGCGTACTCGACCAGCCCGGCCGACCAGGGCGCGCCGCCGACCTTGCGGCGCATCTCGATGTACTCGACCGGGTTGGCGATCCGGCCCTCGTTGATGTTGGACAGCTCCCACATCGACTCGTTGAGCAGGTGTTCGGTCGCCACGGCGAAGCGGCGGCGCCAGTCCATCGACATCGCCGGCACCGTACGGGCCCAGAGGTCGGCGAGGCCCGCCTCCACCGGGTTCCGCGGCTCGGGCACGGGGGTGGAGAGGTCCAGCGGCATGAAGAGGGGGAGCCGGTCGAGGTGGGCCTTGCCGCCCGCACGGTCCTGGGAACGCTTGAAGAGTTCCAGGAAGTGGTCGTCGAAGAAGAAGACCCACACGTACCAGTCGGTGATGAGCGAGAGCGCCGGGGCGTCGCAGTCGGGATGGGTGTACGCGCACAGCAGGCCGTAGTCGTGCGCGTCCAGGTCCGCCTGGTCCCACACACCGGAGCCCTCCAGCATGCCCATCTCCCGCGCCCACCGGGAGGAATGAGCACGGGCCTCTTCGAGGTGGGGGTTCAGCCGCGCGGGATACGGCATGTAGAAGTGCGGAAGTACGAACGGCTGCGTCATGGCCGGGCCCTACCCGTGGCCCGCGGCGGGCATCCGGACAGGGGCACATGATCACACCATCGCGTGAATCTGGACGTGAGTCCGAGCGCGCCGCACACCGCCGGACCACGCGGGGCGGGAGCCGCGCCGCCGTCAGGACCGGACCTGGATCAGCGCTCTCGTCCCGCTCGTGCGCCAGCGCCGGCCCTCGGCGGTCACGAGGGCCGTTTCCGTTTCGGGGGTCAGGCCGGTGATGACGTCGGACTTGAGGGTGCGCAGGGCGGCCACCGGGGCGGGGAAGTAGGCGGTGGCCTCGGTGAAGGGGGTGGTGGGAGGCCAGAGGCGGTCGCCCACCAGGCGGCGGTAGTTGAGGTCGCCCTTCATCAGGGTGAGGTCGGCGCGGGCGAAGTCGTCGTGGAGGTCGGGCGGCATGTCCGCGTAGGGCAGGGGTGCGCAGGAGAAGGGGTGGGTGCGCAGGGTCAGGCGGCCCTCGGTGAGGGCGGTGCGCAGGCGGTGCCCCGCGTCGGTCTTCGCCGCGACCAGGTGGTGCACCGCGTCGAGGGTGTCGGCGGTGGTGGCGTCCGAGACGAAGTACGGGTACGGCTTGAGGTGCAGGACGGCACGGGCGAAGTGACCGTGGGTGAGGAGATGGTCGACGAGAAGGAGGTCGGGGATCAGTTCCCGGCCGGCGTTGTCGGCGACCAGGCAGAGGGTGCGCCCGGCAGAGGTTCCGGTCCCGTCCGTCAGCAGGGAGAGCAGCGGCTCGGTGTCGTCCGCCACCAGGGGGGACGCGGCGGAGGCCTCGCCGTCCCGCTCGGTCTGGAGGCGGAAGCCCAGGTCCGCGCGGTTGCCCCAGAGGGAGCCGTGGAGGAGCGCCTTGAGCTGGTCCGGGAGGGGCCGGCTCGACAGGGGGCCGAGGGCGGTGAGTTCGGCGGCCGCTTCGGGGGTGTCCAGTTCGGCGAGCTTGAAGGGGCGGAACGGGTCGACGCCCTGCCAGGGGCCGGGGCCGAAGTAACCGACCGCGCGCAGGAGTTGGCGGTAGAAGCAGCTCTCGGCGACGAGGAAGGGGAGGGTGAACCAGGAGCGGCCGGCGTGGCGGCGTACGTTCCAGGTGTCCCACCAGTCGTCGTCCGCCGGTGGTTCGACGGTGCCGTGGAGGGTGTTGTGCAGCAACTCGTCGAGGGCCTGGCGCTGTTCGGGGCCGTAGGGCGTGGCGTCCCGGACCTTGCGCAGGAGGGCGGGGTGCCGTTCGGCGAGGACGCTGTGCGGGAAGGAGGCCGGGTCGTCGCTGTGGACGACGGGGGCGTCAGGCATGGCCGTGGGTGCCCCTCGGGTCGGCGGGGGTTCGGGGCGGGAGTTCCACCTCGGTCAGTCGCGCGTCCATGTGCTGCTGGAAGCCGGCCTCGGTCCACACGTACTTCTGGAACTGGTCCGCCGTCAGGGGGCCGGGCCACGGGCTGCCGCCGGGGTAGAAGACCGAGTCGCAGGAGGCGCAGTGGTGGGCGGGCCGCCACAGGGCTTCGGCGCGGGGTCCGCCCGCCGTGACGGTGGCGCGTTCGCGGGACTCGCCGCGGATCACCCAGAGGGTGCCGGCGAAGAGGAGGACGGCGAGGACCGAGCCGCCGACCGTGTAGAGGGGTTTGTCGTTCTGTACACCGCTGTAGGCGAGGCCCGCGCCGATGCCGGCGAGGACCATGCCCTCCAGGAAGTGCGTGAAGCTGTCGAACCTGGAATGCGCCCCCGGGGACTTCGCGAGCCGGTCGGACAGACCGGAGCGCCGGGAGTCGGGATCGGCGCAGGCGTCGGGGACCGTGCGCACCGACGGCCCCGCAGCCCCGCAGCGGGGGCACATCACCGGGGCCGGGACGTGGGCGGACACCTCGGGCTTCTCTGTCGGCATACGCATACGCTAACGCCCGCCGTACAGGAGCCGGCGGCCGGCCGATGCCCGCTCGCATCGGTCGGCCGCCGGCAGTGGGGGGTGGCGGTCCTGCGGTCCGGCCGTCCGGCCGGGGGTTCGGCCCGGGGGCCGAGGATCAGAAGGTCAGCTTCCAGTTGTTGAGGCGGCCCGTGTCCGCGTCCGCGACGTCCTGGACGCGCAGCTTCCAGGTGCCGTTGGCGACCTCGCTGGAGGCGTTCACCGAGTAGGTGGTGACCAGGTTGTCGGCGGAGTCGGAGCTGGAGGCCTTGAGGGGGTAGGTCGAGCCGTCGGGGGCCACCAGGGTCAGGACCAGGTCACCGCGGTAGGTGTGGGTGATGTCCACGCCGACCTGGAGCGTCGAGGGCGCGTTGCCGGTGCGGCCGGTGACGGCGATCGAGGACTCGATCGCGGCGCCGTTGTCCGGGATGGAGACGGCCGTGGTGTTGGTGAAGGTGGTGCCCCCCGTGGATCCTCCACCGGTCACCGCCTGCACCGTCTTGGCCGCGTCGGCCAGGCCCGCGCCGCAGCCGCCCGAGCAAGCGCCCGGCAGAGCACGCGAGTTGGTCTTGATCGCGGACTCGATCTGGGCCGGGGTCAGCGCGGAGTTCGCCGACTTCACCAGCGCGGCGAGGCCCGCGATGTGCGGGGCGGCCATGCTGGTGCCCTGGTAGTAGTCGTACGACTCCGTGCCCGGGCCGGCGGTGCCGGCGTTCAGCGTGGACAGGATGCCGCCCGACTCGGTCGTACGGGTCTCGCCGCCGGGGGCCGCGATGTCGACGACCGAGCCGAAGTTGGAGTAGTACGAGCGGGCGCCGGCGCGGTTGGTGGCCGCCACCGAGATCACGTTGTTGCAGCTGGCCGGCGAGTAGTTGGCCGCGTTGGCGTTGCTGTTGCCCGCCGCGACGACGACCGTGGTGCCGCGGTTCACGGCGGCGGTGATCGCGCTCTGGGTCGCGGAGGTGCAGGCGCCGCCGCCACCGAGGCTCATGTTGATGACCTTGGCGACGTTGGTGTTGGCGGGCACGCCGGAGACGGTGCCGCCGGACGCCCAGGTGATGGCGTCGATGATGTCGGAGTCGTAGCCGCCGCACTTGCCGAGGACCCGCAGCGGGGAGACCTTGGCGCCGTAGGCGATACCGGCGACACCCTTGTTGTTGTTGGTGACGGCGGCGATGGTGCCGGCCACGTGCGTGCCGTGCCAGGAGGAGGTGCTGGCCGGTTCACCGGCGGCGCACTCGTTGGCCGCGGTCCAGTCGCCCGGGTCGGCCGGGTTGCTGTCACGGCCGTTGCCGTCGTTGGCGACCGCGGTGTCGGCGATGAAGTCGTAGCCGCCGACGATGTTCGCGGCGACGTCCGAGTGGGCGACGTAACCGGTGTCGATGACGGCGACCGTCACACCGGTGCCGGTGACCTTGTCCCAGGCGCCGGGCACGTTCATGCCGGCGGTGGCCTCGTAGAGGTCCCACTGCTTGCTGTACTCGGTGTCGTTCGGGGTGGCCAGCGCCTTGTTCAGGCGGTCCGGAGCGACATAGGCGACCTGCGGGTCGGCCTGGTACTCGGCGATGACGTCGGCGACGTCCGCCTTGGTGACGTCCTCGCCCAGGTCGACCAGGGCCGCGCCGCTGCCGAGCCGGCGCTGGAAGTCGAGGCTCTCGCCGGCCTCCTTGCCCTTGGCCGCGGCGTCGGCGTCGGCGGCCTTGTTCGACGTGGCCTCGGCGGCGCCGGACTTGTACCCGACGATCAGACGCTCTGCGGTGGTACCGGGCGCGGCCTCGGTGGCACCGGCGACGGCGGGCGCGGCGTCCGCCTCGGCGGAGGGGGTCTGGGCGACGGCGACCGAAGAGGTCATACCGGCCACCAGGGCGACGGAGACCGCGGCGGCGGATATGAGCTTCCGGCCGGCGGTACGGGTGGTGGAGGAACGCAAGGGCTTCGCCTTTCGTGGCCTGCTCATGTCAGGGGAGGAGCGGCAGTGAAGCGCTTCTTCATCGAAGCGGCGGGGGGTCCAGAAAGGGGCGGCGCTGAAGACCGGCCGAGCGCGAGCCGTCCACCAGGGGTTACCTATGGTTCGGCTGTGCGATGACATTAGGCAAGGCGCAGGTCATGGGGATACGGGGAAAACCCTCGACCCCTCGGGAACTCCCCTATGCCAGGGGGGAGTCGGGCCCCGATGTGGCGCTTCGCCGGGTTTGCCGAGGCACGGCCGACGCGCGGCACCTGGCCGGATCCGACCGGTCGAACACGGCTGCCGTGTTGAACGCGGCACCCCCGGGTCCCGTACGACACCGTGGACCGTCAGCCCTCGACCCCCCATGGATCGGACGTATCGGATGCACCGCTTGTCCGCCCGCCGCAGCACCGGTCGCCGCCGCGTCGCGGTCCCGAAGGCGGCCGCCGTCGTCGCGGCCCCGCTGCTCCTCACCGCGGGCGCCGTCACCCCGGCCTGGGCGCACGGCGCGCCGACGGATCCGGTGAGCCGGGTCTCGGCGTGCTCGCCCGAGGGCGGCGGCCAGGGCTCGGCGGCGTGCGGGGCGGCGGTCGCCGCGAACGGCGCCCCCTTCACCGCGTGGGACAACCTGCGCGTCGCCGGGGTGAACGGACGGGACCGGGAGGTCGTCCCGGACGGGCAACTGTGCAGCGGAGGGCTCGCGGCCTACAAGGGGCTCGACCTGGCCCGCGCCGACTGGCCCTCGACCCGCCTCTCCCCCGGCAGCACGCTGAACCTGACGTACCGGTCGACGATTCCGCACACCGGCACCTTCAAGCTGTTCCTGACCGAACCGGGGTACGACCCCACGAAGCCGCTGGCCTGGTCCGATCTGCCCGGGAAACCGTTCGCCTCGGTCACGGACCCGCCGCTGCGGGACGGCTCGTACCGGTTCTCGGCGAAGCTGCCGGCGGACCGGTCCGGGCACCATGTGCTGTACACGATCTGGCAGAACACGAGCACGGTCGACACCTACTACTCGTGCTCGGACGTGGTGTTCCCGGCGGCGAAGCGGGCCGACTCCGGTACTGGCGGGGCGAGTTCGCCGAAGTCGCCCGACGAGCGCGAGGAGCGTGAGGAGGCCGGGGCCGAGAAGCCGGCCGCCGGGACGTCGGAGCCCGACACGACGGCACCGAGCGAGAGCACGCAGGCGCCGCCGCCCCCGGACACGGGCGCCGACGCGCAGGCGGCCGATCCCGGAACTCCCGTCGCCTCCACGACGGACGGGAGCGGCACCTCCGTGCCGCTGGTGGCGGGCGGCGCCACGGCGTTGGTACTCGCCGTGGGCACCGCCCTGTTCCTCCGCGGACGCAGGCGCCGCTCCCGTATCGCCGACTGACCGGGTGGACAGTCGCGCTGCCGACCGGGCGCCGGAGCGCATCGGCCGAGTCGGTTACCGGCCGCCGGACCGGTAACCGACGTCCAGTGGGTCGGGTCAGTTCGTGAAGACCGTCGCGTTGCCCTGGTCGGCGTCCGTGACGGGCGCGTACTTCGCCGTGAAGTAACCGGTGGCGAAGCACAGGGACGAGCCGGACGTCTTCGTGAACGGCTGGGCGGTGAAGTTGATGCTGTTGTCGTCGTTGCTGGAGGTGCCGGTGATGCTGGGGGCCTGGTAGACGCAGTTGATGGTGCCGAGCAGGGTGCGCAGCACGACCGTGGTCTGCAGGACCGAGCCGGCCGCCGGGCTGACCGTGACGACGCCGTCCGAGGTCACGGCCGTGGTGTACGGCAGGTTGTTGACCGTGACGCTGTTGACGCCGGTGACACCGAAGACGTTGCTGGTGCAGCTGCCGAAGGTGTGGGCGTCGACCCGCTCGGTGGCGGTGCCGGGCGCGGCCGGGTTGTCGGTGACCGTGGCGGTGAAGGTCGACGCGGCACAGCTGACGCCGCTCGTGCCCGTCGCGCTGGAGTAGAACTTGCCCGTCGTGCCGGCCGCCAGCGAGGCGTTGAGGACGTCGCCGACCGCGACGGCGTCACCGGCGAGGCCGCCGGTGGTGAGCACGGTGTCGGCGGCGGAGGCGGGGCTGACGGCGGACACCATCAGGGCGGCGGTGCCGGCGGCGAGGGCAAGGAGGGATCGCGTACGCATGGGGGTGCCTCTTCTCATGAAGTGAGGCCGCGGGTGACGGCTCTCGCGAGGTGCGGGTGACAGCCCTCAGGAAGGGGGCTGGACAGGGGACGCGGGATGACACCGTTCGCGCGGGGGTGGCGCGGCGATGCCGCACGACGCCGTACGGTCGCCGCCGATCCGTGACACGCCTTCTCCGTACGTGACGGATCGACAGCGACAGCGACAGCCGGGGTCCGGACACGGCCCAGTGGAGGGAAGGCGACCGTGCCCGGCACCACGGCGAGGGGTGGTGCTGCGTCGGGCCGCGCAGCGCGTTCAGGTGGTACCACTCACTCCCCGCCTGCGACGGGGAGTTCGGGACGGTGGCATGCGCTGCGCGTCGGATCCGGCGCCACGGATCCGTGGGGAAACCCCGATGAGTTGTAGACCTGATGAAGAGTCAACGTCAAGGGATCGTAGGCAAGTTGCTCACCCATGACCGCTACGGGGTCGGCCGGGATTCGCGGCGCGTGATGGTAAAACCAAAGGTGAGAGATGTTCATGTTTCACAGGGGCGGCACAACCAACATCCTTTTGCCACAAGCGCCTTGACCCCTGAATGTAACCACCGGTAACTTCCCGAATGGCTACTGCGGCGTAGCAAGTAAGCCCTTGCACCTACGGGAGGTGCTCCGGGGCGTCGCGCCGCAACCGCTGTCCGCGCCAGGACAACGTGCCGTCGAAGCCCCACCTGCAATGACATGGAAGTCCAGGGAGCACACATGGCCTCGTCCTCGGACGCCACGGCGTCCACCAACGAAAGACCCGAGGGTCCCGAAGCGTCCGGAAGACGCGGGCGGGTACGCCTGAAGCGCGCCGCCGTGATGGCGGTGCCGGCCACGGCGGTCGCCGCGGGTCTGATGATCCTCACCGCGCAGGGCGCTCTGGGTGTCCAGTTCGCCATCTCCGGTATGCCGTTCGTGGTCACCGCGGACAAGCTGGAGGGCCAGGGCTTCGCCCAGTTCGGTGCCCTCGACCACATGATCGAGAACAGCCCGAACGAGGGTGACACCGGCGGTCAGGTGCTGGTCGTGACCTCGGTCGTGAAGAACGGCAAGCTGACCAACCTGTGCCAGAGCGTCGACCTCGGCGGCATCCAGCTGGTCCTCACGGCTGGCAACAAGGGCACGCCGGTGAGCGTGAAGAACCTGGCGATCGACTCCGACGACATCTCGGGCGACGCCTCGTTCAACAACATCGAGATCGGCCGCGACTCCAGCACGTTCGACAAGGTCGACCAGCAGGGTCCTCCCGGTGTCTACGGCCAGCAGGCCGACTCGGTCACCATCAACAACCTGTACCAGCACAACTACGCCGCCACCGCGGCCGTCTTCAAGCTTCCCGACCTGCACATGAACTTCACGAGCGGGGGCTGCCCGAAGTGAGCCGATACCGGGAGTGGAGGGGGAACCGGCCGTTCGCCGGTGGTGTGTTGCTGGCACTGGGCGGCACCGAGATCCTGCTGACCATGAAGGCACCGCTGCCGGTCATCCTGAAGATCGGAATGCAGGGTCTGGCGGGCTACCTCCTGCCCTCGCTGATGATCGTGTGCGGGTTGCTGATCCTCTTCAACCCCACTCAGCGGCTGTTCTACTCCATCCTCGGGATCATGCTCTCCCTGGGCACCTGGCTCACGTCCAACATCGGCGGCTTCATGGTGGGCCTGCTGATGGGCGCCGTGGGCAGCACGCTGGCCTTCGGCTGGCTGCCGGATCAGGAACCCCGGCAGAAGCGGTCGGCCAGGCGGGCGGCACATCAGAGCGAGAAGCACGCCGTGGAACTCGGCTAGTTCCGGCGGTTCGGCGTGTACGGCGTACACGGCGTGCACGGACCCTTCGCGCCGGTGCGTGCCTGTCCGTGATCGTTCGCGCGGTTCCCCGCGTCCCCTCAGGCGGGGCGCGGGGTTCTGTTGTTCCGGGGGGTCGTGACGATCGCCTCCGTCAGGGCCGCGCGCAGGCGTTCGGCGTCCGTCCAGTAGCTCTCGTGGGAGAGCGGGACGCGCCAGTAGAGGCCGGGGCCCGAGGTGCGGCGCAGGGGCGGGACCGCCACATGGCTGCCGCGGTCGAGGACCTGTACGCCGGGCAGGAGCCAGCCGGCCGCGTCGCCCGGCGGGACCAGCCAGTACATGATGCCGCCGTAGCCGTCCTCGATGACGGCGCCCGTCCCGTCCCCGAGGGACCGCAGAGCGAGGGCGCCGAGAGCGCCCGGCACCCGTACGGCGGTCCACCAGCGACCGGCCGGCACGGTGCGAACTTCGCGGCTGTAGGAGCACATCCAGCGCGGGGCCCTGCTGACAGTCATGGCACTCACCGGCTTTTCATGGGGGTGCGCCCGATCCTAGGAGCCGGTCCGGACCCCGACTTGCGGGTACGCGCAGGGAAGTTGCCCTTGTACGCAGCCCGCGGTGCCGGATCTCGCCGGGCCCCGCCACCGCGCCGTAGCGTGACCGGGCTCGTACGTTGCGCTGTTGGACTCCTTTCGACCGCAGGAGGACCCCCCATGGGCCACCCCAGCCCCCTGGTGATCGACCCGACCGGCCGTGACATCCACGGTGAGGCCGCCCGGATCCGCGAACGGGGCCCGGCGACCCGGGTCGTGCTTCCGGGGCCGCACGATGTCGAGGCCTGGGCGGTGAGCAGCCCCGACCTGCTCAAGCGGCTGCTCACCGACCCCCGCGTGTCGAAGGACGCGCGTCAGCACTGGCCGAGGCTGGCCTCCGGCGAGATCACCCCGGAGTGGCCGCTGTTCACCTGGGTCGCCGTGCAGAACATGTTCACCGCGTACGGCGGCGACCACAGACGGCTGCGGATCCTGGTCTCCAAGGCGCTCACGGCGCGCCGGACGGCCGCGCTGCGCCCGCGCGTCGAGGAGATCACCGAGGAACTGCTCGCCCGTGTCGAGGAGGGCTTCCGGCGCGGCGGGACGGTCGATCTGCGGGAGGAGTTCTGCTACCCGCTGCCGATCCAGGTGATCAGCGAGCTGTTCGGCCTGCCGGAGGAAAGGGGGCTGGTGCTCAGGGAGTTGGTGGACAAGCTGTTCGACACCTCCGCCGAGCCGGGTGAGATGACCGCCGCGTACGAGCGCATGTACGGCGTGCTGGGCGAGCTCGTCACCGCCAAGCGCCGGTCGCCGGGCGACGACCTCACCAGCGGGCTGATCGCCGCCCGCGACGAGGACGACGGCCGGCTCAGCGAGCAGGAACTCCTCGACACCCTGGTGCTGGTGGTCAGTGCCGGGCACGAGACCACGGTCAACCTCCTCGACCGGGCCGTGCACTCCCTGCTGGCCCACCCCGAGCAGCTCGCCCACGTCCGGGAGGGCCGCGCCACCTGGGACGACGTGATCGAGGAGACGCTCCGGGTGGAGGCACCGGTGGCCAGCCTGCCCCTGCGCTACGCCGTGGAGGACCTCGACCTCGCCGAGTTCGGGGGTCCCGCGGGGGTGGTGATCGCCAAGGGCGAACCGATCCTGGCCGCCTACGCGGCCGCCGGACGCGACCCCGAGCGCCACGGGAAGGACGCCGACGTCTTCGACGTCACCCGCGCCGACAAGGAGCACCTCGCCTTCGGCCACGGCGTCCACCACTGCCTGGGCGCTCCGCTCGGCCGTCTGGAGGCCCGCATCGCACTCCCGGCCCTCTTCGCACGCTTCCCTTCCCTCGAACTGGGAGCGGCGGACGAGGAGTTGGGCCACGTGGAGTCCTTCATCTCCAACGGCCACCGCCGGCTGCCGGTCCGCCGGGGCTGACAGGCGGACGACGGTGACGGACGCCGGTGGTGCGCCGGACGGCGTTGGCGAGTGTCCTCCACCCCGTCGGCCTCGACGGCGGGTACGCCGGCGTGCGCGACCACGGGGTGTCCGGCGAGGTCGGCGCCGTGGTGACCGCCGGACGCCCGGTCGTGTAGCGCCTCCTCGTACGGGCGAGCGGGCCCGTGCGGACGATGTCGCCGTACGACAGGCCCGGTGCCGTACGGCCGGACGGTCCGGCTGACCGTCCGGCCGGGAGCCGGCGAGCGTTGACCTTCGCCTACTCCCCGCGCCACCAGGACAGCAGTCGGGTCCAGCCGCTCGGTGGGTGGGTGGGAGCCGGGGGCCGGGGGGCGGGGGCGTTCGGGTCCGGCGCGGGGCGAGTGGGGGGAGGAGCGGCGGTGGTGAGTACCGGTGTGGGCGGGAAGGTCACCGGGAGCGCGGACAGGGCGCGGTGGAAGGGGCCCGGGCGCCACTCCAACTCATCTGCGGGTACGGCGAGTTCGACGTCCGGCAGGCGGTCGAGGAGCTTTTCGACCGCCACCGAGGCGATCAGCCGGGCCTCGCTCCGGGCGGGGCAGTTGTGCGGGCCCGCGCTCCACGCCAGGTGGGCCCGGTTGCCCTTCCGCCGGTCGTTGCCCAGGGCCGGGTCGGTGTTGGCGGCGGCCAGGGAGACGACGAGCGGGTCTCCGGCCCTCAGCAGCGCGCCCTCGTGGAGCACGTCCCGCTTCGGGTAGTGCACGGCGTAGTTGGCCATCGGCGGGTCGGTCCACAGCACCTCGTCGAGCGCGTCGTCGACGGGGAGGCTGCCACCGGACAGGTCACCGGCGAAGCGGTCGTCGGACAGCAGCAGACGCAGGGCGTTGGCGATGAGGTTCTGCTGGGGTTCGGTGCCCGCGCCCATGAGGACGACGAGGGTGTGGATCATCTCCTCGTCCGTGAGCCGCGCCGGATGCAGCGTGAGCCACGAGGTCACGTCCGGTCCCGGCCGCTTCCGCTTCAGCGTGACCAGCTCCAGGAGCGTGGCGGTGAGCAGCGCGTCGGCCCGCTCGGCGTCCACCCCGTCGAAGATCGCGGACATGCCCTCGACCAGCTTGACCCCCAGCTCGGCCGGGCAGCCGAAGAGGTGGTTGAAGACGAGCAGGGGCAGGACCTGGGCGTACTCGCCGAGGAGGTCGGCGCCGCCGGTGGGCGCGAGCCGGTCGATGAGGGTGTCGGCGCTGCGCTCGACGTAACCGCGCAGGGTGTGGGGCTCGACCCGGGCGAGGCTGTCGGTGATGGCGCCGCGCAGCCGCCGGTGCTCCTCGCCGTCGGAGAACAGGGCGTTGGGCCGGTACATCATCATCGGGACGACGGGGCTGTCCGCGGGGACCGTGCCGTCGGCGAGGTCGTTCCAGCGGCGCGCGTCCTTGGCGAACGTCTCCGTGCCGCGCAGCACGTGCAGCGCGGCGTCGTAGGAGGTGACGAGGGTGGCCCGGACACCGGGGGCCAGTTCGACGGGTGCGGTGGGTCCGTGGGCGCGCGCCCGCCGGTAGAACGCGGCCGGGTCGGCGGCGAACTCCGGCCCGTACATGGGCTGGTGGGCGGGGCAGCCCGGGGGCGGCCCGGACGGCGGTGCGGAAGTCACGCGGGCTCCGGTTCGGTCTCGGTGTCGCGGCTGAGCAGGTACTCGACGAGGGCGATCAGGGCCCGGGTGGAGGAGTCCGGGTCACGGGCGTCGCAGCGCACCAGCGGGGTCTCGTCGAGCAGGTCGAGCGCCTCACGCACCTCGTCCAGCCCGTGCACGGGAGCGCCGTCGAAGTCGTTGACGGCGACGGCGTACGGCAGCCCCAGGTCCTCCAGGACGCCCATCACCTCGAAGGAGTGGGACAGCCGCCGGGTGTCGGCGAGGACGAGCGCGCCGAGCGCGCCGCGGGTCATGTCCTGCCAGAGCCTGGTGAAGCGCTGCTGGCCGGGCGCGCCGAACAGGTACAGCACGAGGGAGTCGTCGAGCGTGAGCCGGCCGAAGTCCATGGCGACCGTGGTGGTGCTCTTGTCACGGGTGCCGGCCAGGTCGTCGATCAGGGCGCCCGCCTCGGTCAGGACCTCCTCGGTGCGCAGCGGCCGGATCTCGGAGAGCGTGCCGACGAACGTGGACTTGCCGACCGCGAAGTGACCGACGACGAGCAGTTTGGCCGCCGTCCGCACCGTCGGCCGCAGATGGACGTGGTCAGAGGCGGGCGCGGAGCCCATCGAGGACCTCCTGGAGGATGCCGGCGTCGGACGGCCGGGCGGCCGGGACCGGGGCGCGGGTGACGAGGTGGCCGCTGTCCATGAGGTCGGCGACCAGCACCTTGGTCACGCTGACCGGGAGGGACAGCAGGCCGGCGACCTCGGCGAGGGAGAGCGCGCCGGGGCGGCACAGCTCCGCCACCCGGCGCTTCTCCGGGGTGAGACCGGCGAGCGGCAGGTCGCCGGTGGCGATCAGCAGGGTGACCAGGTCGAGGGTGTTGCGGGTCGGATGGGAGCGGCCGCCGGTGACGACGTACGACCGCACCAGACGTCCCGCGGGCCGGCGGGGCGTCATGCCCTGCTGCCCGTGTCCAGCCTCGCCGGGCTGGACAGCTGCCTGCCGAGCCGGTCGACGAGCTTGTGCATGCGGTACGTCACCGACTCCATGTCGACCTCGTCGCCGGTGGACACCGCGAGGTAGGCGCCCTCGCCGGCCGCGACCAGGAAGACGTAGCCGTGCCCGAACTCGATCAGGGTCTGCCGCCAGGGACTCTCCGACGGGCCGCAGAACTCGGCGGTGCTGCGGCTGATCGACTGCAGCCCGGAGAGCCCGGCCGCGAGCCGCTCGGCGTCGTCGCGGCCGATGTCGGCGGAATGGGCGCGGAGCATGCCGTCGGCGGAGAGCAGGATGGCGTGGCGGGCCTCGGGGACCTTCAGCACGTCGTCGAGCATCCAGCCCAGCTCGTTGGTCGTGGGCTCGATCATGCGCGGGGGGTCCCTTCGTTCTCGTGGGGGGTGGGCCGCCCGGTGTCCGCGGCGGGGTCGGGGGCGTACTCGTCCTCGTCGAGGATGCGTCCCGCCGCCCGGCCGAAGCGGGTGCCGCGGGCGAAGGCGCCCATGACGCGGGCGTTCTCCTCGGGTGAGCGGCCGGGGATCTCCTCGGCCGTCGCGTGCTCCGGCAGCGGTTCGGGGGCGGCCGTGCGCCGGGGGGTGCGCCGGCGCCGTCTGGGCAGTCCGCCCTCGGTGGTGTCCGCGGGGGCGGTCTCGGGGGCGTGGGCGGAGCGGGTCGCGCGGGGGGCGGGCTCGGTCCCGGATGTCAGGCCGACCGGCGGCTCCGGGGCGGCGGGCTCCGGGTGGGTGAGCAGCGCGGTCGGCAGGAACGCCACGGCACGGACGCCGCCGTACGGTGAGCGGGTGTCCACGGAGACGGTGAACCCGTAGCGCCGGGCGAGCATCCCGATGACGGCGAAGCCGAACTGGGGCGGGTCGCCGAGGCGCGTGACGTCCACCTCGCCGTGTCCGTCGAGCAGCTCGGTGGCGCGTCGTACGGCCTGGGCGTCCATGCCGACGCCCGCGTCGTCGATGACGACGCACGCGCCGTTGTGCACGTGCTGGACGTCGACCTCGACCCTGGTGTCGGGCCGGGAGTGCCGAGCGGCGTTGTCGAGCAGTTCGGCGACGGCGAGGACGACCGGTTCGACGGCGCGGCTCTCCACGGCGATGTCGGCCTGGCCGTGGACGCGCACGCGCCGGTAGTCACGGATGCGGGAGGTGGCGCCGCGGACGACCTCGACGAGCGGGGAGGTGGCGCGCTGCCGTCCCGGCCAGGAACCGCAGAGTACGGCGATGGCCTGGGCGCGGCGGGCGAACTGGGCGTTGGTGTGGTCGACTTCGAGGAGGTCGCGCAGCACGTCGGGGTCGTCGTGCCGGTCCTGCATCTCGGAGATGGAGACCTGCTGTTCGTTGGCGAGGGCCTGGATCGAGCGCATGGAGGCCTTCAGGGCGGCCTTGGCGGACTGGTCGGCACGGGTCCGCGCGTGCTCGACGGCCCCCGAGAAGCGGGTCAGCACCTCGTCGAGGCTCTGGCCGAACTCCGTCTCGGCGAGCCGCCCGTCGAGCGGTCCCACGGCCGGGCCGGGCCGGCCGGAGTGGTCGGCGAGGGCCGGCAGACGGACCGTGAGGAGATGACGCAGCTCCTCCTGGCGGACCCGCACGTCGTCGGCCAGGACGGCGTTCCTCCGGCGCTGCCGCCGGGTGATGCCCCGCTGGCGCAGCAGGAGCACGGCGGTGGTGAGGAGAGCGGCTGCGAGCGCCCAGGTCACCGCCTGCGGTATCGGTTCGGTCATGAAGTACGAGTCCTTACGTCCTCAAGTCCCTGGCGTCGGCGAGTGCGGGACGCCGGAGGGGAGTTGACGGAGCGCCCGACGCTAGCGGCGGGGCCGCGCGAGTACTTTCCGTGACGCGCAGGGAAGTTGTCACAGGGCGCACGAGGGACGCAAGGGGCGTGGTGGATGCCGTGACTCTTCCCGCGGCATATTCGGCCATCCTCGGCCCGGCGGCACGGCAATCGCTTGCCACGCTAGGGTGCCTTCCGGGTCCGACCGGTCGGTAACTGTCTTTGATCAATCAGAGATTGAAGATTTTCCCATCTCAGACCGTAGACGACCACAAGCACGCGTTCGGGGGCCGGCACCAGGGAGGAGCGGCGTTGCCCGCGGGAAGCTACAGCGTCGAGGCGCTGACCACCGAGGAGGTGAACCCGCGCGAGCGTGCCGACTTCTGGGCCGAGCGGATCGGCTCGTACCAGTCCCGGATGGGATTCAGGTACGCCCAGTCGGACGACTTCTGCGGCGAGACCGTCCGGCAGCGCACCGACACGTACCAGTTGGTGAAGTACCGCTCCGACGAGATCGAGTACACCCGCACGATGCGCCAGGTGCGCCAGGACCCGGACGAGGACTACCGGCTGCTGCTGCCGACGAGCGGCGAGATCGTCCTGCGGCAGGACGGCGGGGAGGCCAGGCTCACCCCGGGCACGGCCGCGCTGGTCACGTTCGCGGCGCCCTTCCAGTGCCTGCAGAGCGATGCCATCGACGCGTTCATCCTGACCATCCCGGCCCGCGAGGTGGACGGGCGGCTGAACACCAGGTCACCGGTCGCCAGCGGCCTGGACCTCGGATCCGGCCTCGGCCGGATCGTCGGCTCGATGCTGACCGGACTGCACGAGGAGCGGGAGCACCTCACCGACCCGGAGTTCAACGCCGTCACCGACCGGATCGTGGAGCTGGTGTGCATGCTCACCGCCGGCGACGACCGTCCGGACGCCCCCGGGCAGTTGGGCGAGGTGGAGACCCTGGTCCGCCGCTATGTGCGCGACCACGCGGCCGACCCGAACCTCAATGGGACGGCGGTGGCGCGTGCGCTCGGCTGGTCGCTGCGTCAGATCCAACTGGCCCTGCAGAAGGCGGGGACCACACCCCGGGAGCTGATCCGTGAGGAGCGGCTGCGTCTGGTCCGGGACCGTCTGCTGTGTACGGAGTGCGAGCACATGACGATCACGGATCTCGCCTACGCCGCCGGTTTCTCGTCCGCGAGCGCCCTCAGCACGGCCTTCCGCCGACGCTACGACGTGAGCCCACGGGAGATGCGTCAGAGCATACGGCAGCACAACTACACATGAAATCAAGGGAGTTCGGCGGAAAACATTCGGCGAGGACAACTCGCGAACAGCGTCCCACATCCACCCGGACCCACCGGTCGATTGAAGTCTAAAGTTTAGTCAAAGCATGTCCGGTCCGTGAACCCCGTCACTTTCCGGCCCACCTGGTGTGAATGTTCCTCGGGTGCATCGTGCGCGCCCTGTGCGAGCGGGCCCGTTTCGCCGCCGGTCCCCCCATGCCACAAAGGAAGTTGACACGAGACAACATCCCGGCCGAATGGCGTGAACTGTTCGCCGCACACACCCCCGACGGACCGCCGGGACAAGGAACCCGCAGGTGGCCCGCCGCCCGGCGGCCCGCTTTCACAGACCGCACCGGTCGGTGGACGGGGTGTGAAGAACTGCTGGGGCGCCGCCTCGTGGATTGACGGTAAAAAGGCGTCGCAGACCCTTGCCGCCACTGACGGCATCTCAGGTGACAGACCATCCCCGAGCGTCCAGGACCGCTGGTCAGCTGGTTGACGTTCTTCGCTACTCTGTCGCGTACTGGCTGATCGAGAGGACTCCGATGCCTGAACCCCCACCCTTCGCCACGACCCCGCAGCACGGTCGGCCGGACACGACGACGCCCCCGTCTCGTCACCGGCACGGAAAGACCGGGGCGTCGGATTCCGCGAACTCCTCCGCCACCCAGCCACGGTTGACCCGCCTCGCCGTCCTCCCCGCCGCCTTCATGGCCGGAATATCCACCGCCGTCACGGGCACGGTCCTGCGGCTGCAGGAGGGCACCGCCGACGCCGCCACCTGGGGTGTGCTGGCGGGCGGCGCGGTCCTCGGGTGCGGCTGTCTGGCCGGTGCCGTGATGGCGGCCAGGTCACGGGCCAGGTCGGACGCGAAGCGGGCCGAGAAGCTGCGGCAGACCATCACGACCGGCAACTGGGCCCTCGACGAGGACCTGACCCGCCTCAAGCGGGGCGAGTCCCTGCTCTCGCGCGGCTTCGCCTACCAGGCGTCGCGCGCCGAGGACCCGTACCAGAAGCTGGAGTACGAGGTCACCGAGGCCCAGCACCGCGCCCGGGAGGCCCTCGTCTGGGCGGCGAGCTACTTCCAGTCCGCCTCCGACGACAACAGCGACAAGGTCGAGGTCTTCGTCAACCTGGCCCGCCGGCTGCAGTCGCTCGTCCACCGCACCATCCGTGAGCTGGACGATCTGGAGAACCAGGTCGAGGACCCGGACCTGCTCCGGCGCATCTTCGGCATCGACCACCTGGCGACCCGAATACGCCGGCACGCGGAGAACCTCGCGGTGCTCGGCGGCGCGATCTCCCGCCGCCAGTGGACCAACCCGGTGACCCTGACCGAGGTGCTGCGGTCCTCGATCGCCGAGGTCGAGCAGTACTCCCGCGTCAAGCTGGTGCCGCCGATCGAGGGCACCCTGCGCGGCCACGCGGTCGCCGACGTCATCCACCTGCTGGCCGAACTGGTCGAGAACGCCACCATGTTCTCCCACCCGGACACCCAGATCCTCCTGCGCTCCCGCCGGGTGACCGCCGGCATCGCCATCGAGGTCGAGGACCGCGGCCTCGGCATCCCCCAGGAGGACCAGGAGCGGATCAACACGCTGCTCGCCGACCCGGCCCGCATCGACGTCGCCAAGCTGCTCGCCGACGGCCGGATCGGACTGTTCGTGGTCTCCTCCCTGGCCCGCAGGCACGGCATCGCGGTCCAGCTGCAGGGCAACATCTACGGCGGCGTCCAGGCCATCCTGGTGCTCCCGCAGGGGCTGCTGGGCGAGGAGGAGGGGCAGATACCCGTCCAGGCGCCCGTGCAGGCGCCCGTCCAGGCGCCCGTGCGGACACCGGTCCAGGCGCGTCCGGCCGCACCGCACCCGGGGCAGCCGTCCGGGCCCGCCTGGGATGCCCGGTCCCACGCGACGCCGCCCGGCGCCGTACCGTCGCACACGGGTCGCCCGATGGCCGCCCCGGCCGCCCACGCCGGTCCCCCGGCCGGTGTGCCGCAGCGGTCGGCCGCCCCCGTGCCGCCCCCGGCGGCCGGCCGGCACGAGCGGGCGCAGCCCGTCTCCGACGTACGGTCCGAGTACCGGCCCTCGTCGGGCTACGAGCGGCCGGGCGCCGCCCCGCACGGGGCCGGTGGGCCCGCCCGGCCCGTACTGCCCAAGCGCCGGGCGATGGAGCACCTGGCGCCCGAGCTGCGTCAGGGGCCCCCGCCGCGTCCCGAGACCCACGAGCAGGACCTCAACTTCAGTCCCGGCCTCCTGGCCGGTATCAACCGAGGCTTCGGTCTCGCCGGCGCGACCTCCGACGCGATCCCCGTCGACGACGCGCGCTGGGCCCCGCCCCGACCGCAAGGAGAAGAACCCCACCATGGTGAGCGATAGCCACCCCACCGGACAGAACATCGACTGGCTGCTGGAGAACCTCAAGAAGACCGTGCCCGGCACCCGGCAGGTGCTGCTGCTGTCGTCCGACGGCTTGAGCAAGGCACACGTCGACCTGAGCGCCGACGACGCCGACCGGCTGGCGGCGATATCCTCCGGGCTCAACTCCCTGGGCCGTTCCTTCGGTCACGACAGGGTGCTGGGCAACGGCGGCACCGTCCGGCAGGTCATCGTGGAACTGCACAACGGCATCCTCATCGTGGCCTCGGCGGGCCACGGCGCCGTGCTGGCGGTCACCGCGGACGCGACCACGCACACCGAGACGCTCGGCTACGAGATGGGCATGCTGATCCGGGCCGTGCAGCCGTTCCTCGCCACGCCGGCCCGCCGGCCCAGCGCGCCGTCCGGCGCGGGGATGTGACGCGAATGACGGACGAGCTGTTCCTGGACGAGGAGGCCGGACGGTTAGTCCGGCCGTTCACCGTCAGCAACGGGCGCACTCGACCCTCGACGTCGTTCGACCTGCTCACCCTGGTGATGGCCACCGGCGTCCGGCCGGTCGCCGACCTCGGCCCCGACCACGACCTGGTGCTCGGCCTGTGCCTCAGGCCGGTGCCGGTGGTCGAGGTCGCCGCGCGGATGAACCTCCCGATCGCCGTCACCAAAGTCCTGTTGTCCGACCTGGTGCAGCACGAGGCGCTCACCGCACGGGCGCCCCGTGCGGTCGAGGCGGCCTCCGCCGCCAACCGAAATGTTTTGGAGGCGGTGCTCAATGGCCTACGCGCACGGCTCTGACCCCTTCCCGACCGCCCTGAAGATCCTGGTGGCGGGAGGGTTCGGAGTGGGCAAGACGACCTTCGTGGGGGCGGTCAGCGAGATCGCTCCGCTGAGCACCGAGGAGGTCATCACCACGGCCAGTGTCCGCACCGACAGTCTCGACGGGGTGGAGGAGAAGTACACCACCACCGTGGCCATGGACTTCGGGCGGATCACTCTCGACTCGGAGCACGTCCTGTATCTGTTCGGCACCCCCGGGCAGGAACGGTTCTGGTTCATGTGGGACGAGTTGTCCGACGGGGCACTGGGCGCGGTGGTGCTCGCCGACACCCGCAGGCTCGACGCGTGCTTCCCCGCGGTGGACTTCTTCGAGGTGCGCGGCATCCCGTTCGTCGTGGGGGTGAACGAGTTCGACGGGGCGTACCAGTACTCCGTCGAGGAGGTACGCGACGCCATCGGCCTGAAGTCCAACGCGCCGATCGTGTTCTGCGACGCCCGGCACTGCAGCTCCGGTACGGGTGTGCTCGTCGAACTCGTGCAGCATCTGCTCCGCATGACACCCGGCGTGGCGACGTACGAGCCACCCGTGCTCCGTTGATCCTTCCCCCTCGACTCGGCCGACCTCGAACGGAGTTCCGATGAACAGCCCCTATTCCTCCTATGAGCCACCGCTCGACCGCCTGCTCCTCACCCCCGAGGATCCGGGCGGCCCGCAACGCGCCGCCAGGCTTGCCCAGTTGGGGCTCGCCGACATCCCCCGGGCGGAGTTCGACGCGTTCGCGCGCCGACTGGCCCTGGAGCTGGACGCGCCGTACGCGATGGTCAACTTCGTCGACGACAAGCGCCAGTTCTTCGCCGGGCTCTACACGCCGGACGCCGGACCCGTGAACATCGCGCAGGGGCTGGCGAGCGAGAGCTCGATGAGCCGGGAGATGCGCCTGGACCACGGCTTCTGCCCGCACACCGTCAAGCGGACCGCGGCGCTGGTGCTCGACGACGTCTGCGACTACCCGCGATTCGCGGGCAACCCGGTCGTGGACGAGATCGGCATCCGCTCCTACATGGGCGCGCCGCTGGTCGACACCCTGGCGGGGATCAACCTCGGTACGATCTGCGTCGTCGACACCGACTCCCGCACCTGGGGCCGGCAGCGGCTGGAGATCATCAAGCACATGGCCCAGGAGATGTCCGACCAGATCCACGCCATCGCCTCCGGCCACTGAGCCCCGGCCGGCGGTCCCACCGGGTCGAGACAGTCCGGACCGCCGACCACCCGCCCCGACGAAAGCCGCGGACACGCCATCGTGTCCGCGGTTTCTCCGTCCCGGACGCGACATGGGGCGGGGCGCTACGCGGACCCCGGGCACGACCGAGGTCGAGGCGCGCACGAGGGCCGACGGCACGTGCGACGGCACCCGGCCCGGACCATCACGGATGTACGCCCCTCACGACCCCGGGGCCCGCCGGCCGCCGGCTTCGCCGCCCCGCATCCGAACAGCGAAAGCCCGCCGGACCCGCGCACACCACACGAACAGCGCCGACGGGTCGAACCAAGCCCCGCGCACCCGCCCGCCAGGGCACGCGCCCGACACCCCGTCCGAGACGCGCCCCACCGCCGCTCACCGGTCGAACGGTCGCGGTTTCGCGCCCCCGGCCGACGGAGGACCCGGCCCGTCCGGCGCATCGGACCCGGGCCGCCGCGCGAGCGGCCCCGGCGGTCCGGACCGTTTCGCCCACCGTCCGGCCGGCGGCAGGTGGTGCGCCGACCGAGTCTCGTGGTGTGCCGGGACGCCGTCGGGCGGGCTTCGCGCGGGGCGTGGGGAGCCACCGGGCCCACGGGGTCGGCTCCGGTGGCGGGAGTCAGACCAGTTCGCCGACCGGGACCGGGTCCGGTGCCGGCTCTCGCGATTCCGGCGGTGGGGTGCGGACCAGGTCGGCGAGGCGTTCGGACCACTGGCCCTTGTTCTCGCCGAGGGCGAACTCGCCCAGTCTCAGCCCCTGGATCTCCGACGTGCCGGCGGGGGCGTAGATGTGGAAGGCGTCGCGCAGGTAGCGCTCCAGCGGGCGGTCGGTGAACAGGCCGCAGGCCGCGTGCATCTTGACGGACGCCTGGGCGGACTCGATGGACGACTCGACGTTGAAGAGTTTCGCGGACATCAGCTCGATGTCGCAGGGCCGCCCCTGATCCAGCAGATGCGCGGCGAGATAGGCGCTCTGCCGCGCGAGGGTGAGGCGTTGCAGCATGCGCCCCAGCTCGATCTTGATGTTGGGCAGGTGCCCCAGCGGCTTTCCGTAGCGCTGCGTCTCGCCGCAGTACCGGGCGGTCTCCTCGAACACCGCCTGGTGGATGCCCAGGGACACCGCCGTCAGGTTGAGACGGCCGTAGAGGACCGACGAGGAGTAGGCGACGGCCAGTCCCTCACCCTCCTCGCCGAGCCGGTTGGCGGCCGGCACCCGGCAGTTGTCGAAGACGAGTTCCCCGAAGCTGAACCCGTGCAGCCCCATGGAGGGCACCTGTTCGGCGAGGGAGAAGCCGGGCCGGTCGGACTCGACGAGGAACGCCGTCATGCCCTGGGAGCCCGGACCGGTGCGGACCACGACACCGTGCACGTCGCCCACATGGCTGTTGCCCACGAAGATCTTGCGGCCGTTGAGGATGTAGTCGTCGCCGTCCCGGACCGCGCTGCTCTCCATGCCGGCCACATGGCCCCCCGACCCCGGCTCGGTGACCGCGATGGTCGGCAGCACCTCTCCCGCGGCGATCCTCGGCAGCCAGGCCCTCTTCTGGCTGTCGTCGCCGAAGTGGACGATCTTCGCGACACCCAGCTGGGAGGCCTGGACCATGGCCCCCATCGCGCCGCTGACACGGGACAGTTCCTCGATGATGACGGTCTTGGCAAGGTGGCCCGCGCCCATGCCGCCGTAGGCCGGGTCGATCGTGGCGCCGATCCAGCCCTGTTGGGCGATCTGCCGGGAGAGCCCCACCAGTGCGGTGCGGGAGGCCTCCATCTCGGGTATCAGCGGGCGTACCACGCGCTCGGCGAACTCCCGTACGCGCTGCCGTAGATCCTCGTGGTCCTGGGTGGTGAAGACGTGTTCCACGCCGTGCCCTTCTGAGCGTTACCCCGCGCCCGGGGGAGACGCGGTGGCTGTGCGTCAGCCGTGGTTCCGGTGGGAGACGGGCCGACCTGCAACATGGTCTACAAATCAACCTCTAACGCCAAGATCGTTTAGAGGGTTTGGCCGAAAGATTGACCGTTGAAATCTGAACGTAAATGTGAGACAGGAAAGGGGCGTTGTCCACATTTTGATACTTTCCAAGCCGAACTTGCACGGTCACCCCGACCCGAACTCGGGCACGCGCCGACCAGACCACCAGGCACACCCGCCGAGACAGGCCTTCCCTCCACGCTGTGCACCCCCAAATACCAAACTGACACGCCGTCCGGGCAGGTTTGATCAGGGTGCCACACATTTCAAGCCACTTCCGCAGGTGACGAATGTGGCCGGACCGTGCCGATTCGGAGGCTCTACCGTGTCGACAAGTATTCATTCGGCGCAGCCTCCGGAAGCGGCGGCGCCGCCCGACCACCCCGAGCCCGCCCCGGCCGACTGTCGAAGTCGTCGTCAATCAGCCGTGCCGGTGCCCGAGTTGACGCCACATCACGGCCCGGCGGATGCTGACGACGGGGCTCGGGTCCTGATACCGTTCCGTCCGCCCGCTGACATCGCCGACGGTGTGTCCAGCCGGAGCACGGGGGCCGCCGGACAGCTCTCGGCGCCCCCACCGCCATCGGACGTTCGCTGTCGTACGAGGAAGCAGATGCCAGGCACCCTCCCCCGCATCGGCGCCACGCGCGACACGACTCGGTGGCCACGATGAGCGGTGACACACCCCGCACCGAGGCCGCCGCCCCGCCCCTCCCCCAGAGCCTGCCCCGCCGGCCCCGGAGCACCCCTTCCGCCCCCCGGACCGTCGAGGCCGAGGCCCACGGAACGCACGACGACACGGACGACACCCTCTCCCCGGACGCCATGGCGCGCGCCATGGTGGCGATCCGGTGCGGCTCGGACCGCGCCCGGCTCGCCGGACCGGACGACACCGACAGCACCGACGGCCGACCGGCACCACGGCCCGGCCCCGACGCCGCCTGACGGGCGCTTCCCCGGGCGCCCCGACGAACCGGCGCCCACCCCGGCGCCGACCGACCGTGAGGAACACGCACGACATGACAGAGCAGGTACGAACCGGTCCCCAACTGGACTGGCTGCTGGACGGGCTCGTGGAACGCATACCCGAGATCCGCTGCGCCATCGTGCTGTCCGGGGACGGCCTCCTCATCGGCAAGTCGAAGGACATCCGGTTCGACGACGCCGAGCATCTGTCCGCGGTCGGCTCGGGCATGTACAGCCTGGCCCGGGGTGTGGCCCGCCACTTCCACGGCGGTGAGGTCCAGCAGACGGTCATCCAGATGGAGCGGGCGTTCCTCTTCGTCACCGCCGCGGGCCGGGGCGCGCGGCTGGCCGCGATCGCCTCGGAGGAGGTGGACGTCGGGATGATGGCGTTCGAGATGGGCACCCTGGTCAAGCAGGTCGGCAAGTATCTGAGCGCCGCGCCCCGTGCGGAGACCCCGTCCGACTACGTGCAGGACGCGTGAGCCGCCGCTGCGGCCGGGCCCGGAACTCGTCGAAAGGGTGATGGATGGTGTCCGTCAGCTCCGAGACCGTCGTACCCACCGCCCTGAAGATCCTCATCGCGGGTGGCTTCGGGGTCGGCAAGACCACCATGGTCGGCGCGGTCAGCGAGGTGACCCCGCTGGCGACCGAGGAGCACATCAGCGCGGCCGGCCGGCGGGTGGACGACCTCAGGGGCGTGGAGAAGAAGGCCTCGACCACCGTCGCCCTGGACTTCGGCCGCATCACCGTCTCCCCCGAACTGGTGCTCTATCTCTTCGGTACACCCGGCCAGGACCGTTTCTGGTTCATGTGGGACGACCTGTGCAGCGGCGCCCTCGGGGCCGTGGTCCTCGCCGACACCCGGCGGCTCGACGCCTCCTTCGCCGCGGTCGACTTCTTCGAGTCGCGCTCCATCCCCTTCGCGGTCGGCGTCAACTGCTTCGACGGCCGCCGCGAGGCCGACGTCGAGCAGGTCCGCCAGGCGCTCGACCTGGCGCCCACCGTGCCGGTCCTTCTCTGCGACGTCCGCCAGCGCCAGTCCAGCAGGGAACTCCTGCTGGCCGTGCTCGGGGCGGCCCGCCGGAAGATGGAGGCCCGGCTGGTGGCGGCGGGCCTGCGGCCGGGCTGAGGGGCCGGCCGGGGAGCCGGGGGTCCCAGCTCAGCGAACCGGCCCCCCTGCTCGGGCGAGGAGGTCCGCACGGCCGATGGCGTCGGTGCGGGTCGAGGGGACGGTGCAGGCGTAGGCGCCCGCGATCGCGCCGTACAGACCGCAGCGGCTCGGCGGTTCGCCGGCGAGCCGGCCGAAGAGGTAGCCCGCCGCGAAGGCGTCCCCGGCGCCGTTGGAGTCCACGACCGGCGTCGGCGGGGCCACCGGCGGGACGTGGCTCAGTTCGCCGTCGACCAGGTGGTACGCGCCGCGGGCCCCGTCCGTGGCGACGACGGTGCGGGCGCGTCCCCGCTCGGTGATCCGGCGCATGGTCCTCTCCGGGTCCGTGAGCCCCGCCGCCGACAGGAAGACCAGGTCGGCGGCGTGGGCGAACGTCTCGTGGTACGGGTTGACGCCGTCCCAGTCGTGCAGGTCGGTCGAGACGGGCACGCCCAGCTCGCTCAGCAGGGGCAGCGAGGCCGCGCACGGCCGGCTGATGGACACGTGGACGTGACGGCTGACCCCGGCCAGGGCCCGGACCGTGTCCGGCGGCAGTTCGTCCACCTCCTGGCTCCGGCTGCCGTCGTAGAGCGAGCAGCGGCGGCCGTCGGGGCCGACCAGGTTCACCGCGCGCCGGGTGCCGCCGGGCAGGTGTCCTTCGGTGAGCGGGATGCCGCGGTCCCGGTGCAGCGCGCGGACCAGGTCGCCCTCGTGGTCGTCGCCGAGGAGGTCGAGGTGGTGGGTCCGCAGGCCCAGGCTGTGCGCGGCCACCGAAAGGAAGTCGCCGGTCTGCCCCGCCCTGGTCTCGATGGCCGGCACCAGATGGCTGTCGGCGAACGGGAGCGGCAGCTCGGGCACGTAGACGATGGTGTCGACACCCGCCCCGCCCAGCACGAGGACGTCGATCTCGGACTCGGTGCGCAACGTGCCTCCAGCGGCGAGGGGTTCACTGTGGAGGCAGCGTACGTGCGGGCAGGCCGGCGGGTGACCGGAGCGGGACGCCGGTCACCCGCCGGCACGGGCGGCAGCGGGCCGGGAGCCGGGCGGCGGGACGGGGCCTAGGTCCAGGACGGGTCGGACATGGGGAATCCCCCGTTCCGTCGCGGAGCCGTCGGAGGGGCGGGCTCGGGGGTTTCCCGGCCCTCCGACGGCAGTTCTGCCCAGACGACACGACCGGACCGTTGTGGGGTGTCGCGCACCCCCCAGTCGCTGCTGAGCATGCCGACCAGCATGAGCCCACGCCCGTTCTGGTCGTCGGGGCCCGGACGACGCCGGGCAGGCTGTGCGTGACCGCTGTTCTGGTCCTCGACCTCGATGCGGAGCCGACGGCCGGTGTACTGCAGCCGGCACACGATCCACTCGCTGTCCGTGTGGGTCAACGCGTTGGTGACCAGCTCGGACGTGATCAGCAGGACGTCCTCGGCCGTCTCCGGAGGCACCCCCCACTCACCGAGCAGCTCGCGCACGGTTCTGCGCGCCTCGCCCGCCGACGCGGGCACCGCCGGCAGTCCGAACACGCCCGCTCTGTGCGGTTCGTACGTCTCTGGTCCAAGGGGTGGGTACATGGTCGGGGCTAACCGGTCCGTGGAGGGGGGGAGAGTGGGCGGAGCCATCGCCGTAAGCCTTTCGTTGGCCCTTCGCACCGGAGGGGAGCCGGTGCCACGGCCGCCTCGCCGTACGCCGCGAGCTGTGGCAACTCATGACGGACAGCGCTGAGTTGCGGCCACATCTCCCCCAACCTGGCCGCGCGGCTCCGGTGTTCGTCGAAGCCGTGACGGTACGTCCACTGTGGCATCCGCGAACAACACCTCGCAACCGGCAAGTTGAAATTTGCATTTTGCGGGTCGCATGTCGGCACCGATCGAGCCAAGATCGTGTCAGACTGCGCTCTCGAAGCGACTCGCACAACAACGCGCAACCCTTGAAGGAAAGCGCGCAAGACCTGTAAGGCAGTGCGACATGACCTCAGTGCTCGGCGTGAGGGGGTGGTGGGCGTGACCGCGGAGACCGAGTGGGGCGGGGCCCCCTCCGTCCTGCGCATGATCCTCGGCAGACAGCTGGAGGAGTTGCGCACACGTGCCGGACTCACGTTCGAACAGGCCGGTGAGGCGATCGGAGTCAGCCATTCCACGATCCGCCGCCTGGAAGCCGCCAAGGTCGCCCGGCTCCGCCTCCCGGACGTCGAGAAACTGCTCCAGATCTACGGTGTGCGGGACCAGCAGGAGATCGAGACCTTCCTGAAGTCCGTCCGCGAGGCCAACAAACGCGGCTGGTGGCACACCTACCGCGACGTACTGCCCGACTGGTTCGCCGCCTACCTCAGCCTGGAACAGGCGGCGCTCCAGATCCGGGCGTACGAGGCGCAGTTCGTGCACGGCCTGCTCCAGACCGAGGAGTACGCCCGCGCCCTGCTCGGCGCCGGCGATCCGCACGCCGCGACCGAGGACACCGAACGGCGCGTGGCGCTGCGGATGCGGCGCCAGGAACTCCTCACCCGGCCCCAGCCGCCCCGGCTGTGGGTGGTGATGGACGAGACCGTGCTCAGATGGCCGGTCGGCGGACCGGAGGTGATGCGCGCCCAGGTCGACCACCTGATCGAGCTGAACCGGCTGCCCCATGTGACGGTTCAGATCATGCCGTTCCACAACGGCCCGCATCCGGCGATGCGGGCCGGTGCGTTCCACCTCTTCCGCTTCAGGGCACCGGAGTTGCCGGACATCGTCTACCTCAACGGTCTGGTGGGCGCCGTCTATCTCGACAAGGGCGACGACGTCGTCGTCTACCGCGAGGCCCTGGACCGGTTGGGCGCGCAGTCGGCGCCCGCCCGAAAGACCGAGGCCCTCCTCGGTGCGCTACGCAAGGAGCTCTGACGTGCACCACCCCATACCCGACGGAGTACACAACGGCGTCCGCAACGGCATGCCCGCCCGCGAACTCGGCAAGCAGGACTGGCACCGCCCCTGGAGCGACGACGCCGGCGGTGCCTGCGTGGAGGTGAAGAAGCTCGCCGACGGCCGGGTCGCCGTACGCCAGTCGACCGACCCGGACGGGCCGGCGCTGCTGTTCACGCCCCGTGAGATGACCAGTTTTCTGGCCGGTGTGAAGGCGGGCGAGGCCGACTTCCTGCTCTGACCTGCTTGCTGCCACGCCTCGTTGACGCACCACCTGTGTGGCCGTCGGGTTCCGTCGTCCGTCGAACCCCTGGCCCTGTCCGACCGTTTACCTGTACGACACGACCTGATGGGAGGGACGGCGTTGCCCGACAACGGATGGCCGGCCGACCGGATCGACACCGAGCACGCGCACTCCGCGCGTATCTACGACTACATCCTCGGCGGCAAGGACTACTACCCGGCCGACAAGGAGGCCGGTGACGCGATGGCCCACGAGTGGCCGGCCCTGCCGGTCCACATGCGCGCCAACCGCGACTGGATGAACCGCGCGGTGCGCTGGCTCGCCGAGAAGGCGGGCATGCGCCAGTTCCTCGACATCGGAACCGGCATCCCCACCTCCCCCAACCTCCACGAGATAGCCCAGTCGGTGGCCCCCGAGTCCCGGGTCGTCTACGTGGACAACGACCCGATCGTCCTCACCCTGTCCCAGGGATTACTGGCCAGCACCCCCGAGGGCAGGACCGCGTACATCGAGGCCGACTTCCAGGACCCGGAGACCGTGCTCGGCTCGCCCGAGTTCGCGGAGACCCTCGACCTGAGCAAGCCGGTCGCGCTCACCGTGATCGCGATCGTCCACTTCGTGCTGGACGAGGACGACGCGGTCGGTATCGTCCGCCGTCTCCTCGAACCCCTCCCCTCGGGCAGCTATCTGGCGATGACCATCGCCACCGCCGAGTTCGCCCCCGAGGAGGTGGGCCGCGTCGCCCGCGAGTACGCCGCGCGCGACATGCCCATGCGGCTGCGCACGATCGACGAGGCCCACGAGTTCTTCGACGGCCTCGAACTCGTCGAGCCCGGCATCGTCCAGGTCCACAAGTGGCACCCGGACGGCACGGGCGAGGAGAACATCCGCGACGAGGACATCGCGATGTACGGGGCGATCGCGAGGAAGCCGTGAACGGCCGGCCTGAGCCGGCCTGCGCTTCCTGAGGTAACTGAGAATCCTGAGGGTTCTGAGGGTTCTGAGGGTCCCTGGTCCGGCATCCGGAGATGTCGGGCCGGGGGCCCCACCCGTCGGGGCGCGCCGGGGCCGCTCGGGCGGCGGGGCTATGCGGGCGCCCCCGTGCTGTCACGGACGATCAGCTCCACGGGGATGACCGGGCCCCGCACCCGAGTGTCGCCCGTGGCACCGGTGTCGCCGGCGTCGCCCGTCTCCTCCGGGTCGTCCAGCTGGCGCAGCAGCAGGCGCAGCGCGGTCGTGCCGATCGCCGAGTAGTCCGTACGGATCGTCGTCAGCGGCGGCAGCAGATGTGCCGCCTCCGGGATGTCGTCGTAGCCGACCACGCTCACGTCCCGCGGGACCCGGCGCCCCGCCTCGTGCAGGGCGCGCAGCAGACCGAGTGCCATCTGGTCGTTGGAGACGAAGACGGCGGTGACGTCCGGGTCGGCCGCCAGCCGCCGGCCCAGCGCGTAGCCGGAGTCGGCGCTCCAGTCCCCGACGAGGGGCTCGTGGACACACGCGCCGGCCCTCGCCAGGGTCTCGCGCCAGCTTTCGGCGCGCCGGTCGGCGGAGGTCCAGCCGGTGGGGCCCGCGATGTGCCGGACGGTGGGGTGGCCGAGGCCCAGCAGATGGCCGGTCGCCAGCCGGGCCCCCGCGGTGAAGTCCGAGGAGACCACGGGAGTGCCGTCGCCGAGGCCGTTGTCCAGCATCACCAGCGGGGTGTCCGGGCGGGCGCGCGCCAGCGCGGTGGCGACCGGGCGCTGGGGGGCGATGGCGATGATGCCGTCCGCGCCCTCGGCCGACAGCCGGTCCACCGCCTCCACGACGGTGTCCCGGTCCGCCGTGTCGAGGGCGATGGAGCTGACGAGGTAACCCGCTTCCTGGGCCGCCGTGTTGATCGCGGTCAGGGTGGAGGCGGGGCCGTAGCGGGCGGCGTCGAAGGAGATGACGCCGAGCATGCGGGTGCGGCCGCTGGCCAGGGAGCGGGCGCTGCGGCTGGGGCGGTAGCCGAGTGTGCGCATGGCTTCCAGCACGGCTTGCCTGGTCTCCGGGCGGACGGCCGGGTTGTCGTTGAGGACGCGGGAGACGGTCTGTTTGGAGACGCCGGCGAGGCGGGCGACGTCGTCCATGACCGGGCGGGAGCCGGCGAAGTTGCGGCGGCTGCGGCCTCGGGTGGGTTTGGCGGGGGGTTCGGCCGCGTTGCCGTCCGTGGTGCTGCGGGGCATGCGGCTTCTTCCTTGTCTGCGGAGGGTTGTCGTCCGGTCTGTCGTGTTCTGCGTGGGCCACAGGATAGGTCCGGGGGCGGGGCCCGGGGTTTTTCGCCCCCGCCGCCCCTACCCGTCCCGTCCCCAGGGGCTGCGCCCCTTCGACCCCCGAGCGTCCGCCCGGTGGGGGCTGGTCGCGCAGTTCCCCGCGCCCCTGAAAAGCAGGGGCTGCGCCCGCTGCTTTTCAGGCCCGCAGGGCCTGGGCTTTCAGGGGCGCGGGGAACTGCGCGAGAAGCCCCACTCACCCCACCCGCCTACGAACCCCACGAGGTCAGCCGGGGCGAAGCGGCCAGGTTCGGGGGGTGACGTACTCGGCTCGGGTGATCTCCGCCGGGATGGCGGAGGCGCCCGCCCGGCCCGGTACGTGTACCGGCGCCCCCGCGGGCAACGGCAGCACCCGCAGTCGCAGTCCCTCCGACCGCGCCCCGTCCGCGGGCAGCCGGTCGAAGCCGATGTCCCAGACGCGGCCGGAGTAGAACTGGTCGGCGACCAGGCGGCCGCCCACGTGGGCGCGGGCGACGTCGCCGGTCCAGTGGACGCGCAGGAGGGCGCCGGGCGGCGCGTCGTCCGGAGTCGCGATGCCGTACTCGGCGGCCACCGTGTCGAAGTGCTCGTCGGCCGGCACGCTCGCCCGCCCCAGCGCGCCCGTCGTGACGGGGGGTGCCTCGCCCGGGGGCCGGATCAGTGTGACCGGGAGTGCGCCGTCCGCGCCGCCGGAGCCGCGCCGGCCCTCGTCGTCCGCCACCAGCGTGTAGCGGACGAAGACCCCGTCGGCCGTCTCCTTCACCACCGCCCCGGTCGCCACCGGAGCGCGCTCGGGGGCGGGCAGTACGGCGAAGGACGGTTGCGGGGCCGTGCTGTGGACCCGCACCTCGTCCGCGTGGGCGTCGAAGACCACCCCGCCGCCGGCCTCACCGAGGACGAGCCGCTCGGCACCCCAGGCACGGCCCCGGTACGCGGTGCGGGCCGTGGCGGCGTCCAGGACCAGGAGGCCCACCCGGCCGCCGTCGGTGGTGTCGACCTCGACCAGGGCGTCGGTGCCCGGGCGCAGCCCGGTCACCAGGACGCGGTCGCCCACCGTCGTGACCTCGCCCGACGGCACGCGGACCGTGGTCACCGTACGCAGGTCCAGGGCGAGTTCGGGGGTGATTCCGTCCGTCGCGGCCAGGACGAGGACCGTACGGCCACGGCCGTCGTCGACCGTGCAGACGGGCTGGGCGGTGGCCCAGTCCAGCCGCAGCCCGGCGAGGTCGAGCCGCAACGGCCAGCAGAAGTAGGCCCCTCGGGGGATCGTGACCGGTTCGCTCGGCAGGGTCAGCGCCCCGGCCTCCGGCCCCTCGGGTCCGTCCGGGAACTCCACCGTGAACGTCGTGCCCGGACGGTCCGGCAACGGCTCGTGCGGCTGGTGGTTGTTGACGAAGAGGAAGCCGGACCGGCCGTCCCCCCGGACCGCCCACCGCAGGGTCGCCCGGTCGTCCTGGCTCGCCGGCCGCCGCTCGGGCAGGGCGGAGGCCATCGGGGCGATCAGATGACCGAAGTCGGCCAGCAGCAGGTGCTGGAGGCGGAGTTCGTCGTAGGAGGGGCGGTACTGGCCGTACTCGCCGAGGGGGGCCTGGAAGTCGTAGGTGAGCAGGGGGAGGTCGTTGGGGTAGCCGGTGGCGTGGGACTCCTGGAGGGTGGTGCGCTCCCCCGGCGGGTTGGTGCCGCCGTGGAACATGTAGTAGCCCTGCCAGACCGAGCCGCAGCCGATCTTGGTGAGGGCGAGGGCGCCGACGTCGGCGGCGTCGACGCGCGGCCGGCGGTGGTAGGCCACCGCCATGCCGCCGCCCAGTTCGCAGGTGGCCCAGGGGAATCGGTCCGTCGGCTCCGCCCGGTCACCGCCGCGTGCCGTCGTCGGGCGGAGGTCGGCGCCGATGCCCTCGTCGTCGCGCTGGTGGGTGAAGAAGAAGTGCTTGCGGCAGGTGTCGGGCCAGCCGCCGTCCGCCTCGGTCCAGAAGGCGTCGGGGTAGCCGCCGTACAGGGGCAGGAGTTCGTCCGGGGGCAGCCGCACCCCGCCCCAGGCCGTCGACGTCCACAGGGGGGCCGACAGGCCGGCCTGCTGGGCCGTCCGCTTCAGCGTCAGCAGATGGTCCGGCCGGTCGTACAGCTCGTTCTCGATCTGGAGCGCGACGACCGGACCGCCGTGGGCCCGGTCCAGGCCCCGCAGCTGCCCGGCGATCGCCGCGAACCAGGTGCGTACGGGGGCGAGGTAGGCCGGGTCGTCCGTGCGGGGGGCGTCGGTGCGGTCGAGGACCCAGTCCGGCAGGCCCCCGCCTCGGACCTCGGCGTGCACCCAGGGGCCGATGCGGGGGATCAGGTCCAGGCCGTGGCGCGCGCAGAGTTCCGCGAAGCGCCGCAGGTCGCGGTCGCCGTCGAAGCGGACGCGGCCCTCGATCTCCTCGTGGTGGATCCAGATGACGTAGGCGGCGACGACCGTGACCCCGCCCGCCTTCATCTTCAGCAGCTCCTCCTCCCACTCCCCGGCCGGGTAACGGCTGTAGTGGAACTCTCCGGAGACGGGGAACCACGGACGGCCGCCCCGGGTCAGCCAACGGCTGTTGACCTCGATGGGGTCGGGCGCGTCCGGGGCGTCGGCGAAGGGGAGCCGGCCGCGCTGCGGGGGGTCGCCGGGCGCCGGGAGGCGCACCCGGTGCGGCGGCGTCATCAGGGCTTCACCGGCCCCAGGTCCGGTGTGTCCGTGAACGCGGCGCGGGAGTTGGTCGTGGCGTTGAGTTCCAGCAGGACCAGGTCGTTGGCACCGGGGCGCAGGACGGGACCCGGGACGTAGAGGGTGCGCTGGGGGCCCCGGTTCCAGTAGCGGCCGAGATGGAAGCCGTTGATCCAGGCCTGGCCCTTGGTCCAGCCGGGCAGCGACAGGAAGGTGTCGGCGGGGGTGTCGACCTCGAAGGTGCCCTGGTGGAAGGCGGGGACGGTGACCGGGGCCGCGTCGGCCGGGGCGAAGGGGACCGTGGACAGGTCCGCCAGCGGGAGGCGGTGGGCGTCCCAGCCGAGCAGGGCGGTGCCGTTGAAGGTGACCGGGCCGAGCAGGCCCTTGGCGGCGCCGATGCGGGGGCCGTAGTTGACGCCGCCCATGTTCTCGACCAGGACGTCGAGGGTGGCGCCGGCCCGCGGGACCCGCAGGGGCAGGGTCTCGTCGTGGCGTTCGCGCTCCAGCACGCCGACCGGGGCGCCGTCCACGAAGACCTGGGCGCGGTCGCCGACCCCGCCGTCGAAGTGCAGCAGGCCGTCGCCCGCCTCGGGAAGGGTGGTGCGGTAGAGGACGTAGCCGGAGCGCTGACCCAACTCCTCCATGGTGACCGGGTGTTCGGTGCGCTCCCCGGCGGCGCCGAGACCGGTGGCGTACGGCAGCAGCGGTGCCCGGCGGTCCAACTCCACGGTGATGCCGGTGAGTTTCGGCGCGGGCGCCGGAGCCGGCTCCTCGGGGACCGGGGCGTGGCGGGCGATGACCTCGCGGAAGGCGTGGTACTTGGAACCGGGGTCGCCGGACTCGGTGAGGGCGGCGTCGTAGTCGTAGGAGGTGACGATCGGGGCGTAGCACTGGTCGTGGTTGGCGCCGTTGGTGAAGCCGAAGTTGGTGCCGCCGTGGAACATGTAGATGTTGACGGAGGCGCCGGCGGCCAGCAGCTTGTCCAGGTCGGCGGCGGCGCCGGCCGCGTCCCGGACGTGGTGCTCCTCGCCCCAGTGGTCGAACCAGCCGATCCAGAACTCCGAGCACATCAGGGGCCCTTCGGGCATGTGGGCCCGCAGCGCCGCCAGTGACTCCTCGATCTTCCCGCCGAAGGTGGCGGTGGACAGGACGCCGGGCAGGCTGCCGGCGGCCAGGTGGTGGCCGGAGCCCGCCTGGTCGCAGGTGAACAGCAGTTCCTCCACGCCCCGTGCGCGCAGCGCCTGGTGGACGTGCTTGAGGTACGCGGTGTCGTCGCCGTACGCCCCGTACTCGTTCTCCACCTGGACGGCGATGACCGGGCCGTCGTTCGCCGCCATGTACGGCAGCAGCGGGGGCAGCAGGATGTCGAGGTAGCCGTCGAGGGCGGCGGTGAAACGGGGGTCGCTGGACCGCAGCCGGATGTCGGGGTCCGAGGTCAGCCAGGAGGGCAGGCCCCCGCCGTCCCACTCGGCGCAGATGTACGGGCCGGGGCGCAGCAGGACGTGCAGGCCCTCGGCGCGGGCCAGGCGCAGATAGCGGGGCAGGTCGAGCAGTCCGTCGAGGACGAGCGGGCTGTCGGGGTCGGGCTGGTGGAGGTTCCAGGGGACGTACGTCTCCACGGTGTTCAGGCCCATCAGCCGGGCCTTGCGCAGCCGGTCGGCCCACAGGTCGGGGTGGATGCGGAAGTAGTGCATCGCGCCGGAGATGATCCGGAACGGTTCACCGTGCAGGAGGAAACCGTCGGACGTCGTGGTCAGAGCGGGCGTGCTCAAGGCTGTTTCCCTTCGGCGGGGTGTACGGGGTGGCAGGGCCGTTCCGGCGTACGGGCGAGGAGGACGGCGGCCCCGGGTGTCCGGGGCGGGGCGGGGCGGGCGAGGAGCACCCGCACCGCGTACTACGGGGAGGGCGGGTCGGAGCGGGTGGCGCGGATCAGCCACAGCGTGGCCAGCAGGCACAGGGCGGAGACGGCGCCGAGCAGCAGCGGGACCGCGCGGACGCCGGACCACTCGATGGCCTTGCCGAGCGCGGGTCCGGCCGCCACTCCGCCGGTCATGGAGGCGGCGATGACGAGCGCTCCGGCCCGGCGGGCCCGGGGCGCGGCCGCGTTCAGCCAGGGCAGGCCGGTGGGGAAGATCGGGGCGATGAACAGGCCGACTCCGGCGTAGGCGTACGGGGCGAGCGGGGGCACCGAGGCCAGCAGCAGGCAGACCGTCATGCCGGCGCAGGACACGGTGATGATCGTCTGCGGTGCGTGGCGCAGGGCCAGGGGGGCCACCAGGAAGCGGCCGGCCGTCATCATCAGCCAGTACACGGAGGTGGCGGTCGCGGCGGCACCGGCGCCGTATCCGACCGTCTCCAGGTGCGTGGGTTCCCAGCCGCCGACGCCGGCCTCGATGCCGACGTGCAGGACGTACAGGGTCACGAAGACGGCGAGCACCGAGCCGAGGCTGCGGGCGAGGGGCGAGCCGCCCGCCGCCGCGCCGACGGTGCCCGTCGCGCCCGTCGCGCCGGGCTGGGGCACCTGGTCGCGTACGCCGCGCAGGCACAGCAGCAGCGGCAGGTTGGCGGCGGCGAAGGCGAGGAAGAGCGCCGGGTAGTGCTCGGCGCCCACGGCGGCGACGAGGGCGGGGCCGAGGATCGCGCCGACGCCGAAGTGGGCGTTGAGGACGTTCAGCATGGCGGTGGAGCGGTGGCCGAAGCCGACGGCGAAGAGCTGGTTGAGGCCGTAGTCGATGCCGCCGAAGCCGAGTCCGGCGAGCAGGGCGGCGCCGAGGGCGACGGGCCAGGTCGGCGCGAGCGCGAACCCCGCCGCGCCGAGCGCCATCAGCAGGTAGGAGCCGCCGAGCAGCCGCCGGTTGCCCAGCCGCCCGTACAGCCGGTCGAAGAGCAGGACTCCGGCGACCCCGCCGACGAAGTGGGCGCTGAGCCCCAGACCGGCGGCCGAGGGCGACAGCGCGAAGTCCTCGCGGAAGGCCGGGATGGCGGGCCCGTAGAGCGCCTGGAGCGCGCCGATGAGGACGAATCCGACGCACGAGGCGACCACGGCGGCCGGGCTGAACACCCTGCTGTCCGGGGCCGGCGGGACGGGTCTCACCTCTTGCGCGGTCGATGATGCGGGCACGCCGGAATCCGCCTCTCCGTGACTGGGACTCTCGAAGTGTTACCGGTAACATCCTCGCCGTCAAGATCCCCCGCGGGGCGGTGCGGCGGGGGCGGTACGGGAGTGACGGATGGGGTGCGGGGGCCGCCGGGGGTGGTGGTGGGAGCGCCGAGAGGCCCGTCGGGAAGGTGGAGGGCGGCCCGCCCTCGCCGCGCGCTTCGATGCCGCGGTGACGAGCGAGAACGAGTCCGCCGAAAGCGCGGCCCCGAGTGTCCGGTACCGCGCCGATCGTGATCTCGGGGACTGTGCCGCGGTGCTCGCGGAGGTCCACGACCGCGACGGCTGTCCGGTCGACTGGCCCGAGCGGCCCGGCGCCCGGCTGACCCCACCCTCGCTCGTCGCCGCCCGGGGGGGGCGGAACTCGACGGCCGGATCGCCGGTCATGTCGGCCTGGCCCGGAGCGGCGCGGGCGACGCGGCGCCCCGGGTTGTGGAGCGACCGTACGGGACTGGGCGTCGACCGGACGGCCGTGGTCGGCCGCCTGTTCGTCGCTCCGTCGGCCCCGGGGCCGGGGGCTCGGCGCGTCGCTGCCGGCCCCCTCCGGCGCCGAGGCGCGACGGTGCGTCCTGCACCCGGCGCTCGATGTGGTGGCGTCCGACACCGCCGCGGCGGCGCTCCACGAACGGCTCGGCCGGCAGTTCCTGGCCACGGTCGAGCAGCGCTGGGGCCCGGACCGGACGGTGGCCGTCCGGTGCTAGGCGGCGGCGTCACCCTGACCGGTCACCGCACGACGGCGATCGGCGAGCGGCGGCGAAGGTGCGGGCGCGCCCGGGAGCGGGTGCCGGGCGCGCCCTGCGGGAGAGCCGGTCAGCAGATGCTCTGTGCGCTGGCGACCAGGCGGTTGTTGCGGAAGGTGGTGTTCTCGCCGCAGGGGCTCTCCCTGAGGGACGAGTTGGTGACCGTCAGGTTCTGGACGGTGATGTCACGGTTGTTGGCGAACTCCGAGCGCGCCGCGAGCCGGATCTCGCCCCCGCCGGAGACCGTGCCGCTCTGGGCGGCGAGGTTCACGTTGTAGCAGTTCTCGATCAGGATCGCGTTGTTGCCGGTGTTGGTGAGGCTGATCCGGTCGATCACCGCGCCGCCGCTCTCGGAGACGCAGAAGACGCCGCGTCCGCCGCCGCGCGCGACCACCTCGCCGACCCGGATGTTGGTCGGGTAGGCGCTGCCCACCCGGCCGTTGCGGTTGGCCATGCGGAAGGCCGCGTAGCCGGTGCCGGTGCCCGCGCCGTCCGCGTCGACCTTGGTGACCGTGGCGTTGACCGTCTGGTTGAGGAGCAGTCCGGACTCGCCGACGTCGCGGGCGGTCACCGTGCCGACGGTGAGCCCGTCGACGCCGTACGTCTCCACCGCGTGACTGCTCGCGCCCGACACGTACACGTTGTCGATCCTGACGTTGCGCGTCCACTGGCTGGTGTCGCCCCGGTTGTCGATCCGGACGCCGAGGCCGCGCGAGAGGCGCATGTCGAGCTGCCCGAGGACGACGTTCTGGACGTTGCGCAGGAAGATCCCGTACAGCGGGGTCCCGGTGAGGTTGAGGTGCTGGACCTCGATGTCACGGGTGCCGCGCGAGTAGACGGGTGCCTGGTCGCCCGAGCCGGTGCCGGTCACGTCGATCGTGCCGCACACGTCGAGCACGGTGTAGCTGGGCAGCGAGACCCGGGAGCCGGCGCCGATGGACCCCGAGCCGCGCACGACGACCCGCTCCTTCGAGGTCCGGCCGGCGGTGAGGCTGTTGACGGCGGCCTGCATCGCCGCGCGCATGTCGGTGCCGGTGTACGTGACACTGCCGCCACGCCTGGCGGTCCAGGTGCCGCCGCCGAGCACGGCCTCCGCCTGGTACGAGCCCTCACCGCACGCAGCCGCGCTCTTGGCCGCCCCGGCGGTGACGGGGGCCGCCGCCAGTTCCGTGGCGGGGCTCGCGGGAGCGGTCGGCACGGCCGCCCCGGTGAGCAGGGCGGTGGCGAAGGCGGCGGTGGCGAGGGCTCTCGTACGGCGGACGGCGGGGCGGCCGGACCGGTCGATCGCCGTCGTATCGGCACCGCGCGGCGTCGCGCGGGCGGCGCGGGACGTCCTGGTGTCGGTGGTCCGGGCTGCGGCTCTGCGTCCCATGTCGGCTTCTCCTGTGGGGGATCGGCGCGCCTGCCGTACGACGGCCGTCCGCCGCGCACTCCTCGACGGGCCGGCCGGGACCCGTCCGGAACGCGACCGAACTCGGCGGGGACCGGTCCGGCGCGGCCGGGACCCGGGTGGGCCCCGGCCGGAACCGCACCAGAAACCCCCGTCGAACCCGATTCGACCCGGACCGTCCACGGCCGAGGGCCCCGAGGGGCCGGTGACCTGGAGTGGCGCGGCGTCGCACGGCACGGGACCGAACGGCGTTGTGGCGGCAGGCACTTCGTGTGGCGGGCCGCGAGTGTGGCAAGCGCTTTCCATCCACGTCAAGACCCAGGAGGCACCGCCCTGTCCGCCTTCGGCGCCCTCGGCTCACTCCCTCGCCATCGGCGGCCCGGCAGGTGTGTCCTTGACCGGCCCGAAGAGGACCGCCCGGGCCACCGCCGGGGCGAACAGGGCACCCAGCGGCTCCCTGAGGGAGACGACGGAACGGAAGGCGCGGCCCACCAGGGGGTCACCGGGGACACGCTCCTGCACCCGCCGCAGATACCAGCCGGCGACACGGTCCGCGGGCCGGTCGGTGACCGCGTTGCCGATCGCCCCCGGCATCTTCCTGTCCGCCCCGGCCGAGATGTCCCACGCCTGCCGCGACGCCGCGAGGAGGGCCCGCTGCACCCGGCGGGTGGTCGGCGTACGGCGCGGGTCGGCCAGCGCGTCGCGCAGGGCGACGGCACCCATCGCGGCGACGGCCATGCCCTGCCCGTAGATCGGGTTGAAGGTGCACAGGGCGTCGCCGGTGGCCAGGAAACCGGCGGGGCGGCGGCCGGGCAGATCGTAGCGGCGCCGTACGTTCGCGGTGCGCCGGAAGCCGGAGACGGGCGTCAGCGGCTCCGCCCCGCGCATCCAGCGGCGCACCACGGGGTGCGGCAGCCGCTCGGCGTAGGACTCGAACTCCTCCTCGTCCGTGGGCGGTTCGTCGCCGCGCAGTCCGGAGAAGGTGGCCAGGTGGGTGCCGTCCTCCAGGGGGACGACGACGGCGCCGTACGGCTGCGCGGGGTCGGGGACGACGTGGAGGCCGAGCGTTCCGGCGGACGGGCCGTCGCCGAGGGTGCCGGTGGTGTCGCGGTAGACGCGGGAGGCGTAGGCGAGCCCGGTGTCGATGATCTCCTCGAACGGGGCCTGCGCGCCGAGGGCCGCCAGCCACCGCGGCCCCTTCGTACCGCGGCCGGAGGCGTCGACGACCAGATCGGCGGCCAGTTCCCGCTGTTCGCCCCGGGCCCCGTCACCCCGCTCCCGCACGAGGACCCCCCGCACGCGCCTGGCGTCGCCGGTCAGGCCGACCGTCTCCGTCCCCTCGACGAGGGTGACCGACGGCTCGGCGAGGACCCGGCGCCGTACCAGCCCCTCCAGCTGCGCGCGCGACCCGGTGTGGATATGGGTCGACGCGGGCATCCGCCGGAACCAGCGGCCGCTCTGGAAGGCGGCCATGTCCGCCGGCATCCCGACCCGCGGGGCACCCGCGGCCGTCAGCTCCGCCATAAATCCGGGCAGCAGCGCGTCGAGAGCGAGTTGGCCGCCCTCCAGCAGGACGTGCGGGTGCCGGGCCTGCGGCACACCCGGCCGGTACGCCGCTCCCTCGCCGTCGCCCTTCGAAAGACGGTCCCGTTCCACGATCGTCACCCGCTCCGCGTGACCGACGAGGGCCCGCGCGGCGAGCAGCCCCGCGAGACTGCCACCGACGATCACCACGTGCCGCCCGGCGGATCCCGCCACCCCCTGTGAGACCAAACGGCCCCGCGTCCGTACCGAGTTCACCGACCGCACCCCTCTTTTTTCCGGAGATCACTCGATGAACAGCTGTATCACCGTGGCCGGTGAGCCGCCGCGTCGGCACACCAGGGACCGTGCCGGGTCCGGCCCGTCCGCCGGTGACGACCGGCGCGTGACTCCGGCTACGTCGGCACGGGACGTATCGTCATGGGGTGCGGGCGAGATACGAGATATGAGATACGAGGAGGGCCGATTGGCGCCGGAACCGGTGCGGTTCGCGGTCCTGGGGCCGGTCCGGGTGGAACGGGCGGGGGCGGAGGCGGCGTCGGGGCGCCCGCAGGAACGGGCGCTGCTGGCGCTGCTGTTGGTGCGGGCGGGGCAGCCGGTGGCGGTGAGCGAGATCGTCGACGTGTTGTGGGGGCGCCGGCCGCCGGACAGCGCGGTGAATGTGATCAGGCGGCATGTGGGCTCGCTGCGGCGGCTGTTGGAGCCGGGGCTGCCCAACCGGGCGGCCGGGCGGTGGCTGATACGGGACGCGGGCGGCTACCGGCTCGTCGTCGACGCCGGCTCCCTGGATCTGTTGCGGTTTCGCCGGCTACGGGACGAAGCGCGTCGGACGGGCGCCGGCGCTCCCCCGTCGCCGGGCCGGGTCGTGGAGCTTCTCACCGAGGCCCTCGGCCTGTGGCGGGGGCCGGCCGTCGGGGCGGGGCTGCCCGAAGAGGTGCGGGAGCGCGCCGGGTTCCCGGCGGTGGACCGTGAACGGCCGGCGGCTCTGAGGGACGCGGCCGACGCGGCGCTGCGCGCCGGCACCCCCGCCGCCGTCCTCCCCCTGCTCAGACAGGCCGCCGCGGACGCCCCGTTGGACGAACCGCTGCTGGCCCGGCTCGTGCTCACGCTGGCCGCCGCCGGGCACGAGGCGGAGGCGCTGGGCACCTATCGGGCCGCCCGTGCGAGGCTCGCCGACGAGCTGGGCATCGACCCCGGAGCGGAACTCCGCGACGCCCACGCGGCGGTCGTACGCGGCGCCGGTGCGGCCCCGCCCGCTCCCTCCCGGGCCGAGACCGCCCACGTGAGCACCGTGGCCTCGTCGGCACCGCCCGCTCCGGCCATCGCCGTCCCCGCCCAGCTCCCCCACGACCTGCCGACCTTCACCGGCCGCCGCGCCGAGCTGGAGCGGGTACTGGCCCTCCTCGACGATCCCGGCGGCGACCGTGGTCCCGGCGACGCCGTGCCGCCCACCGGGACCGTCGTGATCAGCGCCATCGGCGGGATGGCCGGCATCGGCAAGACCACCCTCGCCGTGCACTGGGCCCACCGCGTCGCGGACCGGTACCCGGACGGCCGGCTCTACGTCAACCTCCGGGGGTTCGCGCCGTCGGGGGCCGTGATGCGGGCGGGGGAAGCGGTGCGGGTCTTCCTCGACGCGCTGGGCGTACCGCCGGAGCGGGTGCCGCACGGGGTGGACGCCCAGGCGGCGCTGTACCGCAGCCTGTTGGCGGGGCGCCGGTTCCTGGTGCTGCTGGACAACGCGCGCGACACCGAACAGGTGCGGCCGCTGCTGCCGGGCACCCCGGGCTGCCTCACCATCGTCACCAGCCGCAACCAGCTGTCGGGCCTGGTGTCCGCGCACGGCGCGCACACGCTGGCACTGCGGCCGCTGGACACCGCACAGGCGCGGGTGTTCCTCGAACGCCGACTGGGCGCCGCGCGGCTCACGGGCGAGGAGCGGGCGGTGGCGGAGATCGCGGCGCTGTGCGGCGGGCTTCCGCTGGCGCTGGCCTGTGTCGCCGCGCGGGCCGCCGCCCACCCGGACTTCCCGCTGTCGGCGATCGCGGCGGAGCTGCGCGCGGCGCACGGCAGCCTGGACGCGTTCAGCCGGACGGACGCCTCCGCGAACGTCGGCGCGGTGTTCTCCTGGTCGCTGGGCGCGGTGTCGGCCGCGGCGGCCCGCCTCTTCCCCCTGCTCGCCCTGCACCCCGGGCCGGACTTCTCCGTGTCCGCGACGGCCGCGCTGGCCGATCTGCCCGTGCGCCGGACGCGGTCGCTCCTCGCCGAGCTGGCCGACGTCCACCTCGCGGGCGAGCCCGCCCCCGGCCGGTACGCCCTGCACGATCTGCTGCGCGCCCACGCGGCCGAACTCCTGGAGGACCAGGTCCCGGACGCCGGGCGCGAGGCGGCCACCGAGCGGCTGTACGCGTACTACGTGCACAGCGCGCACCTCACCGAACCGCTCCTCGCCCCGTACGCCGACCCGATGCCCCCGGGCCCGCTGCCGGCCGGTGTCCGCGCCGAGCCGCTCGTCGGCCACGAGCAGTCGCTCGCCTGGCTGGCCGAGGAGTATCCGGTGCTGCTCGCCGTCGTCGGGGCGGCGGCCCGGTCGGGCCGCGACCGGTCGGCGTGTCTGCTGGCCTGGTCGCTGGAGCCGTTCCTCGACCGCCGGGGCCACTGGCACGACTGGGCGACGGTCCAGCGGATCGCCCTCGACGCGGCCCTGCGGCTGGCCGAGCCCGCGTTCGAGGCCCGGGGGCTGCGCGCGCTGGCCCGGGCCGAGGGCCGGCTCGGGCTGTACGGCTCCGCCCGCCCCCGCCTCGATCGCGCGCTGGGGCTGTTCACCGACCTGGGTGACGACGTCGGGCGGGCCGACACCCACCGCAGTATCGGCTGGACCCTCGACCAGGAGGGCGATCTGTCCGGCGCCCTGCACCACAACCGGCTGGCCATGGAGCTGTTCCGCGGCAGCGGCCGCAGCGCCGCGTACGCCAGCGTCCTCAACTCCGTCGGCTGGTACCACGCGCTGCTCGGCGAGCACCCCGAGGCCCTGCGCCGCTGCCAGGAGGCCCTGACCCTGCTCCAGCGGCTCGGCGATCGCTACGGCCAGGCCGCCACGTGGCACACCCTCGCGTACGCCCACCACCACCTGGGCCGCCACCCGAACGCCCTCGTGGGCTACGGCCACGCCCTCGCCCTCTACCGGGAGCTGGGCGTGCCGTACCTGGAAGCCTGCACCCTCGTCCACATCGGTGACACGCACGCCGCGATGGGCGACCACCGCGCCGCCCACGAGGTCCTGCAGCAGGCCCTCACCCTCCTCATCACCCTCGGCCACCCCGACGCCGACGGGGTGCGGGAACGGATCGCCGCGAGCGAGCGGTGCGGATGACCGGCGGCCCGGTTGTCGCGGGGTCGGGTGTCACGGGGTCGCCGGGCCGGGCCGGGCGAGGCGCCGCGGCCACCGACCGGTCCGGCTCGGCGGGGGTGTCGCTGCGGTTCGAGGTGCTGGGGCCCCTGCGGGTCCGCCGGGGCGAGGAGGACCTCGACCTCGGCTTCCCGCAACAGCGGGCCCTGCTCGCTCTGCTGGTGGTGCGGGCGGGCCGGCCGGTGCCGGCGGGCGAGATCGTCGACGTGCTCTGGCCGGAGCGGGCACCGGCCAGCGCGAGGAACGTGGTGCGCCGTTACGCCGGTTCACTGCGGCGGCTGCTCGAACCCGGGCTGCCACCCCGGGTACCCGGACACCGGTTGCTGCGCCGCGCCGGGGGCTATCTGCTGGCGGCGGCCGAGGAGGAGGTCGATCTGCTGCGGTTCCGCGCGTCCACCAAGCGGGGCAAGCGGGCGGCGGCCACCGGGCGGTCCGAGGTGGCGTCGCGGCACTTCGTGAACGCGCTGGGCGAGTGGCGGGGCCCGGTGGGCATGGGGATGCCCACCGCCGTACGAAAGCACGCCGTCTTCGCCGCGGTGGAACGCGAGTTGGCCGGCACGGCGCGGATGGCCGCCGACGCGGCGCTCCTGTGCGGAAGCAGTGAGCAGGTGCTGCCCCCGCTGCGACAGGCCCTCGAACGCGACCCGCTCGACGAGTCGTTGCACGCCGCGCTCGTCCTGGCCCTGGCCGCGTCCGGCCACCAGGCCGAGGCGCTGACCGCGTACGAGCGCGTACGACGGCTGCTGGCCGAGGAGTTGGGGGTGGCACCCGGCGCGGAACTGGCCGCGGCGCACACCAGGGTGCTCCGCCAGGAATGGGGAGCGGCCGGCCCCCGGGCGGCTGCGGATCCGGGCCCGGCGACCACCGGGTCGGCCACACTGCCCGGCCCTTCCGCGAGCACGCCACAAGCCGGTCCGCCGACTGATCCGGCTGTCGGTCCGGACGGGGATCGGGCGGACCCCGTGCCCGGACCGCGCCCCGCACCGGCACTCGTGCCGTCCGCCCTGCCGTCGACGGGAGACACGGCCCGCCCGTACGCCGGCGCCCGACCGTCGCTCGGGTCGGGGGCGTTCGTCGGCAGACGGTCCGAACTCGGCCGTCTGGCGGAGATCACGGACGCGGCCACCCGCCGGGCGGGGACGGCCCCGAGCGCGGACGCCCCCGCTCCGGGCGCACCGGACGCACCGGACGCACCGGGCGCGCCGGCGACCGTGCTGATCAGCGGGATGCCCGGTGTCGGGAAGTCCGCCCTCGCCCTGCACTGGGCCCACCAGGTCGCCGGACGCTTCCCCGACGGCCGACTCCATGTCGGGCTGCGGGGGTTCGACCCCGCCCGGGCACCGCTGGACCCGGCGGCGGCGCTGCGCGTGATGCTCGCCGCGCTCGGGGTGCCCGCCGCGCGGATGCCGGTCCGCACGGACTCCCTCGCCGGGCTGTACCGGAGTCTGCTGGCCGGCCGGCGGCTGCTGGTGGTGCTGGACGACGCGGCGGACACCGAACAGGTACGGCCGCTGCTGCCGGCCTCGCCCGGGTGTCTGACCCTGGTCACCAGTCGCAACGCCCTGTCCGGTCTGATCGCTTCGGGCACCCATCCGCTCCGCCTGGACCTGCCGTCGGCGCCGGACGCGCGAGCGATGCTGGCCGCGCGCACGGGTCACGCCCGCTCGGCCGCCGAGCCCGGGGCGGCCGACGAGATCGTCGTCCGGTGCGGCCGGCTGCCCCTGGCCCTGACGCTCGTCGCCACCCGCGCCGCCGCCCGTCCGGACCTCCCGCTCTCGGCCCTGGCGAGCGAACTGCGCCACGCGGGGAACCCCCTCGACGCCTTCACCGGCACGACGGCGACTCCCCGCACCCACCCGGGCCCCGCCGCCCCCGACCCCAAACCCGACACCCACCCCGGCGATCCGCCCGACCTCCGGACCGCCTTCGCCCGCTCCTACCGTCGGCTGGCCCCTCAGAGCGCCCGGCTGTTCCGGCTGTCGTCCCTGCACCCCGGGCGCGACCTGACCCCGGAGTCGGCCGCGGCGCTGGCCGGGCTCCCGGTCCGCCGCGCCCGGCTGCTGCTCGACGGCCTCGCCGACGCCCACCTCGTCGCCGAGCGCGCGCCCGGCCGCTACGCGCAGCACGACCTGCTGCGTGCCTTCGCCGCCGAGCTGGCCGCGACGTACGACGCGCCGGAGGAGCGCCGCGCCGCCCGCCGCCGCCTGCTCGGCCACGGCTCCCCTTCGGGCACCCCGTAGCGGCCACCGTCACTTCACGGTCACTCTTTTTTCACATCCTCCTTCCTACGCTCCGAGTGCACTGGTCGACGGTGTGCTCGAACCGCCATGGAGGAGAAAAGAGATGACGAGGTCCGGCACCGGCGTCGTGGAGGAGGCGGGTCTTCGCATCCGCGTCCTCGACGGCGCGGCCGTGGCGTTGCCCGGGGACGGACGGTCCGCGCCGGACGCGTACCGGCTGACGGGGCGGACCGGCGGCGCGTATCTGCTCGTGGGGGTGCGCGGGAGCGGTGTTCCGCTCGCCGAGCGGATGCCGGACGTCTCCCTGCGACCGGGCGACATCTGCTTCTACGACGCGAACCACCCGCCGGTGCCCGATTTACCCGAGCGCTGCCGGCTGAAGGTCTTCCTCGTCCCGCACGAGGAACTGGGGCTGGAGGACGACGATCTGCGGCGCGTGGTGGCGACCCCGGTCGCCCGGTCCTCCCGGCTGGGGACGCTGCTGTCGCCGTTCCTGTCCGAGCTGGCCGACACGGTGGTCTCCGCCGAGCCCCCGGTCGGCGAGATGCTCGCCCGGAACGCCGTGAACCTGCTGGCCACCCTCGCCACGGAGCGGTCGGGGCGGGTCGTGACGGACGCACCGGCCACCCGGTCGCCGATGGTGGCACGTGTCCTGCGGTTCATCGACGAGCACCTGGCCGACGCGGACCTGTCGCCCGAGGTGATCGCGGGGGCCCATCACATCTCGGTGCGCTACCTGCACAAGCTGTTCCGGGACGAGGGCACGACCGTGGGCCGCTGGATCCAGCGCCGCCGGCTGGAGGAGTGCCGTCGCGACCTCGTGCTCGGCCTCCGCAACCGCCGCACCATCGCCTCGGTCGCCGGCCGCTGGGGCTTCTTGAGCGCCACCCACTTCAGCCGGGTGTTCCGGGCGGCGTACGGCATGTCACCGAGCGAGTGGCGGGACACGGCGGGGCGCCCCGGCAGGAGGACGTGACACTCACCCTGCCGCCGCGCTCCGGACCGCTTCCTCCACGACCCCCGCCCGTACCGCTCGTGACATCCGGATCAGGGAGGGCTGGCCGGTGTCCAGGCCCTGTTCGCCGGCCGGGGGTTTCGCGTGGCCGGCGGCGAGTCCCACGAGGGCGTCGAAGGCGACGCTGTCCAGCACGGCCGGATCCAGGGCGTCCGGACGCCGCCGCCCGGTGGAGCCGCCCGTGCCGGACAGCGCCGCGACGGCCACCATCGCCGCGTCCCCGATGGCCTCGGCCTCGCCGGTGCTGGAGCCCAGGGAGAGGGCCTGGCGGTAGGCCCTCTCCCGGACGGCCTCGTCGAAGTGGACGGACACGTCCCGCAGTCCGTCCCGGATCGCCGTCGTACGGCTGGTCAGGCGCAGCTCGACATCGCCGAGGGAGCGCCAGGACAGCAGCACGTCGCGCCTGATGCGGCCGGTGTTCCTGGCGCCGACGAGCCGGAAGAGGGGCCCGAGCCGCAGGAAGGCGAGGAGGCTGTCGATACGCGGGCCGAGCAGCGGCAGGACATAGCCGGCCGAGGTGAGGACGGCGCCGACGGTGGCCAGCATCGGGGCCAGCCGGGTGCTCAGCGGGTCCCAGTGGTGGCCGCCCCAGCGGGCGGCGACGGCGGTCATCTTGACGACGCCGTACGCGCTGCTGCACAGCCACCCGACGGCGAGCACCGCCAGGGTCCGCCGTGTCCAGCCGCCGATCTGGAGGGTCCAGCGCCAGCAATGGATCGTGGTGGTGAGGGCCGCCGCCAGGTGGGCCAGGAGATAGAGGACGATCATCTCGCGGACGAACGGTGTGCCGGCGTAGTAGGTGTCGAAGTCCGCGCGTCGCTCCACCGGCGCGTCCCCGGCGGCGAAGAGCGCGGTCTGCGCCGCGATGATCACGGTGTAGGCGAGCAGCCATCCGCGGGAGACCCGCCGCAGCCGGGCGGGGTCGTCGGCCCCGCGCCAGTGGACGATCAGGACGAGGGAGGCGGCGGAGAAGGCGTTGACCGCCCCGTAGGTGAGGCACGCGGCGGCGTTGGGCACGCCGAGGGTGTCGTTGACGAAGCCGACGGTGGGCGGGGCGCCGAGGACGAAGCAGCAGCCGGCGAGGAGGATCACGGTGCACAGCGCGCGCTTGAGCGGGTCGCGCCAGCCGTGCCACAGGCCGGGCAGCTGGACCGCGAAGCCGGTCCACACGACGGCGGCCGCCACGTAGTAGACCAGTCCGTTCACGTCGGGCCCACGGCCCATGTCCGGAAGCCTTCTCGCCGGTGCCCGTCCGGCCGCTCGACCGCGTCGTCTTCCGCTCGATCCGCCCCCGTCAACACCCTTCACACAATAGTCACGTGGTCAAACCTGGCGACGGGCGCGGGGCCCGGGCGCGCGGGCCCCGGGCGACCGCGGGTGAAGGGGGTCGACGGCCGAGGTCAGCTCTCGTCGGCGGCCAGCGTCAGGGAGATGCTGTTGATGCAGTACCGCTGGTCGGTCGGGGTGGCGTACCCCTCGCCCTCGAAGACGTGCCCGAGGTGCGAGCCGCACCGGGCGCACCGCACCTCGGTGCGGACCATGCCGTGCGACCGGTCGGACAGCAGCTCCACGGCGTCGGTGTCCTTCGGGTCGTAGAAGGACGGCCAGCCGCAGTGCGACTCGAACTTCGTGTCGGAGGTGAAGAGTTCGGCACCGCAGGCGCGACAGGAGTAGACGCCCTTGGTCTTGGTGTCGGTGTACTCACCGACGAACGCGGGCTCCGTGCCGGCCTGCCGCAGCACGGCGTACTCGGCCGGTGTCAGCTCCGCGCGCCACTGCTCGTCCGGCTTCTCGACGTCGTACGACATGTGCCTCAGCCCCTCATTCTGCGAGACGGTCCAGGATCTTCGGGCCCAGGTCCGTCACGTCACCCGCGCCCATGGTGAGAACGAGATCACCCGGCTTCGCCATTCCCGCGATCGTGCCGGGGACCTCCGCCTTGTCGTGCAGGGCCGTCACGTCCGCGCCCGCGCTCCGCGCCGCCCCGATGATCAGCTCGCTGGTCACTCCCGGGACCGGGTCCTCGCGGGCCGGGTAGATGTCGAGGACGACCGAGGCGTCCGCCAGTGCCAGGGACTGCCCCATCTCGGCGCCCAGCTCCTGGGTGCGGGAGAACAGGTGGGGCTGGAAGACCACGAGGATCCGGGCGTCGCCGGCGGCGGCCCGCATCGCCTCCAGGTCGGCGGTCATCTCGGTCGGGTGGTGGGCGTAGGAGTCGATGACCTGCACGCCCCGCGCCTCCCCCTTCAGCTGCAGCCGCCGCTTCACGCCGGTGTACGCCGCCAGCGCGGGCGCCAGCTCGGCCGCCGGCACCCCGAGGGCGACGCCGGCCGCCAGCGCGGCCACGGCGTTGTGCGCGTAGTGCCGTCCCGGCACGGACACGGTGAAGGTGATCTCCCGCCCGTCCAGCAGGACGGTGACCTCGCTCCTGAGCCCCTGCGGGAGGACCGAGAGAACGCGCACGTCGGCGTCCTCGCTCTCGCCGTACGTCACCACGCGCACGCCGGACAGCCGGGAGGTCAGCTCCCGCGCGCCCTCCTGGTCGGCCGAGATCACCAGGGTGCCGCCGGGCACGATCCTGCCGGCGAACGTCTCGAAGGACTCGTAGATCTCGTCCATGGAGGCGTAGTTGGCGTGGTGGTCCAGCTCGACATTGAGGACGATCGCCACCTCGGGCGCGTACTTGTGGAAGCTCCGGTCGCTCTCGTCCGCCTCGGCGACGAAGATCTCCCCGTCCCCGTGCACCGCGTTGGACCCGGGTACGTCGAGGTCGCCGCCGATGGCGTACGACGGCTTCAGGCCCAGCTCCGCCAGCGACACCGCCAGCATGGACGTCGTCGTGGTCTTGCCGTGCGTCCCGGCCACGGCGATCGGCCGCAGCCCGTCCATCAGCCGGGCGAGCGCGTCCGACCGGTGGACCACGGGGATGCCCAGCTCGGCGGCGCGGGCCAGTTCGGGGTTGTCGGCCCGGATCGCCGACGAGACGACCACGGCGGTCGCGTCGTCGGCGAGATGCCCGGCGGCATGCCCGATGTGCACGGTCGCCCCGAGTGCGCGCAGGGCCTCGGCCGTCTCCGACTCCTTGGCGTCACTTCCGGCGACCTTCGCCCCGCGCTGCGCGAGGATCTTGGCGATCCCGGACATCCCGGCCCCACCGATCCCGATGAAGTGCGGCCGATCCATGGCGGAAGGCAGTCCGGGTGCCATGTCTGTTCTCCAGGTGACGTACGAAGCCGATGAACCCCCTCAGCCTATTGCCTGCCGTAGGGGCCCCCCGCAACCGCCGCCGGCAGCCCGCGCCCCCGGCAGGCGGCGCGGGCTGCCGTCCAGGGGCGCGGGGAAACCGCGCGAACAGCCACGACGGACCCGCATCCGGCACAGCCCCCTACGGCGCCGAGTGCCCTCAAGCCCGACTGTGCGAGAACAGCTTCAACACCGGCACCCCGACCTTGTGGCGTGCCCGAGAAGCCCAGTCCCGGTGGAAGAACTCCTCCACGTAGTGGGGATCGGTGAGCACCAGCACCTCATCGGCCTCCACCTCCTCCACCAGCGACTTCAGCGCGTCCAGCGGGTGATCCTCGATCAGCCGCCCCTCCGCCGGACTCCCGGCCCCTCGCAGTGCCTGCAACGACACCTCCAGTGCCCGCTCCCCGGCGTCCAGCGCCTGCTCCCCCTCCGGTGTCTCCCCTTCCTTCGCCGCCTCGTCCAGCTCACCGAGGGCGAGGTCGTCGACGGCCCGCAGCAACCGGTCGGCCTGATTGCCCCGCGGCTGGAGCAGCACATGGAAGAAGGCCCGCTCGTCGCCGTGCAGGGTCGTGACGAACTCCACGTCCGCAGACGTCAGAGCCTTTTCGATCATCAATACGCTCGTGAACGACACCACAGGCGCCCTTCTCATCGGAGGGCCCCGCGGGCCCTCACTCCTCAGGGTTCTAGTGTGCCCGGCGAAAGCTGAACGGAACGGTAGGTTCCGACCGCTTTCACGTGCGACGGTAACGACCGAACAGGAACCCGGCCTCCTCCAGCAGCGAGGCCAGCGCGAAGCGCCTGGGCACCGTCACGGAGGGGCCGCCGGCGATCCGCTGGGCGTCCCCGGCCGTGAGCGTCGGCGACACGGTCAGACACAGTTCGTCGAGTACGTCGGAGGCGATCAGCTGGCCCAGCAGCCGGGGCCCGCCCTCGCCGAGCAGCCGGGTCAGCCCCAGATCGGCGAGGGCCCGTACGGCCCGCGCGGGATCGACGCCCGTGCCGTCCCCGGCGACCACGACCCGGACGCCCGCCTTCTCGGCGGCGGCGACCCGGTCGGGAGCGGCGGCGGCACCGGTCAGCAGGAGGGTGGGGACCGAGGGCGAGCTGAACAGCGGCAGCGAGAAGTCCAGGTCCAGGCTCGCGCTCACCACGGCGACGGCCGGCGCGGGCGTCTGTCCGGCCGCCCTGCGCGCCTCGGCGAACGCCTCGCGCGCGCGCGCCGGACGGTACCCCTCCTGGCGTACCGTCTCCGCGCCGACGACCACCACGTCCGCGAGCCCCCGCAGCGTGCCGAAGATCCGCATGTCGGCGTCGCCGGAGATCGGCTGCGAGCGTCCGCCGTGCTGGGCGGCGCCGTCGAGCGTGGACACCATGTTGACCCGCATCCACGGCTCGCTCCCCCCGGACGCCGACTCGGGATAGGCGTACGCGGCGGCCAGCTCACCGAGACTCCACTCCCGGTCGACGATGTCCGGTGCCCGCACCTCAGGCGCATGCGCACCACGGGCCACTTCGCGCGTCGGGGCCGCTGTCTCTTCGGTCACAGGGAACAGGCGTCGCATGTCGTGCAGTGTGGCACGACCCTTAGACTCGGTAACCGTGTCGTCGTCCTCAGCCACCGTGTCCGGAATCGGCCCGATACCCGAAGCGGCCCCCTCGTCCCTGTGCACTCGCGAGCCCCACGTCCCCGCGGACCGGCTCGTCGCCGAGATGGTGCCGCCACCGCGCTTCGACTCGGTGCGCTTCGACACCTACCTCCCGAACCCGAACCAGCCCAGCCAGACCGAGGCCGTCCGCGTCCTGAGCGGCTTCGCGGCGGGCCTCGGCGGGGCCCACGCGACCGGCGCGGGCAGGCGCGGCTTCCTCGGCCTCGGCAGGGCGAAGGCCCCCAAGGTCCCGGCGGGCCCCCGCGGCGTCTACCTGGACGGCGGCTACGGCGTCGGCAAGACCCACCTCCTCGCCTCCCTCTGGCACGCCACCCCGGCCGAGCCCTCCCTCAAGGCCTTCGGCACCTTCGTGGAGCTGACGAACCTGGTCGGCGCCCTCGGTTTCCAGAAGACGGTCCAGACGCTCTCCGGGCACCGCCTGCTGTGCATCGACGAGTTCGAGCTGGACGACCCGGGCGACACCGTCCTCGTGTCGACCCTGCTCGGCAAGCTGGTCGACGCGGGCGTGGCCCTGGCCGCCACCTCGAACACACTGCCGGGCAAGCTCGGTGAGGGCCGGTTCGCGTCGGTCGACTTCCTGCGCGAGATCCAGGGACTGTCGGCCCACTTCCGCTCCCTGCGCATCGACGGCGAGGACTACCGCCACCGCGGCCTGCCCGAGGCCCCGGCGCCGTACTCCGACGAGGAGGTCACCAAGGCGGCGTACGCCACCGAGGGCGCCTCGCTCGACGACTTCCCGCATCTGCTGGGCCACCTCGCGCGCGTCCACCCCAGCCGGTACGGCGCCCTCACGGACGGCCTGAAAGCGGTGTGCCTGACCGACGTCCAGCCGATCCCGGACCAGTCCACGGCCCTGCGCCTCGTGGTGCTCGCCGACCGGCTGTACGACCGCGAGGTGCCCGTGCTCGCCTCGGGGATGCCCTTCGACCGGCTGTTCAGCGAGGAGATGCTGAACGGCGGCTACCGCAAGAAGTACTTCCGCGCCATATCCCGCCTCACCGCCCTCGCGCGGGACGCCGGGCGACTCGTGGAGCACTGACCCCACCGGCGCCGATCACGAACCGCCCCTGACGAACTCCCCCAGGTCAAGGGTCGATTTCGGCCAACCCGCCCTCGCTTTTCAGGCTCTCTTCAGCTCGCAACGTTAAGTTAACCCTGCAAACAACTTCGCAGGGTTAACGTGTTTCTTGACCAGCGGTTGACCAATGGTTGACCAAGTCAGGCAACTGCCGACGCGTGGGAGACACCGAGAACTGCCAGGGAGGAGGCCTCTATTGCGTGGTACGACGACCCGGACCGTCCTTTCGGCCCTAGCCGCCGTCCTGCTCACCCTCACGTTCTTCGCTCCCGCGGCTTCCTTCGCAGCCGCGCACACACCTGGTCACACCAAGGCCAAAGCCGAGCCCGGAAACACCCCCACCGCGAAGCCGGTGCGCGACAAGGCGGCCACCCACCGCAGCTGCGCACCCGCCCAGGACCCGACCGGTCCGCTCCGCACCCGCGACCGGCATCGCGCGGCACCGCACACCGTCCCAGGGCCCCCCGCGCGTCCGTCGCGGGAGGAGGACCCGGTAGCCGCGAGCCGGCCCGAACAGCCCTCGCCCCGGCACCACCGGGCGGCGAGATCCCGCGCGGCCCACACCCCGGCCGCCCTCCAGGTCTTCCGCTGCTGAGCCACGTCGGCCCGTCCCCCCACACCTTGCCGTGCAAGCCCGACGCGCCGCCGAGGCGCGCCAGGAGGAGTCACCACATCATGCAGCCCCTCATCGACAACGCCCGTACCTTCGGACAGCGCCCTGAGGAGTTCGCCAGGCTGGCCGAAGGCCAGTCCCCCGAGGTCCTGTTCATCACCTGCTCCGACTCGCGGGTCGTCCCGGCCCTGATCACGGGCGCCCGCCCCGGCGAGCTCTTCGAGCTGCGCACCGCCGGCAACATCGTCCCCCCGTACGCCCCCGACCGCCCCACCGGTGAGACGGCCACCATCGAGTACGCCGTGGAGGTCCTCGGCGTCACCGACATCGTGGTCTGCGGACACTCGCACTGCGGCGCCGTCGGCGCCCTGGTGCGCGGCGACGACCTGGACGCCGTACCGGCCGTGCGCGACTGGCTGGCCCACGCCAGCCCGCGCCCCGAGGGGGCCGTCGAGGACCCGACCGTCGCCGACGGAGTGCAGAACCACGTCCTCAGCCAGCTCCTGCGTCTGCGCTCCTACCCCTGCGTGGAGAAGCGCCTCGCGGACGGCCGGCTGCGGCTGCGCGGCTGGTACTACGAGGTCCACACCGGTGCGGTGCGCGAACACCGCGCGGACACCGACCGGTTCGAGACCCTGTGAGCGACGGCCAGGTGTCCGAGACGACCGAACAGCCCTCCGAGAGTTCCAGGACCTCCATGCCCCCCGCCTCGTCCGCGTCCCCCCTCATATCCAGGTTCCCCCATCTGCGGCAGGACTTCGGCGCCTCGCTCGTCGTGTTCCTGGTCGCCCTCCCGCTGTGCGTGGGCGTCGCCGTCGCCTCCGGTGTCCCGGCCGAACTCGGCCTGGTCACCGGCATCGTGGGCGGTCTCGTCGCCGGTCTGATGCCCGGCAGCAGCCTCCAGGTCTCCGGCCCGGCGGCCGGTCTGACCGTGCTGGTCTTCGAGGCCGTACGCCAGTTCGGGCTGCCCGCCCTCGGGGTGATCGTGCTCGCCGCCGGTCTGCTCCAGCTCGCCATGGGCGCGCTGAAGCTGGGCCGCTGGTTCCGCGCGATATCCGTCTCCGTCGTCGAGGGCATGCTCGCCGGCATCGGCCTCGTGATCATCGCGGGCCAGCTCTACGCGGCGGCCGGTCTGAAGGCCCCCGCCTCCGGCATCGACAAGATCACGGGCCTGCCCGGCGCCGCCGCCGACGCCCTCGGCTCCACCGCCGCGCTCGCCTCGCTGGCGATCGGCGCGGGCACCGTCGCTGTGATGGTGCTGTGGAAGCGCCTGCCGAAGAAGGCCCAGCTGGTCCCCGGCGCCCTCGTCGCGGTCCTGCTGGCCACGCTCGCCGGCCTCGTCTTCAGCCTGCCGGTGGCACACGTCGAGGTGAAGGGGCTGCTGGACGCCATCCAGCCCCCCGGCCTCGACGCCTTCGGCCGGCTGGCGGACGTGGCGATCCTCGGCACGATCCTCGCCTTCACCCTCATCGCCTCCGCCGAGAGTCTGTTCAGCGCGGCGGCCGTGGACCGGATGCACGACGGTCCGCGCACCGCCTACGACAAGGAGCTGATGGCCCAGGGCGCGGGCAACACCGTGTGCGGGCTGCTGGGCGCGCTGCCCATGACGGCCGTGATCGTGCGCAGCTCCGCCAACCTCCAGGCCGGCGCGCGGACGAAGGCGTCCCGCGTCCTGCACGGCGTCTGGCTGCTGCTCTTCGCGGCCCTGCTGCCGGGCGCCCTCGCCCTGATCCCGCTGCCCGCCCTGGCCGGCATCCTCGTCCACGCGGGCTTCAAGCTGATCCCGTTCCGTGAGGTCGCCTCCCTGTGGCGCACCCACCGGGGCGAGGCGCTGATCCTGGTCGCCACGGCGGTGGCGATCGTCGCGATCAACATGTTCGAGGGCGTGCTGATCGGTCTGGCCCTCTCCGTGGCCAAGACCGCCTGGGAGGCCTCGCACATCAGGCTGGAGGTCGTCGACAAGGGCGCCGGGCCCGTCCAGGCCCACCTCTCCGGCAACGCGACCTTCCTGCGCCTGCCGAAGATCCTCGACAACCTGGAGTCCCTCCCCCAGGACCGCCCGGTGGAGCTCCACCTCACCGGCCTGCACCACCTCGATCACGCCTGCCGCACGGCCCTGGAGAACTGGGCCTCCCGCCACAGCGCGACGGGCACGGAACCGGTCCGCATGACGGTGCCGGAACTGGAGAAGGCGACCTCGGGCACCTCCTGACCCGGCCCCGGCGCCCGGTGCCCCGGCCTACCGCCGGGGCACCGGTCCGCTCCGTCCGCCCGTCCGCCCCCTCCCCGGCGCCCCATCCCGCCCGCCCGCCCGGCAGGCAGGCGCCGGTGAGCGAAACCCACCCCCGGCCGACAGTCGCCCCGCCCCCCGACTCCGGCATATCGTGGTACTCGCACCGATAGCGGACGACTCAAGGGGGTCGTCATGGTCGAGACGCTGCTCATCACCGCCGCGGCGGTCGGCTCCGCCGCGGTCGTCTACGTCGCCGCCGCGGCCCGGGTCGTCAAGCAGTACGAGCGAGGCGTGGTCTTCCGCCTCGGCCGGCTGCGGGGCGCCCCCAGAAGCCCCGGGTTCACCATGGTCGTCCCCGGCATCGACCACATCCGCAAGGTCAACATGCAGATCGTGACGATGCCCGTCCCGGCGCAGGAGGGCATCACCCGCGACAACGTCACCGTACGCGTCGACGCGGTCGTCTACTTCCAGGTCGTGGACGCGGCCAACGCCGTCGTCCGGGTCGAGGACTACCGCTTCGCCGTCTCCCAGATGGCCCAGACCTCCCTGCGTTCGATCATCGGCAAGAGCGACCTCGACGACCTGCTCTCCAATCGCGAGAAGCTCAACCAGGGGCTGGAGCTGATGATCGACAGCCCCGCCGTGGAGTGGGGCGTCACCATCGACCGCGTGGAGATCAAGGACGTCTCCCTCCCCGACACCATGAAGCGCTCCATGGCCCGCCAGGCCGAGGCCGACCGCGAACGCCGGGCCCGCATCATCAACGCCGACGCGGAGCTGCAGGCCTCCAAGAAGCTCGCGGAAGCCGCCCAGCAGATGTCCGAGCAGCCCGCCGCCCTGCAACTGCGCCTGCTGCAGACGGTGGTGGCGGTCGCGGCGGAGAAGAACTCCACCCTCGTCCTCCCCTTCCCGGTGGAACTCCTGCGCTTCCTGGAACGCGCCCAGGCGGGCCCCCCGCCGGACCCGCCGGGGCGGCCCCGGCCGCCCTCCCCGCCCCCCGCGTCCGCTCCCCCTCCGACCGAGTGACACGGGGGCGACTCCTCCGCTTCCTTCTACGCGCGTGGTTCACGCGGCCGTGACCTCGTGATACACACAGGCGGGTCACATCCTGTCCGCCAACAGGAAGGTAATCCCGTGTCAGTGACCCGCCGCCAGGCCCTCGCCCGTTCCGGCGCAGGCGTCGCAGGTATCGCGTTCACCGGAGCCCTCGGCGAACTCTTCGCGGGCTCGGCCGCCGCGCAGAGCGACCTCGGCCACTCCGGCTACGGCCCCCTGATCCCCGACCCGAACGGTCTGCTCGACCTGCCGAAAGGTTTCCGCTATCAGGTCCTCTCCCGCGAGGGCGACGCCCTGCGCTCCGGCGAGGGCCTGGTCCCCAGCAACCACGACGGCATGTCCGCCTTCCCCGGCAGACACGGACGGGTCCACCTCGTCCGCAACCACGAGAACCGTGCCACCGGCCGCATCCCGGTCCCCACGGTCGAGGGCCTGACCTACGACCCGATGGGCAAGGGCGGCTGTACGTCCCTGACACTCGACGCCCGCGGCAAGGTCCTCGCGGAGGGCGTCGCCATCGCCGGCACAGCCGTCAACTGCGCCGGCGGACCCACCCCTTGGGGCACCTGGCTGACCTGCGAGGAGACCGAGGACAGAGCGGGCACCAACGGCTACACCAAGGACCACGGCTTCATCTTCGAGGTGGACGCGGCCGACCCGCGCCGCTCGGGCGCCGTGCCCCTGACGGCGATGGGCCGCTTCCAGCACGAGGCGATCGCCGTCGACCCGAAGCGCGGTGTCGTCTACGAGACGGAGGACGCCTTCGAGCGCCCCTTCGGCCTCTTCTACCGCTTCCTTCCCGACAAGCCCAAGGGCGGCCTCGGTTCCCTCCGCGCGGGTGGCCGCCTCCAGGCGATGCGGGTCCCGGGCGTACCCGACCTCTCCCCCGTCCAGGAGCCCGGAGCCCGCTTCGACGGCATCGAGTGGGTCGACGTCCCCGACCCCCTGGCCACGACGACGGCCATCCGCCACCAGGACTTCGGCCCCAAGGGCATCACCCACGCGCAGAAACTCGAAGGCTGCTACTGGGGCGGCCGCTGCGTGTACTTCGTCTCTTCCTTCGCCCGCAGCGCGGACGGTTCGGCCGCCGACCACTACGGCCAGATCTGGCGCTACGACCCCGACCACCGCACCCTCACGCTGGTGATCGCCTTCGGCCCCGACACCGACCTCCAGCTCCCCGGCGAGTCCCCCGACAACATCTGCCTCGCCCCCTCGGGCGGCCTCATGGTCTGCGAGGACGGCAACGGCGCCCAGCACGTCTACGGCGTCACCCGCCGCGGCGAGGTCTATGCCATGGCCCGCAACGCCCAGAACATCGGTACCCCGACCGACCCCGAATGGGGCGAGTTCGCCGGCGTCACCTTCTCCCCCGACGGCCGGACGATGTACGTCAACTGCTACACCCCGGGGACGACCTTCGCGGTGACGGGGCCGTGGCGTCGTACGTGACCGTTAGCTGATGCGTGACCGAACAGGGATGTACGGGCCACCGCCGTACATCCCTGTTCGATGGACAGTACGCGTAACCGTTCGTGACGCTGGGTGAGTTGATCGTGGGGGAGTCCGAACTCATCTGGAGGTGGCCGCGCGTGAGTGTCGACTGGGAGCCGGACCCGTCCGACAGTCTGAAGACGTTCGGGGCGTTCGTACAGGCGCTGCGGGAGCATCACGGGTACACGAGGGAGCGGTTCGCGCCGCTGGTGCGGTTCAGCGTCCACACGGTCGCCTCGATCGAGCTGGGGAGGCGGATGGCGGACGAGGTGTTCGTGGAGCGGGCGGACGAAGTGCTGGGGAGCACGGGGGCGTTGGTGCGGGCGGCGAGGCATGTCTCGCGACAGCCGGGGTTGGCGTCGTGGTTCCGGCGGTGGGCGAAGCTGGAGGCCCAGGCGATCAGCCTGTGCACATACGAGTGCCGTCTGGTGCCGGGGTTGCTGCAACCGGAGTCGTATGTGAGGGCGTTGTGCGACGAGGACGTTCCACCGCTTCCCGACGAGGAGTTGGAGGCGCTCGTCGCGGCCCGCATGCAACGCCAGAGGCTGTTCCGCGACAAACCCAGAACCACCTTCGACTTCATCGTCGAAGAGTCCGTCGTCATGCGCCGCCTCGGGGGCGCGGACGTGTGCCGGGCTCTGCTCGATCGCCTGCTGGCGGCAAGCGAGTTGCGCAACGTGACCCTCCAGATCATGCCCGCGCGCACCGAGCACCACGCCTGTCTGGCCGGCCCCATCCGCCTCCTCGAAACCCCCGATACACAGCGGTACGCCTACTCGGAGGGGCAGGAGAGCGGGCGCCTGATCGCCGACAAGAAGGAGGTGGCCAAGCTCTCCCTGCGCTATGCCAGACTGCGTTCACAGGCCCTCTCCCCGCAGGAATCCGTGGGCCTGTTGAGGCGAATGCGAGGAGAACTATGAGCACCACTGGACCTCACTGGACCAAGAGCAGCTACAGCAGCGCCCAAGGCGACGACTGCGTAGAAGTCGCCACCCACCCCTCCACCATCCACGTCCGTGACTCCAAGATCCCCGCCGGCCCGGAGCTGACTCTCTCCCCCGTCGCCTGGGCCCCCTTCATCGCCCAGGTGGGTGACTTCGTGCCGGACTCCTTGTAATCCGGCAGCCAATCCGACTGTCCGCTGACCCCATCGCCGTAACTTTCGTACGGTGATCAGCCCTGTACGAAGAATCACCGCGCTCTGCGCACTCGGCGCGCTCGGCGCCGCCCTCGCCGCCTGTGGCGCGCCGCACGCCTCCACGCGCATCGTCAATGCCACCGCGAGCCCCACGGCCGTGTCGTCGTCCCGGCCGCCCACGCTCGCGCCGGGTCCGGCGGGGCTGACCCCGGTGTTCGAGCACGGTCTGCGGAGCCGTAGGGACAAGACCGTCGCGCTCACCTTCGACGCGGACATGACGCCGGACCAGGGGGACAGGGCCGCCGCCGGTGAACGGTTCGACAATCCGGAACTGATCGCGGCGCTGCGCCGGCTGAAGGTTCCGGCCACGGTGTTCATGACGGGGCGGTGGGTCGAGGAGTACCCGATCCAGGCGCGGTCCATCGGGCGGGACCCCCTGTTCGAGGTGGCGAACCACTCGTACAGCCATCACGCCTTCACCGAGAACTGCCACGGCCTGCCCACCATAACGCCGGAGCGCATGCGGGCGGATCTGGAGCGCGCCTACCGGGTGTTCCGGGAGGCGGGGGTGACGGACCCGATGCCGTACTTCCGGTTCCCCGGCGGCTGCTACGACAGCCGCGCGCTGCGCAGGCTCAGCGCGTCCGGGGTGACGGCGGTGCAGTGGGACGTGGTGAGCGGGGACGCGTTCGCGACGGACGCGGACGACGTGGTGCGGCAGGTGCTGGACGGGGTGCGGCCGGGGTCCGTGGTGGTCATGCACTGCACGCGCAGCGCCGCGCCGGTCACGGAGCGGGCCGTGGCGAAGATCGTGCCGGTGCTTCGGGCGCGCGGGTTCCGCTTCGTGAAGGTGTCGGAGCTGGTCGGGACGACGGCGGCAACGGCGGCGAAGGCGGAGGGGGCGTTCGGCCGCGGGTCCGGTACCGGCTGATCGTTCTACGCTGGACGTATGAGCGACTACTGCGGCACCGAAGAGACGTCCGCGGCTCAGGGGCCCGCCCCGGCCGCGGACGACGGCCCGCCCTTCGCCGAGTGCGTCCTGTGCCAAAAGCCCACCGAGTACCCGGAGTCCCACAAGGGGATCACCCTGTGCCCGGTGTGCGAGTGGCGGGAGGCCGAGCGGACCGCCTGTTCAGGCTGAGCGGCGCGCCGTCAGGGCGCACGCCACGGCGGTCGCGGCCGCCGTCAGCAGCCCTGCCGCGATCAGGGGCAGGACGGGGACCGGGACCGTCGCCCGCCGCGAGCCGTCGACCAGGGCGGTGACCGCGATCCGGGCCGGGGAACCGGCCACCACCAGGGCCAGCAGCGCGCCCAGCAGCAGAGCGGGCACGGCCCGGCCCGTCGAGCGCAGCAGCGGCCAGTTCGTGAGCGCGCCGACGGCCGTGCCGAGGAGGGCGCAGACGAGCGCGGCCAGCAGCCCGGCGCCGGCCGCCGGGAGCGACTCGACCCGGGTCTGGTGGTCCGTGCTCGTGGGCGCGCTGATGATCGTGACGAGGACCGTGGCCACCGTCCCGAGGAGCGCCGCCGCCGAGAAGGCGACGAGGACGCAGGCCAGGTGCGCCCGGCCGGGTCCGGCCGCCGCCGCCGTACAACTGCGTGCGGCGGGGGGCTCGTTGGTGACGCAGATCCGCATCAGCCAGGCGGAGACGGGCAGGAGCGCGGCGGCCGTGTAGCCGAGAGAGTCGAGCACCGGCTGCCCGCTCTGCACACCGATGGCGAGGAACGCCGCGTACAGGATGACGGGCGGGAGCCAGCGCTGGGAGCGGACGAGGAGGGCTGCCTGGTAGCGGAGGAGTGCGGTCATCAGGAGCGTTCGCCTTCCAGCGCGGGTTCCGGTTCGGTCGGGGTGGCCGCGGGTGCCGGGCCCACGCTCACCACGTGCCACGCGGGGCGGGCCTCCAGCAACGCCCTGAGCAGCGCGTCCGAGGCCGCCGCCGGGACGGTGAACCGGTGTGTCCCGGAGCCCGTCTCCTCGACGAGGGTCGCCAAGGCCCGCGCCGACTGCGGGACGTGCCGCCCCGAAGGCGCACGCCCCTCGACCACCACAGCGGCCGGCGTCTCGTCCGCCGCCGCCTCCGCTCGCGCGGTTCCCGTCCCCTCCAGGAGAGCGAGCGCGCCCCCGACCACCGCGTACGTCGCGTCAGGCGCCCCCGCGAGTCGCCGCGGGTCATGGTCCACGAACACCACCGCGGCCCCGGCGGCGGTCCGCTCGACCACCGCGCGCTCCAGCTCCTCGCGGACGTCGGCGTCCAGGCCGGTCCACGCCTCGTCGAGGACGAGCAACTCCGGTGCGGCGAGCAGGGCCTGGGCCACGGCGACCTTCTGGCTGCTGCCCTTGGACAGCTCCCCCATGGGCGTACGGGCGTACTCGGCGGCCCCGAAGCGCTCCAGCCACCCGGCGGCGGCGCGGGCGGCGGCCGGGCGGTCCAGGCCGTGGACGGCGCCGAGGTGGGTGAGGTACTCGGCGGCGGTGAACGGCAGCGCGGCGGGGAAGCGTTCGGGGACGTACGCCGTGCGCGGGCGCCCTGTGGCCCGGCCCACCGTGGGCGCGTCGAGCCCGGCGAGGACGCGGAGGAGCGTCGACTTGCCGGTGCCGTTCGCGCCCTCGACCCGGGTCAGCGTGCCGGGGGCGATCTCCAGGTCGACGTCGCGCAGCACCCAGGGTCCCCGGAATCCGTAGCGGCGGCCGACCCCTTCCAGCCTCAGCGGTAACTCACGTTCCATGCCCCCATCCTCGTACAGGCGAACGAGCGCGGGGCGGGGGCCGGCTCTTTTCGCCTGGCAGACTGGGCGGGTGACCACGAGCGACCCGATCCCCGCCCCGGCCCCCACCACCCCCGCCGCCCCCGCCGCCCCCGAGGACAGCCCCTTCCGGGACGAGCGGACCGCGCGCGACGAGGCGCCGCAGTTCGTGCTGCCCCTGGTCGCGCGCATCGAGCGGGGCGCTCCCCCGGCGCGTACGGACGCGTTGGAGACGGCGGCGCGGGCGGTGCTGGTGATGCTGAGCGACGCGCGGTCACTGGGCGACGGGGAATGGGCCGAGGCGATGCGGAGCTGGCAGGACGCCCGGATCCGGAAGGTGGTCCGGCGGGCGCGCGGAGCGGAGTGGCGGCGGGCCGAGGCGCTGCCGGGGATCACCGTGGCGGGCGGATCGGCCGAGGTACGCGTCTTCCCGCCGGTCCCCCTCGACGGCTGGCCCAAGGACCTGGCCCGCCTCCAGGTCTCCGGCACGGACCTCGACGATCCCGCACCACCGGCCGAGCCCGACCCCGCCGCCCCGGTGCTCTGGCTGAACCCCGAGGTCGAGATGTCGGCGGGCAAGGCGATGGCCCAGGCCGGTCACGGCGCCCAGCTCGCGTGGTGGGACCTCGACGCCCCGGCCCGGGCCACCTGGCGGGACGCGGGCTTCCCTCTCGCGGTCCGCACCACCACCCCGGCCCACTGGACAGCCCTCACCGCCTCCGGCCTCCCCCTCGTCCGCGACGCGGGCTTCACGGAGGTCGCCCCGGGCTCCAGCACCGTGGTCGCCGACCACCGGGCCCTGCACGCCTGAGCCCCCCGGCCGTACCCCCGCTGAATCGTGTCCGCCTGACCGGACCTCCTCAGCGGGTTTCGAGCCCGTTGAACAACTCCGGGGCTGCGCACGTATCTTCCGGCACTGGCCAAGCAACTGTCCCAACGACCAGTTGGCATCATCCGGGAGGATCACTTTGCGGCGTCTCAACGGCTCGCTCATCGCCGGCCTGGCTCTCGTCGTCACCGTAGGCGCGCTGGCGTTCCCGGTATGGTCCTACGCCGACCGCTCGGGCACCGCCCAGGCCAACATGGCCGCCGGTTCGGTGAACACCCAGTGGGGGCCGCTGACGGCCTCCGACCGGGACCTGATCATCCGCGTGCGGCTCGCCGGGCTGTGGGAGCTGCCCGCCGCCGAGAAGGCGATGGCGCGGTCGAGCAGCCCCCAGGTGAAGGAGGCGGCGGACCACCTGATCGTGGGCCACAAGGACCTCGACGAACGGGTGCGGGCCGTGGCGTCCCAGCTGGGCGTGGAGCTGCCGAACGTGCCGAACGAGCAGCAGCAGGGCTTCCTCCAGCAGATGGACAACGCCACGGACGACCAGTTCGACCGGGTGTGGGCCAACCTGCTGCGTTCCGCCCACGGCAAGATCTTCCCGGCCATCGGGACGATCCGGAACCAGACCGAGAACACCCTGGTGCGCCAGCTGGCCTCGGACACCAACCAGACCGTGCTCGACCACATCACGATGCTGGAGAAGACCGGCCAGGTCGACTTCGACGCCATCGCCAACGGCACGATCTGACGCGGCCCCGGACCCGCCCCCGAGCGGCGGCCACGGACCAGGCACACCCGGCGCTCACCCGCCGCACCCCAAGCAACAGTCAGACCCCAACGATCAGTTGGTTTCCTCCGGGAGGCTCTTTTGCGACGCTCCAAGGGCTCAGTCCTCGTCGCCCTGGCGATCGCCGGCACGCTCACCGCGGTCGCCTATCCCATCTTCTACTCGTACCCCAACCGCAACGCGACGGCCGCGGCCGCGCTCACCGGTGACACGGTGACCACGCAGTGGGGGCCGCTCACCCCCGGCGACCGCGACCTGCTCATCCGCGTGCGGCTGGCGGGCCTGTGGGAGCTGCCGGCCGGGCAGCAGGCTCTGGAGCGCAGCGGGAGCAAGGCCGTCAGGGAGGCCGCCGACCACCTGATCGTGGGCCACACCGACCTCGACAAGCGGTCCCGGGTCATCGCGGCGAAGCTGGGCGTCGAGCTGCCCAACCAGCCGACTCCGGAGCAGCAGGGCTTCCTGGACCAGATGACCGCCGCGAAGACCGAGGCCGACTACAACAAGGTCTGGGCGAACCTGCTACGGACCGCCCACGGCAAGATCTTCCCGGCGATCGCCTCCGTGCGGAACTCCACCCGCAACACGCTGATCCGCCAGCTGGCCTCCGACGCCAACCAGACCGTGCTGGACCACATCACGATCCTGGAGGCCACCGGCGAGGTCGACTTCGCGACCATCGCCCAGAACTCGGTCACCGGTACCGCGAGCCCGACCGGCCCGCCGCCGCCCGTCGCCGGTCAGGTGCCGCCCGCGGCGCCCCCCGCCGAGCCGTCCACCAACCCGGACGTGAAGTCGCGCCCGTCGCCCTTCCCGGGCAACCAGGTCCCCACCGGCCGTCCGGACCCGGAGGAGATCAACAAGGACCAGGGCGAGCCGGCGGTCCAGTAGAAAGCTCAAATGTTGCTCTGAAGGTCCCCTCCCCGGGGTTCGCCCCCGTTCCTCGGGGCCATGACTCCGTCACGCCGGAACACGGGTCCGCCATGAGGAGACGCACAGGGTCTGGTGAAGCCGTGGCCGACGTGACCGAGGAGGGGACGATGGAGCAGATCGCACAGTTGGGAACGGGGATCGGCTGGCGGCCGGAGATCGCCGACGCCGTCGAGCGCATGGCCGGGCGGGCGGGCGGTGTCGACTGGGTCGAGGTCGTCGCCGAGAACGTCTGTCCCGGCCACGTCCACGAGTCGCTGCTGCGCCTGCGCGAGCGCGGCGTGACGGTGGTGCCGCACGGCGTCTCCCTGGGTCTCGGCGGCGCCGACCGCCCCGACGAGCAGCGCCTGCGCGCCCTCGCCGAGCGCGTGGAGGCACTGGGCGCCCCCCTCGTCACGGAGCACATCGCGTTCGTCCGGGCCGGGGGCGCCCTCACCGCGTCGCCGCGGCTGGAGGCCGGGCACCTGCTGCCGGTGCCGCGCACCCGGGACGCCCTGGACGTGCTGTGCGAGAACGTCCGCATCGCCCAGGACGCGCTGCCCGTGCCGCTCGCCCTGGAGAACATCGCCGCCCTCATCAACTGGCCCGGCGAGGACATGACCGAGGGACAGTTCCTCTACGACCTCGTCGACCGCACCGGCGTCCGGCTCCTCATCGACGTGGCGAACCTGCACACCAACCACGTCAACCGGGGCGAGGACCCCGCGAAGGCGCTCGACGAGCTGCCGGTCGAGGCCATCGCGTACGTCCATGTCGCGGGCGGCTTCGAACGGGACGGCGTCTGGCACGACAGCCACGCCCACCCCGTCCCCCGGCAGGTCCTCGACGTCCTCGCCGACCTCGCCTCCCGCGTGACCCCGCCGGGCGTCCTCCTGGAGCGCGACGACAACTTCCCCGAGCCGGGCGAGCTGCAGCGGGAGCTGGAGTCGATCCGCGGCGTGCTGGAGAAGGCCGAGGTGCGCGGCCCCGCGACGACGCTGCCCGCCGCGGAGGCCGAGCCCGTCGCCGGACCCGGACCCGGACCCGAGGCCGAGCCCGTCGCCCGGCAACGGCTCGGGCTCGGGCAGGCCGCGCTGCTGTCCGCGCTGGTCGCGGGGACGCCGGTGCCCGAGGGGTTCGACCGGGTGCGGCTGGGGGTGCAGGCCCGGTCCCTCGCGGCCAAGCGGGCGGACGTCGTGGCGAAGGTGGCGCCGGAGCTGCCGGAGATCCTCGGCCCGTCGTACCGGCCGACGTTCGTGGCGTACGCGCAGGGCCACCCGATGACCGACGGCTACCGGCGCGACGCCCTGTCCTTCGCCGAGCACGTCCTGCTGACCGGCCGCCCGGGTGACGCGGACGTCCAGCGGGAGGTGCGCCGGTGGTGGCTGGAGCGCTCGGGCCCCGCCCCGCTGTCCCGGCGCCCCACGGCCCGGCTGGCCCGAGCCACCCGCAGGGTGCTGCTTCGCCGCTGACCCAGGGCGTTCACCCCGAGATGTGCTGCGACTAACAAACCCGTGTCTCCCGCACGGGTTTCCCGTCGTTTGCGCCCGTTCGCCCCGGTTGGTCCACCGCTTCACCTACCCCGTCCACAGCATTTTGTCCACTCCTCAACCATTCCTTCGCACAAGGCGGTTGACGCGGACCGGGCAGTAACATACCGGTCCGTAGGCCGAGCAGCACCCGTCGCGCATGAGCGCGCGGTGCCGCGAGCAGGAGGCACCATGCGAACCACCAGGGGCAGAGGGGGACTTTTCAGTGGCACAGGACTCATCGTCGCCGGGCTGACGGCGACGCTCATCGCGCTGGTCTTCCCGGTCTGGTCGTACGCGGACCGCTCGGGCACCGAGGTCAGCGTGCTCAACGCGACCACCATGACGACGCGGTACGGCCCGCTGTCCGCCCTGGACCGGGACTTCATCACGAAGGTCAGACTGGCCGGACTGTGGGAGCTGCCCGCCGGACAGCAGGCCGAGACGAAGGGCACCACCGCGGGCGTACGGACCGCCGGTGAGCACCTCATCGAGGGGCACACCTTCCTCGACGCCCGCGTCCGCGACGTCGCCGCGCGCCTGAACCTGCCCCTGCCCAACCAGCCGAACGACCAGCAGAAGGCGTGGCTGACCACCCTGAACGCGGCGCGGGGCGAGACCTACGACCGCGAGTTCGCGAACATCCTGCGCCTGGCGCACGGCAGGGTCTTCTCCGTGGTCGCCCAGGTCCGCGCCACCACCCGCAACTCACTGGTCCGCGCCCTCGCCGACGACGCCAACACCACCGTCCTCGACCACATCACGGTCCTGGAGGCCACCGGGCTCGTCGACTACGACGCGATCGCCCGCGACACCGTCTCCGCGAGCGCCCCGCCCCTCACCGGCTCCCCGGCCCCGCCCGGCACACCGAACGACCCCGGCTCGCCGATCCCGGTGACGCCCTCCCCGTCCCCGTCGGTCTACACCCTGCCGCCGGCCGCCAACGGGCCGTCGGACGACGGCTAGCACCCCGGAGCGCTTCGGGCACCGCCCGGCGGCCTGGCAATTGCGGGCCGTAACGGCGTACGAACGAACGAGACCGGGAAGCTTCCCTCCGGATTCCGTACATCGCCCGCCGCGGGTCCCGGCCGCCGCGTAGAAACACGCCATGCTCTGGGTCCTCTTCCTCCTCCTGGCCTGGGCCGCCGCCGGCGTGTCCTGTGCCCGACTGTGCCTGGCCTCGCTGCGGGCGGCGGCCGCCGACGACGTCCCCGCGGACCGCGTCCACCACTGCCACCGGCTCACGCTCTACGAGGCGGCGTTCCTGTCCGGCGGCCCGGCGCGCGTCGCCGACCTCACCCTCGTCTCCATGGCCTGCCGGCGCCGGGTCCTGCTGGCCCACACCGGCTGGGCGACCGTCGTGGACCCGGACGGCCGCGACGACATGGAGCGCGCGGTCATAGGCGCGATAGGCCCCGGCGGACAGTCCCGGATCGCGCCCGTACGCCGCAGAGCCGCCGCCGCCGAGTCCGTACGGCACCTCTCCGACCGGCTCGTCGCGGCGGGACTGGCCCTACCCGACGCCGCGCGGACGGGGGTCGCCGACGCGGTCACCCAGGTACGGGGCGCGGCGCTCGGTGTGTGCGGCCTCGGGGCGCTGGCGTCGACGCTGCCCGCGCAGGGGCTCGCCGAACACCGTGCGCTGGTGGCGCTGTGGTTCGCGCTGCCGCTGGTGCTGACGCTCAGCTGCCTCGTGATCGCCAGGGTCGAGGGGCCGTCGGGCACGCGGTGGGCGTCGCCGGAGGGGATGCGGGTGCTGAAGGCCGTGGCGGGCCGGAGCGGGAGCGACGTCCCGGACCTCGTCTCGGTGGCCGTCCGGGGAGTGGGGGCCGTGGAGTCCCCCGAGTTACGGGCGGCGTTCGAACAGCGGTGACACCGTAAGGGAACGCCTCGCCGACACCGTCCGACGGTGCTTTACATTCACCCTCTTTCGCACCAAACATCCCTGTGTCGCTGTCGTGCTTCGGAGGGATTCGCCATGCGGGCTGCCGTTCTCCACGTGACCGCCGCGGCGGTGCTGCTGCTGAGCGGCCTCGCCGCTCCCCCGGCCGCGGGGGACACGCTCACCGGCCGGGTGGCGGAGCGGGTGGCGGAGCGGGCCGCGGCCGAGGGCATCCGGTTCGGGAAGTGTCCGGCGGTGGAGGGGCTGCCGGACGGGGTGCGCTGCGGGACGGTCGAGGTGCCGCTCGACTACGCGCGCCCCGACGGCACACAGATCGCGCTGACCGTCAGCCGGATCCGGGCCACGGGCAAGGACGGCCAGGGCAAGAAGGTCGCCCGGCAGGGGGCGCTCGTCTTCAACCCCGGAGGCCCCGGGGCCTCCGGGATGTTCTTCCCGCTCCTCGGCTACCTCCCGCAGTGGAAACGGCTCGGCGCCGCGTACGACCTCGTCGGGTACGCCCCCCGCGGGGTCGGCCGGTCGGCGCCGCTGTCCTGCCGGGACCCCGAGCGGCTGCACCACGGGCCCGCACCGGCGCCGACCCACCCTTCGGAGGCGTACAAGAAGGAACGGATCGCGCGGGCCGAGGAGTTCGCGCGGGAGTGCGCGCGGCGGGGCGGGAGCGCGCTGCGGCACTACCACTCCCTCAACAACGCCCGGGACCTCGACGTCCTGCGCGCCGCGCTCCGCGAACCGCGGCTGACCTTCATGGGAGCGTCGTACGGCACGTACTTCGGCGCGCTGTACGCGGCGCTGTTCCCCTCCCGCGTACGCCGGATGGTCTTCGACTCGGCGGTGAACCCGGACCCCGAGCAGATCTGGTACCGCAACAACCTCGACCAGTCGGCCGCGTTCGAGGAGCGCTGGGCGGACTTCCGGTCCTGGGCCGCCCGGCACCACACGGTGTACGGGCTGGGCGACACCTCGGAGAAGGTGCTGCGGAGCTACGAGCGGGCGGCGGCGCGGCTGGCGGCCCGGCCCGCCGGCGGCAAGGTGGGACCGGGGCAGCTGCAGGGCGCGTTCCTCCAGGCCGCGTACCACGACGACCTCTGGCCGCAGCGTGCCCTGGCCCTCTCCGCGTATCTGAAGGGCGACCCGAAGCCGCTGGTGCAGATCGCCGGTCCGTACCCGGAGGCCGCCGTCGAGCAGGAGAACACGAGCGCCGTCTACACGGCCGTCGAGTGCAACGACGGCCCCTGGCCCACCGACTGGCGGGTCTGGGACCGCGACAACACGCGGCTCGCGCGCACCGCGCCCTTCGAGACCTGGGACAACGTGTGGACGAACCTGCCGTGCGCGTACTGGAAGGGGCCGCGTCAGCAGCCGCTCGATGTGCGGACCGGGCCCGGTGAGCTGCCGCCCACGCTGATCCTCGCGGCCGAGCGGGACGCGGCGACGCCGTACGACGGGGCGCTCGAACTGCACCGGCGCCTGTGGGGGTCGGTGCTGGTGACCGAGCGGGACGCCGGTAACCACGGGGTGGCCTGGGGAACCAACAAGTGCGTCAACGGCCATCTGGAGGCGTACCTGCTGGAGGGGCGGCTGCCGGAGCGGCACGCGGCCTGCGCGCCACGTCCGGAGCCCAGCCCCTCGCGGGGCCGGGCCGCCGGGACACCGCGGGCCGTCAAGGGCTGACCGCCCGCGCCGCGGGGCCGCCGCCGCGACGGCCCCGCGCTCCTCGCGGGACCTACGCCAGGCCCGCCACCAGCTCGGCCACCGACTTCCTGCGGCCCGTGTAGAACGGGACCTCCTCGCGGACGTGCATCCGGGCCTCCGAGGCACGCAGATGACGCATGAGGTCGACGATGCGGTACAGCTCGTCGGCCTCGAAGGCGAGCATCCACTCGTAGTCGCCCAGCGAGAACGACGCGACCGTGTTGGCGCGGACGTCCGGGTAGCCGCGGGCCATCTTGCCGTGGTCGGCGAGCATGCGGCGGCGGTCCTCGTCGGGCAGCAGGTACCAGTCGTAGGAGCGCACGAAGGGGTAGACGCTGACGTAGTCGCGGGGCGTCTCGTCGGCGAGGAACGCCGGGATGTGCGAGCGGTTGAACTCGGCGGGGCGGTGCAGCGCCATGTTCGACCACACCGGGGTGAGCGCGCGGCCCAGCCGGGTGCGGCGGAAGAGATTGTACGCCTCCTGGAGCTGGTCGCTGGTCTCGGCGTGCCACCAGATCATGAGGTCGGCGTCGGCGCGCAGGCCCGACACGTCGTACGTGCCGCGGACGGTCACGTCCTTCGCGGCGAGCTGGTCGAACAGGTCCTGGACCTCGTCGGCGTAACCGGTGCGGTCCTCCGGCAGCACGTCCTTCAGCTGGAAGACGGACCAAAGGGTGTAGCGGATGACCTCGTTGAGGTCCTTGGCCAGCTTGCCCTTGTTGGGGATCCGGCCGGGCTCGGTGGAGGGGGCGACGTCGCTCATGGCCCTATTCTCCCGCTCCGCCGTGCAGGCTCTGCACCGGGTCGGCGGTGAGGTCCCGCACCGCGCGCAGGTCGCCGTGGATCTGGTCCACGGCGGCGGAGGCGCTCGCGACGCAGGCCGGGATGCCGACGCCGTCGTACGCCGCGCCGCAGACCGCGAGGCCGGGCAGCTTGCCGAGGTGCTCGCGGACGCGGGCCACGCGCGCGTGGTGGCCGACCGGGTACTGGGGCAGGCCGTCGTCCCAGCGGGTGACGCGGGTCGCGACGGGGGTGGCGGTCAGGCCGGTGGCCTCGCGCAGGTCGGTCCTCGACACGTCCACGAGGTGGGCGTCGTCGTGGTCCAGGATCGCCGTCTCGCCGTACCGGCCGACCGAGGTGCGCAGGATCAGCAGGTCCGGGTTCTCGTCGGCGATCCAGCCCCACTTGTGGGAGGAGAACGTCGACGCCTTGATCGTGCGGCCGTCGACCGGCGGCACCAGGAAGCCGCTGCCCTCGGGGAGGGTGAGGCCGGCCCGGCGGTAGGCGAGGGTGACCAGGGCCATCGAGGCGTACTCCACGCCCGACAGTTCGGCGGCGGCCTCGGGGGCCTCGGCGCGGAGCAGCCCGGCGGCGACCGGGGCGGGGACCGCCACGACGACCGCGTCGGCGCGCAGCACGCGCTCCTCACCGCCGCCGCCCGGACCGCCGGTGACGACGCGCCAGCCGCCGGAGGCCTCCCGGCGCAGCTCCGCCACGGGCGTCCGGGTGCGGATGTCGGCGCCCCGCGCCCGCACCGACTCGGCGACGGCGAGCGGCAGTTGCCCGATCCCGCCCTCGATGCCCATGAACACCGGTCCGCTCTGCCCGATGGCGGCGGCGCGCTCCTGGATGTCCCGGACGGCCTCGGTGAGGGAGGTGTGGGTCAGGGCCGCCCGAAAGAGCTGCGGGACGGCCGAGCGCATCGAGATGCGGTACGCGTCGCCCGCGTAGACACCGCCGAGCAGGGGTTCCACCAGGCGGTCGACGACCTCGCGGCCGAGGCGGGCGGCCACGTACTCCCCGACCGCCACGTCGTCGCCGACCTCGGTGCGGGGCAGGTCGGCGTCGCGCTCGATCCGGGCGAGGCCCTCGTCGGACAGGACTCCGGAGAGTGCGGACGCGATGCCGGGGACGCCCATGACGTGTCCCTTGGGCATCGGCCGCAGGGCGCCCCGGGTCCAGAGGTTGGCCGAGGCGGTGGCCGGCGGCTGGAGGCGGTCGGCGAGACCGACCTCACGCGCGAGGGCGACGGCCTCGGGGCGGCGGGCCAGGATCGACTCGGCGCCGAGGTCGACGCGCGCGCCCGCGATCTCACCGGGGAGCAGCTTGCCGCCGACTCTGTCCGTGGCCTCCAGGACGGTCACTCTCGCACCCCGCTCCAGCAGCCCGTGCGCGGCGGCGAGCCCCGCGATCCCGGCCCCGATGACGACGACATGCCCGGCGTCGCGCCCGACGTCCGTACGTGATCCGCTCATGGCTCCACCCTCTCAGATGTCACTGACAGTCATGGCGCCGGTCCTGCGGCGGGTCCTGTGCCGGGTCCGTGCGCCGCTGTGGCCCCGCCGAGTCCCGACCGTGACCGCTTCGGGACCGATGCCCCCCAACGTTCCGGGCCCCTCCGGCGTCGAAGAGTCGTCAGCAGGGCGGGCGAACACGCCTGCCACGACCCTCGGGGGGTACGCCGCAATGGCCCACACACACGTACGACGTTCCCGGCGGCCCGCGGGGGCCCTGGCCGCGCTGTTCCTCGCGGCCGCTCTGGCGCTCGCGGGCTGCTCCGACGGCCGCGACGGCGCCGGCGCGACCAGCGATTCGGCCGCCGACAGCAAGATGGACAGGTCCGCCGAGCAGGACGGCGCCCTGAACAGCGAAAGCGCCGACAGCGGCCGGAGCGGCGCGGGTGACACGGACGCGCCGGTCGAGATCGCGCCCAGCCACATCATCCGCACCGCCACCCTGACCGTACGGGTCAAGGACGTGCCGAAGGCCCTGGACGAGGCCCGTACCGCCGTGGAGACCGCGGGCGGGTTCGTGGGCAGCGAGTCCACGACCCGTGACGGCAAGGACCGTGAACGCACCCGGGTCGTCCTGCGCGTGCCGTCCGGGAAGTACGAGCAGGTCCTCGGCGAACTGGAGGGCACCGGCAAGCTGATCGAGCGGAAGACGAAGGCCGAGGACGTCACCGACCAGGTCGTCGACGTGGAGAGCCGGATCAGGACGCAGCGGGCGAGCGTCGCCCGGATCCGTGAGCTGATGGACCGCGCGGGCAAGCTCAGCGACGTGGTGACCCTGGAGGGCGAGCTGAGCAGCCGCCAGGCCGACCTGGAGTCCCTGCTGGGCCGGCAGAAGTCCCTGAAGGACCGCACGAGCCTCGCCACCATCACGCTGTCCCTGTCCGAGACCGCGGTGAAGAAGGCCGAGAAGGCCGACGACGAGCCCGGCTTCCTGGACGCGCTCGCGGGCGGCTGGAACGCGTTCGTCGCCGTGTTCCGCTGGCTGGCCATGGCCCTCGCCGCGATCCTCCCCTTCGCGGTGGCCACCGCCGTCCTGGTGTTCCTGTGGCTCCGCTTCACCCGCCCCCGGCCCGCTCCGGCGGCGGCCGCGGCGGGCACCGCCGGCTCGCTCCCGGCCGCGGCGCCGGACCCGGAGGAGGAGCCGGGGCAGAAGCCGGGCCGGCGGGAGGGACAGGGGCAGGACTGACGACCGCGCGATGCCGAAATGCCGGGCCCCCGTAGCGTGTTCCCATGAACATGAGCCGTACTGAGGAACGTTCACGGGAACGCCTGGTGGTCGTCGGGGGCGACGCGGCGGGTATGTCCGCCGCGTCGCAGGCCCGTCGGCTGCGAGGGCCCGGGGAACTGGAGATCGTGGCGTTCGAGCGGGGCCATTTCACCTCGTTCTCGGCGTGCGGCATCCCCTACTGGGTCGGCGGCGACGTCCCCGAACGGGACCGGCTCATCGCCCGCTCGCCCGAGGAGCACCGGGCCCGCGACATCGATCTGCGGATGCGCACGGAGGTCGTGGAGATCGATGTCGAGGGCGCCCGCGTGCGCGCGCGGGACCTGGACGCGGGCACCGAGACCTGGACCTCGTACGACAAGCTCGTCATCGCGACCGGCGCCCGGCCGATCCGCCCCGACCTGCCCGGTGTCGACGCCCCGGGAGTGCACGGCGTGCAGACCCTGGACGACGGCCAGGCCCTCCTGGACACCCTGTCCGCCACCGAGGGCCGCCGGGCCGTGGTCGTGGGCGCGGGCTACATCGGCGTGGAGATGGCCGAGGCCCTCATCAACCGGGGGTACGAGGTCACGGTCGTCAACCGGGGCAGGGAGCCCATGTCCACCCTCGACCCGGACATGGGCCGGCTGGTGCACAAGGCCATGACGGGCCTGGGCATCACGATGGTCGACGACGCCGAGGTCACCGCCCTGCGCACCGGCGCCGACGGCCGGGTCCGCGCGGTCGCCACCAAGGACGCCGAGTACCCGGCGGACGTGGTGGTCCTCGGCATCGGTGTCCGCCCGGAGACGGAGCTGGCGAAGGCGGCGGGCCTGCCGCTGGGCGCTCACGGCGGTCTGCTGACCGACCTGGCCATGCGGGTCCGCGGGCACGAGAACATCTGGGCCGGGGGCGACTGCGTCGAGGTCCTCGACCTGGTCTCCGGCAGCCTGCGCCACATCCCGCTCGGCACCCACGCCAACAAGCACGGCCAGGTCATCGGCGCCAACGCCGGCGGCGGCTACGCCACATTCCCCGGCGTGGTCGGCACCGCCGTCAGCAAGGTCTGCGACCTGGAGATCGCCCGCACCGGCCTCCGCGAGAAGGACGCCGACCGGGCCGGCCTGCGGTACGTGGCCGTCACCATCGAGTCCACCAGCCGCGCCGGGTACTACCCCGGTGCCGCCCCGATGACGGTGAAGATGCTCGCCGAACGCCGCACCGGGCGGCTCCTCGGCGTCCAGATCGTCGGTCGGGAGGGCGCGGGAAAGCGCGTCGACGTCGCGGCGGTGGCCCTCACGGCAGGGATGACGGTGGAGCAGATGACCGCCCTGGACCTCGGCTACGCCCCGCCCTTCTCGCCGGTGTGGGATCCGATCCTGGTGGCGGCGAGAAAGGCCGTGACGGCGGTGAGGTCGAGCGCCTGAGGCGGTCAGGGGCCCCACGACGGGGGCCGCGCCCCCTGTCCCGCAGGGGGCGCGGGGAGCCCCGTCACACCGCCGACGTGCCGGTGATCCGGTCGATGGCCTGCCGGGCCTGCTCCGCCGGCGGCCGGGCCGGCAGGGAGGACACGGAGGCGGAGGACGTCACCGCGGCGGGCGCGGTGGCCTGTGCCGTGGCCGGCTTCGCGTGCGCGGCCGCCGGCCGTGCCGAGCGCAGTCGATGACTGACCGCCTCGTCCAGGGTCACCGGCCGCTGCATCCGCGCCGCCAGCCGCCCGGCCTCCTGGCCGAGCGCCGCGACGTCTTCCCAGGGCAGCCGCACCACCAGCGAGATCTCGGCCTCACCATCGGGGGTGGCGTGCATCGCCGGGGTAACTCGGTCGTTCATCGCCTGTTCCTCACGTAGATCCGCGGTTGAGGAGTCATACGCACCGCCCGCCCCGCACGTTCACCGGCACCGGGCGCGAGGCCCGCGCCGCCGCGGGTCGCGCTGATTCCGGCCCCCCATCCCGGGCACAAGTCCGGTGTGGTCATCCCCGTGCACGACGTGAACCCCGTGAGCCGCACGCCCTACGTGACCTACGCGCTGATCGCCGCGAACGTCTTCGTCTTCGTCTTCATGCCGGCGCTGGCCGGTTCCATGCCGGGCGACGGCGAACCGGCCCGGCTGTGCCACACCCAGGCGTTCCTGGAGCAGTACGCGGCGATACCGCAGGAGTTGATCCGGCATCAGCTGCCACACCTGGTGCCCACCGGCGAACTCGCCCCGTCCGGCGGCTGCGCGCTCGGCCCGCCGGGCTACGACAAGTCGCCCGCGCTGTCCGTCCTGTCCGCGCTGTTCCTGCACTCCGGCTGGCTGCACCTGCTGGGCAACATGCTGTTCCTGATGATCTTCGGCAACAACATCGAGGACCGGCTGGGCCCCGTACGCTTCGCGCTCTTCTACGCGGCCTGCGGATACGCGGCCACCTACGGGTACGCACTTTCGCACCCCGACTCGGCGGACCCGCTGATCGGCGCCTCCGGGGCGATCGCCGGTGTGCTCGGCGCCTATCTCGTGCTCTATCCGAAGGCCAGGGTGTGGGTCCTCGTCCCGTTCCTGGTCTTCCTGCCCCTGAGACTGCCCGCCTGGCTGGTGCTGGGCTTCTGGTTCGTGCTCCAGGCGTTCTACTCGTCCGGCGAGGGCGTCTCCGACATCGGCACGGTGGCGTACGCGGCCCATCTCGTCGGCTTCGTCGCCGGCATGCTGCTGGCCTGGCCGCTGCGCCCCGGCACCCCGCCCCCGCCCGAGCCGCGCGGCCTGCTGTTCGGCAGGCGGGCGCGGCCGGGCTGGTGAGCCGGGGTACTACTTCGCCGTCCGCGTGTGGACGTGGTCCACGAGGCGGGTCAGGGCGTCCGGGTCCGTGCTGGGCATGACGCCGTGGCCGAGGTTGAAGACGTGGCCCTCCAGGCCGGCGGCGGCGTCGAGGACCTCGCGGGTCTTGGCCTCGACGGCCTCCGTGCCGGCGAACAGGACGGTCGGGTCCAGGTTCCCCTGGAGCGCCTTGCCGGGGCCGACACGGCGGGCGGCCTCGTCGAGCGGGACGCGCCAGTCGACGCCGACGACGTCCGCGCCGGCCTCCCCCATGAGGCCCAGCAGCTCACCGGTGCCGACGCCGAAGTGGATGCGCGGGACGCCGTACCCGGCGACGGCCTCGAAGACCTTCGCGGAGGCGGGGAGCACCGAGCGGCGGTAGTCCGCCGGGGCGAGGGCGCCGGCCCAGGAGTCGAACAGCTGCACGGCCGAGGCGCCCGCCTCGATCTGGACCCGGAGGAACGCGGACGTGATCCCGGCGAGGCGGTCGAGCAGGTCGGCCCACAGCTCGGGCTCGCCGTACATCATCGCCTTGGCGTTCTCGTAGGTGCGCGACGGGCCGCCCTCGACGAGATAGCTGGCGAGAGTGAAGGGGGCGCCGGCGAAGCCGATGAGGGGGGTCTCGCCCAGCTCGGCGGTGAGGAGCCGGATGGCCTCGGTGACGTAGGAGACGTCCTCGGGGGTGAGGTCGCGGAGCTGGGCGAGGTCGGCGCGGGTACGGATCGGCTTCTCGACGACCGGGCCGACGCCGGGCTTGATGTCGAGGTCGATGCCGATGGCCTTGAGGGGGACGACGATGTCGCTGAAGTAGATCGCCGCGTCCACGTGATGCCGGCGGACCGGCTGGAGGGTGATCTCGGTGACCAGCTCCGGCCGCATGCACGAGTCCAGCATCCCGATGCCCTCGCGCACCTTCAGGTACTCGGGGAGCGAGCGCCCCGCCTGCCGCATGAACCACACCGGTGTGTGCGGGACGGGCTCACGCCTGCACGCCTTCAGGAAGGCTGAGTCGTACGTGGCGGTCGGCTGGTGGCCCGAGGGGCCGGCATTGGCACTCACGAGGCAAAGTCTCGCACGCCTCCCCGACGCCGACGGCCGGGGCTGTGGACAACCGGGACACCGGCCGGGACCCCCGCTCGCGCGGCCACCGCTCCCGGCCCGCGGGGCGGCCTGCGTTCGCTGAGCGCGATCCGACAGTGACCCAGCGCACGGGTGTCTTGCCCTGCGCCGGAGCCCGGTTCCCCTTAATGTTCCGGCATGGCTGCGGCTCAGGGACGACTGTCGGACGGCGCTGGCGGGATGGACGACGCGAAGGAGGGGGAGCGCGATGGGAGTCAGACGGCACCGGAGCCGTTCCGCTCCGCCGTCGAAGCGCTGCGGGTCACACGGCTGCGGCCGGAGATCGAGATCGAGTCGACCAAACCGCCCCAGCGGCTCGCCCCGTACGCGTACGCCCTGGAGGCCGCCGTCGTCGAGGGGGACGAGGACCTGGCCGACGGGCGCCTGGTGCTGCTGCACGACCCCGCCGGGCACGACGCCTGGCAGGGCACCTTCCGGCTGGTGACGCTGGTCCGGGCGGAGCTGGAGCCCGAGATGGCGGCGGATCCCCTGCTGCCGGAGGTCTGCTGGTCGTGGCTGACCGGCGCACTGCAGTCCCGGGGCCTGTCGTACGGCGAGCCGAGCGGGACGGTGACGCGGGCGAGTTCGCACTACTTCGGCGGGCTGGCCACGCGGCCGGCCGCGTCGCAGATCGAGATCCGGGCGTCCTGGACCCCACGCGAGGTGCTGGGCGGCGTGCCCGACACCGCCGCGCATCTCGCCTCCTGGTGCGATCTGCTCGCCCAGATCGCGGGACTGCCTCCGGCGGTCGACCCCGGGGACGCGGCGGTGGTGACGCTGCCGCAGCGGCGGGGGCCGCAGACCCGCTGAGAGTCCCCGGACCCTTCGCGGAACCTAGGACCGTGCGCCATGGGCGCACGGTCCTTTTCCGTGCGTGTCGCCACGCCGATCAAAACCATCACTTTGTCGATACGGCCACTTTCGGCCTTGTATCGACGTGAAGCGACACCGTTCGGTCTTCGAATGATCGAAGACGTGTCCGAATTGCACGGATTGTTACTCACTAAATCGTGATCATTCTCTAAAGGAGCAGAGGTTTGGTGCCGAAGACCTCTGTGACCTTGAAAGTACGGTTCGTCCTGGCTTCGACCCCACGAGCCCGGCGGACCAGCCCCCCGCCCCGCACCCAGGAGGCCTGGTGTCCGTTCTCCTCGAGCAGCCCGCAAGCCTGGTCGCCTACCGTCCGAACAAGCCGACCGCGATGGTGGTGGTGGCCGATCCACGGGTTCGGTCCACCGTCACCCGGCACCTGTGGGCCCTCGGGGTCCGCGATGTCATCGAGGCCTCGTCCATCGCCGAGGCCCGTCCCCGCATCGGCAACCCCCGTGACATCTGTGTCGCGGACGTTCACCTGCCGGACGGTTCCGGCCTCACCCTCCTCTCCGAGACCCGCGCGGCGGGGTGGCCCAACGGCCTCGCCCTCTCCGCGGCCGACGACATCGGCGCCGTACGCAACGCCCTCGCGGGCGGTGTGAAGGGATACGTCGTCACCGGCACCCGCACCAACATCGGACTGCCCACCCGCCCGGGTGCCGCCCCCATCGGCTCCGCCGCCCGTATGCACCGCCGCCCCCCGGGAGCCCCGAGCCACCCGGGCGGCTACCGGGAGCTGTCGGGCCGCGAGGTCGAGGTACTGCGCCTGGTCGCGGAGGGACAGTCGAACAAGGCGATCGGCGTCTCCATGGGCCTGTCCGCGCTCACGGTCAAGAGCCACTTGGCCCGAATCGCACGCAAGCTCGGCACCGGCGACCGCGCCGGAATGGTGGCGGTGGCCCTGCGCACCGGGATCATCCACTGACACCGAGGACACCCCGGCCAGAAAGGACCGCAATCGTTGCCCGGTGTCCGGCCTCTCCCGATTTGCCGGAAACATTCACTGACACGTGTGATACGTGACTGGTTTACGCCCCTGCTCGGCCCGTCGGCGGAACGTTCCGTCGGCGGGCCTTGTCCATACACAGATACCCTTGACAGGTGACCGACGCCCAAGAGACCGCAGCAGACGAGACCCTGCGAACCACCGGAGGCGCCCCTCCGGACGACGGCGGATCTTCTGAAGCGGGGGCGCCGATCCCTTTGCTGGAGCCCCGGGACGGCATTCCCGCCGTCATCGCCGACGAGTCCTCGCTCGCCGCGGTGATCGCGGCCTTCACCGCCGGCTCCGGTCCCGTCGCCGTGGACGCCGAACGCGCGTCCGGTTACCGCTACGGTCAGCGCGCCTACCTGGTGCAGCTGCGCCGCGAGGGCGCGGGCACCGCGCTCATCGACCCCGTCGCCTGCCCCGACCTCTCCGGCCTCGGCGAGGCGCTCTCCGGCGTGGAGTGGGTCCTCCACGCGGCCACCCAGGACCTGCCCTGTCTGCGCGAGATAGACATGGTCCCCACCCGGATCTTCGACACCGAGCTGGCCGGGCGGCTCGCCGGGTTCCCCCGGGTCGGCCTCGGCGCGATGGTCGAGGGCGTGCTCGGCTACGTCCTGGAGAAGGGCCACTCCGCGGTCGACTGGTCGACCCGCCCGCTGCCCGAGCCCTGGCTGCGGTACGCCGCGCTCGACGTGGAACTCCTCGTGGACCTGCGGGACGCCCTGGAGAAGGAGCTGGACCGGCAGGGGAAGCTGGAGTGGGCCCGCCAGGAGTTCGACGCGATCGCCTCCGCGCCGCCGGCGGAGCCCCGCAAGGACCCGTGGCGGCGTACGTCCGGGATGCACAAGGTACGGCGCCGGCGGCAGATGGCGGTCGTGCGGGAGATGTGGGAGGCCCGGGACCGGATCGCGCAGCGGCGGGACGTGTCACCGGGCAAGGTGCTGAGCGACGCGGCGATCGTCGAGGCGTCCCTGGCCCTGCCGGTGAACGCGCAGGCGCTGGCCGCGCTGAACGGGTTCGGGCACCGGATGGGGCGGCGTCAGCTGGAGCAGTGGCAGGCGGCGGTCGACCGGGCCCGGGCGCTGCCGGACTCGGCGTTGCCGGCGCACGGGCAGCCCGTGACCGGGCCGCCCCCGCCGAAGGCCTGGGCCGACAAGGATCCCGCGGCGGCGGCACGGCTGTCCGCCGCGCGGGCCGGGGTGTCCGCGCTCGCCGAGCAGCTCAACATGCCGCAGGAGAACCTCATCACCCCGGACACCGTCCGGCGGCTCTGCTGGGAGCCGCCGAGGTCGCTGGACGCGGAGGCGGTGAGCGCGGCGCTCGCGGGGTACGGAGCGCGGGCCTGGCAGGTGGAGCTGGTGACGCCGGTGCTGGTGGGGGCGATGTCCGCGGTGGCGAAGGCGAAAGAGGCCTAGGCGCCGCCCGGAGAGCGGCCCTCCTACTTCGTCGCGCCCCTCATGAAGCCGTTGTAGATGAACCTCTGCAGCAGCAGGAAGGCGATCAGGGTCGGCAGGATCACCAGGACCGCTCCTGCCGAGATCGTCTCCCAGTGGGCGCCGAAGGGGCCCTTGAAGCGGAAGAGGGACGTGGAGATCACGCCCAGGTCGTCGGAGGGCATGTACAGGAAGGGGATGTAGAAGTCGTTGTAGACGGTGATCCCCTTGACGATGACGACCGTGGCGATCGCGGGCTTCAGGAGCGGGAAGATGACCTTCCGGTAGATCGTGAAGGCGTTGGCGCCGTCCAGCCGGGCGGCCTCGTCCAGCGAGATCGGGATCGACCGCACGAACTGCAGGAAGATGTAGATCGAGACGATGTCGGTGCCCATGTAGAGGGCGATCGGGGCCCAGAGGGTGTCGAACATGCCGAAGCTGTCGACGATCTGGAAGGTCGCGACCTGGGTGGTGACACCGGGGACGAGGGTGGCGACGAGGAACAGGGCGACGACCGGCTTCCGGAAGCGGAAGGTGAAGCGGTCGATCGCGTAGGCCGCCATCGAGCCGATGACGACCGTGCCGGTGACGGCGAGGACGAGGATGAGGGCCGTGTTGCCGAAGGCGGCGAGCATCTCGCCGTCGCGGAAGGCCGTCGCGTAGTTGCCGAGGTTCAGGAAGCTGTCGGGCAGGGTGAGCGCGCCGCTGTCGTCCGCCATCTGCCGCTCGGTCTTGAGCGAGGTCAGCAGGACCACCACAAGCGGCAGCAGGACCACGACCGACGCGCCGACCAGGGACAGATAGGTGAGGGTGCGGGCGACCCGCCTGCGGGTGACCGGGGTCGGGGTCGTCAGAGTCGTCATACGAGGTCCACCCTGTCGTCGGGGACCAGTCGGCGTTGCAGCCACGTCACCGCCAGGATGATCAGCAGCAGGACGACCGCGGCGGCGGACGCGAGGCCCGTCTTGTTGAACTGGAACGCCAGCTTCACCGTCTGGATCACGAAGGTCTCGGTGCCGGTGGCGCCGCCCGTCATGATGTACGGGATCTCGAAGACCGCCAGGGAGCCGGAGATCGAGAGGATCACGCTCAGGCTCAGGACGGGGCGGATGCCGGGCGCGATGATGTAGCGGAACTGGTGCCAGCGGCTCGCGCCGTCGAGTTCGGCGGCCTCGTACAGCTCCCCCGGGATCGACTGGATCGCGCCGAGGAAGAGCACGAAGTTCAGGCCCATGTAGCGCCAGACGGAGACGCTCGCGAGAGAGATGTTCGCGGACGTCCGCGTGCCGAGCCAGGCGCGGTCGGACTCGTGGCCGAAGAGTGCCAGGACCGAGTCGAGGGTGCCGCCGTCCTGGAAGAAGTAGAGGAAGACGAACCCGATCGCGACCCCGTTGATGAGGTACGGGAAGAACAGGATGCCCTTGAAGAGGTTCCGGAAGCGGAGGTTGAAGCTGAGGACCGTCGCGAAGTAGAGGGCGAGCACGATCTGCACGGCCGACGCGACGAGGTAGTAGCCGCTGACGAAGAACACCTGGAACAGCTCGGGGCGGGTGAAGATCTCGACGTAGTTGTCGACCCCGGTGTAGTGCAGTTCGGGGCTGACGCCGTCCCAGTCGGTGAAGCTGTACGCCAGCATGTTGGCGACCGGCGCGTAGGTGAAGGTGATCAGCAGGGCCAGCGGGGCGGCCAGGAAGAGCCAGGGCGTGAGCCCGCGCCACAGGCGCACCTCGCGGGGGGCGCGCCGCGGCGCAGGGGGCCGGGGCGCGGCCGTGGAGGGCCGCGCCACCTTCTTCACCGCGTGCGAGGAGTCCGTCGTACGCGCGGGGGGCATCAGGACCCCGCGGTCTTCTGTGCCTCGGTCCAGCGCTCGCCGAGGCCGTCGAGGAAGTCGTCGACGTCGCCGTCCTTGGCGCCCCGGGCGATGTCGACGAGGTCCTGTCGGTAGGCGGGCGCGTTGATGCCCACCTCGGAGGCGTTGTCGATCTCCTTGACCGTCCCGCCCTCGGCGTCGTCGAGTTCGATCAGCTCGACGCCCTGCTCCTCGTACGGCCGCAGGACCTCGGGCAGGGGGGCGTCCTTGAGCGTGGAGATCGAGAGGTTGTCCTGCGCGTAGCCCGACTTGTCGGTGAACCAGTCGACCCAGGCGCGGGCCGCCGCCTTGTGCTCGGAGTGGATGCTGACCGCTTGGTTGTAGTCGGGGTTGACGGTCGCGCAGGCCTTGCCGTCGACGCGGGCGGGGAACGGCATGAACCCGATGTCGTCCGGGTCGGCGCCGGCCTTCTCGGCGGCCTGCCGGAACTGGATGACCGCCCAGCTGCCGAGCCAGGCCGTCGCGATCTCGCCCTTCGCCAACTGCGGCTTGGAGTTCTCCCAGTTGGTGGTCGTCGGGTCCTTCTCAATCAGCTTCTGGTGCACGATGTCGTACAACAGCTTGTCGGCCACGCGCAGTTCGCCGTCCTCGCCCCACGGGTTGCCCTCGGCGAGCCTGGTGGTGGCCCCGGTGTCGCAGCTCACCGAGCCGTTCACGGCGGTCCACTGGCTCAGCGGCCACTGGGCGGCGAAGTTGGTGTAGTACGGCACGGCGTCGGTCTTGGACTTGATGGCCTTCAGCGCGGTGAGGAACTCCGCCGGGGTGGTGGGCCAGTCGGTGACGCCGGCCTCGGCCCAGATCCGCTTGTTGTAGAGGAAGCCGGGGGCCGCGCCCATCGGGCTCTGCCCGTAGACCTTGCCGTCGACGGTGGTGAAGTCGGTGAAGCGGTACTTCTTGCCGAGCTCCTTCTGGGTGCCCAGCGAGGCGAAGAACCTGGGGTAGTCGTTCTTCTTGATGACGGCCGGGATCATGAGCACGTCGCCGTAGTTGTCCGTGTTCATACGGATCTTGACTTCGGCCTCGTAGTCGGTGATCGCGTCGAACCTCACCTTCACCTTCGGGTAGGTCTTGTTGAAGGCGTCGGCGTACTTCTTCATCGTGCCGTCCTGCACGATGTCCGTCCGGTGGGTGAGGACCGTGATGGATCCGGACACCCGCGTCGGGTCGTCCGCCGCCTCGGCGTCGGCGCCCTTCGAGCTTCCCCCGCCGCCTGTGCAGCCCGACGCGAGGAGCGCGGCCGCCAGCAGTGTTCCGGTGAGCGTCTTCCGGTGGTTCATGTGCACCAGCTCCGTTCTGGGACGGACGAGCACGAGTGGGATGGCTGGTTCGGCACTCTGGCAGGCAGTTACTGAACCGGTAAAGTCCCTATTGCGCCAAGGATTTCGAAATAGTTTCGCGATAGTGTCGGGGAATTGACTGGACCGGTTTAGGAGTGCGCATGCTGGACGCCACACCGCTCGTCGAGGGCTGGATCCTGCGCCATGAGGGAGATGCCCTCCCGGCCGAGGTGCCCGGGTGCGTGCACACCGATCTGCTGGCGGCGGGGCTGATCCCGGACCCCTTTCTCGGGCGCAACGAGACCGAGGTGGCGTGGGTGGGGCGCCGGGAGTGGACGTACGAGGTCGAGCTGCCCGGCGTCGGCGCGGACGGCGGGCACGACCGGACCGACCTGGTCTTCGACGGGCTCGACACCGCCGCCGAGATCCGGCTCGACGGCCGGGTCCTCGGTTCCGTGCGGAACATGCACCGCTCGTACCGCTTCGACATCACCGGTCTGAGCGGCCTGCTCTCGGTGCGCTTCGCCTCGGCGTACGCCGAGGCGGAGGCGGTGCGCGAGCGGCTCGGCCACCGGCCGAACGCCTATCTGGAACCCTTCCAGTACATCAGGAAGATGGCCTGCTCCTTCGGCTGGGACTGGGGTCCGACGCTCGTGACCGCCGGGATCTGGCGGCCCGTCCGGCTGGAGAGGTGGTCGACGGCCCGGATCGCGCGGGTACGGCCGCTGGTGAGCGTCGACGGCACGACCGGGCACGCGGAGCTGCTCGTCGACGTGGAGCGGGCGGCAGGGGAGGCGGGGCTGCGGCTGGAGGCGCGGGTGGGGGGTGTCACCGCGGTCGCGGAGGTCGAGGGGACGAGCGGGGCCGTACGCCTGGAGGTGCCGGGCGTGGAGCTGTGGTGGCCCCGCGGTTACGGCGAACAGCCCTTGTACGAGGTCGAGTTGGCGCTGTACGCCGAGGGCGACGCGCTGGACGTGTGGCGGCGGCGGATCGGGTTCCGGACCGTCGGGCTGGACCAGGGCGCCGATGAGCACGGCACCGGGTTCACCCTCGTGGTCAACGGTGAGCGGCTGTTCGCGCGCGGGGTCAACTGGATCCCGGACGACGTGTTCCCCTCCCGGATCACGCCCGAGCGGTACCGCGCGCGGCTCGTGCGGGCGGCCGGGGCCGGGGTCGACCTCGTACGGATCTGGGGCGGCGGGATCTACGAGAGCGAGGACTTCTACGACGTCTGCGACGAGCTGGGCCTGCTGGTCTGGCAGGACTTCCCGTTCGCGTGCGCGGCCTACCCGGAGGAACAGCCGCTGCGGGGCGAGGTGGAGGCCGAGGCGCGGGAGAACGTCGTCCGGCTGATGCCGCATCCCTCGCTGGTCCTGTGGAACGGCAACAACGAGAACCTGTGGGGGTTCCGGGACTGGGGCTGGGAGGAGCGGCTCGCCGGGGAGTCGTGGGGCGAGGGGTACTACCTGGGCGTACTGCCGCGCGTGGTGGCCGAACTGGACCCGGCACGGCCGTACACGGCGGGCTCCCCGTGGTCGGGGTCCTGGGAGCGGCATCCGAACGACCCCGCGCACGGCACGCACCACTCCTGGGAGGTGTGGAACCGGGAGGACTACGCGCGGTACCGGGTGAACGTGCCCCGTTTCGTGGCCGAGTTCGGCTGGCAGGCGCCCCCCGCGTACGCGACGCTGCGGCGGGCGCTGCCGGGCGAGGAGCCTGCGCCCGACTCCCCCGGCATGCTGCACCACCAGAAGGCCGAGGACGGCAACGGGAAGCTGGAGCGGGGGCTCGCGCGTCATTTCGCCCTGCCCGAGGGGGACTTCGACCGCTGGCACTATCTGACGCAGGTCAACCAGGCGCGGGCGGTCGCCGCCGGGATCGAGCACTGGCGGTCGCACTGGCCGGTGTGCGCGGGCACGATCGTGTGGCAGCTCAACGACTGCTGGCCGGTGACCTCCTGGGCGGCGATCGACGGGGACGGCCGGGAGAAGCCGCTCTACCACGAACTGCGGCGGCTGTACGCGGACCGGTTGCTGACGCTGTCGCCACGAGTGCTGGCCGTGGTCAACCAGGCGGCCGGGCCGTGGACGGGCTCCGCGCGGCTGCGGCGGATGTCGGTCGACGGGGCCGTGATCGGGGAGGCCCGGGTCGGGTTCGCCGCGGCGGGGCGGACGGTGGCCCGTGTCGGCGTACCGGAGGAGCTGGAGCCGGGCGGGCCGAAGGAGTTCCTCGTCGCGGACGCCGACGGGCTGCGGGCCCTGCTCTTCCCGAGCCCCGACCGCGAGATCCCCTACCCCCGGCCGGAGTTCGACGTCGGCGTCACGCCGGACTCGGTCACGGTGACGGCCCGCACCCTCGTACGGGACCTGCTGCTGCAGGCCGACCGGCTGGACCCCGAGGCGCGGGCGGACCGGGGGCTGGTCACCCTGCTCCCCGGGGAACAGGTGACCATCGGTGTCAGCGGCTGGAAGACTCCCGGTGCGGAAGCCGCCCGATCAGCCCTGTACTGCCTGGAGCCCAGCCGATGACGACCTCCCGTGTGACCATCAAGGACGTCGCCGCGCTCGCCGGGGTGTCCAAGGGAGCGGTGTCGCTCGCGTTCAACCGGAAGCCGGGGCTGGCCGACGCCACCCGGGACCGGATCTTCGCGGCGGCACGGGAGCTGGGGTGGGCGCCGAACCTGGCGGCGCGGTCGCTGTCGAACCGCCGGGTCGACGTGGTGGGTCTCGCGGTCTGCCGGCCCGCGAAGCTGCTCGGGCTCGAACCGTTCTACATGGAGTTCATCTCCGGGGTGGAGGGCGTGCTGACCGAACGGTCCTGCTCGCTGCTGCTGCGGCTGGTGCGGAACCTGGAGGAGGAGGTGGGGCTCCAGGACGCGTGGTGGCGGGGGCGGCAGGTCAGCGGGTCGATCCTCGTCGACTTCCGCGGGGACGATCCGAGAGTGGCCGCGGCGCAGCGGCTGGGGATGCCGGTGGTGGCCGTCGGGCATCCCTCACTGACCGGCGGACTGACCTCCGTGTGGACGGACGACACGACCGCCGTGACGGAGGCGGTGCGGTATCTGGCGGCGCTGGGGCACCGGCGGATCGCGCGGGTGGGGGGCGCGGGGTCGCTGGGCCATTCGGCCCTGCGTACGGCGGCGTTCGCGAAGGCGGCCGGGTCGCTGACGCCGGTCCGGGTCTGGCAGGTGGCGACCGACTTCTCGGGGGAGGCCGGGGCGCGGGCGACGCGGGCGTTGCTGTCCGGGGCGGGGGACGATCGGCCCACGGCGATCGTCTACGACAACGACATCATGGCGGTGGCGGGATTGTCCGTGGCCGCCGAGATGGGGGTGCGGGTGCCGGCGGAGCTGTCCCTGCTGGCCTGGGACGATTCGCAGCTCTGCCGGCTGACGCGGCCGACACTCTCCGCGATGAGTCATGACGTGCACGGGTTCGGGGCGGATGTGGCGCGGACGTTGTTCGGGGTGATCGACGGGGACGAGGAGGTCGGGGTGTCGCATCCGGTGGCCACGCCCGTACTGGTTCCCCGGGGGTCCACCGCGACCGCCCCTCGGGTGTCGTAGGGGACAACGGGTGCGTCGTGGCTGGTCGCACGGTTCCCCGCGCCCCTAAGGTAGGAATGCGTAACCGGCGGTAACTCGCGAAACCCGTGTGACCTTCGCCGCTCCCCCGTCCAGGGGTGTGCAGCACAGTTACCCGCAAGTAGCATGGGGCTGAGCGCCCGCTCAGCGGTTGCGCATCGCAGCAGTGCCGTCCCGCACCTCTGGAGGAGAGCCATCGTGCCTCGTACCGTCAAGGAAGTCGTCTTCGTCGACGGCGTCCGCACCCCGTTCGGCAAGGCGGGCCCGAAGGGCATCTACCACGAGACCCGCGCCGACGACCTCGTCGTGAAGGCGATCCGGGAGCTGCTGCGCCGCAACCCCGGTCTGGAGCCCGCGAAGATCGACGAGGTCGCCATCGCCGCGACCACCCAGATCGGTGACCAGGGCCTGACCATCGGCCGCACGGCGGGCATCCTCGCCGGTCTGCCGCAGTCGGTGCCCGGCTACTCCATCGACCGCATGTGCGCCGGCGCCCTGACCGCCGTCACCTCGGTCGCCGGTTCCGTCGCCTTCGGCGCCTACGACGTCGCCATCGCCGGCGGTGTCGAGCACATGGGCCGCCACCCCATGGGTGAGGGCGTGGACCCCAACCCGCGCTTCGTCAGCGAGAAGCTGGTCGACGAGTCCGCCCTGTTCATGGGCATGACCGCCGAGAACCTGCACGACCGCTACCCGACGATCACCAAGCAGCGCGCCGACGAGTACGCCGTGCGCTCCCAGGAGAAGGCCGCCAAGGCGTACGCCAACGGCAAGATCCAGGCCGACCTGGTACCGATCTCGGTCCGCCGCACCAACGCCGAGGCCGGCGAGACCGGCTGGGGCCTGGTCACCGCCGACGAGCCGATGCGGCCGGGGACCACCCTCGAGAACCTGACGGGCCTCAAGACCCCGTTCCGCGTGCACGGCCGGGTCACCGCCGGTAACGCGGCCGGCCTGAACGACGGCGCGACGGCCTCGCTCATCGCCTCCGAGGACTTCGCCCGCGAGAACAACCTCCCCGTCAAGATGCGCCTCGTCTCGTACTCCTTCGTGGGTGTCGAGCCGGAGGTCATGGGTTACGGCCCGATCCCGGCGACGGAGAAGGCGCTCGCCCAGGCGGGTCTGTCCATCGACGACATCGGTCTGTTCGAGATCAACGAGGCCTTCGCCGTCCAGGTGCTGGCCTTCCTGGAGCACTACGGCATCGCCGACGACGACGCGCGCGTCAACCAGTACGGCGGCGCCATCGCCTTCGGTCACCCGCTGGCCTCGTCGGGTGTGCGTCTCATGACGCAGCTCGCCCGCCAGTTCGAGGAGCAGCCGGAGGTCCGCTACGGCCTGACCACGATGTGCGTCGGCTTCGGCATGGGCGCCACGGTCATCTGGGAGAACCCGCACCACAAGGACGCCGGAGGCGACAAGTGACCACCACCACCGAGCTTCTCAAGGGCGCGGCGGAGCTGTTCCCCGACGAGGTCGTGACCTCCGCGCACGTACGCCACCTCGACCTGCCGTTCGGCGCCGGGCGCTTCGCGCTCATCACGCTGGACAACGGCTTCGACCACACCAAGCCGACCACCTTCGGCCCGGCGTCGCTGGCGAACCTGAACACCGCCATCGACCAGGTCGAGAAGGAGGCCTCGGCCGGCGAGATCGTCGGTGTCGGTGTCACCGGCAAGCCGTTCATCTTCGCCGTCGGCGCCGACCTCAAGGGTGTCGAGCTGCTGAAGGAGCACGAGCACGCGCTCGCCATCGGCAAGGGCGGCCACGAGGTCTTCAAGCGGCTGTCGGCGCTCGCCGTCCCGACCTTCGCGTACTACAACGGTGCCGCGATGGGCGGTGGCGTCGAGGTCGGTCTGCACTGCGCCTACCGGACCGTCTCCGCCGCCCTCCCGGCGTTCTCGCTCCCCGAGGTGTTCCTGGGTCTGGTCCCGGGCTGGGGCGGCTGCACGATCCTGCCGAACCTGATCGGTGCCGACAAGGCCGTCTCGGTGATCATCGAGAACAGCCTCAACCAGAACAAGCAGCTCAAGGGCGAGCAGGTCTACGACCTCGGCATCGCCGACGCCATCTTCGAGGGCGCCGACTTCCTGGAGCAGTCGCTGCTCTGGACGGCGTCCGTCCTCAAGGGCGAGATCGTCGTCGACCGCCCGGTGATCGACCGCGGCGAGGCCTGGGACCAGGCCGTCGCCAAGGGCCGGTTCATCGCGGACTCCAAGGTGCACGGGGCGGCCCCGGCCGCGTACCGCGCGCTGGACATCATCGCCGCCGCGAAGAACGGCGACCTCCAGCAGGGCTTCGACGCCGAGGACGTGGCCCTCGCCGACCTGATCATGGGTGGCGAGCTGCGCTCCGGCATCTACGCCTTCAACCTGGTGCAGAAGCGCGGCAAGCGCCCCGCCGGCGCCCCGGACAAGAACCTGGCCCGCCCGGTCACCAAGGTCGGTGTCGTCGGCGCCGGTCTGATGGCCTCCCAGCTCGCGCTGCTGTTCCTGCGCCGCCTGGAGGTGCCGGTCGTCCTGACCGACATCGACCAGGAGCGCGTCGACAAGGGTGTGGGCTACGTCCACGCCGAGATCGACAAGCTGCTGCTCAAGGGCCGGATCAACCAGGACAAGGCCAACCGCCTCAAGGCGCTGGTCACCGGTGTCCTGGACAAGGCCGAGGGCTTCGCGGACGCGGACTTCATCATCGAGGCCGTGTTCGAGGAGATCGGCGTCAAGCAGCAGGTGTTCGCGGAGGTCGAGGCGGTCGCCCCGGCGCACGCGATCCTCGCCACCAACACCTCCTCGCTGTCGGTCACCGAGATGGCGTCGAAGCTGAAGAACCCCGAGCGGGTCGTCGGCTTCCACTTCTTCAACCCGGTCGCGATCCTGCCGCTGCTGGAGATCGTCCGGGGCGAGACCACGGACGACGCCTCCCTCGCCACGGCGTTCGCCGTCGCCAAGAAGCTGAAGAAGACCGCGGTCCTGGTGAAGGACGCCCCGGCGTTCGTCGTGAACCGCATCCTGACCCGCTTCATGGGCGAGATCCAGAACGTCATCGACGAGGGCACGCCGGTCGAGGTCGCCGAGAAGGCGGTCGAGCCGCTGGGTCTGCCGATGTCGCCGCTGGTGCTCCTGGAGCTGGTCGGCCCGGCCATCGGTCTGCACGTCTCCGAGACCCTCAACCGCGCCTTCCCGGACCGCTTCACGGTCTCCCCGAACCTCGCCGCCGTCGTCAAGGCCGGCAAGCGCGGCTTCTACGTCTACGACTCCGGCAAGCCGGAGCTGGACCCCGAGGTCGCCGCGCTCCTGAAGCAGGGCGACGTCGTCCTGTCCGAGGAGCAGGTGCGGGCCCGCGTGCTCGACGCCGTCGCCCAGGAGATCGGGCTCATGCTCGACGAGGGTGTCGTCGCCGAGGCGCAGGACATCGACCTCTGCCTGATCACCGGCGCCGGCTGGCCCTTCCACCTGGGCGGCATCACGCCGTACCTGGACCGCGAGGGCGTCAGCGAGCGGGTCAACGGAAAGAAGTTCCTGGAGGCCGGGGTCGCCTCGGTCCCCGCGTGACCATCGCACCGGCATGACACGGTCTCGGCCCTGAGGGCCGTACGGACCGACAGGAGGGTCTGCGCCGCAGGGCGGAGACCCTCCTGTCATGCGTCCTCGGCGAACCTGAAGTCCGGTGTCCCCAGCCGGGACGTCCGCAGCGTGCAGTCCGCCCCGATCACCCCGAGCACCACCCGTCCGTGCGCGTCCCGTGCCAACGCCGGTGCCCCCAGACAGCGTTCGCCCGTCGGCGCCCACTCCATCCCGGCCCGGTCGTTCTCGGTACCGCACGCCGCGAGCAGCACCCGGCCCTCGGCGTCGCGGTGCGCCAGCAGTGTTCCGGGTCGTCGGGTCGGTCCAGTAGTACGTGGCCCGGCCGGGCGCGGTCTCCAGGCCCACCGCGCCGCCGCGGACCCCCGCGAGGGGGAGGGCGGGCTCCTGGCCGAAGTCGCCACCCGTCCCGGCCGGCGGCCATCGCCTCGATGCGCCCGGAGGAGTGGGCGACCACGGTCACCGGGCCCCGGACCCCGCTGCCCTTGAGGTCCGTCCACGGGCTCCACCTGCCCCCGGCCGGCTCCCGGAGCAGCATGACACCGCCGCCCGCGTTGCGCGCGAGGACGTGGACGCTGCCGTCGGCGCCCACACCCGGTGGGGTCGACCGGCGTGCGACCCTGTCCGCATGGACGCCCCGCTGCTCGTGATCGTCGACGCCGCCAACGTCATCGGCTCCGTGCCCGACGGCTGGTGGCGCGACCGGCGCGGCGCGGCGGAACGCCTGCGCGACCGCCTCGCCCGGGACGGGGTCCCCGGCCGGCAGGAGCCCGTCGAGCTGGTGATGGTAGTCGAGGGCGCGGCCCGAGGTGTGGACCCGGTCCCCGGCGTACGGGTCGAGGCGGCCCCGCGCAGCGGCGACGACCGCATCGTGGAACTGGTCGCCGAGGAGGCCCGCGACCGCGCCTGCCTCGTCGTCACCGCCGACCGCGAACTGCGGCGCCGGGTCGGCGAGTTGGGTGCCGAGGTGACCGGGCCCAGGGCGGTGCGCGGGGAATCCTGAACACGGTCCGGCCCCGTGCGCCCCGCGAAAAGGGGGCGTACGGGGCCGGAGGGCACATGCCCTGGCGCGGACCGGCTACGAGGCGTCGCCGCGTCCCGGAGGCCCGCCCGGGTCACCCGTCAGGGTCTCCTCGTGGCGTCCGAGCCGGCTGTGCGAGCGGCCGTAGACGAAGTAGACGAGGAAGCCGAGGAGCATCCAGCCGGCGAAGCGGAGCCAGGTCTCCGTGGGCAGGTTGAGCATCAGCCACAGCGACGCGCACACCGACAGGATCGGGATGACCGGCACCCAGGGGGTGCGGAACGACCGGGGCAGGTCGGGGCGGGTCCGGCGCAGGATGACCACGCCGATGGCGACGACCACGAAGGCGAACAGCGTGCCGATGTTGACCAGCTCGGCCAGCTCGCTCAGCGGGGTGAAGCCCGCGAGGACCGCGATGACCACACCGAGCAGGATGGTCGGCCGGTGCGGGGTCTTGAACCGGGGGTGGACGCGGGAGAAGAAGCGCGGCAGCAGCCCGTCTCGGCTCATCGCGAAGAACACCCGGGTCTGGCCGAGCAGCAGGATCATGCACACGGTCGTCAGGCCGACGGCGGCGCCGAAGCTGATGAAGCCCGCGAACCACGGATGCCCGGTCGCCTTGAAGGCGTCGGCGAGCGGCGCGGTCACCGACAGCTTCGTGTAGTGCTGCATACCGGTGACGACGATCGACACCGCCACGTACAGCGCGGTGCAGATGACGAGCGAGCCGATGATGCCCCGGGGCATGTCCCGCTGCGGGTTCCTCGTCTCCTCTGCGGCCGTGGCGACGACGTCGAAGCCGATGAACGCGAAGAAGACCACGGAGGCGGCCGTGAAGATGCCCATCACACCGAAGTTGGAGGGCGCCCAGCCGAACATCAGCTGGATGAGCGGCGACTGGAGGCCGTCCCCCGCTTCGACCGCCTGCGCCTTCGGGACGAACGGGTCGTAGTTGTCGCCCTTGACGAAGAAGGCGCCCGCGATGATCACGGTGAGGACGACCGTCACCTTGATGGCGACGACGACGGAGGTGACCCGCGCGGAAAGCTTGGTGCCGATCACGAGGATGGCGGTGAGGATCAGGACGAGCGCGGCGGCGAGGATGTCGAAGCCGAAGCCGTCGGCCCCGTCTCTCGTGCCGAGGGCCGCCGGCAGTTCCCAGCCGGCGTTGGCCAGCAGCGAGTGGATGTAGCCGGACCAGCCGACGGCCACCACCGCCGTCCCCAGCGCGAACTCCAGGACCAGGTCCCAGCCGATGATCCAGGCGGGCAGTTCCCCGAGTGAGGCGTAACTGAAGGTGTACGCGGATCCCGCGACCGGGACCGTGGAGGCGAACTCCGCGTAGCACAGGGCGGCGAGCGCGCAGACGACGCCGGCCACGACGAAGGCGAGGGCCACGGCGGGACCGGCGTTGTTCTTGGCCACCGTGCCGGTGAGGACGAAGATGCCGGTGCCGATGATGACACCGACGCCGAAGACCGTCAGATCCAGCGCGGACAAGGATTTCCTGAGCGCGTGTTCTGGCTCCTCGGTATCGAGGATGGACTGCTCGACCTTCTTCGTCCGGAAGAGTGTGCTGCTCACAGGCGTACCTCCCACGCTTGTCGTCCTCGACATGATCGAGAGGGGGCGTGGTGCACATGCCCCGGCGCGAGGGGTTTCACGCGAACGGGCCGGTCTCACCACCGTAAAGAATGGTGGGACCGGCCCGGACGGCCCAACCGGACCGATCAGTCGCGGACGGGTTCCACCTCCGCCGTGGTGTCGCCGAACCGCCCGTCGATCTTGGAGACCAGGCCGGTGACCTGGCGGGCGATGTCGGGCGCGGTGAGCCCGATCTCGGCCAGGACCTCGGCGCGGGTGGCGTGGTCGAGGAAGCGCGGCGGGATGCCGAAGTCGCGCAGCGGGATGTCCACGCCGGCGTCGCGCAGCGCCTGGGCGACGGCCGAGCCGACGCCGCCGACGCGGGAGTTGTCCTCGACGGTGACGACCACGCGGTGCTTGTCCGCGAGGGGAGCCATGTGCTCGTCGACCGGCTTGACCCAGCGCGGGTCGACGACGGTCGTGGTGATCCCCTGCTTGTCGAGCAGTCCGGCGATCTCCAGGCACATCGGCGCGAGGGCGCCGACGGAGACGAGCAGCACGTCCGGGGTGTCGGTGCCCGGCTCGCGCAGCACGTCCATGCCGCCGACACGGCGCAGGGCCGGTACGGCGGGGCCGACGGCGCCCTTGGAGAAGCGCACCACGGTCGGCGCGTCCGTGACCTCGACGGCCTCGCGCAGCTGGGCGCGGACCTGATCGGCGTCGCGCGGCGCGGCGAGCCTGAGCCCCGGCACGACCTGGAGGATCGACATGTCCCACATGCCGTTGTGCGAGGCCCCGTCGGTGCCGGTGACGCCGGCCCGGTCCAGGACGAAGGTCACCCCGCACCGGTGGAGGGCGACGTCCATCAGGACCTGGTCGAAGGCACGGTTGAGGAAGGTGGCGTAGACGGCGAAGACGGGGTGCAGGCCGCCCGTCGCGAGGCCCGCCGCGGACACCGCGCCGTGCTGCTCGGCGATGCCGACGTCGTACACGCGCTCGGGGAAGGCCTTGGCGAACTTGTCGAGGCCGACCGGCTGGAGCATGGCCGCCGTGATGGCGACGATGTCCTCGCGCTCCTTGCCGAGCTTCACCATCTCCTCGCCGAAGACGGAGGTCCAGTCGGCGCCGGAGGAGGCGATCGGCAGACCCGTGTCCGGGTGGATCTTGCCGACGGCGTGGAAGCGGTCCGCCTCGTCCTGGAGGGCGGGCTGGTAGCCGCGGCCCTTCTCGGTGAGGCAGTGCACGATGACCGGCCCGCCGAAGCGCTTGGCGCGGGCGAGCGCGGACTCCAGGGCCTCGATGTCGTGCCCGTCGATCGGGCCGACGTACTTCAGGCCCAGGTCCTCGAACATGCCCTGCGGGGCGATGAAGTCCTTCAGCCCCTTCTTGGCGCCGTGCAGCGTCTCGTAGAGGGGGCGGCCGACGACGGGCGTGCGCTCCAGCAGGTCCTTGCCGCGGGCCAGGAACCGCTCGTAGCCGTCGGTGGTCCGCAGGGTGGCCAGGTGGTTGGCGAGGCCGCCGATGGTGGGCGCGTACGAGCGCTCGTTGTCGTTGACGACGATGACCAGCGGGCGGTCCTTGGCGTCGGCGATGTTGTTGAGCGCCTCCCAGGCCATACCGCCGGTGAGCGCGCCGTCGCCGATGACCGCGACCACGTGGTCGTCGCGTTTGAGCACCTGGTTGGCCTTGGCGAGGCCGTCGGCCCAGCCGAGCACCGTGGAGGCGTGGCTGTTCTCGATGACGTCGTGCTCGGACTCGGCCTGCGAGGGGTAGCCGGACAGGCCGCCCTTCATCTTCAGCCGGGAGAAGTCCTGACGACCGGTGAGGAGCTTGTGGACGTAGGACTGGTGTCCCGTGTCCCAGAGGACCTTGTCGCGGGGCGAGTCGAAGACGCGGTGCATCGCGATGGTGAGCTCGACCACGCCGAGGTTCGGGCCGAGGTGACCGCCGGTCTTCGACACCGCCTCCACGAGGAAGGTCCGGATCTCCTCCGCCAGCTGGTCCAACTCCTCCAGGCTGAGCCGGTCCAGATCGCGCGGTCCCCTGATGCGGGTCAGCAGCGGCACCCGTGCCTCCTTGCGATAGTGCTGTTCGAGCGTTACCGGGCTCGTCGAAGTCTAATCTTCCGCGCGGACGGCCGACGGCCGGGCGGTCGCCTGCTACGTCACGCGAACGGCGTAAACCATCCTGCGCGCACGTACCCGTACGAAACGTCCGAGAACACGGAGAAGTGCCCGGCGCCTCGAAGGCACCGGGCACTTCCGCGCCCTGAGAGGGCGTGAGGCGTCGAGGGCCGCTACGCGCGACCTGCCGCCTTCTGGCTCTTACGGCTGACGGAGTCGATGACGACCGCACCCAGCAGAACCGCACCCGTGATCATGTACTGGATCGAGGTGTTCATGTTCAGCAGGTCGAGACCGGTCTGGATCGACTGGATCACCAGCATGCCGAGCAGCGCCGACCAGACCGAACCCCGGCCGCCGAAGAGGCTGGTGCCGCCGATGACCGCCGCGGCGATCGCGAGCATCAGCGTGTTGCCGCCACCGGCGGACAGCGTCGCGCTCGCGGTCTGACCGGCGAAGAACATGCCGCCGACCGCCGCGAAGCCACCCGAGATGGCGAACACGGAGATCCGGATCATCGGCACGTTGATACCGGCACGGCGGGCGGCCTCGATGCCGCCGCCGACCGCGAACACCTTGCGGCCGTAGGTCGTACGACGCAGCACGAAGTCCACGACCACCAGCGCCACGAGGAAGATCACCAGCGCGTTGGAGACACCGGAGGCGTCGTTGAGCACCGCGGCGGCCACGAAGGACGCGACGGCGAGGGCGCCGACCCGCAGCAGGATCTCGCTGGTCGGCCGGAACGGCACGCCCGCCGCCCGGCGGCGGCGCTGCTCGTTGAGGTTGCCGACGAGGGAGAGGACGACGGCGACACCGGCCAGGATGTACGCGCCGATGATGGCCTGGTCCATGAAGAAGGAGCTCTGGCCGAGCAGGTGGACCGGACCCGTGTCGGACGGGATGTTGATCGTGCCGCTGTCGCCCAGCAGCCACAGCATCAGGCCGTTCCAGCCGAGGAAGCCGGCCAGGGTGACGACGAACGCCGGCACCCCGATCCTGGCGAAGAACCATCCCTGCAGCGCGCCGATGGCGACACCGGTGATGATCGCGAGGACCAGTGACAGCCAGGCGTTCACACCGTGGGTCACCGCGAACACGGCGAACAGGGTGGAGGCCAGACCGCTGACGGAGCCCACGGACAGGTCGATCTCGCCGAGCAGCAGCACGAACACCAGGCCGATGGCGAGCATGCCGGTGGCCGAGAGGAAGTAGCTGATGTTCGAGAGGTTGTCGGCGCTCAGGAAGCGGTCGTTCTGGAGCTGGAAGATCGTCCAGATGACGATCAGGCCGATGACCACCGGCAGCGAGCCCAGCTCGCCGCCCTTCACCTTGCGCTTGAACTCGGTGACGTAGCCCTTGAGGCCCTCTTCGCGGACCAGCAGACGCGGGTCGACGACGGAGACCGGCGCGGCCGTGGGGTCGTCGGCGGGCGCGACCGTGGTCTGGCCCTGCACGGAATCACTCTTCACGGGGGTCTTGGACGTGTCGCTCACTTTGCCGCCTCCGTGGTGCGCCGCCCCGCACGACGGGTCACGGCGTTGTCCGTGGCACCCGTGATCGCGGCGATGATCTCTTCGTGGCTGGTGTCCTTCACGGAGAAGGAGCCGTTGTTCTTGCCCAGGCGCAGGACGGCGACGGTGTCCGCGACCGCCTTGACGTCGGCCATGTTGTGGCTGATGAGGATGACGGCGAGGTCGCGCTCGCGCAGCCGCTCGACCAGGTCGAGGACCTGCGCGGTCTGCTCGACACCGAGGGCGGCGGTGGGCTCGTCGAGGATGACGAGCTTGGGGTCGCCGATGAGGGCGCGGGCGATGGCGACGACCTGGCGCTGACCGCCGGAGAGGCTCGCGATCGGGATGCGGACGCTCGGGATGCGGATCGAGAGCGTGGACAGCAGTTCGCGGGAGTTCTTCTCCATCGACACCTCGTCGATGACGCCGCGGTGCAGCAGCTCGCGCCCGAGGTAGAGGTTGCCGACGACATCGAGGTTGTCGCACAGCGCGAGGTCCTGGTAGACCGTCGCGACGCCGAGTCCCTGGGCGTCGTGCGGCTTGTTGATCCTGACCGGCTCACCCTGCCACTCGATGACGCCCTCATCGATGGGGTGGACACCCGCGATCGTCTTGACCAGGGTGGACTTTCCTGCGCCGTTGTCGCCCACCAGGGCGACCACTTCTCCGGCGTGGACCTCCAGTTCGACGTCGGTGAGGGCCTGAACCGCACCGAATCGCTTGGAGACTCCGCGCAACGCCAGCACGGGCGTAGCGGACACGTGAACCATCTCCTTCGCCGCCTGACCGGCGGGGATGCCGCGCTGGGAACCAGGCGCGGAGGAATGTGCGGGCCCCGTCGACGGGGGCGCTCGCACAAGGCTTACAAGGTGAACATGCGAGTGGCCGCCGCTCTTTCGGCGGCGGTTCCGTCCGGCGCCCGCCCCGGAAGCGGGGTATGGGTGGGGCGGGCGCCGGACAGGCTCAGTGGGCCGGAGCGACTACTCCAGGCCGGCGGACTTGCACGCCTTGGCGTACTCCGGGGTGCAGATGTCGGCGACCGTGTAGAGGCCGTCCTTCACCACCGTGTCCTTGATGTTCTCCTTGGTGACGGAGACCGGGACCAGGAGCTTGGCCTGGACCTTGTCGCCGGAGCCGCTGGTGACCTCGGTGTCGGCCAGGGACTTGATGTCCTTGCCGTCCAGCAGGTTGACCGCCAGCTCGGCGGCGGTGTCGGCCTCCGGCTTGTAGGCCTTGTAGACCGTGGAGGACTGGGTACCGGCCACGAGCCGCTGGATGGCGGCCAGCTCGGCGTCCTGACCGGTCAGCGGGATGCCACTGATCTTCGCACCCTTGAGGGTGTTGGCGATGCCGCCGGCCATGCCGTCGTTGGCGGCGTAGACGCCCGCGATGTTCTTGGCGCCCAGCTGGGTGATCGCCGCGGACATCTTCTGGGCGGCGACGGTGTCCTTCCACAGGCCGGACTGCTCGTAGGCGATGTCGACCTTGCCGTCGAGGGCCTTGTGCGCGCCCTCCTTGAACTGACCGGCGTTCGGGTCGGCGTCGTCGCCGTTGATCATGACGACCTTGGCCTTCGGCGTGGCCTTGTCGCCGAGGGCGTCGATGAGGGCCTGGCCCTGCAGCTCACCGACCTTGACGTTGTCGAAGGAGACGTAGGCCGAGACCGGGCCCTGCGCGAGACGGTCGTAGGCGACGACCTTGACGCCCTTGTTCACCGCGGACTGGATGGAGGACTTGATGGCGGCGGAGTCCTGGGCGGAGACGACGATGACCTTGACGCCCTTGGTCACCATGGTGCTCATCTGCTGAGCCTGCTTGGTGGGGTCCGCGGCGGCGTTCGCGTACTCGACCTTGCAGTCGGAGCACAGCTCCTCGACCTTGTCCTCGAAGTACGGCCGGTCGAACTTCTCGTAGCGCGCGGTGACGTTGTCGGGCAGGAGCAGACCGATGGTCTTGTTGCCCGAGCCGCTGTCGCTGCCGCTGTCGGAGTCCTTGTCGTCGCCGGCCTTGCCACAGGCGGCCACGGACAGCGCCAGCGAGATCGCGGTGGCGCCGATCGCGACTCTACGCATCGTTGCGTTCATTTGGGTTGTGCCTCCCTGACACGGGCCGCAGCACTGCGGCCGAGGTGGCTGGAAGTCAACTCGGCCACACGTGCGACGTCAAGAAGTAAATCCTTAACGGGTTGGCAACGGCGTGTTTCGTTCTCTAAGTGAAGACAGGGGTTGCTGCGGAGAGGGTGCCGTCCAAAAGGGTCGAATCACCCATCTCGCTGAGGGCCAGGGCCAGGGCCCCGAGGACCTCGGCTCGGCCGCCAAGTGCCCCTGGCAACACCGAGAGTTGACGTGCGGCACTTGGGATCGCGTACCGGCCGACCGACTCCCTTATGGGTCCGAGAACCAGCTCTCCGGCCTCGGCGAGATCGCCACCGAGAACCACGCGGCTCGGGTTCAACAGATTGCAGAGATTGGCGACTCCACTTCCGATGTGTCGGCCGACGTCGGCGATCACCCGACGGCAGCCCGGATCCCCGTCCCTCGCCAACCGTACGACCCCTTCCATGGTCAGGTCGGTGCCATGGCTGGACTGGAGCAGCGGCAGCACATAGCGCGCGGCCGCGAAGGTCTCCAGGCAGCCACGGTTGCCGCAGCGGCAGACCGGGCCGGATTCATCAAGAGTAATATGCCCGATTTCTCCCGCTGTGCCACCCGGACCTCTGTAGATCTTGCCATCGATCACCAGTCCGGCCCCCACGCCGCTGGACACCTTGATGTACGCCAGGTCCCGCACCCCCCGGCCGCTGCCCCAGACCAGCTCACCCAGGGCGCCGAGGTTGGCGTCGTTGTCCACGTGCACGGTCACACCGAGCCGGTCGCGCATCTCGGCGGCGGGCTTGGTGCCGGTCCAGCCCGGCAGGATGGCCGTGGAGCCGAGCGAGCCGGACTCCACGTCGATCGGACCGGGCACGCCGAGGCCCACGCCGGCGATCTTCGCGCGATCCACCCCGATGGCCTCGATCAACCGGGTGACCAGCTGTTCCGCCCGGTCGAAACCCTGCGTGGAGGAGGCGTCCACGTCCAGCGGCTCGGCCTCCTCGGCGAGCACCTGATGGGCGAGGTTCCCTATCGCGACGCGCAAATGGGTGTGCCCGAAGTCCACGCCGATCACGATCCCGGCGTCCCCGCTGAGCGAGACCGCGCGCGCCCGCCGGCCGCCGGCCGACGTGGGCGTGACCTCGACGGTTCCGCCGTCCTTCAGCTCGCGCACGATGTTGGAGACCGTGGCGGCGGACAGACCGGTCGTCCTGGCGATCT